>NZ_JBIVJF010000040.1:0-43862 GCF_044750105.1 Kitasatospora sp. NPDC088861
CTCGCGCGCAAGATCGGAGTCCACCCGTCCTACGTCTCGTTCGTCGAACTTGCGCAGCGACCGCCGAGTGAGAAGTTTGCTACCAAGGCCGACGAAGTCCTGCAGACCGGCGGGACCCTGCTGCTGATGTACTGGCAGCTCAAGCACACTGCCCTGGTCCCGGGCTTCCCCGAGTACGCCAACTACGAGAACCGTGCCGCCGAGGTCAGGCTGTTCTCGATCGACATCGTGTCTGGCCTGCTGCAAACCCCTGCCTACGCCAGCGCTTGGGAAGCGGGCAACGTCCGGCGTGGCAACGCCACCCCCGAGCAGGCCGAGGAGCGAGTGAACTTCCTCATGACGCGCCAGCAATTCCTGAACCGCACCCCTCCGCCTCTCCTTCATGCGGTTCTCGACGAGAGTTGCCTGCGTCGGACTGTCGGAGGAACAGAGGTGATGATCGAACAACTGCGGCACCTCGATGAGTTGGCCGCAAACCCGAACATCCTCCTCCAGGTAGCCCCGTATTCTTTGGGTGAGGACCGGCCTTTCAGCTCACACGTGACGTTGCTGACCATGCCGGACCGCAAACTGCTCGGATACACAGAAACCGAGCTGCGCGGGTACCTCGACCGCGATATCAACGCTGTCCTTCCGCTAGCCAGGGACTACGATCGGCTGCAGATCGGGGCACTGAATCAGGCCGCATCCGTGAAGATGATCCGTGCGGTACGGAAGGACTATGAGGATGGACGTTGACCTGGCTAGCGCCGGCTGGCGTAAAAGCACGTACAGCGGCGGGCAGAACGGCTGCGTCGAGGTCGCCGACGGCTTCACCGGCCTCATGCCCGTCCGCGACTCCAAGGACCCCGAGGGCCCGGCCCTTCTCTTCTCCTCCGCCGCCTGGCAGGCCTTCGTCACCGCCACCCGTACCGGCGAGTTCGACTCCAACTAGGCCTATCTGACGCCGGAGTGGGAAGTCATCCCCACCGACTTCCCACTCCACCCACAGGAGGCAACCGCGATGGACACCACCTGGCGCAAGAGTTCGCACAGCGGCAGTGGCGGTCAGTGCATCGAGGTAGCCGACGGCTTCATCGGCGTGCAGCCCGTCCGCGACTCCAAGGACCCCGACGGGCCCGCCCTCCTCTTCCCCTCCCCCGCCTGGCAGGCCTTCGTCACCGCAGTCCGCGCCGACGAGTTCGACGCCCGGTAGACCCGCCTCTCGGCGAACTGACCCGTGGCCTGCGGAGGAGGAAGCCGACTGCGGCGAGGACCCGGCCGTTCTCCAGCCGGATCCACGCGGCCTTCTCGATCGGCTCGGGCATCGCGTGCGCCCTCGTCAGGCCGCGACGGGCGCGCCGGCGACGCGGCGTTCGCCGCCGTTGCGCTCGCGCCACGCCCGGTAGACGTCGATGGCCGCGTCGCTGGGCAGGTAGCGCATCGGCAGCCGGCGCTCGTCCCAGTTCTTGGCGAACTCGGTGTAGAAGGTGGCGAGTTCGAAGTACTTGCGGTCGTCGACGTAGTGCGGTTCGTAGTCGTCGCGGGTGGTGAGGAAGACGACCTCGTCAGGGCTGCAGTAGTAGAGCGAGCCCAGGCACATCGGGCAGGGGTGGGCGAGGACGTAGATGGTGGTGCCGGTCAGGTGCTCGGTGCCGAGCCTCGTGCAGGCGTCGCGGATGGCGAGGATCTCGGCGTGCGCGGTGGGGTCGCCGGTCTGGGCGACCTTGTTCGGACTCTCGGCGAGGATCTCGCCGTCCTTGACGATGACGGTGGCGAACGGGCGCCCGCCTTCGGCGACGTTGCGGCGGGCGAGGTCGATGGTGTGCTGGGCGAAGTCCACGGTGGCGGTTCCCTGCTGGTCGGGGGTGGGGCGGCGGGCCGGGGGACCTGTCGGGTCCACCCCGGCCCGCCCGGGGATCAGAACGGCTTGGTGGGCAGGTACTTGCCGTCCAGGGTGATGACGGCGCGGTGGCCGCCCTCGGGGTCCTCGACGGTCTTGACGTCGAGCTTGAAGTTGATGGCGCTGATGATGCCGTCGCCGAGCTGCTCGTGGACCAGGGCCTTGAGGGTGGTGCCGTAGACCTGGAGCATCTCGTAGAAGCGGTAGATGGTCGGGTCGGTGGGGATGCCGCCGGGGATGCTGCCGCGCAGCGGGATGGTCTGGAGCAGCCGGGCCGCGTCCTCGTCCAGGCCCAGGAGCTCGGTGACGGCCTTGGCCGCGTCGGCGGGCAGGGCGTGCTGGCCGAGCAGGGCGGCGGTGACGAAGGCGACGGACAGGCCGGTCGTGTCGGCGAGCTCCTGCCAGGTGAGGTCCTTGCGGGTCTTGGCGTCGACGACCTCCAGGGCGAGCTGCTGACGGGCGGTCTGGTCGAACTGCGCGTGCACCATGGGGTGGGCCTTTCGGGGATGGGGTCCGGGGCGGGTGCCCGGACCTGGTCTGGGGATGGTGGGAGGGAGTGGTCGGAGGGGACGCGGTGGTCAGCCCGCCAGGGCGACGAACCGTCCGCTGTCGGTGTCGAGCGTCTCGGCGGAGCCGGATCCGATGTCGTAGACCCAGCCGTGCAGGGTCACCCTGCCCTGCACCAGGGCCTTGGCCACCGACGGGTGGGTCTTCAGGTTGGCCAGCTGGGCGAGGACGTTGTCCTTCACCAGGGCGGCGACCCGCTCCGCGCCGGCCGGGTGCTCGGCCGCGTCGGTGCGGGCCTTGGCGACGTCCGCGTGGTGCAGCCAGGTGGCGACGGCGGGCAGGCCGGTGAGGTCGCCGCCGGAGGCGAGGGCGGTCATCGCGCCGCACGCGGAGTGCCCGCAGACGATCACGTCCGTGACCCCGAGCACGCCGACCGCGTACTCGATGCTCGCCGCGACACCGTCCGCGCCCCGGGTGTACGGGGGCACGAGGTTGCCGGCGGTACGGATGACGAACAGCTCGCCCGGATCGGTCTGGGTGATCAGCTCCGGCACGACCCGGGCATCCGAGCAGCCGATGAACAGCGCGGTCGGCTGATGGGTGGTGGCGAGCCTCTTGAACAGTGCCGCCCGGGTCGGGAACACCTCCCGGCTGAACCGCTGGAAACCCTGCGCCATCTCGTTCATGAGGTCACTCCTTCTTCGACGACCGTTGGTGCCTGCCGATGACCTCAACGATGCATGACCTGGTCCTATAGTGTCCAAGACGCGGTAGCCATCATTGCCATCAGCACTGCCTATAGTTGGCTCATGGAACTGCGCCACCTCCGGTACCTGCTCGCCGTGGCCGAGCACGCCAACTTCACCCGCGCCGCCGAAGCCCTGCACGTCTCGCAGCCGACCCTCTCGCAGCAGATCAAGCAGTTGGAGAGCTCGCTGCACGTGCAGCTCCTCGACCGCTCCGGGCGCACCGTGCGCCTCACCGACGCCGGCCAGGCCTACGCCCACTACGCGCGCCGGGCCCTGCGCGACCTCGCGGCGGCCGAGCGCGCGGTGCGGGACGTCAAGGACCTCTCACGCGGCACCCTGCGCCTGGCCGTGACCCCGACCTTCACCGCCTACCTGACCGGGCCGCTCATCGGGGACTTCCACGCGCGCCACCCCGGGATCAGCCTGGACGTCCGCGAGATGGCACAGGAACGCATCGAGTCCGAGCTGGCCGCCGACCAGCTCGACCTCGGCATCGCCTTCGGCGGAGCGCACCTGCCGGCCATCACCGCCACCACCCTGTTCACCGAGCGCCTCGGCCTCGTCGTCGCCTCCGACCACCCGTACGCGGCCCACTCGGGCCCGCTCCCGGTCCGCGAACTGGGCGACCAGCAACTCGCCCTGCTCAGCGGTGACTTCGCGACCCGGCAGCACATCGACCGGTTCCTCTCCGACCACCGGGTCCGGCCGCGGATCGCCATCGAGGCCAATTCCGTCAGCGCGCTCGTCGCGATCGTCCAACGCACCGGCCTCGCCACCGTGCTACCCGACGCCACCACCCGCGAACACCCCCACCTGCGCTCCGTCCCGGTCGACCCGCCGCTCCCCTCGCGCGCCGTCGCCCTGCTCCGCCGGGACACCGCCTACCAGAGCGCCGCCGCCCGCTCCTTCGGCGACCTCGCCCGACACCGGGCCCACACCTTCGACCACACCCCCGACGGCCCGGCCTGAAGCGGGTCGCGCCCGGCGGCCCCGCCCGGGAGAAGACCACCCCGACGACCGCGGAGTGGGAAGTCGGCCCGGCCGACTTCCCACTCCGGCCGCCCTGCCGGCGCTCTGCGCGCCGGCGGGCCCGGTCACGCACTCAGGACGAGCCTTCACCACGGATCAGCCGCAGCGCCGGCCCTGCACGCCCGGCCACCCGCCCGGCCCTCGGCCGCTGGGCTTCCCGCTGGGCTTCCCGCTCGGCCTCCTGTTCGGCCACCAGGTCCGCCGACACGCGGGCGCCCAACGCCCGCAGCTCGGCCTTGCGCTCCTCGTCGGCCTCCTCGTCGCCCGGGTAGGCGGCCACGTACTTGACGCCGTGCTCGTCCTCCCAGGCGTAGCTGCGGTACTGCGTCGTCACCTCGTCCGCCACAGGGAACCTCCGTTCCTCGTCTTCGGGGTGACCCACCGTAGGCGACCGACCTGCACCGGGAAAGGGGCCGTGGCGCCCGCACCGCACGCCCCGTCACGCGGCTGACGGGCCGCTTGCCGCCCTCGGACCTCGGGCCACGCCCCCCTCACGGGCCGTCCGTCACCGACGGCCGTTCCCCCGATCGAGGGAAGCGGCGCCCGTCCGTGCGCTCACTCCGGGCCGAACCGAGACACTGAGGCCATGAGGATCTGGAACGGACCCGTCCTGGGCGTGGTGGCACTGGCCGCCGCCGCGATGCCGAGCCTGCTCGCCACGGTGCCGGCACAGGCACAGGCACAGGCCACCGGTCCGGCGGTGGCCGCCCACTCCGCCGAGCGCACGTCCCGGCGCGACGTCTACGTGCCGCGCGTTCTCTCCCCTCGCGCGGGGACGGTCTGGCGGGTCGGCGAGCGGGTCGAAGTCACCTGGGACGTCTCGGATCCGCCGGCGCAGATCACCAACCGCACGGGGTCCATCGCCTTGCGCGCGGGCGGCGTCACCCTCCTCGACCGGGTCCTCGCCAGTGACTTCGACATCCTGCTGGGACGGATGGAGGTGACCGTGCCGGACGTCCCCCCTGGAGACGACTACCGGGTCGTCCTGTCCGGTGATTCCGGCAACTGGTCCGAGCCCTTCACGATCACGTCGGACGGACGGGCCGCCCCGCCGCCGGGTGCGCCGGCTACTCGTCGTCGGTGAAACTGACCGAGCCGATGCCGCTCTGGGTGCTCGAACCACCCGACCTGATGGTCTTGATCTCGTCCCGGCAGCCGGCGCCGAGGTAGACGGCCGCCTCCGCGTCGGTGTCGTTGTACAGCTCGGTGACGCGGCGGCCGAGGTCGTAGCACCGGTCGCCCTCGGGGTTCTCCAGCGTGTGCTCCTGGTTGTTGCTGATGTAGGTGAAAGTCCCCTCCGCGGCTTGGGCGTTGGCCGGGACTGCGATGCACAGAACCGCAGCGGCACCGACGGTGACCAGCGTCCTTCCGAGGCTCTTCACGGACTCGTCTCCTTTGAACGGCGGGCTTCCTCAGCGCTGCCAGTGTGGCCGTTCGGACACGCGAGGACGCGGGACGTCACTCGAATGGCCCTTCGACGGCGTTTCCCCGTCCCCGAAGAGCGGTGTTGGGCGATAGGAGGGTTCGCCCCCGATTCACCGGCCAACTTCTTTGTGCCATCTGCCAGTACGGCGGCCCGGCGGGGCGGAGGAGACTTTCCGCCACGGCCGCGACCCGGCGGGCGGCACACAGGAGGGGCGGCACGTGGGCGTGCAGCAGTACGACGGGATCGGCGAGGCGTTCGAGGGGTTCAAGTCCCTGCCGTTGATCCGCTACGGGGAGGTGCCGAGCTTCCTGGGCCTGGTCGGGGACGTGGACGGCCGGTCGGTCCTCGACCTGGCGTGCGGCACCGGCTTCTACAGCAGGGAGTTCAAGCGGCGCGGCGCCACCGACGTCCTCGGCGTCGACATCTCCGCCGAGATGGTCACCGCCGCGCGCACGATCGAGCGGCGCGACCCGCTGGGTATGCGCTACGAGGTCGGCGACGTGGCCGAACTGCGGCTCTTCGACCGGAAGTTCGACATCGCGCTGGGAGTGCAGTGCCTCAACTACGCCGAGGACGTCGCGGCGATGGAGCGGATGTGCCGCAACATCCACCGGGGCCTGGTGCCGGGCGGGGAGTTCTTCGTGCTCGCCCAGAAGCCCGACTACCGGTTCGACTGCCCGTCCCTGGACACGTACGGGTTCCGCTGCGAACCGACCGGCGAGGAGAGCGAGACGGGGCCGCGGGTGCGGGTCACGGCCCTCCTCGACCCGCAGCCGATCAGCATCGTGGGCGCGGCCCCGCGCCGCGAGGTCTACGAGCAGTGCCTGCGGGCGGCCGGGTTCAGCGACGCCGAGTGGGTCCCGCTACAGGTGTCCGAGGCCGGCCTACGCGAGTTCGGCGAGGACTTCTGGGCCGACCTCCTCGCCAACCCGCCGCTGGAACTGCTGCGCTGCCGCGCCTGAGCGGCCGGCCCGGTCGGGTGTCAGAGATCCGGTCGGGTGTCAGAGATCCGGCCACCTCCTCCACCGGCCCGTCAGGGCGACGTCGGTCTCCTTGAACGCGGCCTTCCACGCACCGCCCTCGCGCACCATCGCGTAGCGGGCCTCGCCGCCGATCAACCCTTCCGGTACGTACACCCAGCACCTGCCCGGCGTCTCCTGTTCGACGCGCAGGATCGGCGCCTCGAACTCCGGCGGCGTGCCGAAGCACAGCAGGTCGTAGCGCGACTGGTGCCGGGCCAGCGCCCTGGCCGCCAGGTGCCTGGCGAACACCGCCTTCACCGCCGCCAGTTGCTCGTCGCCCGTGGTGTCGTGCCGGCAAGAGGCCATCCACTCCTCCCACCGGCGCATCGCGTCGAAGAAGTCCTGCGCCGCCGCTCGGGCGCCTGCCGCACCTTGACCGCTCTGGCCGCGCTGGCCGCCTCGGCCGCCCGGTCGGTCGTCCGCTGGCATCGCTGCGCCTCAGCTCCAGTCGAAGGTCAACAGGGCGAGGCGGTCGACGGGTTCGAAGAACAGCATGATCCAGTCGGCGCCGCTGCCGCGGTAGTGCCAGCCGGGCACCGCCGCCACGAACTCGAAGCGGCGGCCGGAGGGGCCGACGGGCCAGGTGCGGTCGCCGTCGTAGTCGAGCGGGAACAGGTCGGTCTCGATCCAGTTGCCGGCGGAGTCGGCGTAGCCGCCGAGCTGGTCCAGGAGGGCCATCTCGCCGGTGCGGCCGGGGTGCGGCAGGCCGTCGTCGCCGAGCAGGACGAGCCTGCCCTCGCGGCGGAAGCTGTCGCGGTGCGCCCGGTAGCTGTGCTCCTGGCGTTCGCAGTGCTCGGCGAGGCCGGTGTGGAACCCGGGCCAGGGGTCGGGGACTTCGTCCGGGCCCGCCGCCCGGGCGAAGTAGCGCAGGTCGCCGGCCAGGCGGAAGCGGTCGCCCTCCAGCGTGAAGCCGAGCCAGTTCGGGGCCTGGAGCCCCGTGTGGAAGGCCGAGGTGTGGTCACCGATGAGGCCCTCCGACGGCTCCAGCGGGCTCAGCAGGTGGATCCACCCCTGCCAGGCGGGGTTGACCCGGGCCAGGTCGATCGAGACCAGCGGGTGCAGGTGCCGGGCCAGCTCGGCCTGGTCGGCGACGAAGACGTCCGCCGGGTCGGGGTAGATCCGCAGGCCCTCCCCGGCCGTCATGACGTCCTCGCGCACGGCGGTGTCCTCCACGGGCATCCGGGCCTCCTTCGGTGACCACGCGTCGGCGGTCGGTCGGCTGACGATCAGCCCCTTCCTACCAGGAGGCTCCGACAATCAGCCCCGGGCCCCGGGCCCCGGGCCCGCCGACCGACTGTCGGTGACGGGTGCTACGTTCCGGTCCTCGTCACAACGGAGGGGAGTTCCCGATGCAGCAGCTGTGGGCGCGGATCGAGGCCGTGCTCGGGCGGATCGCCCCGAGGTTGGCGGCCGCGATGCCGCCCGGCGCCACCGACGAGCAGATCCGGGCGGCGGAGGCCGCGATGGGGGTGGAACTCCCGCCGGACGTCCGGGACTCCTACCGCTGCCACGACGGCCTGCCGGGGGTCCTGATCGGTCTGCACACCGAGCTCCACTCGCTCGACGCGATGGTGGACGACTGGCGCGAGCGGTCCGCCGACGCCGGGGATCCGCCCTGGGACGAGCGGGAGGAGGACGGCGTGATCCGCCGGGACGTCGCCTGGTCCGCCGGGTGGATCCCCTTCATCGGCATCGGCAACGGCGACGTGATCTGCATCGACCTGGACCCGCCCGCCCCGCAGCGCCGCGGCCAGATCATCGACTGGTCGCACGAGGGCTGGCGGGCCGGCTACGAGGCCGCCGGCCTGCGGGAGTTCCTGGAGGCCTTTGCCGCCGACCTGGAGGCCGACCGCTACCAGGTCGACGAGACGGGCGGCGCGTGGAGCAACGGAGGCCTGCCGCTGGTGATGCTGAAGGACTGAGGGCGCAGCCCCGTCAGAGCGCCCCGCTCCCCCGGCGCGCCGGATCGGGGCTGCACAGCCAGCCGTTGACGGCGAAGCGGCTGTCCTCGGGCCGCCGGGACGGGCACCTCACCGGGCGCACCTCGTGCCAGGCGGTGGGGCGGAAGAACACGATGCTGTCGTGCTCGGGCTCCCAGTCCCGCCAGGTGCGCTTCTCCCACTCGCCCGTCGTCCCGCCGTACAGCGGCAGGGCGGCGTCGAACACGCGCAGTGCGCCGCCGCCGAACGGCCGGGGCGTGCCGTGCAGGTAGTAGACGAAGGTGAGCAGGCGCCGGGGGGAGAACTCGGCGCTGGTGTCCTGGTGCGGCCGGTAGAAGTCGCCGTCGTTGTGCACGTTGAGGGTGTAGTCGGGCTCGGTGTTGCGGCAGGAGACGCCCAGGGTGTGCTCGACCGCCTCCAGCACCTCGTCGATGGCCGCCAGCAGTTCGGGCGCGGCGAACTCCCGGCACGAACGGGAGCGGCGGAAGCCGGGGACCAGCTCCCGGTCCCCGATCAGGGAGGGCTGCAACGCGTCGCCGGCGCGGGCGAGCGCGACGGCGCGTTCCAGCAGGGCGCCGGCCGTCCGCTCGCCCAGGAGCCCGGTGATGCGGCAGACCGTCACCGGGAGCCGCCAGATCGCGTCCGTGCTCACCGGCGACGGCTGCTCCGTCACGGTGTGCGGCCCTGTCATGATGTCCGGCTCTGTCCTGGTGTCCGGCTCCGTCACGGTGCCCGGCCCTGTCCTGGTGTCCGGCTCCGTCATGGTGTCCCGCCCTCTCGTCGTCCCGCGGCCCCGGGCGCGCTCACGCCCGGGGCCGCACCGGCCGGTGCCGCACCCGCGCCCCTACCGGCTCCAGTCCACGGGGACCACGTCCTGCTTGAGCCCGCGGTCGCTGCACACGGCACACGGGTTGCCCGGGACGCCGGGGCCCTGGTCGGTGCCGATGGTGATGGCCCCGTGGGCGCCGGCCGGGGCGTGGACGCCGTCGCCGACCATCGCGGCCTCGTAGCCGCCCAGCAGTTCCTGGAGGGTGCCGGGGCCCAGGTTCTCGGGGGCGGTGATCGCCGCGATGCCGTCGTAGTCGGTGTAGGCCGCGCCCAGCGTCCGGCCGCCCACGGTGGCGAACACGATCCGGGCGCCTCGGATGGGCTCCCCGGTCACCGCGTCCGAGGCCATCGCGTGGATGTTCTCCAGCTGCATCTGGGTGACGTTCAGGCTCGCCTGACTGGCCGAGAGCCTGGTCGGCTTGAGGCTGGGGCACTCCGCCCCGCTGCACGGCGGGGCCGGCGAGGCGGCCGCGGACGCGGTGACCGCGCTCCCCGCGCCCAGCGAGGCCAAGGCCGCGGCCATCACCGCGACGGTCTTGCGACCAACAGAGCTCATGATCCACTCCCGTGGGAACCGCCCGCGCGTGCTCCGCTCCGACGCCCGAGGGCCACGAGGGCCGGGCGCGTGCGGCACGCGACGGGTGCCGCCCCCCATCGGACGACACGGCCGAGCGTAGCCACCGCCCGGCCGGCCCAACCAGCCGACGACCACGAGTTCGCAAGATCTGATGAACAGTCAACGGCGCGGTGACAACGGCGGTCGGGGCGCACCGGCTGGTGCGCAGCGGGGCCGGCCGCCGCGGGGCGCCGGCCCCTCAGCGGGCCGGGCGCGGCGGGTAGGTGGGCGCCGTCCAGGACGCGTGGGCGTTGAACGTCAGGCCCGCCCGGTCCGAGGGGAGCGTGTGGTCCGGGTCGTTGCGGACGACCTCGATGCGGTGGCTCTCGACGTACAGCGCGGTGAGGTGCAGGCCCGGCGCGGGGGCGCGGACCTCCTGCCGCTCCCGGGTCATGGCGGCGACGAAACGCGTGCTGTCGTAGCCGAGTTCGCGGCTGAGGGAGGCGCCCGCCCTGGCGCCGAAGCCCTCGGTCTCGACGCCCGCCTCGAACCCCACGGACAGGCCGACGGCTTCGCGGCAGGCCTGCGCCTGCGCCTCGTCCACCCCCCACGGGACGGTGGCGCCGACCGTGCCCGGGCCCGGGTCCTCCCGCAGGTCGGTGACCGCGACCCGGGTGTAGAACCGCTTGCGCCGCACCGTGTACGTCGGCGAGTTGCGCAGGATCCACTCCGTGGACGCGCCCCGGTCGAGGACGGCGGTGCACGGGAGGACCACCTCCCGGTCGACGACCGGCTCGGTCCGCTCGGGCACGTCGCCTCCGTCCGTGACGGCCGGGCCCTTCGCCGTCCCCTGCCGGACCTGCCGCATCGGCACGTCCAGCACGTGGACGTCGCCGGGGTCCTCCCCCTCGTAGTCGCCGTCGAAGTAGGAGATCCAGGTCGCGATGCCGGGGGTCAGCAGGCAGCCCGTGCCGCCGGGGATCGTCTCGGGGCGGACGGTCTCGGGGATCTCCAGGCCGCCGCGCCCGCGCCAGGCGCCGACGGCCACGTAGGGGCGTCCGCCGATCTCCTCCTTCACGCAGCGCAGGTCGCCCTGGGCGACGAAGGCCGCGCCGCCGAGGTCGCGCAGGACGTCACGGGGCCCGTGGACCGTGTCCGAGGACCACAGCGCGCTCAGCGCCCGGTACCCGGGAGGGGCCACCGGCACCAGGCCGCGCAGCACCCCGTCGGAGTCGGTGACCTTGCGCCACTGCTTGGGCTCGGCCAGCGCGGCCGAGCCGGCGGTGCTCCCCCTCACCCAGGTCATCGGGGCGTTGTCGGGGATGACGCTGCACAGGGCGTGGTAGCCCTCGGGCGGTCTGGTCTCGCCGGTGCTGAAGACGAAGGTGAGTTCGCCGAACTGCTGTGGTGCCGAGTAGCTCATATCCGCTCCTCCTGTCGGACGGCTCGCGCTTGCCGGGCGGGCGTGCCGGTCCGCGGGCGGCCGTCCGGGGGCCGGCCCGGGCTCAGCGGCCCGCGGTCACCGGGTAGTGGTCGCTGTAGTCGGTGAAGGCCCGGCCGCCCGCCTCCCAGCTCGGCGAGGCGGTCTTCAGGACCTCGCTCGTCCAGGCGTCGCACGGCGGGGCGTGGCCCTTGCGAAGCAGGACGTGGTCCGTATCCTCGGCGGGGTCGGCCGGGTGGCGGTGCAGGGCGGCGTCGTTGGCGATGGTGTCGAAGGAGTACTTCCAGCCGGTCCGGGGGCCCGCCTCCTGGAGGTTCCCGAAGCCCAGGACGTCCTGGAAGTCGGGCGAGTGGCGGTCGGTGTTGAAGTCCCCGGCGACGATCACCGGCTCGTGCGCCGGGATGCGGCGGTCCGTCAGGAAGACGTCGATGTCGCGCAGCTGGGAGCGGCGCATGATCCTCGCCTGGCCGGTCAGGCAGGCGCCGTCGTCGGACTGCAGGTGGGTGCCCACCACGTGCACGCGCCGGCCGGTGACCTCCAGTACGGCGTAGGCGAAGCCCTTGGCGGCCTCGGCGTCCCAGCCGCAGGCCACCTCGTAGACGTACTGCTCCATCCGCAGGATGGGCCACCTGCTGACGATCGCGACCCCGCCGCGGGCGTGCAGCGGGGAGATCTGCCGGCCGTGCGTGGCGGCCCAGCCCGACTCGTCCACCCCGACCACCGGCGTGCGGTGGCGGTACCCCCGGCCCTCCAGGCCCTGCATCAGTTCCTCGGAGGGGCCGGGGTCGAAGAGTTCCTGGAAGACCAGCACGTCGTGGTCCGCGACGTACGCGGACTCGGCGATCAGCCGCGAGCGCGCCGCGTTGTTCCAGTCGCCCTCGCTCTTCTGCGTCAGCCAGGACAGGAACATCACGTTGTGCGTCAGAACCTTCAAGGCCGTCCTCTCCGAACCGGCGGGCGCGGGGCGCACACACGGCGGAACCGGTCCGGGGCGCCCCGCCCCCCAAGTCAAGGGGGTCGGCCCGCGCCCGCCGGCGTCGACGCGCCGGTGCCCCGGCGGACGCAACGGGGGCGCGGGGAGGCATCACCGGCTCACGGCAGGACGTGAAGGGGCGTACACGGATGGTGCCGCGCCGGGGCCGTGCCCACCGACGGGGCGTACGGCCGCCGTGGGGAGTCGGCCACGCCGACTCCCCACGGCGCAGCTGCCGCGAGGTGCGGCCCGGGGCCTGTTACGCACCGCCGTGGCGGGGGGCGAGCACCCCGCGCAGCGGGACAGCGGCGAACAGCGCGAGCAGGACGAGCAGGGCGCTCGCCCACAGTGGGCCCAGCGGCCCGGCGCTGGATCCCAGGGTGGGGGCGGCGACCAGCGGTCCGGTGGCGGCGCCGACGTTGAGGGCCGCGGTCGCGTACGAGCCGGCCATGGTGGGGGCGGCGGCCGCCTCGTAGAGGACCCGGGTGATCAGGGTGGTGCCCAGTGCGAACGACAGCGCGCCCTGCACGAACACCAGGGCCAGCAGCGCGGCCGGCTCCTCGGCCAGGACGGCGAGGGCGGGCCAGCCGGCGAGCAGCAGCGGGCCGCCGGCCGCGAGGAGCAGGCGGGGGCGGTGGTCGGCGAGGCGTCCGGCGGTGGTGACGCCGAGCAGGGAGCCGGCGCCGAAGAGCACCAGGGCGACGGGGATCCAGAGCCGGCCCAGTTCGGCGGTGTCGGTGACGACGGGGGCGAGGAAGGTGAAGCCGGCGAAGGTCGCGGCGTTCACCAGGGCGCCGAGCGCCATGACCAGGAGCAGACGGGGGCGGCGCAGTTGGGCGAGTTCGGTGCGCAGCGCCGGTTCGGCGGTGTCATGCGGGGCGGTGTCATGCGGGGCGCTGTCGTGTGGGGCGGGTGCGGCCGGGATGCCGCGCAGGAGGCCGGCGGCGGCGGGCAGGCAGAGGGCGACGACGGCCCAGAAGGTGGCGCGCCAGCCGAGCAGGGTGCCGAGGGCGGCGCCTGCCGGGACGCCGGCGATGGTGGCGAGCGTGGTGCCGGAGAGCAGGACGGCCAGGGCGCGGCCCTTGCGGTCGGGGGCGACCAGGGTGGCGGCGGTGGTCAGGGCGACGGCGAGGAAGCCTGCGCAGGCGAGGGCGGCGGCGACGCGGGTGGCGCACAGGAGCGGGAGGCTGGTGGTGATGGCGCCCGCGGCGTGGGCGGCGGCGAAGGCGAGGAGGAGGCCGAGGAGGCTGGTGCGGGCGGGCCAGGTGCGGGCGAGGGCGGCCATCAGTGGGGCGCCGAGGGCCATTCCGGCGGCGAAGGCGGGGCCGAGCAGGCCGGCCGCCCCGACGCTCACGCCGAGGTCGGCGGCGAGGTCGGGCAGGAGGCCGGCGAGCATGAACTCGGAGGTGCCCATGGCGAAGACGGCCAGGGCGAGGAGGTACAGCGGGAGGGGCATCGGGCGTGTCGGGGACATCTGAGGGCTCCGGAGTGAGGAGATGCGCGGGAGGTCGGCGTCTCGTCACCGCGGTCAGCGCCCGGGGCCTGAGGGCGTGCCCGTCCGGCCGCGGGGTGCGGCGGGAGGGCGGGGTGCGCGGCTCGGGGGTTCAGGGGGCTGACGGCGCGTGACCGAAAGCCCCCACCCTGGATGCCTCGGGGCTCGACATGGTCTGCAGGCTACCGGAGCGGTGTCCGGTGGGGCACGCGGGTTTCGGGCGTCTCCGGGGCGCGCCCGAGCCGCCCGGCGGGTGTGGCCGGGCGGCTCGGGGTGGTCGGGGGCCGGGGTTACGCGGTGGCGGTCGGGAGCTTGGCGGTCAGCGCGGTCGGGACGTTGACCACGTCGGCGGGGCTGTACTTGCCGGGGCCGAAGTCGGCTGCGGTGAGGGCCTTCTTGCCGCCGCCCGCGACCAGCCAGACGGTGGGGCTGTCGGGCGAGAGCAGCAGGGTGCCGTCGGCGGGGGCGCTCTTGGCGGCGGCCGCGCCCAGCCAGGTGCCGGGGACGCCCATGAGCGGCTGCTTGTCGTAGCCCATGGCGGTGAAGTCGGCGTAGGTCAGGGAGACCGCCAGGCCGCCGGCCATCACGTAGACGGTGGAGTCGGTGCCGGCGGCGCCGGTGAGGACCGTGCCGTTCCTCAGGGGCTTGGCGACGGCGCCCTGCAGCCAGGCCTCGGGCACGCCCATCAGGGTCTTGGTGTTGTAGCCGTCGGCGGTCCACTCGCTGCCGGAGATGTGCAGGGCGGTGCCGTTGACCATGACGTACATCGACGGGTCGGTACCGGCCTGGCCGTTGACGACGGTGCCGTTCGGGACGGTGGCCTGGGTGGCGGAGGTGAGCCAGGCGCCGGGGACGCCCATGTCGGCGCGGGTGTTGTAGCCGTCGGCGGTCCATTCGGCGCCGGAGATGGGCAGGGCGGCGCCGGAGACGACGACGTAGCGGGCGTTGCCGCCGGCCTGGTCGTGGACGACGAGGCCGGTCGGGAGGGTGTTGGTGAGCGCGTTCTGCAGCCAGGCGGTGGGGACGCCCATGTCGGGGCGGGTGTTGTAGCCGGCCGCCGTCCAGTCCGCGCCGGAGATGGTCAGCGCCGCGCCGGCGACGACGACGTAGCGGGAGGAGCCGCCGGCCTGGTCGTGGACGACGGTGCCCTCGGGCGGGGTGGTGGGCAGGGCGTTGAAGCGGGCGTCGTCCACCAGGACGATCTTGCTCAGGTCGTAGCCGTCGGGGGCGACGTCGGAGCCGGTGACGGGCAGGCCGGCGCCGCTGATCAGGATCTTGACCGAGGAGCCGTTGGGCGACTTGACGAGCGTGCCGGTGGGCAGCGACGCCGGGTCGGGGTAGGAGGTGCCGGCCGGGTAGGGGTTGGCGTGGTCGGCGCCCAGGTTGGCCGCCGGGCCGCAGTGCGGCCAGGCGCCCTGGCCCTGCCCGGCGAGGACCTTCTCGGCGATCAGGATCTGCTGCTGCTTGGTCGCCCGGTTGGCGTAGGGGGCGTACTGGCTGCCGCCGTAGGCGAGCCAGGTGCTCTGGGAGAACTGGAGGCCGCCGAAGTAGCCGTTGTTGGTGTCGATGCTCCAGTTGCCGCCGCTCTCGCACTGGGCGACCTTGTCCCAGGTGGACACCGAGGCCGCGGAGGCCTGGCCGCCGAGGGCGAGCGGGGCGGCGAGGGCGAGCAGCACGGTGGCGGCGGCGAGGGCCGGTGTCTTGCGGGCGGCGGCGGTCATGACGGAAGTCCCCCTGGGCAGATGCGGGTTGGCTGGTCGGACGAGCGGGTGCGTGCGGGCGCGGTACGTGTGTGCAGGTGCGGTGCGTGCGGGCGCGGGGCGGCCCGGCCTGCGGTGGCCGGGCCGCCCTGGCGGGGTGGGTGCGTCAGGCGACGGTGGGGAGCTTGGCGGTCAGCGCGGTCGGGACCTTCACCACGTCGGCGGCGTTGTAGGAGCCGGGTGCGGCCGCCTTCTTGCTGCCGCCGTTGACGACCTGCCAGACGGTGGGGCCGTCGGAGGACTGGAGCAGGGTGCCGTCGGCGGGGGCGCTCTTGGCGGCGGCCGACTGCTCCCAGCTGCCGGGGACGCCGCGCAGCGGCAGCTTGTCGTAGCCGTAGCCGGTGAAGTCGGCGTAGGTGAGCGGGACGGCCAGGCCGCCGGCCATCACGTAGACGGTGGAGTCGGTGCCGGCGGCGTCGGTGATCAGGGTGCCGTTGGCGAGCGGGCGGGCGACCTCGGCGGCCTCCCATTCCTCCGGGACGCCCAGGACCGGCTGGTTGGCGTAGACGGTGGTGAACTCGGCGCTGGTCATCGGCAGTGCGGAGTTGTTGGCCATCACGTAGATCGACGGGTCGGTGCCGGCCTGGCCCTTGATCAGGGTGCCGTCCGGGACGGTCTTCTTGGCCGTGGTGTTGAGCCACTCGCCGGGCACGCCCATCAGGGACTGGAGGTTGTAGCCGTCGGCGGTCCACTCGGAGGCGGAGATGTGCACGGCGGCGCCGTTGACGACGACGTAGCGGCTGGGGTCGGTGCCGGACTGGTCCATCAGGACGGTGCCGTTGGGCATGGGCTTGGCGATGGCGGCCTTCAGCCAGTCGCTGGGCACGCCCATCAGGGACTGGGTGTTGTAGCCGTCGGCGGTCCACTCGGCGGCGGAGATGTGCATGGCGGTGCCGTTGACGACGACGTAGCGGCCGGCGTCGGTGCCGGACTGGTCCATCACGACGAGTCCGGTGGCCGGGCCGGTGTTGATCGCGCCCTGCAGCCAGCTGGACGGGACGCCCATGTCGGCGCGGGTGTTGTAGCCGTCGGCGGTCCAGTCCGCGCCGGAGATGAACAGTGCCGCGCCGCCGACCACGACGTAGCGGGAGGAGCCGCCGGCCTGGTCGTGGACCACGGTGCCGGGCGGCGGCACGGTGGGCAGGGCGTTGAAGGCACCGTCGTCGACCTGGACGATCTTGCTCAGGTCGTAGCCGTCGGCGGCGACGTCGGAGCCGGCGACCGGCAGGCCCGCGCCGTTGATGATGACCTTGACCGAGGCGCCGTTCGGGGACTTGACCAGCGTGCCGGAGGGCAGCGAGGACGGGGAGGTGCTGACGTCCTCGACGACGTTCTTGTAGCGCCGCGCCTTGTAGTCGCCGTTGGGGTGCGAGTCGAACTTCGCGGCGTTGATGGAGGCGCCGGCGATGTGCTTCACCGGGGTGGAGCCGAAGGAGTAGTAGGAGAAGGTCGTGTGGCCGGGGTCGTCCCACTTCTCGAAGAGCAGGACGTGGTCGTAGAAGCTGTTGAGGACGTCCCCGGGGCGCAGGTCGCTGCGCGGGATCTCGTAGCTCTCGTCGGTGGCGATGGACTGGGTGGTGGCGCTGTAGCCCAGGTGCCAGGCCATGGAGACGTAGCCGGAGCAGTCCTTGCGGTAGTAGCGGCCGCTGGAGTCGGGGAAGGTCGCGCCCTGGTTGTAGGTGAGGCCCGGGTTCTGGTTGAACCAGTACTGGGCGCGGGAGATGATCTCCGACCGGGTGATCTGGCCGCCGACGGTGGACGAGGCGGCGGCGTGGGCCGCGGTGGTGGTGACGGCCGTGGCGGCTATCGCGCCGGAGGCGGCGATGGAGGCGGCGAGGGTGACGCGGGCGAGCTTGGAGAGCGCGGAGGGCACGACGACACGTCCTGACAGGGTGAAAGGGGTGGTGGCGCCGGGGCCGGCGCGGGAAGAGGGGGGCGTGGCCCGGACGGAGGCGGACAGCTGCCCTGCAGGAGCAGCGGTCGGGTGGCCTCGGGCGGCGGCGGGGCGGGTCAGTCCCGGAGGGTGTTCACGGCGGTGGCCGGCGCGGGGCGGGTCAGTCCCGGAGGGTGTTCACGGCGGTGGCCGGCGCGGGGCGGGTCAGTCCCAGATGGTGTTCGCCGGGGTCACGGTGGCCGGCGCGGGGGCCGGGGCGTCCCAGATGGTGTTCGCCGGGGTCACGGTGACCGGCGCGGGGGCGGGGCCGTCCCAGATGGTGTTCGCCGTCGTGGCGGCCGGGGCGGGGGCGGGAGTGGGGCTGTCCCAGATGGTGTTCGCCGAGGCCTGGCCGGCGATCGGCAGGGCGGCGGCGAGGGCGAGGGCGGCGACCGCGGCGGCCTTGGCGAGCGGGGTGCGAAGCATGGGAGTTGACCTCTTTCGAGAACTGGACGGGTGGCGGTGAGTCCGGTGTCGCGTCCCGCGGTAGACGCTCGGCCGGTTTGCCTCCGGGCGGTAGGCCCTGCTGGCGAGTACTAGCTTCGTCGCAGTTCAGGGCGGGTGGAAGGGTTCTCCGGTGGACGGAAGCGGCAGCGTCCGGATCCGTCCAGCCGGGCCGGATCAGTCCAGCAGGCGCTCGTAGAACGGCGCGACGAGCGGGGCTCCGACGCGGGTGAGCGTCCAGCCGTGCAGCGCGGGGACGGTCTCGACCGCGCGCCGGCAGAACGCGTCGACGACGGTCTCGGCGGCGCTCAGCCGGCCGGCGACCAGGTAGACGCCGAGGACGGCGCCGGGCCCGGCGCCCTCGTGCACGGCGACGTGTTCGATGCGCTCCTGGGGCCGCGCGCTCGCCAGCAGCACCCCGGCGGTGTCGGGCGCGAGCGCTGCTCCCGAGGCCGGGGCCGGGGCCGGGGCCTGGATCTCGGCGTGAATCAGGTACATGGAACGGACTCTGCCGAACCGTCGACATCCCGGCATAGAGGATCAACCTGGACGGTTCCGGCGGTGTCCGGAACCGTCCAGGACCGCTTGCTGGCCCCCTCTCGCACTCGCGTGCGATGATCGCGTACGCAGCGATTGGCGATTCAGGCCTTACACACCGGGGGGTAACGAGGCATGCTGACCGCACTCGGGCTGGATGCCGTGTCGGAGAGCGTCTACCGCAGCATGCTCGCGCATCCCGGCGACGGGGTGCGGGCGCTGGCGGAGCGGCTCGGGCGCAGCGAGGAGGAGGTCCGGCGCTGTCTGGACCTGCTGAGCGAGCTGGCGCTGATCCGGCCCTCCTACGAGCGGGAGGGCGAGCTGCGTGCGGTGTCGCCGCAGGTCGGCATGGAGTTGCTGATGGCCCGTCAGCAGGCGGATCTGGCGGCGCAGCAGCTGCGGATCGAGGCGTCCCGGGCGGCGGCCGCGCAGTTGATCGCGGAGTACGCGGATCTGCGGCCGGCCGCCTCGCACGCGGGGGTGGAGCAGTTGGTGGGCCTGGACCAGATCCGGGACCGGATCGCGTCGCTGGCCCGTGGCCTGACGGCGGAGATCATGACCTTCGCGCCGGGTGGCGGGCATTCTCCGGAGAGCATCGAGGCGTCCCGGCCGCATGACCGGGATCTGCTGGGCCGGGGGGTGCGGATGCGGACGGTGTACCTGGACAGTGTGCGCAACAGCCAGCCGACGGTGGCGTACGTGGGCTGGTTGGCGGAGCTGGGCGGGGAGGTGCGGACGGTGCCGGAGCTGCCGACCCGGATGATCATCTTCGATCGGGCGACGGCGCTGATCCCGGTGAGCGGGGAGGACACCCGTGCGGGGGCGGTCGTGCTGACCGGTCACGGGACGCTGGTGGCGCTGTGCGCGCTGTTCGAGCACGTGTGGGGTCAGGCGCGGGAGCTGGGGCCGTCGGCGGTGCGGGACGAGGGCGGGCTCAGTGCGCAGGAGGCGACGGTGGTGCGGTTGCTGGCGCAGGGGCTGACGGACGAGGCGATCGCCAAGCGGCTGGGGGTGTCGTCGCGGACGGCGCGGCGGGTGGCGACGGATCTGATGGAGCGCCTGGGTGCGCGCAGTCGTTTCGAGTTCGGGATGCGGGCGGTGCAGAACGGCTGGCTGCCGCAGCAGTTGTAGGGCCGGCGTTCGCGCGGGTGGCCGTGGCGGGGGCCGGGCGGCTGGTGCGGGTGTGGGTCCGCCCGCCGCCCCCGGGTCGCGGGGGCGGCGGGCGGCGCCGGAGGTGTGGAGCGGGGCTGCTAGAACGGCGGGAGCGTGCCGAGCTTGACGTCGCCCGTGTAGTGCTTGCCGAGCGCGTCGAAGTCGTAGTACAGGTGCACGTCGTCGCCGACCAGGTAGAACCTCTGCGTGCCGTTGACGAACGGCGACAGGCCCAGGTGGAAGGTGATGCCTTCGGTCAGGCTGCCGGAGGCGCTGCCGACCTTGACCTTGCCGAGGAGCGGCACGTTCGCGTACACCACGATGGACGCGGAGCGGGCGGTGGTGTCGAGGGTGAGCGTGGTCTCCAGCGGGCCGGTGACGTAGGTCCAGGTCTGCACGGCCGTGATGGCGGGCGTGACGTTCTGGACCACTGCGACCGGGGCCAGGGCAGGGGCCGGGGCGGCCGCCATGGCCGCCGTGCTGCCGAAGCCGACTGTCAGGACGGCGAGGCCGGCCACCACAACACCCGCACGACGTACGAAGCGGTTCTTCATGGTTCCCTCCCAGAGGTGTGAGCTGATGGTCGGGTCCCCCGGGGTGATTCCTATCAGTCAACTCGCTTGGGGTGCCAGCGTGTTGTACATCACGACCGCCCTCCGGCGTAGAAGTGGACCCCCCCGTTCGGGTGGTTTTTCTTGACTTTGCCAGCGCCTGTGTGCAGTGGGGGTGGATCTCGTCGCGCGGCCCGTTCCGGGTACGGAGCAGCCGTCCCCTCGTGCGGGTTCGGGGCTTTGCCGGGCGGCCGCGGTGCGGGGCCTGCGGGCCGGCCGGGGCCGGTGGCGGGCCCGGACGGTGGCGGGAGGGCCTGCGGCCGCCGGCCAAGTGGACCGGTCGCGCGGGTGACGCTACGCGCGTCCGTTTCCGTCCACCCGGGGGGATTTGTCGGACCTTCACTGATCCCCCATCAGATGATCACTCGGCTGCCGGAATTCCGACCCCTGGCGTACGGCGCGGTCCACTCGAATTCCTTCGCACACCGCCGAGCAGCGAAAGGCCTTCACCCCATGACCCGCCCTGCCGACCGCCCCTCCCCCGACCAGCAGCTGCGCGAGGCCGCCGCGCGGCTGGACCGGCGCCGCTTCCTCACCGTCACCTCGGCCGCCGCCGCGCTGGCGTTCACCGTCAACCTGCCGTCCGCGCACGCCGAGGACGCCGAGTTCGGCCCGCGCGCCATCACCGGCGACCCGTTCACCCTCGGCGTGGCCTCCGGCGACCCGCTGCCCGAGTCCGTCGTGCTGTGGACCCGCCTGGCGCCGCGCCCGCTGGAGCCCGGCGCCGGTCTGCCGCCCACCGGTTCGGTGCGGGTGGGCTGGGAGCTGGCCCGCGACGAGCGGTTCCGCAAGGTGGTGCGGCGCGGCAGCGCCCGCGCGCACGCCGAGTTCAACTACGCGGTGCACGTGGACGTCGACGGCCTCGACGCGGACCGGGTGTACTGGTACCGCTTCACCGTCGGCGCCTGGAGCAGCCCCGTGGGGCGCACCCGCACCGCGCCGGAGCGCGGGCGCAGGCTGGACGCCGTCCGCTTCGGGCTGGTGTCCTGCCAGGCCTACGAGGACGGCTACTTCACCGCCTACCGCCACCTGGCCGACGAGGACCTGGCGGCGGTGTTCCACGTCGGCGACTACATCTACGAGTACGGCATCGACGCGGCGGGCGGCGACCGCAAGTACACCGACCGCACCCTGCCGGCGCTGTTCGACCACGAGACGGCCACGCTGGAGGACTACCGGCTGCGCTACTCCCTCTACAAGAACGACCCCGACCTCCAGGCCGCGCACGCCGCCCACCCCTGGTACGTCACCTGGGACGACCACGAGGTGGAGAACAACTACGCGGCCGGCATCCCCGAGAAGGGCCAGGACCCGGCGCCGTTCATCGCCCGCCGCGCCGCCGCCTACCGCGCGTACTGGGAGAACATGCCGCTGCGGATGCCGCAGCCGCGCGGCACCGAGCTCACCCTCTACCGGCGCGTCCACTTCGGGCAGCTGGCGCAGTTCGACATCCTCGACACCCGCCAGTACCGCGACGACCAGGCCAACGGCGACGGCTGGCAGTACCCCACCCCGGAGTCCGAGGACCCCAGGCGCACCCTGATGGGCGCCGCCCAGGAGCGCTGGTTCGCCGAGGGCCTGCGCCGCTCCCGGGCGACCTGGAACGTCGTGCCGCAGCAGGTCGTCTTCTCCCGCCGCAAGAACACCACCGCCGAGCGCTCCAAGCTCTCCATGGACGCCTGGGACGGCTACCCGGCCGCCCGCGAGCGCTTCCTGGCCGCCGTCGACCGGGCCGGGGTGGAGAACCTGGTGCTGCTCACCGGTGACGTCCACGTCGCCTACGCCCTGGACGTCAAGCGCGACTTCGACAAGCCGGACTCGCGCACCGTGGGCGTGGAGTTCGTCGGCACCTCGATCAGCAGCGACGGCGACGGCGAGGAGCGGCCGTCCAACTGGCAGAACCTGATGTCGGCCAACCCGCACATGAAGTTCTACGACGGGCGGCGCGGCTACACCACGCTCACCCTGGACCGCCACCAGGTGCGCGCCGACTACCGGGCCGTCTCCCACATCACCCGCCCCGGCGGCACCGTCACCACCGCCGCCTCCTTCGTCACCGAGGCCGGCAACCCGGGCATCCGCCCCGCCTGACCCGCCACCCCCTGGTCCCGCCACCCCCTGGTCCCGCCACCCCTTGGGTCCCGCCGCTCACGGGGGCGGCGGGACCATGTGGTGGCTGAGCCTTGAGCGTGACCGCGCCGCACCAGTTGCCTCGCATAGGCCCCCCGGCTGCTCAGGACTGAGCAGCCGGGGGACTCGACTACGCGCGAAGGTGTTCCAGTGCCTTCTCCAGCGCATCCTCAGCGGCAACCGCCACGTCCGGCTCCACGCCAACGCCCTCCCAGTTGGTGCCGGTGACCGGGTTGATCGAGCGGGCCGCCGGCACGGTCACCGTCACATGCGGCGCGACAGGAATACGGGCCGTCGGGTGGGCGCCACCACGCGTCGTCTGCCCGACCAGCGTCGCACGCTTGAGCACCTTCAGGTTGTACGACAGCTCCTCCCCACCGGAGAACGTGAAGTCGCTGGTCAGCACCGCCACCGGACGGTCCGAATAGCGCGGCGCGGCGAGGTGCCCGAGGGTCCAGTACTGGCGGGTGGAGTCGGTAGCCCGGTCGTAGATGTCGTTGAGGTGCACCTCGTCGTCAGCGAAGAAGTAGCTGCACCACAGCTGCACACCCTCCGGTGAACCGCCGCTGCACTGCCGCAGGTCGATGACCAACGCCTCGGTGGAAGCGACCAGTTGCATCGCGGCGGCGATCGCGGGACCGCCCACCCCGGCCGGGGGAATCATGCGCAGATCGAGGTAGCCGATGTTGCCGTCGAGCTGCTCTGCCCGCCGGATGCCGTAGTTCTTCTCCCGGGCGTACCGCTCGAACCGGGCCCGGGCGACGTCCTCCGGCTCCTCGTCCATCGACTGCGGCTCCTCGCTCCACAGCAGCCGCAGGTGCTTGTCCGGACACACCCCCTGCAAGTCCTCCGTGACCCGCTCGCACAGCCCCCGCTCGTCCAGGCCCTCATAAGCGCCTTCCGCCAGCCGGTTCCGGATCGCCACTTCCATGGCCGCCGTCTTCTCGGGGAACACGTAACCAGCGGTGATCCGGGCGAGGGCGGTGTCGAGTATCGCTCCATGAGTGATCATTCGCGCGATCGTAGGTCAAGGCCGAACCGATGCCCAGCGGTTTCTCAGCGAACTCCTCACCGCCACCCCCTCCCCCGGCCCCCGCCTCAAACCCGCCCTCACCCACTGCCGCACCCAAGCCACCCACACCACCCGCACCACCCGCACCTGAAAACCCGTTCCGCGCACAGGAAGTCGGCCCCGCCGACTTCCCGCGCAGCGCGGTCGCTCCCCGGCTACGGGGCGAGCCGCAGGTGGATCGCGAGGACGCCGAGCCGCTCCTTCTCCAGCGGGTGGATCTCGCGGCAGGCGGCGAGGAGTTCGGCCCGGCTCATCCCCTCGGATCCGATCGCCTCCAGGTCCTCGGCGTCGAGCATCGCGTCGAAGCCCGGACACTCCACCACCTCGGTGAGCCGGGTGCGGTAGCGGGCGTCCCCGGGTTCGAAGACGAGCAGCTGCCCCGGATGGATCTTTCGCATGCTGGGGTAGCCGACGCGCACCCCGACGGTCTTGGTGCCGCCGGCGATCAGGTCGAGAGTTCCTGGGACTTCTCACGCAGCGTCATCACAGAGAAGGACATCCGTCGGGTGGCCAGGCTCAACGGTGCCCGCCCCCGAGGAGCGTGCACCCGACGCCAGACCGTGGCCCGCGCGGCCTGGCGCCAGTGGAACCCTTCGTCACCCCTTGCCCGCAGGAGACGCGCCGTGCCCCCCGGCTGCTCGCCCATCGGCGATGCAAGCCAGCATGAAGCCGACGATGCGGCGCCACACTCCTCGGAAGCAGCCCCGGCCGGAGGCCTCACATCCGGCTTCGATTCAGACTTCGCCGAACTCGCCGCTTCGGACAGCGGCAACGAACGAGTCCCAGCCCTCGGCCGAGAAGGCCAGCGCCGGGCCCTGGGGGTCCTTGGAGTCACGGACTCTGCCCGGGTGCACATCGTCCACCTCTACGCAGCCGCCCCCGCCATTGCTGTAGGTGCTCTTGCGCCACTTGGCGCCCGTTGGGTCATGCATGGTCCAGTTCCTCCCGTGTCTCCCGGATCATGGCCAAACTGTCCGGCTGGCTGTGCGCGTTGACCTGGAGTCGATCGTATCTATCGACCCATCGAGCCACCGTCTCGGCGTCTTGTTCCAGGTATCCCCGTTGAAGCGTCTCCGTGTACCCGACCAAAGCACGATTGGGGAGGGTCAAGAGCGTGACGGGGTGGGACAGCGACCGATCCTCGGCGAGGCGGTACGGAGAGATCTGGATGATCACATTTGGGTGATCACACAGGCTCTCCAGGTGAGAGAGTTGCACGGCCATAATCTCCCGACCGCCGATCGGTCGACGCAGGACTCCCTCGTCCAGGACGACGTGGATCATCGTTCCTCTGTCAAGCATGAGTTGACGCTGCGCCAGCAGGCTGAGCCTCTCGTCGGCCTGCTCCTGCGTCGCTTCCCCTCGACGGACGATGCCGGCCTCGTAGGCCGCGCTGTAGTCCGGGTGCTGGAGTATGCCCGACACCATATCCGTGTCGAACAGTCTGACTGTGATCGCTTCGCGCTCCCGGCGAAGGTACTCGGAGAACCCCGGCAACAGAGCGCCGTTCTTCCAGCTCCACCACAGTCCCGTCAGGGCGCCACCGGCATCGAGGGCGGCATCCACGCGTTCTACGAACTTTAAAGACGGCGCTTGTTTAGCCCGCTCCACGTTCGAGATGTAGACGTTGGAGTACCCGACTCGCACGCCGAGTTCGATCTGTGTCATCCCCTTGGCCTGGCGCGACCGGCTGATCTGAACAGCCAGGGCTTCCAATGGGGATGACGTTGGGTCAAGTGTGCGACGAACCAAGATCGCCTTCTTTAAAATCCGCCGGACTAGAGATTTGAAACTCTTTCGATCCTAGAGCAGGCTGAGCCATCCTGGTAGTCATTCGACTACTGACCGAAGTGGGCGCACTCCATTCGCATACACCCTCCCCTTGAGGTGCTTCGCCATGCTCAAAATCCGTACCGCTCCCCGCCCCCGCACGTTCGCCGCGCGCCTGGACTCCCGCACGGAATCCACTCCCGTCGCCCGGCAGTTGCTCCGCGCCTACCTCGCCGCGCTCCCCACTGGCGACCGCTACCGCGACACCGCCGAACTCCTCCTCGGCGAACTCTTCGCCAACGCCGTCCAGCACACCGACGCCCCCGCCGACCGGCTCATCGAGGTCCGCTTCGCCGTCGTCCGCGACCGCCTGCGCCTCGAAGTCCACGACGCCGGCACCGGCCGCCCCTCCCTCCACACCCCCACGCCCGAGGACGAACACGGACGCGGCGTCCTCCTCGTCAACGAACTCGCCGAGAAGTGGGGTTGTTGCCCCCGCGCCGGCGGCGTCGGCAAGTTCGTCTGGGCCCTGATCGCCCCCGCACCCTCCCCCGCCACCTTCCTCACCGTCTGAACAGGTGCCCACCATGCGACTCCCCCTCACCGCCCGCCACCTGTTCGACACCGGCTCCACCCCCGCCGACACCTACGCCACCCTCGCGCGCCGCACCCGCGAGCCCCTGCGCTCAGCCCGCGCCGTCTGCATCGCCCTCGGCATCCCGGCGGCCGAGACGCAGCGCCGCCTCGACGACTGCTTCGACGCCCTGCTCGCCAACCCCCGCCCCGGCACCGAGAACGACACCGGCGAACTCCTCGAAGCCCTCGGCGTCTTCGACATCCCCAAAACCCCCGACAACCGCGACCTCGCCATCATCGAACTCTTCCTCACCGCCATCGACGCCCACGGCAGCATCCGCGCCGGCCACCAACACGGCCTCACCCGCTGGTTCACCACCGGCAACCTCACCACCGCCTACCTCTCCCTCACCGCCACCCAACCCCACCCCACCACCGGCGACCCCACCCACTACTGGACCACCCTCACCACCGCCGGCGAACTCCTCACCACCACCCCCAACCCCGACCCCCGCCTCAAACCCGCCCTCACCCACTGCCGCACCCGCGCCGCCCGAACCACCCGCTCCTGAGCAACACCCGACCGTGCGCAGGAAGTCGGGCCCGCCGACTTCCTGCGCAGCGCGGTCGGCTCGTCCAGGTCAGCCGGACCTCAGGGCCGCCATCCGCCGACACCCTCCACTTCCACTCGCCTCGGCACCACACGGCGGTTTCTAGGGGCCTTTCGTGCGTTCTGGGCCTGTGGAATCCAACAGGCCCAAGGGCCCGCCGGCCGTGGGACAAGTCCGGCTCCTCTTGCGTGGAGGGGTGTCAGAGGTGTGGCTCTGCCCGGGTTCGTGCAATTTCGTGCATGCGGGGTTGTGCTTCTGACTCGCAGGGCTGACGGTGGTGCACGTCCCTGCAACTCCACAGACGTTGGAGATCGTCATGGCACTAGGTTTTGTGGGCATCGACCCCAGCACGGGCGGCGGAGGCTCGCCTACCGTGTGGGTCGAGGACGAGGCGGAGGAGATCGATCGCTTCGCCCGCACCGGCGAGATCGAGCTGGACCCCGAAGCGTCGTGGTGGCCCGAGTGGCTGGGACTCGTCCGCGAGACGGTCGGTCGTGGCGTGGTCGTGCGGCGGGCCCGGATCGTGTCCGAGCCGGTGACCGACTACATCCGGTGGGAGCACGCGGTTACCCCGATGAACCTGGCGGCCGGAGAACTGGTTCGGTGGCTGCCGAGGAGTCAGACGTCGAACATCGCGCTGCCGGGGAACGACTTCTGGCTGATCGACGACAAGCTGGTGCTGTTCCACTTCTTCACGGGGTACGGCGACTGGGCCGAGCCCGGGTTCGCCTTCTCCGAGGACTCCGCGACGGTTCGTCTCGTCTCCTCTGCGTTCGAGGCTGTGTGGGAGCGTGGCACCCCGCACGACGAGTACAGCGTCTGACCCGCCCTTACCCTGCGAGCACCGGACCGCCAGACCTATGCCGACGTCTCCGTCATCAAGCGCGCAAGCGGCGCGTCTTGCCCTTGCCAACCGCCTTGTCGATCTCCGCAAGGATGCCGGCCTGACGGGTAGACAGCTGGCGTTCCGGTGCGGGTGGAACCCTTCGAAGGTCTCCCGCATCCAGAGTGCGCGAACCCCTCCGTCTGACTCCGACATTCGGGCGTGGTGCACTGCTTGCACAGCGGCTGACCAGTCGGACGACCTGATCGCCACGTCGAGAGCGGTCGAGTCGATGTACATGGAGTGGCGTCGGCTGCACCGCGCGGGGATGCGCCAGGTGCAGGAGGACTTCTACACGCTCCACGAGCGGGCGGAGTTGTGCCGGACGTACGTCTCCAATGTCGTTCCCGGCTTCCTCCAGACGCCCGGGTACGCGACTGCCCTGATGCGCTCCATCACGGAGTTTCAGGGGACCCCTGATGATGTGGCCGACGCCGTTGCCGCGCGGGTGGCGAGAGGACGGCTCCTGAACGAGGGCAGGCACAGGTTCGCGGTGCTGATGGAGGAATGGGTGCTCCGCTCCCGGATCGGTGACGCGGAGACCATGGCCGGTCAACTAGGTCACCTTCTGGCGGTGATGCCGCTGGCATCGCTGTCGTTGGGGGTCATCCCGTCCACCGCACAGCGCGGCATGTGGCCCCTCGAAGCGTTCTACCTGTACGACGATCGGCATGCTGTCGTGGAGACGTTGACAGCTGAGGTCAACGTCACCCGGCCCCGCGAGATCGCTGACTACATCCGGGCGTTCGGCGAGTTGCAGCGCCTCGCGGTCTACGGTGCCCGGGCACGTGCGCTCATCACGTCGGCAATAGCCGCCCTCGGGTGAATCCGTGCGCGGGGGCCTCGCCGGCGCCGGGCTCCTCGGGCGGGGCGGCCGCGCGTTTCCTGGCCTGGCGCCCCGCGATGCGGCGGGGCGCCAGGCCAGGAAACGGGGGCCCGGGTCTTTCGGCTTGGCTAGGTGCGGGCGGCGGTGGTGCGGGTGCGGCGGGAGAGGGAGTCCAGGACGACGGCGGCGAGCAGGACGGCGCCGGTGATCATGTACTGGATGGCCTGGGCGGCGTGGACCATGTCCAGGCCGGTGGTGATGGACTGGATCACCAGGATGCCCAGCAGCGCGGACCAGGTCTTGCCGCGGCCGCCGAAGAGGCTGGTGCCGCCGATGACGGCGGCGGCGATCGCGCTCATCAGGACGTTGCCGCCGCCCAGTTGCTTGTCGGCGGAGCCCTGCTGGGAGGCGTAGAACAACCCGCCCAGGCCGGCCAGGAACGCGGACAGCATGAAGACGGAGATCCGCACCCGGGCCACGTTGACGCCGGCGCGCCGGGCGGCCTCCACGCCGCCGCCGACCGCGAAGATCTGGCGCCCGTAGGAGGTGCGGCGCAGGACGAAGTCGGTGAGGACGACGACGCCCACCAGCACGACCAGGGGCAGCGGCAGGCCGCGGTCCTGGTTGAGGGCGTAGGCGGTGGCGAGGGTGAGCACGGCCAGGGCGCCGGTGCGCACCACGGTGTCGGCGGTGGGGCGGGCGGTGAGGCCGGCGGCGGTGCGCCGGCGGGCGGTGCGCAGGTGGGCGAGCAGGTAGAGGGCGGGGGCGAGGACCGCCAGGGCCCAGGCGTAGGCGATGTCGCCATCGCCGAGGAAGGTGGTGTCGAGGGTGGCGATGAGGCCGCCGTGGCGGTTGTTGACGGTGCCGAGGTCGCCCAGGACGTACTCCTGCAGACCGCTCCAGGTGAGCATGCCGGCGAGGGTGACGACGAAGGCGGGGACGCCGACGCGGGCGAAGAAGAGGCCGTGCAGCAGGCCCATGACGGTGGCCGCGGCGAGGGCGGCGAGCACGGCGAGCCATTCGGCGACGCCCTGGCGCACGGCGAGGACGGCGGCGAGGGCGGCGCTGGCGCCGGCGACGGAGCCCAGGGAGAGGTCGATCTCGCCGAGGATGAGGACGAAGACGACGCCCACCGCGATGAGGCCGGGGCCGGCGATGAAGCGGGTGATGTTGGTGAGGTTGTCGGCCTGGAGGAAGTGGCCGGTGACGGACTGGAAGATGACGGCGATCAGGATGAGGCCGACGACGACGGGCAGGGAGCCGAGCTCGCCGGCGGCCAGGCGCCGGCGGGCGGCGTCCAGGTAGCCGGCGGGGCCGGCGGCCCGGGTGTGCAGGCGGGGGTCGGCGCCGGGGGCCACGGGGTCGGTGCCGGGGGCCGCGGGGGTGTCGGCGGGGGTGCTGGGCGTGGTCATGCGGCGTCCTCCTCCTCGGTGTGGCGGGCCTGGCGCCGGGCGTGGGCGTTGTCGGTGGCTCCGGTGATGGCGGAGACGATCTGCTCCTGGGTGGTGCCGGCGACGGGGAAGACGCCGTTGTTGCGGCCCAGCCGCAGGACGGCGACGGTGTCGGCGACGGCCCGCACGTCGGCCATGTTGTGGCTGACGAGGACGACGGCCAGGCCGCGTTCGCGCAGCCGCTCGACGAGGTCGAGGACCTGGGCGGTCTGTTCGACGCCGAGGGCGGCGGTGGGCTCGTCCAGGATGACGAGGGCGGGCTCGCCGACCAGGGCGCGGGCGATGGCGACGACCTGGCGCTGGCCGCCGGAGAGCGCGGCGACGGGGGTGCGCACGTCGGGGATGCGGATGGCGAGGGTGTCGAGGAGTTCGCGGGCGTGCTGCTCCATGGCGACCTCGTCCAGGAGCCCTCGGCGGCGTTTCTCGCGGCCGAGGAACAGGTTCGCGATGACGTCGAGGTTGTCGCACAGGGCGAGGTCCTGGTAGACGGTGGCGATGCCGAGGGCCTGGGCGTCCTGGGGGCGGGTCAGGCGCACGGGCTCGCCGTGCCAGGTGATGGTGCCCTCGTCGACGGGGTGGACGCCCGCGATGGTCTTGACGAGGGTGGACTTGCCGGCGCCGTTGTCTCCGACGAGGGCGAGGACTTCACCGGTGTGCACATCGAGGCCGACATCGGTGAGGGCCTGGACGGCACCGAAGCGCTTGGAGACCGAGCGCAGCTGGAGGACGGGTGCGCCTGTCACATGAACCTTCTTCTGCGGTGGTGGACTTGGACCCGGGTCGAACTGGGCGGGGCCGGGCTACTTGAGGCCGGCGGCGGCGCAGGCGGCGGCGTAGTCGGCGGTGCAGATGTCGGAGACCTTGTAGAGGCCGTCGGCGACGACCGTGGTGGCGATGTTGGCCTTGGTGACGACCTTGGCGTCCAGGAACTTGGCGGGGATGGCCTTGTCGGTGGCGCTGTCGACGGTGGCGGTGGCGACGGCCTTGACGTCCTTGCCCTTGAGGAGGGCGACGGCCAGTTCGGCGGCGGAGTCGGCGAGCGGGCGGTAGGCCTTGTAGATGGTGAAGGCCTGGTCGCCGTTGACGATGCGCTGGATCGCGTCGAGGCCGGCGTCCTGGCCGCCGACGGGGACCTTGATGCCGGCGCCCTGGAGCTGGGTGATGATGGCGCCGGCCATGCCGTCGTTGGCGGAGTAGACGGCCTGGAAGCCGTTCTTGCCGAGCTGGGTGACGGCGGCGCCGATCTTCTGGCCGGCGACGGTGGCGTCCCACTGGCCGGACTGCTCGTAGACGATCTTCTTGACCTTGGCGTCGAGGATCTTGTGGGCGCCGGTCTTGAAGTCGGCGGCGTTGGGGTCGGCCTCGTCGCCGTTGATCATGGCGACGTTGGCGTCGGCGGCCTGCGGGCCGAGGGCGTCGACGAGGGCCTGGCCCTGGAGTTCGCCGACCTTCTCGTTGTCGAAGGAGGCGTAGGCGGCGACCGGTCCGGTGGCCAGGCGGTCGTAGGCGACGACCTTGACGCCCTTGGCGGCGGCCTCCTGGACCCAGCCCTGGGTGGACTTGGCGTTGAAGGGGTCCAGGATGATCACCTTCACGCCCTGGGCGAGGAGGGTGTCGAACTGCTGCTTCTGCTTGGCGGCGCTGCCCTCGGCGTTGTTGTACAGGACCTTGCAGTCCGCGCACAGGGCGGCCACCTTGGCCTCGACGAAGGGGCGGTCGAAGGATTCGTAGCGGGTGGAGGAGGCGTTCTCGGGTAGGAGCAGCCCGATGGACTTGCCGTCTCCGGAGGCGGCCGCGTCCTTCTTGTCGCCGCCCGCCTTGCCGCAGGCGGCCATGGACAGGGCCAGTGAGATGCCGGTGGTGGCGATGAGGACGCGACGCAGTGCTGCGTTCATGGGGGTGCCTCTCCCTGACGTCGCCGCGGCTCTGCGGCGGGGTGGGGGGAGTTAAACCTGAACGCGTACATGACGTCAATAAGTAAATTCAGACTGCGGGCGATGCGCCTCTACTCGTTATCTTCATGAACACTGACGGGGAGTTGAAACCTGGAGGAAGCTCCAAATGACGGAACGGCGGCGCCCGTTGCGGGGCCCGCCGTTCAAGAGTCGATCAACCTGTCGGAGTGTCAGAAAGGCGGGGCGCCCGCCGTCCCCCGTGCGGCGGGCGCCCCCGTGCGGAGGTGGTACCGGTGCGTCAGGAACGACGCGTCAGGGGCGGTCGAGGGTGATCGAGTTGATCGGGCCCAGGTCGTACCAGACGCCGTTCTGCGCCGGGATGTCGTAGACGCAGCTGCCGCCGCCCGAGCCCCGACACAGGTGGGCGTGGGCGCCGCCGGACTGGTTGTTGAGGACCCAGTGGTTGCCGTACTGGTTGCTCAGGTTGTGCGCGCCGTAGCTCCAGTACACCTCGCTCGGGGCCGAGGCCGGGTTCTGGTTCTGCGGGTAGACGCAGACCGCCCCGTACGGACAGCCCGCCCAGGAGCCGTCGGCGGCGCCGGCGCTGCCGGCGCCCAGGGTGGTCAGGGTGGTCAGGGCCGCGGTCGCGAGGGCGAGGGCGGCGACGGCGTGGGTGATCCTGCGCATGGATGGTTCTCCCTTGGCTGGTGAGCGGCCTGACGTGGGGTCCGGCCGGTGCTCAGCAGCCTAGGAACGCGGGCGCGGCGGCGGTCCCTGACATCTGACAGGGGCGCGCCGCCGCACTCCGGGAGCCGGTTCGCCGGCTCACCGGGCTAGAGCTTGCCGAAGGTGTCGCACTGGGCGAGGTCGCCGGTGCGGTAACCGGTGGTGAACCAGGTCTTGCGCTGGTCGGAGGAGCCGTGGGTCCAGCTCTCCGGGTTGACCCGGCCGGTGGCCTGCTTCTGGATCCGGTCGTCGCCGACGGCCGCGGCCGCGTCCAGGCCCTGGGCGATGTCCTGGTCGGTGAGGGAGGCGATCAGCGGCCGCCCGGTGGAGGGCTGCGGGGTGGTGGTGGCGTGGTGCGCCCACACCCCGGCGTAGCAGTCGGCCTGGAGTTCCAGCTTCACGGAGGCGCTGTTGGCGCCCTGGCGGTCGCTGCCCACCTTCTGCATGGTGCCGAGGAGGTTCTGGATGTGGTGGCCGTACTCGTGGGCGACGACGTAGGACTCGGCGAAGGGCCCGCCCTTGGCGCCGAAGCGGGCCGAGAGCTCGTTGAAGAAGCCGAGGTCGAAGTAGGCCTTCCGGTCACCGGGGCAGTAGAACGGGCCGACGGCGGAGGTCGCCGGGCCGCAGGCGGTGGAGACCTGACCGGTGAACAGCACCGTCTCGGCGTTGCGGTACGCGGTGCCCGTGCGCTTGGGCAGTTCGGCGCGCCAGAACTCCTGCACGCTGTTGGTGACCGCCACGATCCGGCAGTCCTGGCGCCGGTTGGCGTCCGCGCCGGTCTTGCAGGCCTGCTGCACCTCGCCGGCGGTGTGCGCGCCGCTGGAGGTGGTGGAGCCGCCGCCGGAGGACAGGCCCAGCAACTGGGGGTCCACGCCCAGGACGACCGCGAACAGTACGACGATCAGGCCCACCGCCCCGCCGCCGATGGCGACCTTCCCGCCCGGGATCCCGCGCCGGTCGTCCACCTGCGAGGTGTCGAGGTCGCCCTGGTCGTCGAACTGCATGCCCCTGCCCGCTTCTGTCGTGTTTGTCAGTACTGGTGACGGTCTGTGCCGGTGACGGCCCGCCCAGCCTACGGGCAGCGGGCGCCGGCGCGGCGCAGCGGGGCGCGGGCGCCAGGGGCCGGTCAGGACGGGGCGGGGCCGGGCGGCGACTGCGGCCGTGGCCGTGGCCGCGGCGATCGGGCACCGCTCCCCCGAGGCCGCACGCGCCGTCCTGGACCATCACCTGGCCCGACTGTTGGACTGTCGGTCCGTCAATTCTTGACGCGGGTCATGGATTTGGCCACGACTGAGGCTTCGGCAGGGCGGGCGGGCCCGCGGGGGCGGCCGAGCAGGACGCCGGCCAGGACCAGGGCCAGCCCGCACACCTGGCGCGCGCCGAGCCCCTCCCCCGCGAGGCCGGCGCCCAGCAGGACGCCGGCGAGCGGGTTGAGCAGGCCGAGCAGCCCGACCGTGCCGGCCGGCAGGTGGCGCAGGCCCGCGAACCAGAGGGCGAAGGCGAGGGCGGTGGCCACCAGGGCGACGTAGCCGAAGGCCGGGAGCGTGCGGGCGTCCATCGCCGGGGGCGCGCCCTCCACGGCGGCGGCCAGGGGCAGCAGCATCAGGCCGCCGGCGGTCAGCTGCCAGGAGGTGACGGCCAGTGGGTCCGCGCCCTCGCGCCAGCGGGCGGCCAGCACGTAGCCGACGCAGGAGACCAGCATCGCCGCCACCGACGCCGCCAGCCCCGCCCCGCTGACCGTGCCGCCCGCGCCGAGCAGCGTCAGCGCCACCCCGCCCAGGCCCACCACCGCGCCGACCAGGTGGGCGCGGTGCGGGCGCTGCCCGGCCAGCGCCCAGGCGGTGAGCAGCATCGCCAGCGGGGAGGCGGCCATGACGGTGGCGGCGGTGCTGGTGGGCAGCAGTTGGGAGGCGAGGTAGAGCAGGACGAAGAACACCGCGGTGTTCAGCAGTCCGAGCAGGGCGCTGCGCCACCACCAGGGCCCGTGCGGGCGGCGGCGGGACAGGGCGAGCAGGACCAGTCCGGCGGGCAGGGCGCGCAGGGCCGCGCCCCACAGGGGCCGGTCGGCGGGCAGGTAGGCGTGGGTGACGTAGTAGTTGGCGCCCCAGGCGAGCGGCGCGACCGCGGCCAGCAGCACCCACCGCAGATTGGCTTCCATGGAAGGCAATATACCTTCCCGGGAAGGTACTGGCGGTAGGATGGCCCCATGGAGCACCACCAGCAGCACCCCCGGACGCCCTCCCCGCCGGGCGCGGACGCCGACCACGTGGCGCTGATCCAGGCCCAGTGGCGGCGCGAACGCCCCGACCTCGACGTCTCCCCGCTGGCCGTCATCGGCCGCCTGCACCGCCTCGCCGCCCGGCTGACCGGCGAACTCGCCCTGGTCTACTCCCGCTACGGCCTCGGCGAGGGCGAGTTCGACGTCCTGGCCGCGCTGCGCCGGGCCGGCGCCCCCTACGAGCGGGCCCCCGGGGAGCTCGCCGCCCACACCATGGTCACCACCGGCGCGATGACCAAACGGATCGACCGCCTCGAACGCGCCGGGCTGGTCACCCGCCGCCTCGCCGAGGGCGACCGGCGCGGGCGCCTCGTCGCCCTCACCGACGCCGGCCTGCGGCTGATCGACGAGGCGTTCACCGCCCACATGCGCAACGAGCACCGCCTGCTCGCCCTCCTGTCCCCCGAGGAGGCCGCCGCCCTGCAGGCCCTCCTCACCGCCTGGCAGCACCGCCTGGACGGCACCGCACCGGGCGGCGGGCCAGCAGAATGTGACGCATGACCAGCACTCCGCCGCCGTCCCAGCCCGAACCCGAGCCCGGACCGCAGCCCCAGCCGCCCCAGCCGTCGCCGTCCGGCAGCCCGGAGAGCCCGGGGGCCCGGGCCGACCGGCGGCTGGTGGAACTGCTGCAGGAGCTGCGGGTGCTGCAGACCGGCGTGCAGATCGTGTTCGCGTTCCTGCTCGGGGTCGCCTTCACCCCGCGCTTCGCCACCCTCACCGACGGCCAGCAGGACGTCTACGTCACCACCCTGCTGCTGGCCGTCATCTCCTCGGCCGTGTTCGCCACCCCGGTGGCGCTGCACCGCGGGCTGTTCCGCCACCCCGGCAAGGCGCGGATCGTCAAGGTCTCCGCCCACATCGCCCAGTTGGGCCTGATGCTGCTCGCCTGCGCGCTCACCGGCGCCGTGCTGCTCGTCCTGGACGTCGTGCTCGGGACCGCCACGGCCCTGGCCATCACCTCCGTCGTCGCGCTGATCTTCGCCGGGCTGTGGTTCGTCCTGCCCTGGGCGGTGCGCCGCCCGCTGCACGACGACTGAACCGGCGCCCGGCGGCCGGCACCACCGGGGACAGTGCGCCCGCTTCCCGTCACCCGCGCCGCGCCGGGGGCGGGCGCGGCGCGGGTGACGGACGGGACCGGGCCGGGGCCGGCTGTCGGGCGCCGGGGGCCAGGCGAGGAAGTCCCACATCTCCCTCACCCCTCAGAGCCCGCCCGCCCCCGAAACCGCTTACCGCCCCACCCCGCGCGGCGGGTACCGTGCCCGGATGCACAGCAACGACAACAACGGCAGCGGGAGCGGCAACGGGGACGTCAACGGCAGCACCCCCACCTGGGACGTCCTGCTGCTCGGCGGCGCCTCCGGCCTCGGCAAGAGCCGCGCCGCCGCCGAACTCGCCCGGCACAGCGGCGCGTTCGTGGTCGAGTTCGACGACGTCGCCGCCGCCCTGCACGCCGCCACCACCGCCGAGGGCCACCCCGGCCTGCACCACTTCGACGGGCTCGACGACCCCGACGCGCTGCCCGCCGACCGCGTCCTGGAACTGCAGATCGCCACCGCCCGCGCCCTGGACGACGCCCTGCTCGGCGTGGTGCGCAACCGCCTCACCGTCGACGTGCCCGCGATCGTCGAAGGCGACTACCTCACCCCGGCCGCCGCCGCCCGCGCCGCCGCCGAGGCCGCCGGACAGGGCCGCGTCGTGCGCGCCGTGTTCCTGCACGAGGGCGACGCGGCCGGCATCAGCGCCAACTACGCCCAGCGGGAACCCGACTGCGGCCCGCAGGAGCGCCGCGCCGCCGTCAGCGCCCGCTACTCCCACTGGCTCGCCGACCAGGCCCGCACCCACCACCTGCCCGTCCTGGACTGCCGCCCCTACCCCACCCTCGCCGACCGCCTGCTCCGCGCCCTGACCTGACCTGACCTGACCTGGCCTGACGAAAGGGGTCCGAGATGCTGATCGTGGTGAGCGGCGGGCCGGGCAGCGGGAAGACGACGCTGGCCCACGCGCTGGCACAGGCCCTCGGCTGCCCGGCGGTGTGCCGGGACGAGCTGAAGGAGGGCCTGGTGCACGCGGGCACCCGGGCCGGGAACCCCGACGAGGCGGTGCGCGCGGCGTTCTTCGACGTCCTGGAGGTCCTGGTGCGCGCGGGGGTGAGCGTGGTGGCGGAGGCCGCGTACCAGGACCGGCTGTGGCGGCCCGGCCTGAGCCCGCTGGCCGAACACGCCGAACTGCGCATCGTGCACTGCCGGGTGGACCCGGCAGTGGCCCGCGCCCGGATCCGCACCCGCCTGACGACGCACCCGCACCGCGCCGCGCACGCCGACCGCACGCTCCTCGCCGCCCCGCCCGGCCCGGGCAACCTGCTGGACGACTTCACCCCGCCGTCCCTGCCGGCGCCGCACCTGCACGTGGACACCACCCACGGCTACCGCCCGCCGCTGGCCGACATCGCCGCCTTCGCCACCGGACCCGGCGACTGACGAACCATCAATTCTCCGGCTGCGAACAGCCCCGGCCGGCCAACTGCGCCGCCCCGCTCGGCGCCGCCACCCTCGGCGCGGTGCGCCGCCGCGGCGCCTTCGTCGCGGTGGCCGGCGGCAGCCGGCCGGCGGGCCTGCGCGGCATCCGCGTGGCCAACGCGTGGATACCCCCCGACGGCCGCCTCACCCTGCGCCTCGCCGCCGGCGGCCTGCGCGAGCGCCCGGTGCTCGTCCCGTGAACAGGGCCCGCCCCTGCCAAGGCCGTTCGGGAGGCACCGGGTACCGCCCCGGCCCTCCGCCATGCTCGGCGCTCCTCGATCCGGTCGGATCAACTCCTTCTGGCAGAAGGTGAGTTACGCACAACACGGGCGCGCCCAGCGGGTCTCGCACGCAAGGCGGTCTCGCCGGGCCCACTGCGCCCGACCGTCCATCGGCGGGTGGAGCCCCAGGGGCGGGCGGGGGCCGCCACGATCGCCGCAGTACCGGCCGTCACTCCGACGGCCGCACCTTGACGGTCCGTCCGCTATTGCCGGCCCGTCCCTGTGGGCCGCCGGGATGACTTCCCCAGCGTGCCGAATCGGCCCGGATGGTGTATACGGCATAGTCGTTTCGTCACCTTATGGCGTATTTATGCCGCCATCCACGCGTCCCGTGAACACCCTGGGGAGTCCCCGATGCCCGAAGTCAGACGCCGCTGGGGCTTGGCCCGAGCCTTCGAGGCACCGGGGAGAGCCGCCCCGAATCGGCGCGGCTGGTCCGGAGTACTCGCGGCCGTGCTGATGCTGGCGCCGGTGCCGCTCGTCCCGCTGCTGGCCGCCCCCGCCGCGCACGCGGCTCAGGCGTGCCCGGCGGATGCCGGCTACACCGACTGCCTGTCCTTCGCCTACACCGGAAGCGACCAGGAATTCACCGTCCCCACCGGGGTCTCCTCGATCAGGGCGAAGGCCTGGGGCGCGGGTGCGGCCGCCGACGGCGACACCGCCGCGGCCGGCCGCGAGCACGCGAACCGGCCGGGCGCCGCCGGCGCCTACGCGACCGCGCTGCTGGAAGTGACGGCCGGACAGCGACTGACGGTGGTACCGGGTCAGGGCGGGCGCTCGCACCCCGACGACGCCGCAGACTCCCCGGCGGCCCGCAACGGCGGCGCCTCCACCATCCGGTCGGGCCAGTCCCACACCCCCGCGGACACCCTGCTGGCAGCCGACGGCGGCACGGCCACGAGCGCGACTGAGACCGCGACCGCGAGCGGCGCCGGTGCTGCCGGGGCCGGTCCTGAAGACGGGCCGCAAGGCCTTGCCCCTCACGTGACCGAGCGCCAGTACGTCACCGGGGCGGCCTTCGGCGGCTTCGCGCCGTCCATCACGGACGTCAACGGCGCCGATACCGACGCCAACACCGGCGCCGACGCGGCCAAGGGCGGCGGCCACAGCGGCGACGGCGGCAACGGCCTCGTCGTGCTGGAGTGGAAGGATCCCGGCGCCGGCGCCACGACGGCGAAGGCCGACCCGTCAGCGGCCTCGACGCCCACCGGCCAGAGCAGCGCTCCAGGAGCCCCGTCCCCGGAGACCACGCCGTCCCCGGAGACCACGCCATCCGCAGCGGCCGGACCGGCCGGCCCGAGCAGCGCCGCCCCGCTCGGCCGCTTGCCCCGGGCACCCGGCGACCCCCTGGACTGCACGGGCAACACGATCTACGCCATCCAGCGCGGCTCCTCCACCGCCGCGACCGGCACCCTGCTCGCCCTGGCCGCCGGCACCGTCGGCGGATCCAGCGTGACCGCGACGACGGTCAGCACGCTCCCCGCCGGGTCGGGCTTCACCAACGCCCTCGGAATCACCGACGGCGGCACCGCCGCCTACGTGGTCGACCAGACCCCGACCGTCGCCGGGTCCGTCAACGTGTACGGCTACAACGCGGCCACCGGGGCCTGGACCACCTACACCGGATCCGCCGGCGCCACCACCGACTCCTTCGTCGCCGGCGCGGTGAACCCGGCCAACGGCATCTACTACTACGCCAGCTTCGAACCCGGTACGGCGACCACACCCGGCGTGGCCACCCTCTACGGCTTCAACACCGTCACCAACACCGCGATCCCCGGCGTGATCGCCACGTTCGACCTGCCGGTCACCGGAGCCTCCGGCCCCAACGGCGACATCACCTTCGACGCCGCCGGCAACCTCTACGTCCTCTCCTCCGTCGGCACCGACGCCGCCATCGGTCGGGTGGCCGGGCCGATCCCCACCACGGGGTCGGCCACCGGTGTGCCGCTGACCGACACGGTGCTGAGCACCCTACCCAACCCGAACGGCAACTCGTTCAACGGGGCGGCCTTCGACAACGCCGGAAACCTCTACATCGAGTTCGCCTCGGGGAGCACCACCTACCTGGAGCAGCTCAACCCGAACACCGGCGCGATCACGGCCGGGCCCACGCCGTACTCCAACAACGCCTTCCTGTCCGTGGACCTCGGCGCCTGCTCCACCAACCCGACCCTGGCCCTGCAGAAGAACATCGTCGGCCGGTTCGCCGAGTCGACCACCTCGAACGACCAGTTCGGCCTGGCGATCACCGGCGGCGGCATCACCCAGGGCAACACCGCCACCACGACCGGCACCAGCACCGGCGTCCAGACACCCCCCGCCGGCCCGGTCATCGCCGTGTCGGGGACCACCTACACGCTGACCGAGACCGCCGCCTCCGGCAGCCTCGCCAACTACACCACCGCCTACGACTGCGTCGACACCGCCAACGGCAACGCCCCGGTCGCCTCGGGCACCGGAGCGACCACCTTCAACCTGCCGTTCCCGCCCACGGTGGAGGGCAAGAACAGCCCGATGGTGCTCTGCACCTTCACCAACACCCCGGTCCCCGCGACGCCCTCGCTCACGATCGTGAAGACCGCGTCCCCGACCACGGTCACCGCCGTCGGGCAGACCGTCGACTACAGCTTCCTGGTCACCAACACCGGCAACGTCACCCTCACCAACGTGACGGTGAACGAGACCGCGTTCTCCGGCACCGGCACCCCACCCGTGATCACCTGCCCGGCAGGCGCGGCCTCCCTCGCCCCCGGCGCGTCGGTGACCTGCACCGCCCCCTACACGGTGACGCAGGCCGACATCAACGCGGGCTCGATCACCAACACGGCAACGGCGACGGGCACTCCGCCCACCGGCCCGCCGGTGACCTCACCGCCCTCCAGCGCAACCGTCACCGCGACACCGGCTCCGGCGATCACGATCATGAAGACCGCGTCCCCGACCACGGTTTCGACCGTCGGGCAGGTCGTGGACTACAGCTTCCTGGTCACCAACACCGGCAACGTCACCCTCACCGACGTGACGGTGAACGAGACCGCGTTCTCCGGCACCGGCACCCCACCGGTGGTGACGTGCCCGGCCGGCGCGGCCTCGCTGGCGCCCGGCGCGTCGGTGACGTGTACTGCGAGCTATGCGGTGACGCAGGCCGACATCAACGCGGGCAGCATCACGGACACCGCGACGGCCACCGGCACACCGCCCACCGGCCCGCCGGTGACCTCACCGCCCTCCAGTGCAACCGTCACCGCGACGTCCAACCCGGCGCTCACCATCCTGAAGTCGGTGGATGCGACGGAACTGACCGGTGCCGGCCAGGTGCTGCACTACTCCTTCCTGGTGACCAACACCGGGAACGTGACCCTGACCAACGTCACCGTGAACGAGACCGCCTTCTCCGGCACCGGCACCCCTCCCGTGATCACCTGCCCGGCAGGCGCCGCCTCCCTCGCCCCCGGCGCGTCCGTGACCTGCACCGCCAGCTACACCGTCACGCAGGCGGATGTCGACAGTGGGAAGGTCACCAACACGGCGACGGCGACAGGTACCCCGCCCACCGGCCCGCCGGTGACCTCCCCGCCGTCCTCGACCAGCGTCCCGAACACCCCGGCCCCGGCGCTCACCATCGTCAAGTCCGCCTCGCCGACCACGGTTTCGACCGTCGGGCAGGTCGTGGACTACAGCTTCCTGGTGACGAACACCGGGAACGTGACCCTGACCAACGTCACCGTGAACGAGACCGCCTTCTCCGGCACCGGCACCCCTCCCGTGATCACCTGCCCGGCAGGCGCCGCCTCCCTCGCCCCCGGCGCGTCCGTGACCTGCACCGCCAGCTACACCGTCACACAGGCTGATCTCAACGCAGGCAGCATCACGGACACCGCGACGGCCACCGGCACACCGCCCACCGGCCCGCCCGTAACCTCACCGCCCTCCAGCGCGACCGTCACCGCGACGTCCAACCCGGCGCTCACCATCGTCAAGTCGGTGGATGCGACGGAACTGACCGCCGTCGGCCAGGTGCTGCACTACTCCTTCCTGGTGACCAACACCGGCAACGTCACCCTGACCAACGTCACCGTGAACGAGACGGCGTTCTCCGGTAGCGGCACGGCGCCCGTGGTGACCTGCCCGGCCGGCGCCGCCTCGCTCGCCCCCGGCGCGTCCGTGACCTGCACCGCCAGCTACACCGTCACGCAGGCCGACCTGGACGGCGGCAAGGTCGCCAACACGGCAACAGCGACGGGCACTCCGCCCACCGGCCCGCCCGTGACGTCCCCGCCGTCCTCGACCAACGTCCCGAACACCCCGGCCCCGGCGCTCACCGTGGTGAAGTCGGCTTCCCCGACCACGGTCACGGCCGCGGGTCAGACCGTCGACTACAGCTTCCTGGTGACCAACACCGGGAACGTCACACTGACCGACGTGACGGTGAACGAGACGGCGTTCTCCGGCAGCGGCACCGCGCCCGTGGTGACCTGTCCGGCAGGCGCCGCCTCGCTCACACCGGGTGCGTCCGTGACCTGCACCGCCACCTACACCGTCACACAGGCCGACCTGAACAGCGGGAAGATCACCAACACCTCGACGGCGACGGGCACTCCGCCGTCCGGTCCGCCGGTGACCTCCCCGCCGTCCAGCGCGACGGTGACCGCGAAGCCGCCGCACGGCCACCTGCCGAGCACCGGCGCGAACACCCACCTGGCCGGGCTGGCGGGGAGTCTCCTGCTCCTCGGCGGTGGGCTGGCGCTGGTGACGCGCCGCACCCGTCGTCGCGGCTAGCAACGACGGCTGACGGCGGCGGTCCCCGGAGCATGGGCTCCGGGGACCGCCGCCGTTCTGTGCCCGTCCGTCGTCCGTCCGTCGTCCGTCCGGCCCGTGGGTGAGGGGCGGACGACGGGACGAACCTCAGCCGAACGGATGAACCTCCGCCACCGCCAGGCCCGCCGAGCCCACGCCGCCCGTACCGGCACGGTAAGACAGGCCGGGCCCCTCTGCGGTGACACCGGTGTGATCGTTCCTGGCGCCGCCCACAGCCGAAGGAAGTAAGAGATGCGCGAAACCAAGCACAAGGCCCGAGCGGGTGCCGCCGCCGGCATCGCACTGCTCGCCCTCGCCGCCCTGTCCGGCTGCCGCCAGCCCCACAGCGGTGGCAGTCAGGACGTGCAGGCCGCTACGGCCGCGCCCTCCGAGGACGCTGCGAGCAGCGGTGAGATCGCCGTGCTGGAGCAGCCGACGCTGCCGCCTCCGTCGTCCGTCGCCAACGACCAGGAGAAGCGCAAGCAGGTCACCATCGGCACCTGCGAGGCGACCAAGGACGGCTGGCGCGCGGCCGGCACCGCGGTGAACCCCGGCGGCCGGGACGCGGACTACCGGATCGTCGTCTACTTCACCTCGGCGAAGGCCACGGTGCTCGCCCTCGGCGACACGGCGGTGAACGTCAAGGCGGGGCAGAGCGGCGCGTGGGAGGTGCGGCAGGCGTTCCACGCGCCGCAGGGGACCCTGTGTGTCCTGCGGGGCGTCAGCTGAGCGCCCACTGCCGGGGCCGGGTTCGGGTTCGGGTGTCGGCGAGGTAGCTGCCGCCCGGCGTTCTAGCGCGGTGGGGGCCGGTTCTCGTCGCAGGTGGTGCGTTGGCCGTGGAGGAGGAGGGGGACGGCGCGGTTGGCGAGGGCTTCGGCGGCGCGGGCGGCCTGGGCGGGGGCCATGACGTCCGGGAGTTCGTGGGCGGGGACGAAGCGGGCGCCGAACAGGCCGCTGCGGTGCCGGGGCGGGACGGTCAGGCGGGTGTCGTCGCGCACGGTGCCGCCGTCGAAGACCAGGTTGAGGCGCTCCAGGTAACGGTCGGCGGGGGTGAAGTCGACGGCCAGGACGTCCGTGAGGCGCAGGTTGAGGCCGGTCTCAGCGAGGAGGTGGCGGGCGGCGGCGAGGTTGGGCGGCTCGTTGGGCTGGGCGGCGCCGCCCGGGAGGATCAGGCCGTCCATGTAGTCCGGGTCGACGAGCAGGACGTCGCCGCGCGGGTTGCGCACGAGGACGAGGCAGCCGAGCCGGCACACCGGCGGCTTGGCGAGCAGACGGGGGTCACGCATCGGACGGTTCACTTCCTGAGGGCGGCGAGGAGTACGAGGGAGAAGCCGGCCCACCAGAGCAGGCGGACGAGGAGTTCAGTCGTCATGCGTCAGGCGCTCGTAGCGCAGCCCCTTGCGCAGCAGGTCCACGACCCGCAGGAGTTCGGACGGGCGGGCGCAGCCGAGGCCGATGAGGTAGCAGCCCGTCCTGCGGCCGTACTCCCAATCGACTTCGACGGAGGGCAACTTCACCCCGGCCAGGGCGAGGACGGTGGTCAGGTCGTCCAGGACGTCGGCCGCCTGGCGCCGCTGGTCGGCGGTGGCGCGGTTGAGGGCGGCTCCCATCATGCCCCCACCTGCCGCCGTGCCTCGAACCCCCGCCACGCACTGAAGGCGGCGGAGAACGAGGAGAAGGAGGCCAGCTCACCCGAGGTGCCGCTGCGCAGCCACTCCCCCGTCGTCTCGTTCCGCACCCGGTAACACCGGCCCTCCGGGTCCCA
>NZ_JBIVJF010000041.1:0-41533 GCF_044750105.1 Kitasatospora sp. NPDC088861
GCTTCCTGGGCCCCTGCGGCTTCCGGTCCCCTCGGATCTCGAAGTCCATCGCACACCTTGAGCTCGGGTGTTGCGACGACCGCTAGAACCCAAGCAGCGCGGGGGCGGGGGCTCCGGTTCACACCCGCGCGGCGCCGGCCAGCGCGGCGGCGAGGTCCGCGGCCAGCGCGTCCACCGCCTCGGCCGTGAAGGCGTGCTCGTTGTACCGCAGCCAGCAGCGCAGCGAGCCGTCCGGCTGCTCGGTGACGGCGAGCTCCGGCACGTGCCGGTCGCCGCCGGGCAGTGGGTACGGCACGGTGGCGTTGCGCGGCAGCTCCCACGCGGCGCACGCCACTCCGGGCAGCTGTGCCGGGGCGCTCCAGCTCTCGTACCGCAGCCAGGCGGCGAACGGGACCAGCGGGCTGAACTCGGCGAAGGGGTACAGCTGGTGGTCCAGCGCGGTGGTGGCGGCCGTGCGGACGCGGTCCAGCAGTTCGGCGAACCCGGGCTCCCCGGCGGCGTCCACCCGCAGCAGCAGCGACTGGACGAAGCAGCCGACCGCGCGTTCCGCCTCCGGCCTGGTGCGGCCGGGCACCGGGGTCATCAGGACGAAGTCCCGCTGTCCGCTGCGGGCGGCCAGCAGCCCGCTCCACACCGCCGCCATCGCGAGGAACGGGGTGGCCCCCAGCTCCGCCGCCCGGGCCCGCAGCGCGCCCGCCCGCTCGGTCGGCACCTCCAGCGTCCGGACGGCGCTCAGCACCACCTCGGTGTCCTGCCGCCCGGGGAACGGGTCGATCGCCGTGGGGGCGCCCGCGAGCGCCGTCGCGAAGTGCGCCCGGGTGGCCGGCCAGTGCGCGTTCGACCACTCCACCAGCTCCCGGTACGCCGGGCCGGGCCGGGCGGCCGGCGCCGGGCGGCCGCCGCGCAGCGCCGAGTACAGCACGCCCAGGTCGCGCAGCAGCACGCCCAGCGACCAGCCGTCGGCGACGATGTGGTGGACCGCCAGCATGACGACGTGGTCCCCGGGGCCCCGGCTCACCACGGCGAGCCTGGTCATCGCCCCCGAGGCCAGGTCGGTCAGCCGGTCGCGTTCGGCGACGAGCCGGGCCGACACCTCCGCATCGCTCGCGCCGGGGGCGTCCAGCAGCACCACGTCGGCGCGCGGCTCGTCGTCGAGCACGGCCCGCAGCACCCCCGGTTCGGCGTCCGGCACCGGGACGAACCTGGTGCGCAGCGCGGGGTGGCGGCGGATCGCCTGGTGGAGGGCGTCGGTCAGGGTGTCCGTCCGCAGCTCCTCCAGCACCCGGAACATCACCGCCACCGAGCCGACGTTGCGGCCCGCGGCCTCGGCCATCCAGCGCAGGAAGTTCTCCTGCTGCGCGGTGAGCGGGAGCTCGTGCGGCTGGGCGCGCAGCGAGCGCAGGAACGCCGTCGCCTCGGCCTCGACCGGCTCCACCGGCCCGGCGGAGCCGGTCGAGGCCGCCGCCTGCTCCAGCCAGGCGGCCTGGGCCCGCAGCGAGGGCCGCTCGAACACCAGGGCCGTACCGGCCGCCACGCCGAACTCGGCGGAGATCGCGGCGGCCAGCTGGACGGCCCGGAAGGAGTCCCCGCCGAGCGCGAAGAACTCCTCCTCCACGGCCCGGACCGGCCGCCCCAGCACGCCCCGCCACAGCTCGGCCAGCGCGCGCTCCCGGGCGGTGGCCGGTGCGGTGCCGGCGGTGGGCACGGGCTCCTCGAACCTGGCCCGGAGCCGGTGCTTGACGACCTTTCCGCTGGGGTTGCGCGGCAGCGAGTCCGTCACCAGCAGGCGTACGGGCAGTTCGGCCCGGGCGAGCCGCTCGCCGAGGAAGAGCCGCAGCCCGTCGAGGTCGATCCCGCCCGGGAGCGGGACCACGGCCGCCACCGGCACCTGGCCCATCACCGGGTGCGGCAGCCCGAGCGCGGCCGCGTCGGCGACCTGCGGGTGCTCGTGCAGCACCGCCTCGATGCGCAGCGTGGAGACCTTCAGCGCACCGGACTTGACGATGTCGCTCTCCCGGTCGACCAGGTGGAGGTAGCCGTCCCCGTCCAGTCGGCCCAGGTCGCCCATCCGCACCCAGCCGTCGCGGAACACGGCGCCGGAGTCCGCGCCGACGTACCCCCGGGGCGGGCCCGGCTGGCGCAGCCAGAGCTCGCCGGTGTCGCCGGGCGCGACGGGCTGCCCGGCCTCGTCCAGGATCCGCAGGTCGGCCGGGTCGGTGGGGCGGCCGACCGAACCGGGGCGGCCGGCGTCCACGATCGCGGAGATCTGGGCGGGGGAGGCCTCGGCGGAGGTGTAGGTGTTGACGACGGTCGCCTTGGGCAGGGCGGCGCAGAGCCCGGCGGCGACGGCGGGCGGGAGCGCGGCGGCCGAGGAGCTGACCAGGAGGACACTGCTCAGGTCCCGGCGCTCGGCGATCCCGGAGTTCAGCAGTTCCACCGCCATCGACGGCACCAGGAAGACGGTGCCCGCGCCGTACTCCTCGACCACCCGGCCGAACTCCTCCGCGTCGAAGCGCGGCAGGCAGATCGTGGCCGGCTGCGCGGTCAGCGCGTTCACCAGGACGACCTGGGCGGCGTTGGTCCCGATCGGGAAGGCGTGCACCGCGTAGCGCGAGTGCGCGTACGGGCGGGGGCGGGGGTTGAGGACGAGCCCGGCGGTCAGGCTGGCGTGCGCGGCCCGGACGCCCTTCGGGGTGCCGGTGGTGCCGGAGGTGCCGATGATCTGGGCGAGGTCCCCGGGAGCGGCCCGATGCGGCGGTTCGGCACCACTGCCCTCGCCGTCACCACTGCCCTCGCCGTCACCACTGCCCTCGCCGTCACCGCTGCCCTCGCCGTCACCGCTGCCCTCGCCGTCACCACTGCCCTCCAGGTCGTCGAGGGTGAAGGTGGGCAGAGCGGTGTGCGGCCCGTTCCCGGCTATCGCCCAGCGCGCCCCCGCGGCGTCGACGAGCCGCGCGACGTCCGCCCCGGAGAGGTCCGCGCGGATCACCAGCCCCGCCGCGCCCGCGTAGTGCGCGGCCAGGAACGCCACGGCGTACGCGTCCCACTCCCGGTTGTCGAGCAGCAGCGCCACCCGGTCCCCGGGCCGTACCCCGGCCCGGGCCAGCCCGTGCGCGGCCCGCACCGCCCGTTCGCGCCACCGGCCGTAGGTGAGGCTGCCGCCGCCCGGCACCAGCAGCGCCTCCCGGTCGGGGTGCAGCGCCGCCCGGTGGTCCAGCAGGGCGGGGAGGGTGAGGGGCACGGGGACGGGGACGGGGACGGGCTGAGCGTTGATGACGACTCCCGGAGGGGCTGCTGACCGCTGAGTGATCCAGAACGTATCGGAGCAGTGAAGGAAGGCGCCAGATCCGTTCACATGTCGTCACGACCGCCCGTCGGCAGCGGGCGCGCGGACGGGACAATGACGGGCGTGACCGACGTGACGCTGAACCTCTGGCGCCGGCCCCTCGGCGCGGTACCGGCCGAGGTGTGGGACCGGACCGACCTGACCGTGCTCATCCTCGCCGAGACCGGCCTGACCGAACTGCCGCCCGAGGTCGGCGGGTTGCGACGGCTTCGCACCCTCGACCTCGGGCACAACCGGCTCACCGGCGTGCCCGCCGAACTGGGCGAGCTGACCGGGCTCGTTGACTTCCTCTACCTGCACGACAACGCGCTGACCGCGCTGCCGGCCGCGCTCGGCCGCCTCACCGCGCTGCGCTACCTCAACGTCGGCGACAACCGGCTCACCGAACTCCCCGCCACCATCGGCGACATGGCTGCCCTGGTCGAGCTGCGCGTCCAGCACAACCGGCTCACGGCGCTGCCCGACCGCCTCGGCGAACTGACCGCCCTGCGTGAACTCTGGCTGTGCGGGAACCACTTGACCACCCTGCCGGACACCTTCGGCGGCCTCACCGCGCTGCGCGAACTCGAACTGCGGGACAACGCGCTCGCCGAGGTCCCGCCGGCGCTCGCCGGGCTGCCGCTGCTGCGCCGGCTCGACCTTCGGGGCAACCGGATCACCGAACTGCCGCACTGGCTGGCCGAACTGCCCGCACTGGAGAAGCTGGACCTGCGGTGGAACGAGGCTCGCCCCTCGCCGCGGCTGCTCGGCGCGCTCGACGCGCGCGGCTGCGCCGTCCTGTTCTGAGCGGCCGCGGATAAAGATCGCCACGGCGGTCGGCGCCCTGTTATCGTGGATCGCATGAAGCGCGCTGCACTCGCCACGACGACGCCGGAGAGAGTCCCGGTGCGCTGACTGCTGACCTAGTCCGAAGCCCCGGGGCGAGTGCCCCGGGGCTTCGCCGTTTCCGGACCACTCGCCCGCAGATCCGAGTGGAGACCACCCCATGCACAACCACGCCGCGCACAACCACGCCGCGCACGACCGCCCTGCACACGACCACCCCGCGCACGACCACCGCAAGCTCGGCCGCGAACTCGACCTGTTCGACACCGACCCGCTGATGGGCTCCGGCCTGCCCTACTGGCTGCCCGACGGCGCCGCGATCCGGCACACCCTGGAGGAGTTCATCCGCGAGCGCGAGCGGCGGGCCGGCTACCGCCACGTGTACTCGCCGGTGCTCGGCAAGCGCGAGCTGTACGAGATCTCCGGCCACTGGGCGCACTACCGCGATGACATGTTCCCACCCATGGAACTGGGCTCGGAGGAGATGGTGCTCCGGCCGAGCCTCTGCCCGCACCACGCCCTGATCTACCGCTCCCGACCCCACAGCTACCGGGAACTCCCGCTGCGGATGGCCGAGTTGGGTGGCATGTACCGCTCCGAACTGTCCGGCGTGCTGGGCGGGTTGACCAGGGTCCGGGCGATCCAGCTGAACGACGCGCACGTGTTCTGCACCCCGGAGCAGGCCGCCGACGAAGCCGTCGCCGCACTGGAGCTGATCCGCGCGGCACACCGCGCGCTCGGCATCGAACCGGTCCGCTACCGGCTCTCGCTGCCCGGCGCGGGCGGCAAGTACGTGGCGGATCCGGCCCTCTGGGAGCGGGCCACCGCGCTGCTCACCGACGTGCTGGAACGCTCCGGCGTGCCGTTCGAGGCCGCGGAGGGCGAGGCCGCCTTCTACGGGCCGAAGATCGACGTGCAGATCGCCGACGGCGCCGGGCGCGAGTTCACCCTCTCCACCGTGCAGATCGACTTCCACCAGCCCGAGCGCTTCGGGCTGCACTACATCGGCCCGGACGGCGCGAAACACCGGCCGGTGATGGTCCACCGCAGCGTGATCGGCAGCGTGGAGCGGGTGGTCGCCCACCTCATCGAGCTGTACGGCGGCGCGTTCCCGGCCTGGCTCGCCCCGGCGCAGGTGGTGCTGCTGCCGGTCTCCGAGGGCGAACTGCCGCAGGCCGAGCGGCTCCGGCAGCGCTGCCTCGACCTCGGGTTGCGCGCCGAGGTCGCCGGCCCCGGGCACGGCAGCCTGGGCGCCCGGATCCGGGCGGCGCGCCTGGTGCCGTACCAGGCCGTGGTCGGGGCCAAGGAGGCCGTGGACGACCGGGTCGCGCTGCGGCTGCGGGACGGCCGCCGGCTCGAACCGCTGCCCGCGGAGGAGGCGTGGGCCAGGATCGGCGCGCTGGTGGCGGCGTGCAGCGCCGACCTCTGGGCGGACGACCCCGCGCGCCGGCCGGGCGGGGCGGCTCAGTAGGACTGGAGCTCGATCAGATGGCCGTCCGGGTCCCGCAGGTGGGCGCTGCGCAGGTTCGGGCCCCACTGGGGCCGGTCGGTCGGGCCGACGACCGGGGCGCCGCCGTGGCGCAGGCAGAGGGCGAACGCGTCGTCCACGGAGGCCACCCTGAAGACCAGCATCGCGGCGTCCTGGGCGGGGGCGGCCGGGCGTTCGGGCAGGTCGGTGGCGCCCAGGGCGGCGGCCATCGCGGCGCGGTCGAAGAGCACCAGGACGGCCTGCCCGTCGACGTCCCAGTTGGCGTAGGGGCCGTCGGGGGCGCCCTTGACCAGGGCGGCGCCGGTGAGGGGCGGCAGGACCGCCCGGTAGAACCCGAAGCACTCGGCGAAACGGGTCACGAGCAGGCGGGGGTACAGGGCGTCCACGGTCGAAGCTCCCGGGTTCGGGGATTCAGCGGGTCGGATCAGTCGGATATCAGTGGGTCGGCACCCACTATAGGGATGAACCCTAGACTGGCGCCATGGCCCCCGAACCCCCGCTCCCCGAATCTCCGCTGCCCGCCCCTTCCCTGTCCGCCCCTCCCTTGTCCACTCCCTCCCTACCGCCGACGCTGCTCGACCTCAGTACCTACCTGCTCTCCCGGATCGGCCGGACGGCACGGGGCCGCCTCGCCGAGCAGCTCGCCGAGCACGGCCTCCGGCTCTGGGACATGGCCGTGCTGGCCGCGCTCGCCGACTTCGGGCCGCACGCCCAGCGGGACCTGGTCCAGCGGCTGGGCATCGACCCGAGCGACCTCGCCAAGGTCGCCGACCAGCTGGCCGCCGCCGGGTACGTCGAGCGCGTCCGAGACCCGGCGGACCGGCGGCGGGTCTCGGTGTCGGTCACCGGCGCCGGGCGGGCGCTGCTCGCGGAGCTGGACGCCCGGGCGCGCGCGGTGCAGGACGAGGTGCTGGCGCCGCTGGACGCGCGGGAGCGGCAGCTGCTGCACGGCCTGCTGCTGCGCGTCCACCAGGGACACCAGGGGCCGGGGGAGCGGCGCGGCCTCTGAGGCCCGCTCAGCCGGCCGGCCCGGGGCGGCGGGCACCGGCGAACTCGCCGGCCCAGCGCGGGACGTCGAGGACGTGCTCGACCCGGGCGACCGGTGTCCCGGTGCGCTCGGCGTGGATCATCGCGCCGTCGCCGACGTGGATCCCGACGTGGTGCAGCGGCGCGTCCGGGCGGGAGAAGAACAGCAGGTCGCCCGGGGCGAGGGCGTCACGTTCCACCGGGGCGCTGTGGTGGAACTGGGCGACGGTGTAGTGCCCGAGCTCGACCGTGCCGTGGCTGGCCCGGTACCAGCAGTAGAGGGACAGGCCGCTGCAGTCGAAGCCGACCGTGCTCTCGCCGATGCAGACGCCGTCCAGGTAGCCGTTCTCGTCGTCGCAGAAGCCGAGGCTCGCCCCCAGCCGGTCGCCGCCGCCCCAGGCGTAGGGCACGCCGAGCTGGGCGGTGGCCACCTCGGCGACCCGGCGGCCCAGGGCGGCGGACGCGGGCGCCGGGGTGTCCGACCGGGTTGTCGCGGTCGCGGCCGCGACCGGAGCGAGGGTCGGGACGAGCCCCGCCCCGAGCGCCAGGCCCAGCATCCGGCGCCGGCGGACCCCGGAGGCCTCGTCGCGGTACGGCGGTCGGGATTCCATGGGTGACCTCCTGGTGTCGGCGCGGCGTCGGCGCGTGCGGGTGGCGGCCACCAGGATTCCGGCCGGGCGGGTCGGCCCGCCATCACCCGCAACGGTGAATCGTGGACGCAACGGGCCCGTGGCGGACGGGAAAGCGCTGGTAAATGGTTTGACGGTCGTTCAGGAGAGACCAACGATGGGCGCGAACGTTCGGCCGCGACCCTTCGGAGTGCCCCTTGAACAGCGCAGTCAAGCTGATCCGCAGCTCCCGCCTCACCCCGGCCGTCGACTACGCCTACGCGGCCCTGGTCGACGCCCAGGCCCGTTCGCTCTGGCTCGCCGGGGCCTGCCCGCTCGACGCAGAGGGGCGGACGGTCGCCGTCGGCGACTACGCGGGCCAGGCGCACCAGGTGATGCGGAACCTGATAACCGTGCTGGAGGACGCCGGTGCCGGGCTGACCGACGTCGCCCGCACGACGGTGTACGTGGCCTCCGCCGACCAGGCCGACCTGGTCGCGGTGTGGGACGTGTACCGCGCCTACATGGGGGAGCACGACGCCCCCAGCACGCTGCTGGGGGTGTCGGTGCTCGGCTACGACGACCAGCTGGTGGAGGTGGAGGCGGTGGCCGTCCTGCCGTGACGCCTTCCGGCCTCCCGGTGTCCCGATTAGGAAACCGATCGTTCGGTTTTTCCCCGGATAGGTGAGGTGTGGGGGCGGTGCCGCTTTCGGTCGTCCGGCGAAGGAACGGCGGCCCGTAGGCGAAATGCGGAGGATGCGGGCGGGAGGGGAGAAGCGTTTGAGGCGATTCCCCGACATCATCTTGTCGTCCGTAGGCCACCGGTAGCTAAGATACGGGGTGTTTGGTTTTGTTTTCCGGGAGCTCTGGGTGGGGTGGTTGCGGTGGTTCGGCAGGAGCGGGCGGTCCGGACGCGTCGGCTGATCCTGGAGGCGGCGGCGTCGGTCTTCGACGAGTTCGGCTACGAGGGCGCCACCATCGGCGAGGTGGTCGCGCGGGCCGGTGTGACGCGTGGTGCGGTGTATTTCCATTTCGCCTCCAAGCGGGATCTGGCCCAGGGCGTCGTCGAGGAGCAGTTCGTCCAGGACGGTGTGCCCGAACGGGTCTGCAAACTGCAGGAGTTCGTGGACACCGGGATGGTGGTGGCGTATCTGATGCCACGTGATCCGCTGCTGAGCGCGGGGGCCCGGCTCTCGCTGGGCCAGGACGTCTTCGACGACCTCGGCGGCGGCGCGATCCCCGGCTGGATCAGCCGGCTGGAGGCGCTGCTGGTCGCGGCCGGCGAGCGGGGTGAACTGCTGCCGCACGTCGTCCCGGCCGACACCGCGTGGCTGGTCACGGCGGCGTGGACGGGTGTGCAGATCCAGTCGCAGAAGCTGTCCGGGCGCGCGGACTTGGAACGGCGGGCCGCCGGGCTGTTCCAGCACCTGATGCCGAGCATCACGGTGCCGGGTGTGCTCGGCTCGCTGCAGATGGGCCCGGACCGCGGTGCCCAGGTGGTCGCCGAGGTGGCGGCCGCCCGCGCGGCGGCGGAGGGCGCCGGGGCGCAGGGCGGGGCGCGGTCGGCCGCCCGGCCGGTCGCGGTCGCGGTCGCGGACGAGGTCGGTGTGGGCTGACGGTCCGGCACCGGCCGGAAATCGCTTCGGCTGGTGCGGAGTTGACCAGGGCTCGGTGGCCCCCTGTGCGCGGGGGCGTCCGGGCGGTGGTCGGCCCGGTGGTCGGCCCGGTGGTCGGTCCGACGGTCGGCCGACCGGCGGTGCGCGCGGAGTGCGGGCGAATTGGTGGCGGCGCGGGATCCACGGGGGTCCGACGCCGCCTTCGGTTTGCCCGCACTCCGCTGCGCGTGGTGGCCGGTTCGTGGCGCAGGGTGGCCGCCGCGCCCGTCTGTCCGAGTCGGGCCGCCCATTCCAAGAAACAAACAGCACGTTCGGTTTTGTATTGACAAACCGCGCGTCCTGTTTTTGACTGGTGACAGTCGCCCTAGGGGTGTCGACCCGGGTGCCGGCCGCGGCGGATCGGCCTGCGGCGTTCCGTGTGATTGGGGTGGTCATCGTGGAAATTCGGGTGCTCGGGGCGTTGGACGTCCGGGTGTGCGGGGTGTCGGTGGTGCCATCGGCGCCGAAACCGCGGCAGGTGCTGGGGCTGCTGGCCCTGCGGGCCGACCAGGTGGTGTCGGCCGGGGTGCTGGCCGAGGAGCTGTGGTCGGGCCGCCCGCCGCGCAGCGCGCGCACGACGGTGCAGACGTACGTGCTGCAACTGCGCGACATGATCGACCGGGCGCTCGGGCAGGTCGCCCCGGCGGCAGGGGTCTCCTGCGCCAAGGACGTGCTGGTGACCTCGCCGGGCGGCTACATGCTGAACAGCGGCGGCGGGTTGACGGACGTCCGGGAGTTCGAGCGCCTGGCCGGCATGGGCTACCGGGCCATGGACGGCGACGACCACCCGCTGGCCGCCCGGATGCTCGGCGAGGCGCTCGGCCTGTGGCGCGGTCCGGCCTTCGCCGACGTCCCGGCGGGCGGCCAACTCGCCGTCGAGGCCAAGCGGTTGGAGGAGACGCGGCTCTGCGCGCTGGACCAGCGGATCGAGGCCGACCTGCGGCTGGGCCGCCACCGCGTCCTGCTCGCCGAACTCACCGTCCTGGTCGACCGCTACCGCACCCACGAGAGCCTGCACGGCCAGTACATGATCGCCCTGCACCGCTCCGGCCGACGGGGCGAGGCCCTGGAGGCCTACCAGCGCCTGCGCAACACCCTGGTACGGGAGTTGGGCATGGAGCCTTCCACCGGACTGCGACGGCTCCAGCGCTCCATCCTGCTGGCCGGCCCGGAGCGGCCCGAGCGCCCCGAGCGTTCGGAGCGCCCGGAGCGCGAGGCGGCCGCGACCGCTTCGCCGGAGGGGTCCGTGGCCCGGTTCACCCGGGTCGGCTGAGGACGCGCGGCAGGCGCCGTCGCTGCCGGGGCGCTGCTCGTGTGTGGTCGGAACGTGCTCGTCGTTGTGAGGGGTGTGGGTCGGGTGGTGCAGGAGAGGTCGGAACGGACACGCGGACGGCTGGTCGAGGCGGGGGCGGTGCTGTTCGACCGCTGCGGCTATGCGGGGGCCACGCTCGGCGAGATCGCCGGCGCCGCGGGAGTGACGAAGGGTGCGCTCTACTTCCACTTCGCGTCCAAGGAGGAGCTGGCGCAGGCGGTGTTCCAGCGGGCCGAGCGCTCGCTGCGGGGCGCCTGCGGCGGTTTGCGGGCCACTTCCTCCCCCCTGCAGACGCTGATCGACGTGGGCTACTGGCTGGTCGACGCCCTGGGGTCGGACGCGGTGGTCCGGGCGGCGTTCCGCCTCGGCCGGGAGGGCGGCTGGCAGTCGAGGACCGCCGCGTTCGCTCCCGCCACGCCCGCCCCCGGCGCGCCGGTCGCGGGCGTGCGGGGCTTCCACGGCGTCTGGGCCGGTGTCGTTCGGGAGTTGCTGACCGGTGCCCGGCGCGCCGGCGAGCTGCGCGACCGCTCGGGCGATCCCGGCCCGGAGACCCTGGTGGTGGCGGCAGCCTGCGGGCTGGAGGTCGTCTTCGGTGACGGCTGCCCGGGCGAGGAGCGCGCCCGCCGGGTCGGCGCCCTGTGGGAGTGGCTGCTGCCCTGCCTCGTCCCCCCGGGCTCCTCAAGCGCCTACCGGACCAGGCCGCTGACGTCGCTGCCGGGCTGAGCAGGCGGTTCAGGGGCGGACAGGCGGGGCGCCTGGTGCGGCGCGCCCCGCCCCGGGCCGGTCACGCCGTGTGGAGGCGCTCCGCCAGGCCGGCGGCCGTGAAGGCGGCCACCAGGTCGTCTCGGTCCTCGGTGAAGTGGGCCCAGCTGTCGTGGTGGACGAGGACGACCCGGCGGGCGTCGAGGATCGCGGCGGCCTCGGCGGCCTGGGCGCTGTCCAGGACGATGGGCGCGCCGTCGAAGAGGGCGGCGAAGCGGGGAGCCCCGGCGAAGAGGATCGCGGTGTCCACGGGGGCGAAGCGTTCGGCGATCTCCCCGACGGCGGGGAGGGAGGCGTTGTCCCCGCTGACGTAGACGGTGGGCAGCCCGTCCCCGGTCAGGACGAAGCCGACGACCTGGCCGGTGGCGGCCTCCACCTCCTCGCGGGCCCCGGGCCCGTGGAGGGCGGGCACGCCGGTCACGGTGAGGGTGCCGCCGCCGGGGCGGTCCAGCGTGACCGACTCCCAGTCGGCCAGTCCCCGGGCCGTGCCGCCGAGGCGCAGGCCACCGCCGGGGGTGGTGAGGGTGAGCGGGACGTCGGCCAGCAGGGCCCGGCCGGAGTGGTCGAGGTTGTCGGGGTGCTCGTCGTGGGAGAGCAGGACGACGTCGACGCGGCCGGCGTCGGCGGGGCTCCCGGAGGAGGGCGCGGTCTTGGTGAGGAGCGGGCCGCCCGGCCGCTGGTAGTCGCCCGGGCCGTCGAAGGTCGGGTCGGTGAGGAAGCGCAGGCCTCCGTACTCGAAGAGGGCGGTCGGGCCGCCGAAGAGGCGGACGGGGAACTGCTCGACGGTCGTGTCGGAAGAAGCCATGGTGAAGCACACCTCACGGTTGAGATCGGTTTATCCGTGAGGAAAGCTAGCCGGTTCTCACGGATGATCGCAAGCGCTACCATGAGACTCATGACGGACGCCGCGGACACCGCCACCGACGAGACCGCCGTGCCACCCGCGCCGGGCGAGCAGCGGTACTCCTCGCTCGCCCTGGTCAACAGCGCCGTCACGCTGCCCGGCGGACACGTCGTCGACCGCCTCGGCACGCCGACCGCCGCCGGTCGGTGGCTCCTGGAGCACGGCCTCGCCCCGGCCGACGCGGGCCTTCAGGAGATGTGCACGGCGCAGGTGCGCTCGATGCGCGAACAGGTCAGGACGCTGTTCGCCGCCCGCGTCGCGGAGCTGCCCGCACCCTCCTCTGCCCTGGCCGCCGTCAACGACGCCCTGACCCGCCTGCCCACGGCCCGGCTGCTGCGGTGGGACGACGGCAGCGGCCCCTACCGCGCGGCCCCCCACCCCACCACCGAGATCGTCGACCACGCCCTGGCCACCCTCGCCGCCGACGCCGCCGACCTGCTCACCGGGCCCGAAGCGGCCCGTCTCACCGCCTGCGGCTCCACCCCGTGCACCCGGTACCTCCTCCGGCACGGCCGGCGCCACTGGTGCTCCACCCGCTGCGGCGACCGCGCCCGCGCGGCCCGCGCCTACGCCCGGCGCACCCGGCCCCAGCCCGACTGACCGGGCTGGCGCCCTCGACCGGCGCCCTCGCCGACGGCCCTGGTCGACACCCCTGGCCGGCGCGGGCCGCACCCCCCCCGAGCCCGGTCCGTGCGAGCCGCGTTCGAACGGGCCGAATGTCAGTGCGGCTCGCCATGATGGCGGTATGAAGGACGCAGCCACCCTGGCCCCTCCCGCCGCCCTGGCCTCCCCGCAGGCCTACGCTGACGCCGTCGCCGCCGCCGTACGGGCCGCCGCCGCGTACTACGCCGACGGCTCCGCCCCGCTCGGCGACGACGAGTACGACGCCCTGGTGCGGGCGATCGAGGCCTACGAGCACGAGCACCCGGACGAGGCGCTGCCCGAGTCGCCCACCGGCAAGGTGGCCGGCGGCGCGGCGGTCGGCGACGTCCCGCACAGCGCGCCGATGCTCTCCCTCGACAACGTCTTCTCGGCCGAGGAGCTGGAGTCCTGGGCGGCCGGCCTGGAGCGCCGGCTCGGCCGGCCGGTCGCCGCCTGGTGCGTCGAACCGAAACTGGACGGCCTCGCCGTCGCCGCCCGCTACCGGGCCAGCCGGCTCACCCAGGTGCTGACCAGGGGCGACGGCCTGGCGGGGGAGGACATCACCGCCGCCGCCGACGCCGTGCTCGGCCTGCCCGCCCGGCTCGCCGAACCGGTCGACGTCGAGCTGCGCGGCGAGGTGCTGCTCACTCACGAGCAGTTCGAGCAGGCCAACGCCGTCCGCACCGCGCACGGCGCCACCCCGTTCGCCCACCCGCGCAGCGGCGCGGCCGGCACCCTGCGCGCCAAGGACCGCGCCTACCGCGTCGAACTCACCTTCTTCGCCTACGACGCCCTCGGCCTGCCCGGCCTCGACCACGCCGACCTGCTCGCCCGGCTGGCCGTCCTCGGTGCCAACACCGCCGCCAGCACCGATGCCGCGCCGCGCCGCTGCGCGACCCTCGCCGAGGCACAGCAGCGGATCGACGAGATCGCGGGCCTGCGCGCCGCGCTGCCCTTCGGGATCGACGGCGTGGTGGTGAAGGCGGACGCGGTGGCCGACCAGGAGGCGGCCGGGTCCGGCTCCCGCGCGCCGCGCTGGGCGGTGGCCCGCAAGCTGGCGGCGCAGCACAAGGTCACCCGGCTGCTCGGCGTCGAGTGGAACGTCGGCCGCACCGGGATCATCGCGCCCCGGGCCGTCCTCGAACCGGTGGTGATCGACGGCGTCACCGTCACCTACGCGACCCTGCACAACCCGGCCGACATCGGGCGCCGCGGGCTGATGATCGGCGACCAGGTGTTCGTCTACCGGGCCGGCGACGTGATCCCGCGGGTCGAGGCGCCCCTGGTCGACCAGCGCACCGGCGCCGAGCAGCCGATCGCCTTCCCCGAGGTCTGCCCGCGCTGCGGCGACGCCATCGATACCTCCGAGCAGCGCTGGCGCTGCGTGCGCGGCCGGGCCTGCCAGGCGGTCGCCTCGGTGATCTACGCGGCCGGGCGCGACCAGCTCGACATCGAGGGCCTCGGCGGCACCCGCGCCGTCCAACTGGTCGAGGCCGGGCTGGTCGGCGACCTCGCCGACCTGTTCACCCTCACCCGGGAGCAGCTGCTCACCCTGGAGCGGATGGGCGACACCAGCGCCGACAACCTGCTCGCCGCGATCGAGACCGCCCGCAGCCGCCCGCTGAACCGGGTGTTCTGCGCCCTCGGCATCCGCGGCACCGGCCGGACGATGTCCCGCCGACTCGCCGCGCACTTCGGCAGCATGGCCGCGATCCGCGCCGCCGACGCCGCGGCGCTGGCCGGCGTGGACGGTATCGGCGTCGAGAAGGCCGCCGTGATCGTCGCCGAACTCGCCGATGTGGCACCGCTGTCGGACCGGCTCTTGGCGCAGGGCGTCGGCACGGCGGTGACCGAGCCGACGGCTCCCGCCGACCGGGCCGCGGACGGCGGCGCGGCGGCTGCGGACGACACCGCGGCGGGCCCGCTGGCCGGCCAGAGCGTGGTCGTCACCGGCAGCATGACCGGAGCCCTCGCCGAGCTCTCCCGCAACGCGATGAACGAGCTGATCGAACGCGCCGGCGGCAAGGCCTCCTCGTCGGTGTCCAAGCGCACCACCCTCCTCGTCGCGGGCGAGAAGGCCGGCTCCAAGCGTGCCAAGGCGGAGGAGCTCGGAGTGCCCGTCATGACCCCGGAGGAGTTCGCCGCCCTGGTCGCCGAGCAGCTCGGCTAGGCCGGCCGCGGCCGGCCAACCGGCCGGACAGCCGGACAGCCGGACAGGACCTGGGCCCGGAAGGCCAGTTGATCGCCCGCGCCAAGGGTGCGGTAGGGTGGCCGACGCCGTGTACGACCGCGACTCAAGGAGGTGAGCCCCATTACCGGTATGTCCGAGCGGGTGCTCCCGGAGCGCGGCCGTGCGGGCGCGTCGCGCGCGTAGCGCGGACGCGTCGGCGCGGTGTCGGCCCTTGCGGGAGCCCTGACGGAGTCGTTCGTCCTCCTCCCGATTCCCCCAAGGGGTCATCTTGTCGGTTTTTGCCTCCGCAGCTCTCCGTTCCTCGGTCGTCGCCCGGCTGCGTGCCGCCGGTTGCGTGTTCGCCGAGGACGAGGCGCGGGTCCTGCTCGCCGCCGCCGCGACACCGGCCGACCTGGCCGTGATGGTCCGGGCCCGGGCCGAGGGCCGGCCGCTGGAACACGTCGTCGGCTGGGCCGAGTTCGCCGGGCTGCGGATCGCCGTCGACCCGGGCGTGTTCGTGCCGCGCCGCCGCAGCGAGTTCCTGGCCGCCACGGCCACCGAGCTCACCGGCCCGGGCGCCGTGGTCGTCGACCTCTGCTGCGGCAGCGGCGCCCTCGGCGCCGCCGTGGCGGCCACCGCCGCGCACCCGGTCGAGCTCTACGCGGCCGACGTCGACCCGGTCGCCGTCCGCTGCGCCCGCCGCAACCTCACCGGGCCCGGGGCCCCGGTCTTCGAGGGCGACCTGTTCGTCGCGCTGCCCGCCGCCCTGCGCGGCCGGATCGACGTCCTGCTCGCGAACGTCCCGTACGTCCCCAGCGCCGACATCGCGCTGCTGCCGACGGAGGCCCGGCTGCACGAGGCCCGGCCGGCGCTGGACGGCGGTGCCGACGGTCTGGACGTGCTGCGCCGGGTGGCCGCCGAGGCGCCGCACTGGCTGGCCACGGGCGGGTCGCTGCTGTTCGAGACCAGCGAACGGCAGACCCCGACGGCCCTGGCCGTCGCCCGCGCGGCCGGCCTCGACGCCGTCGACGCCTGGTGCGAGGACCTGGACGCGACGGTCGTCACCGCGACCCTGCGCTGACGGGGCCGCAGCCCGCCCCCGCCCCCGCCTCCCGCCTCCTGCCTCCCGGTGGCAGGGGCGGGCCCGGCGGCCGGCTGGGCGCTCACAGCTCGCGGATCTCACGCCTGGTCAGCGCGTACCCGAACGCGCCCGTCAAACAGAGCCCGGTCGTCGCGAACACGCCCCGGCTCCCGAAGGCGTCCACCGCCGCGCCGGCCGCGATCACCGAGATCGGGAAGACTCCCAGCGCGCAGAAGGTGACGGCCGCCATGACCCGGGCCAGCAAGGCGGGCGGGGTGCTCTTCTGCACGCCGGTGACGATCAGGACGTTGGTCACCGTGCTGGCGCCGCCGGCCAGGCAGAGCAGCAGCACGGCGCCGACGAGGCCGGTGAACGGCACCAGCCCGATCGCCGTACCCATCACCAGACCGGAGAGCATCGCCGTGCGGCCCCGCGAGCGCACCTCGGTGAGGCCGGCCGCGAACAGGCCGCCGACCAGCGCACCGCCGGTGAACGCGGCCAGCAGCAGGCCCAGCCCGACGGCACCGGCGCCGAAGCCGTGGGTGGCCAGGGTCGGCAGGGCGACACGGGTGGCGCCGCCCACCGTCAGGTTCGCGATCACCGTCACCGTCAGCACCGCGCGCAGCAACGGCGACTCCCGCAGCAGGCCACGGAAGTTCTTCGGTACGGAGGCACGTTCGGAAATCGGGCTGGCGGGTGCGACGAGGCTGCCGCGACCGATCAGCAACAGCGTGGCCGCCGACACGGCGAAGGTGGCCGCGTCCAGGCCCAGTGCGGCGGCCGGGCTGAGCCAGGCGACCAGCGGGCCGGCCAGCGCCGGACCGAGCAGACCGGCGCCGAAGGTGACCGTACTGTTCAGTGCGTTGCCCGCGTGCAGGTCCTCGGAGGGCAGCAGGGTCGGGGTGATCGCCCAGGCGGCCGGCAGGAACACCCCTGCTCCGAGGCCGACCAGCAGCGCGAGCCCGCCGATCAGCCAGAAGTTCGCCGCCCCGCCGGCGGCGATCGCGCACAGCCCGGCGGTGGCGAGCAGCCGGCCGAGGTCGGCGGCCAGCATCACCCGGCGGGCGCCGAACCGGTCGGCGAGCATCCCGCCGAGCGGGGTGGCGGCCAGCCGTCCCGCGCCGTAGGCGGCGACCACCAGACTCAGCTGGCGGGCGCCTCCGGCGAGGGAGTAGACCAGCAGCGGCAGGGCGACCACCTGGAACGCGTTGCCGAACTCCGAGGTGCCCTGCCCGATCACCAGCAGCCGGAAGCCCCGCGCACGCAGGGGCGCGACGCTGATCCGGGGGCGGAACCGCAACAGCCCCGCCGCGCCGCCTGCTCGCGCGCCGCCCGTCCCCGTGCTGCCCGTCCCCGTGCTGCCCGTCTCCGCGTTGTCCGTCCCCGTATCGCTTGCTCCCGCGCCGCTAGCCATCGAGCGAGACCGGCAGCGACTCCAGGCCGCGCAGCATGATCGTGTTGCGCCAGGGCAGGGTCTCCTCCGCGGCGGCCAGCTCGATCCGCGTGAAGCGCTCCAGCAGGCCGGTCAGCGCGACCTCGCTCTCCAGCTTGCCGAGGAAGGAGCCGAGGCACCGGTGCAGGCCCTGCCCGAAGGCCAGGTGGCCCGGATCGCCCCGGTCCAGGATCAGCCGGTCGGGATCGGTGAATCGGGCCGGGTCCCGGTTGGCCGCGCCGAGCGAGAGCAGCACCAGCTCGTCCGCCGGGATCTCCACGTCGTCGACCATCACGTCGGCGTTCGTGAACCGCAGCGTGGCCATGCTCACCGGAGACTCGTAGCGGAGGAACTCGTCGATCGCGACCGGCATCGCCGCCGGGTTGGCGCGCAACCAGGCGAGCTGGTCGGGGTGGTGGAGCAGCGCCAGGGTGGCGGTGCCGAGCAGGTTGACGGTGGTCTCGTGGCCGCCGATCAGCAGCAGGAAGACCATCGAGAACACCTCCCGCTCGGTGAGTTCACCGGCGTCACAGGCCTGCACCAGGTCGGTCAGGATGTCCGCGCTCGGCGAAGCCCGCCGGGCCGTCATCAACTCGCGCAGGTAGTCGTTCAGTTCGGCGGTGGCCTGGTCGAAGGTCATGTCGCCGCCCTGGGTGAGGATCGCCGTCGACCAGGTGCGGAAGGCCTGCATGTCCTCCGGCGGGAAGCCCAGCAGCTCACAGATGATCATGATCGGCAGCGGGAAGGCGAAGTCCGTCACCAGGTCGGCGGCCTCCCGCCCGCGCAGCCCGTCCAGCAGGCCGCCGGCGATGCGCTCGACCAGCGGTCGCATCAGATCGACCCGCCGGCGGGTGAAGACGCCCTGGATCAGCCGGCGCAGCCGGGTGTGGTCCGGCGGGTCGCTGTTGAGCATGTGGACCACCTCCGAACCGAGCGTCAGGCCGGAGCCCCGCCCGCTCGCGATGGCCTGGCTGCGGCGGACGTCCTGCCCGAAGCGCGGGTCCATCAGCGCGGCCCGGACGTCCTGGTAGCGCGTCACCAGATAGACCGGCAGGCCCTCGCCGAACTCCACGACGGAGACCGCGCCGGCCTCGCGGATCCGGGTGAGCGTGGGGTAGGGGTCGCGGATGAAGGCGGACATCCGCGCGGCGGCGTCGTCGACCGCGGTGGTCATGGATCACTCCTCGGGCTCGAACTCCGGCAACTACACGGTCAGCGACGGGAAGGGCCAGCGGCGCACCCGCATGGGCAGGAACCAGGCGCGGCCGGCCTGCTCGGCGATCAGGCCGGCCGCGGCGAAGTCCCGGTGGACGGCGTCCGGCAGCCGGCCGACCTCGACGCCCTCGGCCAGCGCCTCGACCTGCGCCAGGTGGCCCGGCTCGTCGATGGTGAACAGCTCCAGCGTCCCGAACCGGCGGTCGCGCACCTCGACGAAGCCGGGGCCGCGCCGGAAGACGCACTTGCTCGGGTAGTACGTGGCGCGCCAGTCGGTGACGACGTCCTCGGGGCCGCCGGTCAACTGCTCGGGCGGGTACAGGTGGTGGAACCGGCGCTGTGCCGCGCAGCCGTCCGTGCAGTCGGCCTGCCAGAGCACGGCCAGCCCCTGCCCGGTCGCCTCGCGCAGCAGCATCAGCGCCCGCGCGGAGGCCGCCGGCGCGTCCGCGCAGAGCCGCACCGGCTCGGTCAGCCGCAGGCAGCGGACCCCGGCGCGGTGCAGTTCGGTGACCTCCGCCTCCGCCGGGCCGGACAGGGTGCGGTGGCCGAGCGCGAAGCCCGGCAACTCCCGGGCGGCGGGGTCGTAGTCGAGCCAGAGCTCGACCTCCGGGCCGGCCGCGCGCCAGGATGCGGCATCGGTCCTTCCCACAACGGTCCTTTCCACAACGGTCCTTTCCGCAACGGCTCTTCCGGCATCGGTCCTTCCGGCATCAGTCCGTTCAGCCGATCGTGACGGCATCGAGCACCTCCTCGGCGCGAGGGCGGGCGGCGGCGGGGCCGTGCCGGTGCTGCATCCGCATCAGCACCTGGTTGTCGGACTCGACGGCGACCTGGAGGAAACCGTCCCCGTCGTGGAACAGCAGGCCCAGCGCGGTGAAGCGCTCCAGCACCGGCTCGACCGCCGCCGCGCCGCCGGGGACCTTGGCGGCCAGCGCGGCGGTCGAGCGGGGCTGGTTCAGCAGCCGGAAGGCGGCGAGCTCCACCGGATCGGTCAGCTCGACCACCCGCCAGTCGTACCCGGGGCGGGTGTTGACGAGCGCGATCCGCCCGCCCGCGTCCCGGTAGCTGAGCCGGCTGTCGGGGAACCGCGCGATCCAGGTGCCCACCGCCGCGCTCAGCCGCTCCGCGAGGTCGCCGCCGATCCCGCGCGGCGGTGCGCTGAACACGTAGGCCAGTTCGGCCAGTTCGCTCTCCGGCAGGCGGTAGGTCGCGCCGTACTGGAAGGCCGGTCGGGTGATCGCGAAGCCCAGCTCGGGGCGGTCGAAGTACGGGCTGAACCGCTCGATCGCGATCCGGCCCGCTCCGGTCGGCGGGTCCAGGTGGTGCAGCACGGGCAGTTGGCGGATCACCGACTCGTAGTCGGCCGGCTGCTCGCCCGGGAAGCCGTAGAGGTAGTTCCAGCTCACCGACACTCCGGCGCTCTGCGCGTCCCGCAGCGCGCGGACGTTCTGGCAGCCCGTCACCCCCTTGTCCATGATCCGCAGGACCCGGGTGCTCAGGCTCTCGATGCCGGGCTGTACCTGGGCCGCGCCCGAGTCGCCGAGGAGTTGGAACTGGTGGCGGCGCAGGTTGGCCTTGATCTCGAAGTGCAGCCGCAGATCCACCGGGAGCTCGGCGAGCGACTTCAGGACGGTGTCGAAGTAGCCCATGTCCAGGATGTTGTCGACCACGTAGACGTCCAACAGCTGGTGGCGTTCGGCGAGCGTGAGCACCTCGGTGAGGAAGTCAGCCGGCGGCTTGGAGCGGAACTCCATCGAGGAGCCGTTGAGCCCGCAGAAGGTGCAGTGGTGCTTCTCGCCCCACCAGCAGCCCCGGGAGCCTTCGACGACCAGCTTGGGATCGACCCAGCCGGCCGCGACGGAGGCGTCGAGCCGCTCGTAGAAGCCGTCGTAGCGGGGCGCCAGGATCGCCGCGGGCGGCAGCGGACGCCTCGTCATCTCGTTGGCCGTCGACTTCCCGGAGCCGTCCCGCCAGCACAGCCCGGGGACGGCGGAGAGGTCGCCGCCTTCCAGGAGTGCCGGGAAGGCGGCCTCGCCCTCGCCGCGCACCACGTAGTCCAGGAAGGGGAAGTTGCGGTGCAGCGCGGCGCCCTGCGGACCGTCGCAGTTCGCGCCGCCGAACACCGTGCGCACCTGCGGGCACCGCTGCTTGAGTAGCCTCGCGGCGGCGAGGCTCGCCGTGTTCTGCTGGAAGGTGGTGGTGAAGCCGACCAGGTCCGGTGGGTCGGCGGCGAGTTCGTCGACCAGTCGGGCGATGAACGCGGGGGCGATCGCGCGGGTGGCCCGGGTCAGTGCGATCTCCTGCTCGCTCGCACCGCTGGTGGCCAGGTACTCGAAGTAGGCCGCGAACTCGCCGTCGCTGTCGTCGATGTCGCCCTCGATGTCGCCCTCGACGCCGGGGGCCGGGCCGTCGTCACCGTACAGCGCACCGGCGAACGCCCAGTCGCCCGCGCCCTGGAAGTAGGACTTCTCGGAGAAGTACTGGTAGTCGTCCACGCCGAAACCCGCGGTCTCGGCGGCCCAGTCCACGAAGTCCAGGTTGGCGTACCGCACTTCGACCTGGTGGTCGGCGCGTGCGGCGGCGGTGTGCATGATCCCGAGCGCCAGCGACGGCACGTCGATCGCGCCCCAGGGCATGTGCAGCAGGACGATACGCATGGTGGCCACTTCTGTTGATCGCCGGCGGTCGATGAGGTGTCGCTCCGGGGCACCGCAGGCGCCCCGGAGCGACGGAGAATCACTTGCCCTTGGTCTCCGGCTTCGGCTTCGGCTGCCCCTTGAGGGCAGGCGCGACCACCGCGGCCTTGGTGATGTCGAGTGCGAAGGCCTGGACCACCACGGCGCCCCGGTCACGCTCCGGGGTGCTGATCGGGTCGTTCTGAATGCTGCGTCGCTTCATGGATGTTCACCTCCTTCCACCAGTTCGGCGGGTACCTCGGGGCGGTCGCCCCGGGGTGGCAGGGGGAGCGGTGCCGGCCAGGCGTGCTCGGCGAACCGGACCATCGTGGCCAGCACCGATCGGTGGTCGGCGGTCCGGCGGCTGTAGTGGCCGCCGTCCACCCAGAGCAGCTCGTGCGGCACCGCCAGCCGGCGCAGGTCCGCGGCGTACCGGGCGACCTGGTCGGGCGGGCACCGCTCGTCGGTCCGCGAGGCGACCAGCAGGACGGGCGAGCGGACCTGGTGCACGTACGATCGCGGGTCGGCCGCGCGGTAGCGCTCGGGAACCTCGTCCGGGGTCCCGCCGAAGAGCTGCCGATCGAGCGCGCGCAGTGCGGGGGTGGTGGTGCGGTAGGCGGCGGGGTAGTCCGCGATCGGCTGAGCGGCCATGCCGAGTGACCACAACTCCGGCTGCGCGCCCATCGCCAGCAGGGTCAGGTAGCCGCCCCACGAGAATCCGCACAGGCCGGTGCGCTCCGCGAGCGCCGTACCGTCGGCGACCAGCTCCGTGCGGACGGCGGCCAGGTCCTCGATCTGCGCCAGCCCGACCCGGTGGCCGTACTCGTGCTGCCAGCGGGCGCCGTAGCCGGTGGAGCCGCGGTAGTTGGTGCGCACCACCGCGTAGCCACGGCCGACCAGGGCGTTCACCCGCGGGTCGTAGGAGTCGCGGTCGTGGGTGGCGGGGCCGCCGTGGACCAGGAAGAGGGTCGGCCACGGGCCCTCGCCGACCGGGGTGCTGACGAAGCTGTGGATCCGCCCGTACGGCCGGGGCGTCCAGCGCCGGCTGCGGGAGGTGTCGCCCCGGTCCGGGTCGAGGCCCTGTCCGGGGTGGTGCGCAGCCTCCGTGCCGGGGCGCAGTACCAGCGGGCGGGGCGGTGTCGACTCCCGGCTCCAGACGCAGTGCAAGGTGCCGTCCGGAGCGCAGGACAGGTCGTGGATCGTGCCGCCGGGCGTGCTGATCTCCCGGACGGGCGGGGCCTGTTCCGCCGGTCCTTGCCGTGCGGCTCCCTGCGGCGTCACCCGCTGCCGCGTCGCCCCCTGTCCCTCCGGCGGGTCGAGGTCGGCGAGGAGCAGCCGGCTCCGCCCGGCCCGCTCGTGCTGGATCAGCACCTCGCGCGGCCCCCGGTACCAGCCGGCCGATATCTGCGAGTCGAACGACAGCCCCGGGTACCTGCGCAGTCCCGTGCCGGCCCGCCAGGTCGCGACGGTGTACCGCTCGTCCTCCTCGACCACCAGCAGCAGCTCCGGTTCGAGTCCCGCGAGCGGGTTGAACTCGATCGGCCAGAGCCGTAGTCGGCGGTCCCCGGCGATCCGCAGCGGACCGTCCGCCTGCGTGCCCGCCTGCGCGCCCGCCTGGGCGCCTGTCGGCCACAGGACCACTGAGTCGTCCCCGTCGGGCCGCCCGCCGAGGGCGAGGAGCCGACCGTCCGGCGACAGGTCGGCCAGGCTCAGGTACCCCGGCGCCGAACCGATCAGCCGGGCCTCGCCCGCGGGCGGTCCGACGTAGCAGTGCGAGGCGCCGTCGACACCGACGACCACCGCGGCGAGCGCGCCCGTCCGGTCGAAGGCGACGCCGTATGCCCGCCCGCGCGGCACGTCGTGCAGCGCCTCGCCGCCCGCGCCACCGGCGAACGGCTCGCGCCACCACCGGCCCTCCCCGGCGTTGTCGGCGTCGAACCACCAGATGGCGTCGCCGTCCGGCTCGATCTCGCTCAGATGGACGCCCCCCGGCCGGTCGGTGACCACCCGGCGCCGGCCCGTCCTCAGGTCCCAGGCCACCGCCTGCCAGCGCTCGTCGACGAGCCGCGTCTCGACCGCGCGGTCGGCCGCCAGCGCGGCGAAGCCGGGGGACTGGAACGCCTGCGTCACGGACCCGGCCCTTTCGGCTCGATGGTGGGAACAGACTGCGCTGAACGTCCCGAGGCCGGTGCACTGATGTGAAGATCCAGTGAACTGGCGTGAAGAAAAGGCCACTTGTGGAGGATCGCCGCCACTCTAAGGGGGTGCCGTGGCTGCGAACAGACCTTTCGCACAGTTGGCCGAAATGCAGCTGAGGTGAATGCGGGCCGGCGCCGACGCCGCCGACCGCGCGTTGATCACTTGTCTGCCATGGATTCCTACGGTCGGGCCTTCGGCAAGTTCCGCACCGCTCAAAAGGATTCCCATGATCGACCAAGCCGCGTCGTCGCGCGGTGGCACAACCATCGGCCTGTTCGTCGCCCTGGTGGCGGTGACCCGCGTCATCGCCGCACCGGTGCCGCTGCGCGCGCTCACCGGGGTGGGGCGGTAGACCGTGGAACCGCGCTCCAACCTCGACGAGTTCCTCTCCGACCTCGCGCGCTACGCCGCCGCGGACGTGCTGACCGCGCAGCTCACCGCGGACACCCTGCGCAAGTACCTGCGGTCCGGGCTGATCGTGCCCGACGACCTGTGCGCCGGTGGCACCGACGGCTACTCGCAGCGGTTGCTGCACGCCGGACGGACGCACTCCGTGGTGGCCCTGACCTGGCTGCCCGGGCAGTCCACTCCGATCCACGACCATGTCGCCTGGTGCGTGTCAGGTGTGGTGGAGGGCGTCGAGGTGGACGAGGCGTTCCGGCTGTGGCGGCCCTCCAGGACCGGCCGCCGGGTGCTGGTGCCGTCCGGCCGGACCACCTGCTCTCCCGGCCGGGTGCAGTTCCTCGTACCGCCCGACGAGGACATCCACCGGGTGTCGAACGGCGGCACAGGTCGCGCGGTCTCCCTGCACGTCTACGGCGCCGACATCTCGCTGAACGGGGGCAGCTCGATCAATCGGGTCTTCGGGAACGAGGTCGTGGACCTCCCGCCGGACGGCGCCCGCCTGGTGAGCTGGCGGAGCCCGGAGGGCCTGGCCCGGTGACCGCCCCGTAGCGAACCGACGGGCCGTCCGATCCGGACGGCCCGTCGGCCGCGCCCGGGCCCCTGCCCGGTCGACCGGGCCGCGCCTCGCGATTGGTCCAGACCTATTGACGAGCTGCGCCGCCCCTCCTACGATCCGGTCCGGCACAGCCCCACATGTCCCCACCTCACCCACAGCCGGGCGTCGCGCCCCCACGCGTCGGTCATGTCCATGGCGTTCGGCGGGAAGGGAGCGCAGCATGTTCCGTCGAAGGTCGCGTACTCCACGTCCGTCGGGCGATGTCCGACCCTGTCCGGATCCCGGCCGCCCCGAAGGCGACCCGGCCGGGAGCGAGCCGCTCCGGACCCCTCGCCCGCAGCCGCGGGCGGGCGTGGAACGCACGGCGCAGGTGAACCGGACCAGCCGTGCCCAGCACGGGCCGAGCGTCCTGCGGCGCTCCCTCGCCGGGGTGAGCGCCGTCGCCGTCATCGGTGCCGGCGTCGCCGCGGCCGGCTCCGTCACGGCCGGGGCCGCCACCCCCAACCTGGTGGCCAACCCCGGCTTCGAGAGCGGACTCTCCGGCTGGACCTGCTCCGGCGGCTCCGGCGCGGTCGTCAGCAGTCCGGTCCACTCCGGGGCCGCCGCGCTCAAGGCCACGCCGACCGGCCCGGACAGCGCCCAGTGCAGCCAGACCGTCAGCGTGCAGCCCAACTCCCAGTACACGCTGAGCGCCTACGTCCAGGGCAGCTACGTCTACCTGGGCGCCACCGGCACCGGCGCCGGCAGCGACCCGTCCACCTGGACGCCGAGCAGTGCGGCGTACAGCCAGCTCAGCGTCGGCTTCACCACGGGGCCGAACACCACCTCGGTGACCGTCTACCTGCACGGCTGGTACGGGCAGCCCGCGTACTACGCGGACGACGTGTCGCTCACCGGCCCCGGCGGCAGCAGCCCCACGCCGACGACCCCTCCGCCCACGACTCCACCGCCCACCACCCCGCCGCCGACGACCCCTCCGCCGACCACTCCGCCGCCCACGACTCCTCCGCCCACCACCCCGCCGCCGACCACCCCGGCGCCGGGTGACACGTGCCCCACGAAGCCCAAGCCGTCGGGCAAGGTCCTCCAGGGGTACTGGGAGAACTGGGACGGCGCCGCGAACGGCGTCCACCCCGGCATGGGCTGGGTCCCCATCACGGACAGCCGGATCGCCGCACACGGCTACAACGTCATCAACGCCGCCTTCCCGGTGATCCTCTCGGACGGCACCGTCCAGTGGCAGGACGGCATGGACACCAACGTCAAGGTCTCGACCCCCGCCGAGATGTGCCAGGCCAAGGCGGCCGGGGCGACGATCCTGATGTCGATCGGCGGTGCCGCCGCAGGCATCGACCTGAGCTCCAGCACCGTCGCCGACCGGTTCGTGGCGACCGTCGTCCCGATCCTCAAGAAGTACAACTTCGACGGGATCGACATCGACATCGAGACCGGCCTGTCCGGAAGCGGCAGCATCGGCACGCTGTCCGCCTCCCAGGCCAACCTGATGCGCATCATCGACGGCGTGCTGGCGCAGATGCCCGCGGGCTTCGGCCTGACGATGGCCCCCGAAACCGCGTACGTGACCGGCGGGAGCGTCACCTACGGCTCGATCTGGGGCGCCTACCTGCCGATCGTCAAGAAGTACGCCGACAACGGGCAACTGTGGTGGCTGAACATGCAGTACTACAACGGCAGCATGTACGGCTGCTCCGGCGACTCCTACCAGGCCGGCACCGTGCAGGGCTTCACCGCGCAGACCACCTGCCTGAACAACGGCCTGACCATCCAGGGCACCACCGTCAAGGTGCCCTACGACAAGCAGGTGCCCGGCCTGCCGGCCCAGCCCGGCGCGGGCGGCGGCTACATGGACCCGGGCCTGGTCGGCCAGTCGTGGAACGCGTTCGGCGGTTCGCTGAAGGGGCTCATGACGTGGTCGCTCAACTGGGACGGCTCGAAGGGATGGAGCTTCGGCGACAACGTGAAGTCCCTCCAGGGTCGTTGATCACCCGCTGACGTCCTGCTGACGTCCCGCCGGCTTCCCGTGCACCGGTGCACGGGAAGCCGGCGGGACGTCGGGCGTTGCCCGGCCGGGGTGTGCCCGGTGGCGCTGGGCTCAGTAGCGCTGGGCCTTCACCACGACCGGGACCAGGGCCAGGTCGGCCGGCTGGCGGCTGAAGGCGATCGGACTGGCCTTCCCGCCCGGGGCCAGGTTCTCGGCGCCGACGATCGCCGAGTCGACGGCGTGGCCCGACGCATCGGTGAAGTCCACCTGGACCGCGTAGGACGCGGCCTCGCGGGTGCTGTTGACGATGGTCACGGCGGCGGCGTGGAGGCCGCCGGTGGTGGATCGCGGCACGCCGGTCAGGGTGATGTCGGAGGTGGCGTTGCCGGGGCCCTCCACGGTCTTGAGCACCTCGGTCGCCTTCGCCCGGTTCTGCGCGGCCTGCGCGTCCGCCGATGCCTCGAACGCCGAGGCGGCGGCCGCCGCCGAGGCCGAGCGCGCGGACGCCGCGGCCGAGGCCGACTCCAGCGCGGAGGCGAAGGCGGAGGGCGGCTCCCCGGAGAAGCTCGACGGGTTGGGCGCCTCCGACAGCGTCGCCCCCGCCGCGTTCGTCGGCGTCGCGGGCCCGGACGAGCTCCCGGATGAGCACGACGCCACGAGGAGGACGGCCGTTCCTGCCGCCGCGGCCAGGGCGCCCACTCTTCGCGGCAGCCGGGGGCCGCCGCCCTGGCTGGTGTACAGCGTACGCATCACGCACAACCCTCCGGTCATCCCGTCATCCGCTCGGCCGTCGGTGGGCACGTGCAAGCCCGCAGCCGCCCGGTTCGTGCTCTCCATGCTTTGTTCTGCACGCCCGGACCACGAGCGGTGCTGGGCCGTCCGGACGGCACGGAGCGATTCCAGCGGTCGGCGGCGGCCGGGCGACCCGCCGCCCGCGCCTGCCGGCACCAGCAGCAGCCGCCCGGGGGAGGCCGGCGCGAGGGCCGGGCGCAGCCGCAGCGCGAGCGGACCGCCGAGCACCGTCCCGGCGCCGGGGAAGCCGAGCAAGGGGCCCGGAAGGCCGTAGGCGTTCGGGCCGAGCCGGTCCGCCCGGATGTAGCCCGGTCGGGTTGAGCGGGGAATCGGCCGGTTCCGGGGAGGGTACGGAGTAGCGGACTTCGAAGCGGCGCCGGAAACGGCGGAGAGGTCAGGAGAACGCGGACGAGGGCGAAACCGCCGGATTCCGCGGAAAGCACCCGTAGTTGACGTTCCGTCCTACCGCCGCCGGCCATCGCGCGCGGTGTGTGCGGCTGTTGTGTGTCGTCCCCCTCGCGGCCTGTGTCGTGTGACTGTTCCCCCTTCCCCGCCGTGGCGCCCCCTCTGTTCCCTCCCCACGAAACCGGAGTACTGCATGCGTGTGCGAACGATGTTCGCCGCCTCCCTGGCCTGCGCCCTCCCGATCACCGGACTGACCGCCGCAGGCGGCGCCGCTGCCGCACAGTCGGTGAACGCGCAGTCGGTGAACGCGCAGCCCGTGCGGGCCGCGGCGGCCGTTCCCGACGACTGCCCGCCGCCGCCCGACGTCACCGAGTCGCCGATCACCGGGGTGTATTACTGCGACCAGGAGAGATTCGGGCCGGCGGCCATCCCGAACGACGAGCAGGAGTGGCTCGACCCGGACCTCGCGCCCGCAGGGCTCGAGGGCGGCTACAAGGTCAACAACCTCATCGCCAAGGGCTACCTCAGCGAACTCCCGGCAGAGCGGTGCAACGTCACCCCCACCGGTTCCTGACCGGCCCGCATCGCCCGAAAGGGCCGGGCTCGACACTTCCATCAGAAGGAGACAACGCAATGGCGAACCAAGAAGAGCCGTACTCGAACGACCTGGACGAGCTGCTCGCGAAGGTCAGGCGGTGGTACCAGGAGGACCACGAGGGCTTCAGGACCATGTACGACGCCACGGTCAAGCACGTGGTGCCGTACCCGGCCGACACCCCGGAGCGGGTGCAGTGCGACTGGAAGGACCAGAACGTCGACTTCCTGTGTACCTTCCTCACGGAGTGGTACAACTCGCAGCCCGGGCTCCACGAAGGGCTGGACTACATCGAGAAGTTCAGCTGGATCAACTACGAGAACGACTACGGCATGGTCTTCGTGACCAGCGGCCCGGGGCGCAAGATCCTCGCGGACTTCACGCACCTGCAAGGCCTGCAGATGGACTCGCCGGAGTCGAAGGTGCTCATCAAGAAGTGGCGCGACCAACTCGGCCGACACATGGAGGACTTCCAGGAGCCCGAGGGTGGCTGGAAGAACTTCAACGAGTTCTTCGCCCGGGAACTCAAGGACCCGTCGCGGCGGCCGATCGACGCCAGGACCGACAAGAGCGTGGTGGTCGCCCCGGCCGACTGCGTCATCAACATGATCGTCGACGACCTGACCGAGAACACGCCGATCCCGGTCAAGACGGTGACCATGAACGTCAGGCAGCTGCTCGACGACTCCGACTACGCCCAGAGGTTCATCGGCGGCACGGCGGTGTCGTGCATCCTGATGCCCGACGGCTACCACTGGTACCACACCCCGGTGGCGGGCGAAGTGGTCGAGGCCCGCGACCTCGTCCCCGGTGTCTACTACGGGATGCGGGACTTCCCCGAACTGCTCAACAAGGGGAACGTCGGCTACGGCTACGACTACGAGATGTTCGACGACTTCCGCCGGGGATACCTCGTCTACCGCACGGACTACCTGGACGCCAACGGACGCAAGGCCGGCGAGGGGTACGTCGGGCAGGTGATCGTCGGTCTCAACTCGATCGCCTCCGTCAACTTCGAGGAGAAGTTCCGGGGTTCGCTCGACGAGCCGGTCAAGGTGGACAAGGGCGAGCGCGTCGGGAACTTCATGTACGGCGGCTCGCTGAACATCCTGCTGTTCGAGAAGAACCGCTTCCCCGCGCTGCAACTGCTCCAGGGCCAGCGCATCGGCGTCCTGGAGCAGGTGGAACGGACCGAAGGGCTGTTCACCGGCCTCTACCACACGCCGTCCCGGCGCCGCCGCCCCCTGGCTCCCTGAGCCCGCTGCCGAACGGACGGTGAAACCATGCCCTCAGACCTCGTCACCTCGATTCCGGCGAACATCCCCAACACCCTGCGCATCGACTTCCACACCGAGGACACCAAGAAGGTCCGCTCGTACGCCGGACACGTGCACCTCGACAGCACCGAGCACCGGCACCCGCAGAAGAAGAACCACCTGTTCTACTGGTTCTTCGAGAGCCAGACCTGCAACCCCCACGTCGCCGTCCACGACCAGCAGGAGCTGATCAGCCGGACGCCCCTGCTGATCTGGCTCAACGGCGGCCCCGGCGCCTCCTCGCTGCTCGGGCTGTTCCTGGAGAACGGACCGCTGTCCATCGGCGACGACGCCGCCGGAACGGTGTCGGTCTCGCCCCACAGCTGGAACCAGGAAGCGCACGTCGTCTTCTGGGACCAGCCCATCGGCACCGGGTACAGCTACGCCGACGACGCCCTGGAGTACGTCCGGGACGAGGAGGCCCTCGGCCGGATGTTCTGCGACGCCCTCCAGGGGTTCCTCGACGCGCACCCGGAGTACGCGCAGTGCCCGCTGTACGTCTGCGGCGAGAGCTACGCCGGCAAGTACGTGCCGGCGATCGCGCTGGAGATCGACGCGCGGAACACGGAGAACGCGGGCGGGCGCATCAACTTGCAGGGCATCGCCGTCGGCAACGGCTGGATCAAGCCCGAGCTGTCACTGCGCGTCCTGATCGACTACGCCTACGCGGCCGGCTTCCTCGGCATCAGCCAGAAGGAAGCCCTGGAGAAGTCCTACCAGGACTTCAAGAGCACCCTCGACGCGGGAGACCTGGAGGGGGCCACCGAACTCGGCAACGACCTGGTGGCCACGACCCTGGCCTACGGCGGGAACTTCGACGTCTACGACGTGCGGCGCTGGGACGACCTGTCGATGGGGGCGCTGCGCACCTATCTGAACAGCGCGGACGTGAAGGAGGCCCTGCACGTCCCGCCGAACGTCACCTGGCAGTGCGCCGACAACGAGGGTCCGGTGGCGGAAGCGCTGGTGCGGGACAACATGGCGGACTGCACCGGGCAGTACGCCCAGATCATCGAAAGGGGATACCGGACCCTGCTCTACACCGGGAACTTCGACGCCGCCTGCGGGTACCGGAGCACCGAGGAGATCCTGGACGACCTCATGACACGAGAGGGCGAGCAGGCGGAGTGGCGCAACGCTCCCCGGCTGGTCTGGACGCAGGCCCAGGGGAACCCGAAGGGATTCGTCCGCCGCCACGGCAACCTGACGCAGGTCAGCGTGCCCGACTCCGGACACCAGGTGCCGGCGTACCAGCCGGAGATCTGCCGGGAGCTGCTCTACAACTGGCTCTTCGAACGCCCCTTCCCCGGTTACGACCCGCAGCAGGCGCGCAAGCAGAGCGGCGACGGCGGCCTGCGCAGAGGCTGACCGCACCGTCGGGGTCGCCCCTGCCCCCGCTCCCCGCTGCTCGGGGGGCGGGGGCGGCGGAGCCGGCCGCACGACTCGGGCGGTCGCCCGCCGTCCCCGGCGGGGCGGTGAGGTGCGGTCAGAGGAGCCGGTCGCGGTGGCGGGCGGCGGTTTCGCGGACGAGACGGGCGAAGTTCTCGCGGCTGTGGTGCCGGTGCTGTTCGGCCCGTTCGTCGTCCAGGTCCGCGTCGTCCGGGCCCGCGTCGGCCAAGCCTGCGTCATCGGTGCCGAGGTGCTCTTCGTCGAGGTCGTCGTACTCGGTGTGGAGGACCCAGCAGCCGTGGATGCCGGCGAGGAGGTCTTCGAGGAGGTCGCGGGCGGGGCGCCTGGGGTCGAGGGGGGTGAGGCGCAGGCCGGTGTCCTCCGGGTCGGTCTCCTCGTCGTCGGTGTAGTCCTCGGTGTAGTCGTCGAGGGCCCCGTCGAGGTCTTCGAGTTGTTCGCGCAGGCCGGCGGGGTCGGGGAGGAGGCCGTCGGCGATGTGGAGGGCGTGGCGGACGAGGCCGGTGACGGCGTCGTGGGGGGTGTGGCCGGCGTCGAGGAGTTCGAGGACGAGGGTGGGGGTCTGGTGCGGGAGGTCCTCGATGCTGTCGGCTTCGAGCAGGACGGCGGTGGCGTCGTGGCCGGAGGCGCCGGCGGCGACCTCGGCCGCGGCGGCGAGCCAGTGCGCGGCCGCGACGGCGGCGGCGGTCGGGTCGACGTCGGAGAAGAGGGCGAGGGAGCCGAAGGGGTTCTGCTCCAGCAGGTGGTCGGCGGCGGCGACCTGGACGGGGGAGGCGTCCTCGCGGCTGAGCAGGACGGCCTGCTGGGCGCGGCCGGTGAGGTTGCCGAGTTCGGCGCTCTCGACGGCGGTGAGTTCGGTGACGGTCTCGGCGAGGACGGCCTTCGTCAACTCGGCTTCGTCGAGGGCGTGCAGGGCGCGGCCGGCCTGGTGGGCGGATTCCAGCAGGGGACTGTAGGAGACGGTGAGCAGGCCGCCGTGGGGCAGGTTCGGCGCGGCCACGGCCTCGGCGACCTCGCTGAAGGTGTCGCGTTCCTGCTCGCGGCGCCAGCCTTCGGTGTCGGGTTCGAGGGAGCCGGCAGCGCTGGCGGGGTGGGTGTAGGTGCGCCAGGCCGCCTCCGACAGGCGGGTCAGCGCGCCGGCCAGGCGCAGGAGCGTGGCGCCGGCCGCGTCGGTCGGGAGGGCGGTGATCCGGGTGGCGAGGTCGCCTTCGCCGGTTCCCCAGGTGGCGATGAGCTCGTGCCGGTTCGGGTCGACGCTGTAGCGGGTCATGATGCCTACCTTCGGGGACGCGCGGCTGATTGCTCGGCTGACGGCAATTCTGGCGCATCGTCAGGTGGCGGCGGGTGAAGCCCAGCCCGGGCGCGAGCGCAGGAGTCTCGCGCCCGGTCCCGTTCACAGCAGCAGACGGCCACGGGTTTCGGGCATCCAGCGGGCCAGGGCCAGGGCGGACGCCGCGCTGATCGCCGCGTACACACCGAACGCCCCGCCGAGCGACAGCTCCTGCACGAGGGGGAGGAACGTGGTCGCCACGACGAAGTCGGTTCCCCAGTGGGCCGCGGTGGCCAGACTCATCAGGACTCCGCGGGCACCCGCCGGGTAGATCTCGGCGATGTAGACCCAGAAGACGGCAGCAGGGCCCACCGCTCCCGCCATGATGAAGACGCACAGCAGCGCTGCGGTCGGCGCCCCCGTGTGCCCGAGCGGCTGTGCCACCGCGATGCCGACGGCCGCGACCGCCATGACCAGCAGCCCTCCGATCATCGTCTTCCGGCGGCCGACCCGGTCGAGCAGGGCGATGGTGACGACGGTGGCGGCCACGTTGCACAGTCCGACCAGGACAGCTCCCCGGATGCCTCCGGCAGCGGTCATGCCGCTTCCGCCCAGGATGGTCGGCACGTAGTAGATCGCGGTGTTCAGACCGGTCAGATGGACCAGGACGGCGATCGCCAGTCCCAGCGCGACCCAGCGGGGACCGGCCAGCGCGCAGGCCTGCCGGAGGCTCGCAGCGGGGGCGGCGGTGGGCCGTGCGACGGTTGCGGTCGCGGGGCCGGCGGTGGGCCGTGCGGCGGTCGCCGTCGCGGGGCGGCCACCGGGGCGCGCGGCTGTGCCGCCCGGGGCGGGCGGGGACAGGCGCCGGGCGGCGCTCGCCGCCCGGGCGGTGTCTCCCCTGGAGTGCAGCCAGTCCGGCGACTCGGGCACCAGGCACATGCCGGCCATCAGCACGCACGCGGGCAGGAGCCCGAGAGCGAGCATCCAGCGCCAGGCCCCCGCGGGTTCCAGGAGATAGGCCACCACGTAGGACAGCAGGAGCCCGATCGTGATCATGAGTTGGTTCAGTGTGACGAGCGCGCCGCGTCGGGCGGGCGGAGAGATCTCGGAGATGTACAGCGGGACCGCGAACGAGACGGCCCCCAGGGCGAGTCCGACGAGGAACCGCCCGGTGAGGAGCGCGGTGGAGCCCGAGGCCGCCGCCGAAGCCGCCGTTCCGAGGGCGTACACGGCCGCGGCGGCGCCGATGACCGGTCGGCGCCCGAACCTGTCCGCCAGCCGCCCGCTGGTGAGGGCGGTGAGCGCCGCGCCGAGGAGGGCGGCCGACACGACCGCTCCCTGCTGCCACGACGACAGGGCGAAGGTGGTGGCGACCAGCCGCAGGACTCCGGCGATCACCCCGATTCCGTAGCCGAACAGCAGCCCTCCGACGGAGGCGACGCCCACGGTCAACAGCCGCGCGGTGCCCGGGGGGACGGGCGCCGTCATGGCGAGACCCCTGCGCCGCCGCCGACATGGTCATAGGACGGGGCCAAGCCCATGGGATGCCCTTCTTCGAAGTGCCGTAGGCAGGGGTGGGGCGAGGCCGGGTCAGGCCGCCGGGAATCCGCCGCCCACGCCGATGACCGCCCCGCCCCCGGGCACCGAGCCGAGATGATCACCCGCTTCGCAATCCGGGAGCAGACTACCGGCGTCACCGGCCGACCGGCCACAACCTGAGCACGCCCCGACGCACCGTCAGAAACGTCTTATGGTCGGATCAACGCGAGGACCTCGTCCCGGAGGTGCTCCATGGTCTCCTGGTCGTGCGCCTCCACGTTGACCCGAAGGACCGGTTCGGTGTTCGAGGGACGCAGGTTGAAACGACTTCCGCCCGGCAGGCCGACCGTCAGACCGTCGAGCCGGTCCGTGGTCACCCCGGCCCGGTGCCGGTAGCGCTCCTCCACCTCCCGGATCGTGGCCGGGACGTCGGCGACGACGCAGTTGAGTTCACCGGACAGCGCGAAGCGACTGTGCGCGGCGATCACGGCGGACAGCGGCCGGTCCTGTCCGCCGAGGGCGGCCAACACGTGGAGCGCGGCGAGCATGCCGCTGTCGGCACGCCAGAAGTCCCTGAAGAAGTAGTGCCCGGAGTGCTCTCCGCCGAACACGGCGTTGTGCTGCGCCATGAGCGCCTTGACGTGGGAGTGCCCCACGCGGGACCGGAAGGGGCGTCCGCCGTGGCGGCGGATGCTCCGCACCGTGGCCTCCGCGGTGATCAGGTTGTACACGATGGCCGAGCCGGGGTGCCGTGCCAGCTCCCGGCCTGCGATCAGGCTGATGACGGCGGACGGCGAGACCGGCTGACCGCCTTCGTCGACGAAGAAGCAACGGTCGGCGTCACCGTCGAAGGCGAGTCCGATGTCGGCCCCCTGCCTGCGGACCTCGGCCTGGAGGTCGACGAGGTTCCTGGGGTCGATGGGGTTGGCCTCGTGGTGGGGGAACGTGCCGTCGAGTTCGAAGTAGAGCGGGACGAGGTCGACGGGCAGGCCCGCGAAGACCTCCGGGGCGGTCAGGCCGGCCATGCCGTTGCCCGCGTCGGCGACGACCCTGAGGGGCCGGATCCCGGTGAGGTCGACGAGCTGCCGCAGGTGTGCCGCGTACTCCTTGAGGAGTGGTCTTTCCGTACGGGTGCCGCGGGACGCGGCGGGTGCGGCGCGTTCCCCCGCGACGAGCCAATCGCGGATCCGGCCGAGGCCCGTGTTCTCCCCCAGGGGGGCCGCGCCGCTCAGGCACAGCTTGATGCCGTTGTCCTTCGCGGGGTTGTGGCTGGCGGTGATCATGGCGCCGGGAAGTCCGAGCGATCCACTGGCGTAGTAGAGGTAGTCGGTGGAGCCGAGCCCGGCGTCGATGACGTCGGCACCGGCCCGGCGGGCGCCGTCGCTGAACGCCCGCACCAGCATGGCCGAGGAAGGGCGCATGTCTCTGGCCACCACCACCTGCGGGGCGTTGGTGAAGCGGATGAACAGGCCGCCGATGCGTTCCGCGACCTCGCCGTCGAGTTCGGCGGGGACTTCCCCGCGGATGTCGTAGGCCTTGACCAGTCGCGCGTAGTCGGACACGGTCACCCCTTCACGAGGTCGGGGCCGCGGACGCCGACTGCCGGCGACGCGCCATGGCCACCCGGTAGCCGTCCAGGGTGTCCGCGACCATCCTGCGGCTGCTGAACTCCCGTTCCGCCGTGGTGTACGCGTTGGCCGCGAGCTCGGCGGCCAACGCCTCGTCGGTGAGCACCCGCAGTATCCCTTCGGCCAGTGCGGGCGGGTCGGCCGCCGGCACGAGCAGGCCGTCGACGCCGTCGGTGATGACGTCGCTGATGCCGATGACGCGGGTGCCGACGACGGGCTTGCCGGCGCGCATCGCCTCGACCACGCTGAACGGAAGTCCCTCCGCCAGGGAGGGCTGGACCACCAGATCCGCCGCAGCGTAGACGGCGGGCATCGTCTCGGCCCCGAAGTCCTGGCGGAGGGTGACCAGTTCTGCCACACCGCCGCGTTCGAGCCGGTCCCACACGCTCTTCTCGTACGCGTAGTCCGAGACCCTCCCCGACAGGAGCACCCGCACCTCGGGCAACTCCGCCGCGACCAGGGGCAGTGCCGCGGCCAGGTCGAGCTGGGCCTTGCGGGCGGACATCCGGCCCGGGAGGACGACCAGCCGGTGGTCGGGGGCGACGCCGAGTTCGGCGCGCAGCGCGGAGCGCAGGTTCCGGGCCACGTCGTCCGGCGGGGCGTCGGGAACGCCGTTGTGGACGAGCCTGATGCGGTCGGCTGGGGCGCCGAAGCGGGCGGCGCGCTCGGCGAAGAAGCGGCTGGGGACGAAGTGCATGTCGACGGGGAGGGTCTGGTACGACAGGCGGCACCGGCCACGGCCGAACCGCTCCAGGTCGGGGTTCTGCTCGTGCAGCGAGCACACCAGTGCGGCGTCCGTTTCGAGCGCCACGATGCTCGCGAGGATCAGCGTCTCATGGCTGTTGGCGTGGACGACGTCGAAGCTCTCGCCCTTGAGCACGGCCCCGAGTTCGTCGAGGACGGAGTACTGCATCTGCCGCCATCTCACCTTGTCCCGCGCGTCCACGCGGTCCGCGAAGTCGCGCAGCCGCACGACCCGCCCCGCGTCCTCCTCGCGGTCCCCGGGCAGGTGGTCCAGCCACGACCCGTCGGTCGCGACGACGACGTCGTGGCCGTCGGCCACCAGCCCTTCGCACAACAGCCGGGCATAGGTCTCGGCCCCGCCGTGCAGGGGTTCGTAACTGGAGGTCAGCATCAGGACTTTCATCGGTCCGCCCTTTCGGTGAGCCAGGGAATGAGCCCACGGCCGGCGTCCTCGCCGGCCTCGCGCAGCGAATCGGGAGTGCCCACGTCCCGCCAGTAGCCGGTGAGCCGGTGCGCCCCCACGCGTTCGCCGGCGGCCATCAGCGCGGGGGCGAGTTCCCTGGCGTAGTCGTAGACGACGTCCTCGGGGATGTGCGCGATGACGCGGGGGTCCAGGCAGTAGACCCCGGCGCTGATCCAGTGCGTCTCGTCGTCGGGGACGTCGGGCTTCTCCCGGGCGCCGCGGATCCGACCACCGGGGTCGATGTCCAGCACGCCGTAGCGGCGGGCCTGCCGGATCCGCGTACAGGCGAACGTCAGGGCGTACCCTCCGCGCGTGTGCGCGTCGACGAGCCGTTGGAGCGGCTCGCCCATGATGACGTCGCAGGAGGTGACGAGCACGGCGTCGAAGGCGGCCAGTTCCTCGTGGAACAGCCGCAGCGCCCCGGCGGGCCCGGTGAGGCGGGGCTCGGTCCGGGCGTGGACGGGCACCTTCACCGTGGTGCCGTCGAGGAAGCGAAGGATCTGCTCGGCCTGGTAGTGCAGATTGAGGTAGACGTCCGTGACGTCGGTCTCGGCACACCGGTTCAGCAGGTGTCCCAGCAGCGGCTTGCCCGCCAGGGGCAGGAGCGGCTTGGGCGTCCGGGCGGTGAGTGCTCCCATCCGGCTGCCGCGCCCGGCTGCCAGGATCATCCCCGCCAGCCTCATCCGGTCTGCCCCGCCTCGGCGGAGTCCGTCTTCTGGAGGGGGCGTGCGGTCAGCCAGGACACGACGGAGTCGACCCCGTCCTCCAGCGTCGTCCCGGCGGTCCAGCCCAGCTGGGCCTGGGCGCGGGAGGGATCCAGGCACCCCCTGCGCACTTCTCCCGCCAGCGGCGGCCCGAAGCGGGGCGGCAGCGAACGGCCGGTCCGCTTCTCGACCGCCTGATGGATGTCCAGGACCGAACTCTCCTGGCCCTTACCGATGTTGATCAGACCGTGCCCCTGGTCCATGGCCCGCACGAACGCATCGGCCACGTCGCTCACATGCACGTAGTCGCGGGTCTGCAGGCCGTCCCCGTTGATGACGCAGGTCTGCCCGGAGAGCATGCGCTGCGCGAAGATGGAGACGACTCCCGCCTCACCGAACGGGGTCTGGCGGGGGCCGAAGACGTTGCCGAGGGCGAGCGCGACGTAGTCCAGGCCGTAGGTCTCGTGGTAAAGGCGCAGGTAGTCGACGGCGACGGACTTGGTCAGCCCGTAGAAGGAGCTGGGCACCCGGCCCGCGGACTCCTTGATGGGCACCCCGTCCTCACCGGCGGGCCCGTAGATCGTCCCGCCGCTGGAGGCGAACACGACCTTGCGGCTCCGGCTGCGCCGCGCCGCTTCGAGCATCCGGACCAGGCCGATGACGTTGACCTGGGCGTCCAGCAGGGGATCCCGCATCGACACCTTCACGCTGAACTGTGCGGCCAGCAGCAGCAGCACCTCGGGCGCGAAGGCCTCCACCGCGGCCGCGGTGGACTCGTCGACCACGTCGGCCGTGAGAACGCTCAACTCGGGCCAACGGGCCTCGCTCTCGGCGAGATTGGCCCGATCGCCGGTGGAGAAGTCGTCCACCACCAGGACGCGGTGTCCCTGTGCACACAACCGGTCGACGATGTGCGAGCCGATGAACCCGCCGCCACCCGTGACGACAACCTTGCTCATGCCTTGGTCTCCTCTCGTGGTTCGCCAATGTGGTTCACATCCGGATCCGCCGGATCACGCCGGCGGATCACGCCGGCGGATCCGCGTAGCCGCACCGCAGCCGGACGTCGTCCTGGAGGATGCGCGGGCCGTCGGCTGCCGGGGACACGACCGGGATCGCCGCGGTGGCGGCGGCCGTGTCCCCGGCCCGCACGACACGGTCGGGGAAGTGGCCGGGGCGCGACGCCCGAGTGGCCGTGAGTTCCTCTCCCGATGTCTTCCTGACTTTCGGCCCTCCAGGCCCTTACGCGGCGCCCTTCTTGATGCGGTATCCGATCGCCGTCACGGGGTTGTCGACGAACATGCGGTGAACCGCCGTGTCATCGAATCCGATGGAGAGAATGTTCTGCCGCTGCTGCTCATAACCGCTCGACCCCGCTGCCACGGCCCCGTCGTCACGCAGCCACAGCGGATTGTGGTCACTCCGGGAAAGCGGCTCCTGAGCCATCGTGGCGACCTCGGTGTGGTCGGTCAGCGCGATGAGGCGGTCCACGCCCAGGTATTCGACGGTGCGCCGGCAGATTTCGAGGTCGACGTGGTACCCGTCGAAGTTGATGCACGGGTACAGGAGGGACTCGCGTGCGGAGCGCAGCATTTCGGCTGGAACAGGGCCGAGCAGTTCCCGGAGGTCGGTCTCGTTCCAGTCGGGATCGAGCACCCGCCGCAGTTCGACTTCGCGGTTGACCCGCTCCTGCGGCGTGCGCCAGGAATGTGTGAAGTTCCGCGGGGTGTCGTTGTACAGATGGTCGGTCAGGACCAGGTACGGGGAGGAGTCGTAGCGGCTGTGCAGGAATTCGAGCACTTCCCGCAGCCGGACGGCGCTGCGCTCGGGCGCCTCTCGGTGGAAGTGCCCCACGGCGATCCGGAGCCCCTGCTCGTAGAAGCTGGTGAGCAGGTCGGCGAAGGTGGGACCGGCGTCGATGCGCTCGTCCAGGGCCATGGCGTCGGGCGCCATCACGATGTAGCGCAGGCCGAGCGGGCCGAGGGACGCGATGACGTCCCACTCCTTCGCCGACGGGAACCACCGTCCGGCCCGCGGTATCCCTCCCTGCGGCCCGAGCAGCGGGCCCTCGATCGCGAAACCGGCGATGTTGGGAACTGCGTTCGCCTGTTCGAGCCGGTGGTACTCCTGGAGGACCTCCACCAGGCGGGGGAGATTCTCCCGCCGCAGGTAGACGGTCGGCAGAATTCCGTACTCACGGGATTCCGCAGCCTTCTGGACCTCGGGGAGGTCCTCGGGCGAGATGGTCGAGAAATCGAAGTCATCGATTCCGTGGAAGTGGTAGAGAAGGGCCTTCACTTTTACCCTCGTTCCGTCTCGGACTATTCCTTGGACGGTTGGATTGGGTGCCGTCTCCACAGCTACGGCTATCGACTTCCTGAGGCTTTTCTCATTGTCACGATCGACCTCACGAGTCGTCGCCGGGAGCAGCACGTCCTGCTGCACGCTCCGTGGACTGGCCTGCGGATAACACGGCAGTGCCAAAAGAACGGAGACTGTACGTACAAGCATCCGTCGCCCGAGGGGTGATGAAAACAGAATCCTCGACAGTGTCCTGAAGTCACTGCGGCCTGGCGCACCTTGGTGCCTTGACAGTGGCCTTACAATTCGGGGTAAGTATGTGGTGATTATGTGCTGGCGACGCCGGGCGGCACGGTTTTCGCCCGGGGGCTGTTACGGGTGTTGCCGTTGTTCCTCCCCGCCGGATCATGCTTTTCGCGGCCGGGATGACCGGTGATCTGGGCCTTCACCGGCGGATTCCGGAACCCGCCTGGTCAGCACCCGTAACAGCCCGTCCGGCGTCAGTGCGTGAGGAGCCGGCGGAGGAAGACGTCCGGGACGTGGTTGGTGTCGCCGGGGACGAGGGTGCCGTCCTCGGAGGTGAACAGCACGGCGCTGCCGGAGGCGTCGGTGTACGGGTTGTCCGAGGTGCCGGTGCTCGCGGTGCCGTCCTCGGCCGCGCCGGCGAGTTCGACGGCTCCGGTGGCGAGGTCGCGGCGGAACACGTTCTGCTGCCCGCCGTCGACGCCGGGGACGAGGTTGCCGGCGTCGGAGACGAAGTAGACCCAGCGGTCGTCGTAGGACATGGTGCCGCGGCCGGCGGAGCCGACCGTGGTGGTGCCGGGTAGCGGGGTGGTCACCCTGGTCACGGTGCCGGTGCGCAGGTCGCGGGTGTAGAGCTCCTGGTGGCGGCCGAGGATCGGCCCGCCGGGCGCGTCGAGGGTGTAGACGGCGTACCGTCCGTCGGGGCTGAGGGTGGCGTCCAGGCCGGTGTTGGCGAGCAGGCCGGCGGGGTCGGTGCTCGCGCCGCTGATCACCCCGGTGTGCTGGTCGAACACGTAGAAGGGGTAGGAGGCGTGCCCGAGGATCGCGGGGGAGCCGCCGTGGCTCCCGTGGTCTTCGTGGCCTTCGGGGGTTGTGGGGGCTGCGGGGGTCTGGGCGGGAGCCGGGAGCAGGTTGTACGCGCGGGACTTGAAACCGATGACGCGGCCGTCGGCGCTGATCGAGGGCAGGTAGGAGTCGCCGTTGCCCGGTTTGCCGTTCACCCCGAGGGTGACCAGGCGGGTGGTGCCCTCCCGGCGGTCGGTGACGTAGATGTTCTCCTTGGTGAACGTGCCGACCGGCGCGAGGTCCGTCCGGGAGGAGGAGAAGGCCACGAAGCGGCCGTCCCAACTGGCCACCGCGTCACGGGAGATGCGGCCGTCCTGGCCGGTGGCCGCCGGGTCGCCGGCGGTGATCAGCTCGGTGACGCCGTCCCGGAGGTCGCGGAGGTAGACCTCCCCGCCGCTGTTGGCCCGGTGGCCGGGGAGCACATTGGTGGCCTTGGTGTTGAACGCGACGAAGCGGCCGTCGCCGCTGATCGACGCCTGGGTGGTGGGGGCGTCGAGCTGGGCGCCGTCCGCGCCGACGCTGACGCGTTGGGTGCGGCCGGTGTGCAGGTCCCGGACGAAGACGTCCGTCGCCCCGTTGGTGTCGCCGGGCACCAGGTTGGTCGCGTCCGAGGAGAACAGCGCGTAGCGGCCGTCGGCGCTCAGCCCCAGGGCGGCGGACGCGCCGTCCGGCTGGGTGCCGTCGAGGCCGACGCTCACCCGGACGATCCCGCCCGTGCGCGGATGCGCTTCGGCGGCTGGTGCGGCGAGGCCGGCCAGTACGGCGGCGAGCAGGGCGCAGCCGCCGCGCAGCAGTCCGCGCCGGGGTCGTGTGGTGGTCATGAGGTGGGGTCCTCCCCTTGGTGGGTGACGACGGCGCGGGGGGGGGGCCCCGCCGGGGGGGGGGGGGGGGCGCCGCGCGGGGGGGGGGGGGGGGCCCCGCGCGGGGGGGGGGGGCGCTGGGCCCCCCCGGCCCCGGGGGGAGGTTGGGCCCGTGA
>NZ_JBIVJF010000042.1:0-41023 GCF_044750105.1 Kitasatospora sp. NPDC088861
ATGACCAACCGCCTGACCGCCAGTCCCGACAAAATCGGGCAATACCTCCGCCCGAAACCTCTCGCAGCAGCCTAAATCGGTATCGAACACCCTCTCAGAACTGCCAGAGACAGCACATGACCGCTACTCAGCGTGACTGTGCCGGGCCACGGTAGCTGGAACTGCGGTGTCCCGTCTCAAATGATCTGGTCTGCGAGTAGGGCTGTGACCTGCGGCGACCAGATCAATTGAGACGCCGAGGTGCCGAAAATCTCAAGTGATCTGGTCCCGGAAGCTGGGATGCACGGTGCCGTCTCAGTTGATCTGGTCCGTCCCTGCTGTTTCGAAGTGATACCAGTTTTGGGTGTTCAGCCAGGACTGGTAGTCCCTGAAGATCCTTGCGAGGCTGTCGGGTTGCTCTCGCTGGTCCAAGAACTCGCCCAGGAGCTGGAAGAGCGTCGCGACGGCTTCGATGTCGGCGTGGGGCGTGAGCGGATGGACCCATCCTGCTGGAGCGAGGTGGCGAACAAGGGCAGGCCAGGTGAGGTCTTGCCCCCTGCCGAGCCGGACGACCAGCCACTCGTGAAAGCCGGCGAGCATGCTCCAGGAGGTCCCGGCGTCGCAGCCCAGGACGAAGGCGGTGGTGGTTGCGAAGGAGCCGTCGATGCCGTGCATCGCGGGCTGTTGGCGAATGGCGGCCAGCAGGCCGCGGTGGTTTCTGATGATGTTGGCTTGCAGGGCCTGATGGGTGGCGCCGAGGAAATCTCCCGTGGTGCGCCGTGGTGTGCCGGCAACGCCGTTGGGATTCGTGAGCGGATGTCCGACGAGGAAGCGGCGCACGGTGGCATAGGAGACGTCGGCGTCATGCTCGTCCAGCAGTCTTTCCCAGATCAGACGGGTGGGAGGGAGTTGGCCGCCGTTCGTTGCCGCGCATTCGTCGAGGATGGCGTCGAGGGCGGGCCGGATGCGGTCAAGGACCGGATTCTCCTTGACCGTGCGTGGCTTTCGGGGCGGCGGTGTCGGCGAGGCAAGGGCTTGCCGGACGGTGCGGCTGTGCACGTGGTGCCGCTTCGACAACGCTTTGACGGACAGGCGTTCCTTCTGAGCATCTCGTCGGATCGCGGCGAAGAGAGCGGGCTTGTCAGCACTGAGGGTGACATACCTTTTGGGCTTCTCTGGTTCACTGGGCTCAGCTGATTTCCTGGGGGCCAGGTCTGGCAGTGCCCGTTCGAGCGCGTCTTGCTGACGTCCGGTCACTGCAGCGAGCCGGTCACCTCGGGGGCGACCTCCGTAGCCGTAGTCGGGTGGCCCGGCGAGGTATCCACGCAGGTAGCTGGGTTTGAGGTGGTTCGCGCGAGCCAGTCGGCGGACGTAGGAGTCAGTGCTTTCCCCGCTCCGAGGGCGGGGGCGGGCAGGCAGTGGGCGAGGCCGGTCGCCGTCGTCAGCACTGGTGGTCATGAAGCCGATTTGGTCTTGCGGGTCTGGGCGGCGCGGTCGAGCTTGACGCGTTCCAGCGACTTCCGGGTGATCTTCTCGGTGCCGTCCAGGATGGCGTCGATGGCGGCCCCGCGGATGAGGTGGGACAGGCTGCCGATCATGCCCCCGGTGCGCTGGTGGAGGTAGCCGGCCAACCCTTCCAATGTCTTGGGCTTGTGGTGGTGCAGCCGCAGGGCCTCTTCGAAGGTGATGACCAGTCCGGTCCATTCCGCGGTGCGGGGGAAGGGGACGGTGTCGATGACCGCGAAGCGCCCGGCGATCTGCCGGCCCCGGGGGCCGTTGAACATCCCGTCCGCCTCCAACTCCACCCCGGCATAGACGAAAGTGGCCGGGATCCGTTCCGAGAAGTACTTCAGCGTGTCCGATACCTCGGCGCCGTTCCTGGTTGCCAGCGAGAGATTGTGGAGTTCGTCGACACACACGACGCTCACCCTCGCGTCGATCAGGACACCGCAGACGGCCTCGATGACATCGGTGATGTTGGCGCGGGTCGTGACGGGCAGGCCCAGGAAGCGGGCGAACTCGACAGCGAGCATGCGCGAGGTCGCGGCGGGCGGGACGGTGACGTAGACGACCGGGATCCGGTCGACGCCCGGGTGCTGGCGCCGGTCGATGACCTCGATGGTCTTGCCGAACTGGGTGAGTGCGGTGGTCTTTCCGGTCCCGGCCGCGCCGGACAGGATCAGGCCCCGGCGGGCGCTGATCGCGTGCCGGTTGAGCAGGGTCAACCGCCTGCCCGCATGGACGACGGTGCGCAAGGTGGAGGTCGCGGCCACGGTCAGGCGGGTGTGGTAGTCGAGGCGGTCGTCGTCGTAGTCCAGCCGCTCGTCCGGGCCCAGGTCCGCGAGCGCGGGTGCGGGCAGCAGGTCGGGCGGAACCGGGTCCTGGGTGGTGAACTCCCGCCAGCCCTCCAGCGTGGTGAGGTAGCGGTGCAGGTCCTCGCGTTCCAGGGCACTTCGCCATCCGTGCTGGCGGCCCGGGTCCGAGTCCTGGCCGGGGGTGGGTCCGGTCAGAGCAATGCTCAGGACTTGTGGATCGGTGCGGGGAGGGACGCGGAGGGCGTGCCTTCCCGAATGATCCCTTGAAGGTCTCCGAGTAGGCCCGCGTTGCAGCGCGGGTCGGGAAGGCACGCCCGTGCTCAGCGTAGTCACCGATGACGGTTCGACTCAGTCCGGCTCCCTGATCGACGAGATCGTCCGCGAGGGCGCCCGGCGCATGCTCGCCGCCGCGCTGGAGGCGGAAGTCAACCAGTACATAGCCGAGTTGGCTGCCGAGATCGACGAGTGCGGCCGCCGTCTGGTGGTCCGCAACGGTCACCACCGGCCCCGCACCGTGGGTCACCGCAGCCGGCCCGGTCGAGGTGAAGGCCCCGCGGATCAACGACCGGCGGGTGGATGAAGCGACCGGCGAGCGCAGGCGGTTCTCCTCGAAGATCCTGGCTCCGTGGTGTCGCAGGTCGCCGAAGATCAGCGAGGTGCTGCCGCTGCTCTACCTGCACGGCCTGTCGTCCGGGGACTTCGTGCCCGCACTGGAGCAGTTCCTCGGTGGCACGGCCGGCCTGTCGCCGGCGACGGTGACCCGGTTGACGAAGCAGTGGGGCGACGACCACGCCGTCTTCCAGGCCCGGGACCTGTCGGACCGCGACTTCGTCTACGTCTGGGCGGACGGGGTGCACCCGAAGGTGCGGCTCGGCCAGGCGCACTCGTGCGTGCTGGTCCTTCTCGGCGTCCGCCCGGACGGGACCAAGGAGCTGATTGCGCTGGCCGAGGGGCTGCGGGAGTCCACCGAGTCCTGGGCGGACCTGCTACGGGATTGCCGTCGACGTGGCATGCGCGATCCCGAGCTGGTCATCGGCGACGGCGCGATGGGCTTGTGGAAGGCCCTGGCGGAGGTCTTCCCGACCGCCCGCCACCAGCGCTGCTGGGTCCACAAGGCCCGAAATGTCACGAACGCACTTCCGAAGTCCGCACAGCCGGGCGCCACGAAGGCGATGCAGGAGATCTACAACGCCGAGGACCGCACCCACGCGGAGAAGGCGGTCGAGGAGTTCGCCCGCACCTACGGCACAAAGTGGCCCAAGGCCGTCGCGAAGATCACCGACGACCGGGACGTGCTGCTGGCGTTCTACGACTTCCCAGCCAAGCACTGGATCCACCTGCGGACCACGAATCCGATCGAGTCGACGTTCTCCACGGTCAAGCTGCGGACCAAGGTCACCCGCGGTGCTGGCAGCCCGGCCGCGGCCCTCGCGATGGTGTTCAAACTGGTCGAGTCCGCCCAGGAACGCTGGCGCGCGATCACCGGCGCCCACCTCGTCGCCCTGGTCCGCTCCGGCGCTCGCTTCGAGAACGGCGTCCTGGTCGAGCGCACCGAGGTGGCGGCATGACCAAGTCGTCCAACCCGGTCGGCCACAGGGTCGAGGTGGAACTGCAGATCGACCAGGTCACCATCGTGACTCCGGCCGAAGCCACCGCAACGGTGCGGTGCATGCTCGGACCCGTTCGCCGCGGTGCCCGCTTCGACCGGATCCGCGACTCGGCAGAGGCTATCGACCTGGAACTGACGCAGATCCTGGCCTACCGCCACTCCGTTGAGGAGCTCGACCCCGTCCACACCGCGCTCGTCACCCTCCGAGGCACAGTCGTTCAACACCTCACGTCAGCCTTCCAGGGCTCCCGATGGCAGGCCATCCGGGGAACCAATCCGCTGCCGTAACCAAGCCATCCACAGGTATTGACTATTGCTCGTCCGGTCATGGTCACCATCGCTTGTCCGCCTCCTTGAAGGGGTCGAAGACGCCGAGCGGGATGACCTTCGCGATCGGCTCGTCATCTGTGCTGTCCATCGCCTCATCAGCGTGGAGATGCGGTTCGTCCTCGACGACTGGAGGCGGCTCTGGCCTGGGCGGACGCGGTCCGGGGCTTTCGGCGGCGGCTCGGGTCCTGGCGGCGACGCGCCGGTCGCGCTTGGACGGCCGCGAGGCGGGTCCATCGCTCTGGTGGGCCGGTCCCTGGTTGGCTCTGACGAGGAGCTTGGCGACAGCCTGGGCGGTCTGCTCTTCGGTGGGTGTCGGGTTGCCCTTGCCTCGCAGGTCGGCTGCCGCATGGTCCCAGGCCAGGTCGCCGAAGGGCTGCGGGACGCTGCCGAGGTGCTTCCAGGGGACCGGGATCCAGCCGGTCTCCCAGTGGTGGCGCATCCAGATCCAGGCGGCGTCGTAGGGGTCGCGGTGGATCTCCCACAGGTTCCGCTTGCGTGTGACGCCGGAGGGCTGGCGCCGGAACGGGGCCAGGTCGGGGCAGTCGTAGATGCGGTTGTTGATTTTGATGCCGTAGGAGTTGACGGCCCGCCAGGTCGCGGGCAGCAGTTCGACGTAGTCGTCGCCGCCAAGGGCGAGGGGGACGTAGCCGGCGCTCTCGACCAGGGCGGCGTACTTTTGGTTCGGGGTGAAGGTCCGGCCCGGGACGCCCGGGTCGCGGAGCCCGTCATGGGGCCTCGATTGCCACTTGGCGACCAGCCATTCATCGAGGAATTCCTGGATCTCCAGCATCGACCACAACGGCTCGTCGTCCACGTCTCGGCCGCGGTGCTCGGCGGTGCGGCCGAGGTAGCCGGGGAGGAACTGGCAGAACAGTGTGGCCACTGATTCGAGTGTGCGTTCGATGTGGGGTTTCTCCGCCGGGGAGCGTGGGTGGCAGGGCTGGAAGTTGATCTCCAGGGTGCGGCAGGCGGCGCGGAAGTTGTCCGAGATGAACGCCTTGCCCCGGTCACAGACGATGGTCTCCGGGATGATCACGGGCCGGGCCGCGGCGTGCTCCAGACGCTCGTCCAGGGTCAGCAGTCGGCGGTGCGGCAGCACCGAGCGGGACATCGACAGGGCCTGGACCCAGCCGGGCCGCATCGGCTCCGGGGTCAGCGCGCGGGCCAGCAGCAGCGAGGCGTCCACCGACTTGGTGGTGGGCCGCACCACCGCCGCGGCGACGGTGCGCGTCGCCAGGTCGATGAGGGCGCAGAGTTCCACCCGGCCGGGGACCCCGTGGTCCAGCCGCACCAGCACGTCCAGCGGGGTGGAGTCGATCTGCATCAGCTCGCCGGGGGCGGCGACCGACTCGTAGCGGAACGGCCCCTCGGGCTGGTCGGCCAACGAGCGGCGGGTGCGGGCCGAGCCGGTGACGTGGACCCCGTGCGACAGCTTGTCGAAGAGCCGGTAGAACGTCGGGCGCGACGGCATCTCCACCACGCCTTGGCCGTGCTCGGCCTCCAGGATCCGCTCGGTCCGCCAGCGCGCGTGCTCGATCGTGCGGGTGGAAGCCGGGATGCTCTCGCCGATCGCCTGACGGATCGCGGCCACCACCCGCCGGTCGGCCCGGCCGGCCAGCGAGGCGTGCGGGGCGAGTCGGTGGTCCACCACCGCCGCGATCCCTCCGGCCTCGTACTGCTGGCGCTTGCGCTTCACCGTCCGCGCCGTGACCTCCTCGCCCAGCGCGACCAGTTCATCCGCCTTCGCCCGCTCGCGTTGCGCCAGCGAACGGCCAACCGGGTCGTACTCGGGCTTGACCCGGACCCCCGCCGGGGCGTCGGGCGGCAGACCGGTGAGGAGTTCGACCAGATGCCGCTGCCACCACAGGGCGCGGGCGGCCACTGGCCCGGGCAGGCGATCCAGCAGCGCGGCCGAGCCCAGCGCCGTGCGGTCGCCGGCCCCCAGGACTGCGAAGTCCTCGGCCGACTGCAGGTGGACCTGGTCGACGAGCATCCCGGTGCCGTGCGTGTCGGCCAGCCGGACCCGCATCCCGGTCAGGCCGACCACGGTATAGGTGCGCTCCTGGAACCTGACCCGGTCACCGAGCCGCAGCCGTCCCGGCCGCGCGGACATCATGGCCGGTCCCGGGACGCCAAGCGCACCAGCGTGTCGATGCCCAGCGGGGCCGTCACAAGATCCGCCGTCAGTTCATGCTGCCAGAGCAGGTGATAGAGCACCGGCAGCACGGCCAGCCGGTCGCCGACCTGCTCGGCCCCGGCGAGCAGGGGCAGGGGGTCGGCGAAGACTTCCCGCAGCCGGCCTGCCACCGGCGCGCGATAGCAGCGACCGTGGCGGTAGCGGGACAGCCAGCGCAGGTTCACCCGGTAGGGCTGGTCCAGGTCGCCGACCTGCCGGAACTGCCAGCCCACCGCCTCGCAGACCCGCGCGGTGAACGCGAAGACCTCGGCGGTGGCCTCGTCCACCAGGCCCTCGGGTCGGACGTCGACAACGACGCCGGTGCCGTCCGCCAGCCGTGCGAAGTAGTCCGGGGTGTGCCCGCGCCCGCGTTCCCCGTCCGGACCAGAGGAGCCGGAAGGGCTGGGACGCCAGGGCGACCACGGCCGGGTCGAAGTCCAGTGCCATCGCCGCGTCCCGCTCGACCCACGACTCGTAGCCCACCAGGGATCCCGATATCGCCGCCCAGTACTCACCGGTGAAGTTCTTCTGTCCCTTGAACGAGTTGAACGACCGTGCCGGCGAGGCGAACTCGAAGGGCTCGGCCCAGCAGCGCGTCAGCGGACCGGAGCGCTCGACACCATCGGCGTCGACGAACCCGACCTCAATATCCCCGACCTCAAGGTCTGCGATGCAGTTGCAGGCGGAGACCGCCTCCGCGGAACCATCCACTCAGCCCTCCGCACTGTCGTGACCCCTCTCAATGCGAGCGTGGGACACGTTGTCCGGGCCCGTGGGCAGAGCCCGGCGACGCCACCCGAAAGAGTGACAACCCGTCTCAAACAATATGGTCGACGCAGGCCAGAGGGCTCGTAGCCTCTCGATGCGCCCGCATCCCGAAATATCGACTCCTGGCTGCAGGTGCGAGTCGGGTGGCTATGAAGCTGATCGTGTTCCCTCATGGCCGCGCGGACTTCGGGACGCTGGAGCTGCCAGTTCCCAGGCTTCGAAGATCGCGGTAGCCATCCAGTGCCCGCTGACGAAGGCGACGTGTTCCACAGAAAGCCCGGTCCCGCCGTGCGACTTGCGGCGCGGGTCGGCACCTCGGGCCACCAGATATGCGGTCAGGCTCACACTGAGCGGATCGCCGGTCTGGCCGTGTGCGTCTATCTCCGAGTCCACCGCATGGTGCAGCAGTGTCATCCCACCGAACTCCTGGTGGATATCGGCTCCGGCGTCCAGCAGCGCACGCAGGGCCTCGACATCGCCTGTCTCCACCGCCGCGTGCGCCGCGCTCATCGTCTCCTCGACCACTACGGGCCCTCCTTCTTCCGCGGAGCGGTAGCCCCCGTTTCCAACACATCCAACCCTGGGCTGAAGCGACAACATCACCCGAGACCGATCGCGAATCCCGCTAGGGCCACCTGAGACAGCGACAGCGACAACATCGCGTAAGACGGGACAGTAGACCCCGCCGGACCAGATCATCTGAGACGACGAGCGAATCGGACCAGATCACCTGAGACAGGGACCAGATCGACTGAGACGGGACACCCGACCTGCTGATCGGTGCTGGTGGAGGCGCTCGTGGGAATCGATAGTTGGCCCGGATCAGAAGCGGCAGTTGGCCCGAGAATGTCGCGCGATGTCACGAGGAGTAGCCGCCTGGTTGGCGATCGGCGGCGGGGTTCCCTGCCGTCACGTCCGCCTGCTTGGCCGAGCAGTCGCTCCATGTAATCCCGAGGAGGACTGGCCGGAGGGACGCCTCCGAAGCATGATCCGCACGAGCTTCCGGGCTCATGGAAGAACTCCACCGGTGGGACTCGGCGCGCTCAGCACACAGAACCTGGTCAACATCTTCGTCGCCCATAACGAGAACGGCCCCCGAGACAACACCGCCTTGGGGGCCGTCAGCATGACAGCGCGGCTACCGTCGTCGCCGGTCAGTCTCCGTAGGGGTGGATCTTGAGGTGGACGTCAGCGTCCTGCCTCGGCTGATCGCTGCTCCAGTACGCCCATCCATTCCAATGGCCCGGGTGGTCATGGTCGCCGTGAGCCGTCGTTGCGCTGAGAGAGGCCCCGGTTCGATACGACGTCACCTCGACATCGTCGCCGTAGCAGACCGGCGCACCGCCGTTCGCTCCGATGAGTTTGCCGCCGGGTGTAAGTCGTGCCTGGGTGCCGCCGTCCCTGGTGAAAACCAACTCACCGTCAGCGCCCTCGGAAATGCTCCAGCTCCCGATGGTGACTTTGTTGCCTTCTGCCACGACGTTCTCCTCACTCCACAAGGTATCCGGGCTAATCGGTGCCTTGTTGAAGGTAGGCAGTCACGCTGAAGGCAGCGCGGTAGCCATCCCGGGACACACCGTCAGCTCCATCGAACGTGTCTCGACCTTGCCTACGTTGACGAAAAGTCATGGCCACGGGCCCCGCCTTGCGCGGGGCCGATTCGCGAGATCATGGGAAAGTCGGAAGCCAGGCCGTCGCCCACCATCGCAACCGGGACCCGTCGAGCACCAGCCGCGACCGAAAAGCGGCGCCACCCGTGAACTGGCCGATCAGCGCCGCCAGATCACACACATCCGACCACGCCCCGGGCCCCTCCCTCGTCGACATGCCAGAACGACACCACCCGGTACGCGTACGCGCGGGCGGGATCCCCAAACGAGACCTCTACTCGGGAAGCTTCACCCACCCGAGTGACCGATTCGGTCACCCACCGTAGCCGTAGGGTCGGTGCGGCCAACTATCGATTCCGGCCTCAGCATCAAGGTGCTCCGACCCGCCCTCACCAGCGCTTTGAACTGCGACGTTATCGAGTCGTGGCCGAGCATCAAGGTATCGAGCGCCCAGCCCGGGGCGGTCATCAAGGAATCAACGCGGGCGCCGGGACCGCGGCGGCTTCGGGAGAAAGGGTGTCGGCCAACCGGTCTGACCTGCGGCCTTCGTGAGCTGGCTACCACTCGGAAGCCTCCCGTCCAGCACTGCGATTCCCCGTGACTCCCCGCCCAACATGGCACGGCTGTGGCACGCCTAGAAGTCGCGAAAAGCCTCTGGGGGCCACTCGGGCGGAAGCGCCCTGGTGAACATCACGTAGACCGGTCCGTAAGGAGTCTCGGTCTTGACGTTCGCCCACTGATCAAGCTCGTGAGAGCAGTATCGGCGAAGCAGACTGACGAACTGTGTGATCTCAGTGTCGGACAGCGGACCGTCGGGCCCCGGGTTCGGCTCCATGGCAGCACGGTAGCTCGGTAGCTCGGTAGCTCGGGCAACCCCGCCTCCGGGGGGCGGGAGGTGGTGACCGGCTGTGACCTGGCCTTATGGCTGCTGGGCCGGTGCTGTCTGGTTCGACCGTGGTGGGCCGCTCTTCCCCGTGGCTCCCCGCTCGATCGGGCACGAGTTGGGCACGGTCACTCGTCGCCATCCGACAGCCGCACCCGAGCGTGCGCAAGGGCGACGGCCCGCAGGTTTGGTGAAAGCTCACCGGTCGAGAAGACTTCGAGCTGGTCGGCTGGACCGTCGAAGGGGCGCGACACGGAGATGAACAGACCTTCCCGCCCCCCGCTCTGATACTCGACGCTCCAGCAGTCGTCAACGATGTCGGTGAAGTGCACAACCTGAAACAGAATCCCTGCGAGCGTGACCACCACACCCCCTAATGGCTCTGGAGCTGGACGCTATCCCGTGGGCGCCCGGCGTCAGCCTACGGCCAGTCCTCGGGCTGAGCGGGTGGCTCCCTCCTCGATCGGGCAGCTTCGCCGCACCCGGGTTCTCTAGCGGCCGCCCTTGGGTGACCGGTCGAGGTGGGGGCCTCCCGCGACCCGTCCACGATCACCACGTCGAAGCCGCACCCATGGGCATGCCCCTGGTCCCCTCCGAGGAGAGCAGAAGACCTTCGAGTACACCGACGACCTGAAGGACGCGCAGCGGGCGCTGGTGGCCGTGCAGGCCGAGCGCCGCGCGTTCCTGGCGACGCTGCCGTCGTGGAGCGGCGATCTGTTGGCCGCCCAGCAGGGGCTGGGAGAAGAGCAGCTGGCCGAGTCCGCACGTCTGGAGGAAGCCGGGCGGCGGGCCTGCCACGCGGTGTGGGCCGACGGGTACTGGGCCACGCTGGCCGGCGAAGACCGGGTCGCCGCTCGCAGCCGACTCCAGCACATCGACGACCAGCCGGCAACGGCGGCGTAGCGACGGCCCCCGCCGCCCGGCAACCGGGCGCGGGGCGCTACCGCAGTCGGATGTTGCCCTTCGCGTCAACGATGACGGTCAGCTCGCCGCCGAGGTTCTCTTGGAGGATCTTGGCCAGCTGCTTCCCGTCGAAGGGATGCCTGGGGCGTAGCGGGGTCCCGAAGTACGGCTCCTCCGGTTCGTCCGCGCCCCAGGCGGATTCGAACAGGCACGCGTCGGTGATCGTGCGCGCCATGGGGAGCCCCTTCTTCCAGGTGACCGGGCGATCACCATAGATCCCCTCGTGGTCGGGCGAAAGGCCTGCACGCCCGGCCGACCTGCTGTGGAGTCACCGGGTGGACCAGGACGGGCATACAGGTTCGTGCCAGGTGGTGCGGACCACCAGCCCGCCGGGCGACAGGTGCTCGCTGCTCCAGGTCCGGCAGTACCCTGCCGCCGGCCGGCACGGCCCGGCCGTGGCCGGGTGACCGGCAGCCTGGCGGGCGAGCACCGGCGCGGCGGCGGGCTTGCCTGTCCGGTGCCGACGGCGTCTGGTGAAGGAAGTCGTCATGCCCGCCGTTGTGCCACCCGCTGCCCGCCGAGAAGCGCCCCCGGACCGTCTCTGCCCGCCTGCGCCCGCCGTGTCCGAGGAACGGGCGGCCAGGCCCGACGAGGCAGCCTGACGGCCCTTCCGGGGCTGCCGCGCCCCAGCCCGCCCCGCCCCACCACGAGCGGCCGGCACCAGCCGGACGCGAGAGAAGAAAGGCCCGCCGCAGGCGCAGCGCCCGACCGGCACCGACCCAACCAGCCAACCAACCAACCACAGCAACCACAGGCCGGGGCACAGAGAGGTAAGTCGGGCCGGTGAGAACCCTCGATCAGCTGAGCCGTGGTTCCGCCAGCAGCACCACGCGGTCGGCCTCGACATCGAACCCGAGAACGGGATGGAGCGGATCAGACTCCGGAGTCAACGTCACCGCCTTGCCGAGCCTGCGCCCGATCGCCCGCAGCAGGAGGCACAGCAGATTGACGCCGTCCTGGCCCCACAGCTCTCGCAGATCAACATCGAAGTCGATCGAGCTGGCCTCATACGCCCGAAAGATCGCCAGGAATCCAGTGGCGGGCCAGACCCTCAACAACGCGTCGGTGTCCTCGCTGCGGGCCAGCATGTCCGCAGCTCGCGGCAGCCGAACCGCGACACCGTCCTCGGAGTACTCGCAGGACCACCCCTGCGACCGCACCAGATCAAGCACCGCCTGCCAGTCCTCGACCGAGGTATCTGCGACCCGCCCGTCCGGCAGCGACCCCATCAGGCCGGGGTCGAAGAAGTTCCTGACGTCGTCCCACAGCAGATCTGGCATCCCGCCATGCTGCCTGGCCACCCGCCCGAACGCAGCCCGATTTCCTTGACGAACACCATAGAGGCACCCCCGGGGGGCCTGCGCGGTCGGTCAGATATCGGGTGGGTTTTACCCGCGTGGAGCAATGTCTGTCTGCTCACACTAGAGCCTAGACAAGGGGGTACCTGTTGAACGATGTTCCAGATCTTGGGCCCATGCCCCAGCGGGTCACCGTGAGTGCCGAACAGGCCGGGCGGCTCGTGGCCGAGCAGTTCCCACAATGGGCCGCACTACCTGTGACGGCTGTGGAGAACGGCGGCTGGGACAACCGGACCTTCCACTTGGGCGACAACATGTTGCTCCGCCTGCCCAGCGCGGAGGAGTACGCCTTGGCCGTGGAGAAGGAGCACCGTTGGCTACCCGAGCTGGCACCCGCTCTCCCGCTGCCGATCCCGGTGCCGCTGGCGAAGGGGAGTCCTGGTGTGACCTACCCGTTCGCGTGGTCGGTCTACGGGTGGATCGACGGCACACCCGCGACGTTCGAGTCAGTCGTCGATCCGATCCGCTTCGCCGAGGGCCTGGCCAACTTCGTCGCCACGTTGCAGAGCATCGACGCCTCGGAAGGACCACAGCCTGGCAAGCACAACTGGTTCCGCGGAGCAACGCTGCGGACCTATGAGGCGCAGGCGCTCGGTGCGCTGGACGAGCTGCGCGGCCGCATCGACGTCGCGCCGGCACATGAGTTGTGGACTCAGGCGCTCGAGGCGCAGTGGGACGGGGCCGACGTCTGGTTCCACGGCGACCTTGCCCAGGGAAATCTGCTCCTTGAGGACGGACAGCTCGCCGCCGTCATCGACTTCGGTACGTGTGGCGTGGGGGACCCCGCTTGCGACCTCGCGATCGCGTGGACCTTGCTCTCGGCTGACGGCCGCGACTTGTTCCGGAAGCGGCTGGGCGTCGACGATGCGACGTGGGCGCGCGGACGCGGCTGGGCGCTGTGGAAGACGCTCGTCTCGTACGCCAACAGCCTGGGCGAGGACGGCGCTGACGCCCGTGACGCGCGACGCGTGCTCTCGGAGATCCTCGCTGATCGAGGCTGAGGGGTCGTAGGGGCGCGTGGACCGCGGCGCGGGCCTGCACGCACTCGGAGCACTCCAACCGGTCCGGGCCCGCCTTCTCCCGCAACTCCAGCTGCGAACCCGCCTGCCGGACGTCGGCTTCCCGGGGTCAGGACCGCCAGCTGTTGCCCACGGCCAGCGGCCGCTCGCCCGACCCGTCGACGCGCAGTGCCTCCCGGCCTGCGGCATCCTCCAGGAGAACGGCCTCCATGTAGGCGATACACCTCAGACGCTCACTCGATGTCACCCCCACGCCAGGCTACCGAGACCACGACGGTCCTGACAGTCCGAACGTGTGCCGAACCTCCAGGTCCACATCGCCGCCGCCCTCGGCGCCGGTTCCGGTTCGATTGGTTCTCACCGGCCGCTGACCTGTGCCGACGCCCGAAACTCACCAACGGTCCCGGGGCGAGACTCACCTCCGCGAGGCGAAGCTCCCCACCGCAGGTCAGCGGGGGTTCCCAAACTCCCCGGTGCAGGTCAGCGGCCCGCACCGGGGGCAAGGCCGGGTCAGGAGCAGCGCCACCACGAACCGGCGAGCTTCGCCGTGGCGGCCGCAGCCTCGGCGGCGGTCTGCTCCGCGCGCGCAGCAGTTCGTCGCCGTCCGGGTTGGCCAGCGCGTCGGTGCCAGCGTGCAACCTTTGCGGCGGCGCGGCGGTGAGTAGGGCAGAGCGGTGGCCCGGTCGGGTCGTCGCGCGGATGCGAAGAGGAACTGGATGACCGCGACCATATTGCCCGTCCCGGTGGAGGACCCTCCCCCGTCCGTCATGGCACCGGCTTCCGCTGGCGGCCCCGGCCTGCGGGAGCTGGACTTCGAGGGGTTCGCCGCCACGCGCTGGCGACGGCTGGTGCGCACCGCCTACCTGCTCACGGGCGACTACCACGAGGCCGAGGACGTGGTGCAGGCGACGTTCGCGAAGGTCTTCAGGAACTGGTCCCGGATCAGCCGTCTGGAGGAGCCGGACGCCTATGTCCACCGAGCCCTGGTGAACAACAACCTGAGCCGCCACCGGCGGCGCCGGGTCAGGCAGCTGCTCGTCCCCGTGCTGCCCGACCGGGCGCACACCGCCGGTGGCGGCCACCGCGACGTCGAGGAGCGCTCGGTGCTGCTCCAGGCGCTGGCGGAACTGCCGCAGCGCCAGCGGGCCGTGGTCGTCCTGCGCTACTGGGAGGACATGAGCGAGCACCAGGTCGCCGAGATCCTGGGCTGTTCGCTGGGCAATGTGAAGAGTCAGGCCAACCGGGGCCTGGCGAAACTGCGCCGGCACCCGGCGCTGGCCCCGTACGCGGCGGACACCGGTTCGACGACCGACGGCACGAACGGAGACAACAGGTGATGGACACCGAGGACATGGTGCGCGGCGCCCTGCGGGACGAGGCGGCCCGGGTCGCGGTGGCGGACTGGTCCGCCACGCCCGCACGGGGCCACGTGCGCCGGCAGCGGCGGGGGCGCCGCGTGGCGATGGGCGCATCGGCCGTGGCGGCCGCGCTCGCGGTGGTGGCCGGCACAGGCGCGGTGTTGTCCGCGCAGCACGGGGCCCAGGCCGTCGGACCGGCCTCCCAGGCTCCGGCCGTACCGGAGGGTCCGGCTCCAGAGCCCGTGGTGGTGGAGCCCGGCCAGCAGCTGCCGCTGGGCCGCCCGGACTGGTGGATGCAGCTGAAGGACCAGGAGGTCTGCATCCACGACGCCCCCGCCTACCGCAGCGATCCGGGATGCGGCGGGTCCTCCTGGGCGGGTGGCACGACCGGGATCAACATGGGGTACTACGGGAACGCCCCGCAGTACCAGGAGGGTCTGTACAACCTCATCTACCACGGGCCCGAGCAGGTGGCCCGGATGAGCATCGAGGTGGACGGCCACGCATACTGGGCCACCGTCGTCTCACTGCCCGGCACCCCGGGCTACACCACCGGCTACCTCTGGGGGCCCAGCAACAAGACCCTCAACGGTTCGACGGCATTCCCGCTCGAAGGCGTCAAGCTCGCCGCGTACGACGCCCAGGGGAAGCTCCTGACGAGCAAGACGGTGTCGTCCTGAACCCGGTGCGTGGGACCGCCGTGCAGGCGGTCCCACGCACCGGGCACCGGGCGGCGTGATTCACCTGGTGACGCCACCCGAGCAGAAAGACTGGCCTTCGGGCTCTCCTTCAGCCGGGACTGCTGGTTGGCGTACTACTGGCAGGAGCCATCAGAGGCTCGTTGGGCACGATCAGCCTCCACCCGCACGCGCTCGTTGCCGATCCACGCCCGTGCCCCCTTGCCCGGGGCCGCGGGCCTGGTGCCGGCGGAGGTGTCCGCGGAGGCGGTGCCGGGCCCCTTGTCCGGGCCAGGCGAGGCCTGGCGCCGGACGGTCCGACAGACGGTCGGCGGCCTGTTCCGCCCCGACGAGCACGGGCAGCGGCTCGACGAATACGTCCCGAAACCTGTCCGCCACCGGCTCGCGGTGGCAACGGCGGCGACGGTAGCGGGCCAGCCAGCGCAGGTTCACCCGGTAAGGCTGATCCAAGTCGCCGACATGGCGGAACTGCCAGCCCACCGCTTCGCAGACCCGCGCGATGAACGCGAAGACCTTGGCGGTGTCCTCGTCGATCAGGTCCCTCGGACGCACGTCCACGACGACACCCGTGCCGTCCACCAGCCGTGCGAAGTAGTCCGGCGTGTGCTCCCGCCGGCGTTCCCCCGCCGTCCAAACGATGCGGAAGGGCTGTGACGCCAGAGCGACCACCGTAGGATCGAGGTCCAACGCCATCGCGGCGTCCCGCTCCACCCATGACTCGTAGCCCACCTGGGATCCGGACGTCGCCGCCCAGTACTCACCAGTGAAGTTCTTCTGCCCCTTGAAGGCGGCGAACGACCGGACAGGCGAAGCCAGTTCGAAGGGGTCCCCACCAGCGCGCCAACGGTCCGAAACAGTCGACACCGTCGACGTCGACAAACCCGACGTCGACCCCCGAGGCGTACTCCCAGGCAGAGGCCATGGCTGCGGACCGGTCCACCGACGCCTCCGTCGCACCGAGAACCCGTCTTCCCTGCGAGGGTGAAGCACCTCGTAGGTGGCCACGACAGAGAGGCGGATGCCGTCACTCGAAAAGGTGACAATCCATCTCAAACAATCAGGTCGATGCAGGCCAGTAGGAGTTTGGCCCAGCGTGGAGGATGGGAGGTCCGACCGCTGGGACACTCACGCCCGGTTGGAGAGGGGCGCTCGAAGCTCCACGCGGAGTCGGATCGAGGTGTCGACGGGCAGTCCCGTGCTGAAGTAGCGAAGCTCTTTCGAGTAGTTCGCGATGAGATCGAGATCCCGCAACTGCCGCTGCAACTCAGAGGCCAGAGCTTCGTCCGAATCAGGGACGAGCTCGTCATCTTCCTGCTCGGCGAGGTACTCCAGCTGTTGATCAACGGCTTCCACCGCCCGGCGGCTGGTCCAATGGGCGAAGTCGTAGCAGCCGAACAGATAGGCGTGAGCGGCATACAACGTCGCGGTTGCGGCCGACTCGTCCGCATCATCGGGCCCGTCCTGACCGTCGTTGTGGCAGTACTCGCTGAGCATGTACTCGGCGACACCGCGGTTCACTGCCGAGAACGCCGTCGTGTCGCCGAGAACGCCCTCCCACACAGAGTTCAACAGGGGGCGAAGGCTCACCGTGAACGGCGCCTGCTCGTCCTCGGGCAGGGCCTCGTGCCAGTTCATGAGCCGTTCCGCGACACCGGCAGCGAACACGCCACGTTCACTGGTCGATGTCGCCTTCAGCCGCTCCTCCACCAGCACTGAAAGCTCTTGCCACGTGTCCATACGAGCCACCCCCGAGTCGTGAAACCAGCGTGCTCACGCTGGCAACGGCGATCATCGCATCCACCAGGGACAACGCATCAGGCGCGGCCCACCTGTCGGCGTACACGGGTAAGTGCTCAGCCGCGTACTGCTGAACGTGCTCACCTGCCCGGTTCGGCGGGAGCCTTCTCTCACCGTGTGGTTGCCCGGCGGTGAGTGGCGCGGATCAGTACGGTGACCAGGGCCGCCAGGTCGAGGGCGCCGTCCGGGTCGTCCGCGTAGCGGGTGGTCTGCAGCGGCCCCACTTCGTCCAGGCGTACTCCCTCCGTATCCAGGACGTGAGCGAGGACCAGTACTGCCAGGCGGGCGTTGCCGTCCGGGTAGGGGTGGAAGAAGGCGATGCCGAGGTACGCCCTGGCCGCGCGGGCTGGCAGGGGGACCGACAGGGCGGCGCTCTGGTGTAGGCAAGCGGCGAAGTCCTGCCAGGTGTGGGGCGTGAGCCCGTATCGTTCCCGGCCGTCCTTGGCGAAGGCGTCGCTCTGACGCAGGCGCACCTCGTTCACACCGAGGACCAGCTTCTGCCAGCCGGCCAGAAGGGTCGGGGTGAGCGGCTCTCCCTGTGAGGCATCGGCGCGGGACAGGGTCATCGCGGCGAGCAGCCGGTCGGCGCGGTCCGGGTCGCGGAGGCGGACCGGACCGTCGAACCAGGCGGCGAGTCCGTCCACGGCCGCGCACACCGGTGCCGCGCGCACGCTCGCGGCCGAGGACCAGTCGACCTGCTCCCTGACCTTGCACCACGTGGCCAGCGCGTCATCGCTCACGGTAGAACCCGCGGCCGGTCGGGCGAATCGCCAGGTCCTCTCCCACCGTGTCGACCAGGGGCGGGGCGGGCGCACTGTGGCTCTTGAACCGGCCGCCGATCGCGGCTTCCACCGCCTTCTGCGCCTCTTCCAGTCCCAGGCCGGTGGAGGTAAGGAACCAGGTCAGCGTCGTCTCGCAGATCCCGTACCAGGACGACTCGGCGTGGGTGCTGTTGACGACCGCGGTGACCAGGCGGGTCACCGCGCGTTCCAGGTGCCAGCTGCGGTCCTCGGCGTCCGTACTGGGAAGGGGTGCAAGTCCGTACCGGGAAGGGGTGCAAGCTGCTCGAACCGCTCGGCCATGTCCTCCAGCCAGTCACGCCACTCCAGCAGGCAGGTCACGACGCGTTCGGCGGTCTCCGACGCCTCTCCGACCGAGTGCGAATCGCAGCACCAGGTCTCGACGGGACCGCCGTGGTGGTTCGAATGGTCCCAACCGCAGGCCCACCGGCCATAACGGGACACCAGGAGCACGGTGACCTCGTCGATGAATCGAAAGCCCGCCATCCGCTCGGCACCGACGGGAGGCACCATCGGAACGACCAGCGCCGTCAGCCGCGCCGCCTCGTCGTCGTCCCAGTCGAAAGCGTTCCGGCCGGGGGCAGCAGCGGACCACGGCAGGTCCCAGGCTCGTTCGCGGTGGATGGACGTGGCGTACCTCCGAGGTGAGACATGACGGAACAACTGACCGATCATGCCGACCAGGTCGAGACCTGTCATCCCAATTTGTTGACCACCGACCTGCGTCTCCCGCCGCCCGGCTGCCTTCACCCAGCCGGGCACATTCACGTGTACCTGCCTGAGCACTTACCCGTGTACGCCGACAGCTGTCGGCGTACACCCGAATGTGCGCCGGCCGGTACAGCGGAACGTGCACGGCCATCCCGGCTTTTTGGCCCAGTGCTGTGGCGCCAGGGCCCCCCGTCTGGTCAGGATCCGGGACAGTCGTCACCGTCAACGGGGCCCTCTCCCGGAGGCGGCTGGGGTATGCTTCCGGGCCTTCCGGGTCCCGTGTCGCCTTGGGGCGCATCTGCCCGGTGCATCGGGCGGGGAACGCGGAAAGGTCCGAAGGTGCGTTCCTAACGGGATTCCAGGGCCGACCGGGTGACGTTCCTGAGGAACAGCACCGGCGTCGCCGCTGTGGTTACCGCGAACACCCCGAAGGCCAGCCGCATGCCGCCCAGTTCGGCCAGCAGGCCCACCAGAGCCGCACCGAGCGGCATGGCGCCGAAGCTGAAGAGCCGAGCCGCCGCGTCGTAGCGGCCGAGCATCTCGTCGGGGACCTTGCGCTGGGCGACGGTCCGGGAGTTGACCGTCCAGAGCGTGCCGCCCATACCGCCGAGGAAGGCACCGCCCGCCACTGCCCAGATGTTGGTGGTCAGGGCGGGCAGCGCCACCATCGCGGCGGTGCCGATCAGGTCGGCGAACATCGCCCGGCGAACACCGAGCAGCCGGTTCACCCAGGTCACAGCCATCGTGCCGGCCAGCCCGCCGATGCCGAGGGCGCTGAGCACAATGCCGTACTGCTGCGGTCCGAGTTCCATGGCCTGCTGGGCGTAGAGCGGCATGAGCGCCAGCCAGGCGCCCCAGACGGCGGCGAGCACGCCGACGACCAGCGACAGTGTGCGCAGCACCTCGTCTCGCCAGAGGAAGCGCAGCCCCTCGGCGATCCGGCTGTTGACCGAGACGGGAGCCGCGTCCGGGGCGGGCCCGTCGGCCCGGAAGTGGCCCACCAGCAGGAGCAGGGCCAGGGCAGCGACCGCGTAGGAGGCGCTTATCAGCCCCAGCGCGAGACCCGTCCCGGCGGCCAGCAGCAGCCCGCCGATGAAAGGCCCGGCGAACTCCTGCCCCACGGTCTCGGCCCCCACCATCCAGACGTTGGCGCGCTGCCGGCCCGCAGCCGGCACCGCAGCCGGTACCAGAGCGGAGGCGGAGGTCGAGGCCAGTACGTCGGCGACGCCGAGGATCACCCCGGCGGTGAAGAGCTGGCCGAGCGTGAGGGCACCGGTAACGGCTGAGACGGTGAGCCAGCCCATCGCAGCCAGCCGCATCCCATTTGCGCCCCAGAGCAGCCGCCTCCGGTCGAAGCGGTCGACGATCACGCCGATGTGCAAGGCGACAAGCAGCCAGGGCAGCGTGAGGGTCAACGAGACGGCGGTGACCTGGGCGGGAGAGCTGGTGAGCTGGGCTGCGAGCAGGGGGAGGGCCATCTTCATCACGCCGTCGGCGAGGTTGGTCGCGGCGGTGAAGCCGACCAGGACAGCGGTGTTGCGGCGACCAGGGTCTGGTGGGGCGCAGGGCCCCAGTGTCGACGTGCCGAGGCTTTTGTCGGTCTGCGTTCGTTCAGGCACCGCTGTGACCATGACCATCCCCTAACTACCTAACGCTTTAGCCGGTGAGATCACTTTGACGTACACCCCCGCCATCGCGCAACCGGTAAAACGTTTAGGCGGTAGAGTGGTGGAAACCTGTAGGAGGTGACCCGCAATGCTGGAGCCACCGGCCTCAGCCGTCCTGGTGGAGGCGTTCGCCAACACGGTCGACGTGGAAGAGACACATGATGAGATCGCCACCCCGGCCGGACTGGCCGACTGGCTGAAGGACCGCGGCCTGCTCGACGCACCCTGCGAGATCCCCACTGAAGTGCACGAGAACTATGTGACCCTTCGCGCAGGCATCCGCGAGGAGTTGGGCGCCCATGTCGGCGACACCCCCGACGCGGAACTGCTCGCCGCGGCGGACCGGGTGCTGGCCGAACACCCTGTGCTGGTCACGGTGCGCGGCTCACTGACCCCTGCGGCGGAGCTACCGGCGGAGTGTGGGCCGCTGGCCACGCTGGCGATCGCGTGGAGTGAGCTGGTCACGACCGGGGATGCTGCCCGACTCAAGCGCTGCGCAGAGCACACCTGCGGTTGGGCTTTCTGGGATGTGTCGAAGAACCGCAGCCGCCGCTGGTGCTCGATGAAGGTGTGCGGGAACCGCAACAAGAGCCGGTCCTACGCGTCCCGGCAACGGCAGACGATCTAGCCGTCGGTCGGCCGCGTTCCTGGGGAGTAGGGCATTGTGGTGCACGTTCGTGTGTACCGGGCTGTGCACTTTCACGCGAACGCCGACAGCAGCCTCCTGGTCGGCCGGGAGTCCGGCAGGCACCGGGCCGTAATGGATCTCCGGACCGGGTTTCACGTGGCGAGGCGGTCCGACCAACTGCGGGCACACCGACCGTTCGCCGCAGATACCGCAGATCCAGATCCGCGACGCCTTCTCACCCTGCGGACGTCGATGCCGCCCCGAGCCCGACTCCGTCACATCCCAGGCCATGCCCTGCCCATCGATCCACCCAGCCCACCGGCACGGCCCCGCCGGCGACGGGCCAGCAGGCCACACCGGCAACGGACACAGGGCACAGGCGCAGCAGCGGGCACGGACGGCGGACGGCGGGGAGCAGCCGAGGCCGGCGGACCGGGCAGCGGGCGCAACACGCGCAGCCAGGCCCCTCCCCGCCACATCACACTCGGTCAGAGCTGTGCAGTACAGCTGTGTTCAGGGACGCTCAGTCGTGGATCTCCCAAGCCCTCTGCGGGAACCAGTGGGGGAGGTCGTCGAGCGCCTCCGCGGGGAAGAACACCGGCCGGGTAAGAAGACGGTCGCCCTCCCGTTGGACGTTGACCATCAAGCCGAGGGAGTACGAGCAGGGCACACCCGCGCTCATGTAGGCGAGCTCGTCGTCCGGACGCGTCTCGGCGCGCTCCAGCATCCACCGCTCCAGCACGGACGGCACCCGCCCGACGAGAGCGGTCCCCTCCGCGGTGACCTGCGGGCCACACAGGGCGTCGACCACGATGCCGGACAGCCGTTCGTCCTGGTAGTAGAGCTGGGGCCCGAACTCCCGGAACAGACCCTCACTGACCCTCCAAGTGCTGTCGCCCCGCCCGCCGGTCCACGTGCGGTGCTCGACATCTGCGGTGACACCACTCATCGAGTCCGTCACCTCGTCAGCACTCATACCGAAACGCAACGGTCCCACAGCCGTGAACGGCTCCAGCACCCACTGCTCGCGTTCCTCGTCCGGCCGGACATTCCACCATCCCTTAAACATGATCAACACCCTGCCCGTCCCCACTGACACACAGGGCAGCCGGACCGCTGAACCCCACGAAGGCCATCCACCAAGGCGGCCTGACAGCCACCCAGCAGCCGACCCTGGACTTCTACCTGCCAATGTCCTCGCTCATCAACTGCTGCAGTCGGTCCCTCAGGTCACCCGCACGATCCTTCGCCTCGTCCAACGCGGCCATGTCAAGGGCGTCGAACCCGTCCGCCATGTCGCGGCTCCGGCTCAACTCTCGAAACACCGCGTCCGCGGCGAGCACTACGTCCGCCGGCGCCACAACATGAAGCCGCTGCCGCACCGCCCCCAGACCATGGGCGGTGAACGCCTCCTGCACAGCCTCACCCCGCTCGCCCGGGGGCAAGGCCCGCAACACCTTCAGCAACGCCTGCGCGGCCTCCTCCAGCGCGGTCAGGAACTCGCCGTAGACACGCACCCTCAGCTCTCGCGTCCACCGACGCTCCTCCCACCGCGCCCGACGCAGCTCCGCCAAATGCGTCGCCACGGCCCCCAGACACACACCCACCAACGCGAACACCGGCGCTATCCAACTCCCCATGGCCAAACCGCTACCCAGCCTCCCCGCCCAGCACACGACAAGCGGCCCAGGGCTTCGGCGTAGTTGACGGACGCCCGGTTTGTGGTGATCTGTTGGCTGGTGGGTGCCCTGAAGGCAGGACAGGCACGGCTTCCAAGATCATGGAGTTCTCGACGCCCCGTGACCTGTCTGGAAGACCGTGCCTGCCGACGCAGCATCCCCGATCCCGCCTGCCCTTGACCAGCTACGCGAGCAGTCCGACGCCGCTCCCGGGGAGGTCCCCTGCCTGCTGGAGCGACTGGCCCAGGTACCTGACCCACGCGATCCGCGCGGCTGGAGCCCCGCCATGTAGCTGTCGTGGGTCTCGTCGTAGCACGTGGCCAGGCCCCGCCACGCTCGGATTCCGTGGGAGACCGGTTGCCCGCCCGCGCTGCCGCGCCTCTTTCGGTACGGCCCGTTCAGACAGCGGAAAGGTGCAGCTTGAACGGCGAACCGTTGGAGCTGGGCGTCCAGCCGTTCGACCGCGCGGCCCGAATACCTGCGGCGACTTCGCGCGGTAGGACGACCTCAGCCGGCACCATGTTCGGTTCGAGCACGGCCGGCCGACCGGTCTCCACGACGAGCGTCGTTCCGGGACAGGCCGCGTCCTCCACCATGTAACCCAAGGTGATGCCGTCGTAGTCGCAGCACGGTTTCCTGCTCACTCGCCAGCGGTACTCGACGCCGTCGACGACAATCCGGCGGGAACCCTTCTTCGCCAGTGCCACTCTTTGCCCTTCGGCCTTCGACTGCTCGTATATGTCTGTCGCCGCCAGTCTCCCTGTACGGCACACGCGTGTCACCGGGTTTGGCCCAGAGCTTCGGCGCAGTCGCTTGGCATCTGCTTTGTGATCACGCAAGGCCGAGGAGCGCGAGGGGCCGGCGTGCGTCGCGCGCGTTGCGGCGGAGGCCGGCCGCAATGTTCCTGACGCCGCTCAGCCGCAGGGCTCCAACAGCGAGGTTGCGCCAGGTCGCCATGGCGCGGGGAGCGTTCCCGGTTCGCAGTTGGGAGGCGTCCTCGGCGAAGGTCGTGTCGCGGACGTGGTGCAGGGCCTCAATCTTCCAGTGGCCCCGGATCAGTTGCGCGAGCTGGGCGGGAGTGGCCTGTTCGGCGGTCAGGCTGGTGACCGCATAGATGGTCGCGATGGTGGTCTTGCCGGTTTTGCGGTCGGTGCGGCGGCGCTTGACCTGGACCGCCTGGCAGGCACCGGGGAAGAGCAGGTTGTTGACGGTGGCGACCTTAATCCGGCGGATCTCGGAACGGCCGTGTCCGATTCCCCGGGTGCGTCCCTGGAGCGGAATGTCCTTCCAGGGAAGGGATTTGAGCTGTCTGCGCAACTTCTTCTGGTTGTCCTTGACGATCGCGATGTAGTGGGCCCGGCGGCCGAGGAGGTAGGCGGCGTGCTCGCGCTGGGTGTGCAGTGCGTCGCTGGTGACCACCATTCCGGCGAGGTCCGCGACGCTGTCCAGCAGCGGCTGGAAGCGGGTGGTCTCGCCGGTCTTCTCGCCGACGTCGAGCTGGGCCAGGACCAGGCCGTTGGTGTGCTCCACCGCAGCGAGCAGGTGGATCTTCCGGCCGTCGGCCCTGGCCGCGCCGCGCAGGCTCTTGCCGTCCACAGACAGTGCGCGCAGCCCGGAGTTCGTTGGTCGGCGGTCGGCGAGCCAGCCACCTACCGCCCGGTCCAGGGCGTCGCCGTCGATGCGGGTCAGCAGCCGGCGGACCGTCGCCTCGGCCGGGACCAGCCGCCTGGGCAGCAGCGGGTCGGGGTGCACGCCGAGGTGTTCCAGCACGTACGGCGGCGCGTCCGTGATCCACTCGCCGACCGCCAGCAGCGAGGTCGCCCCGGCCAATACCGCGCATGCCGTCAGGGTGAGGACGACGGCCAGCGTGTACCGCACACCGCGCGGATCGCGTGGGTCAGGTACCTGGGCCAGTCGCTCCAGCAGGCAGGGGACCTCCCCGGGAGCGGCGTCGGACTGCTCGCGTAGCTGGTCAAGGGCAGGCGGGATCGGAGATGCTGCGTCGGCAGGCACGGTCTTCCAGACAGGTCACGGGGCGTCGAGAACTCCATGATCTTGGAAGCCGTGCCTGTCCTGCCTTCAGGGCACCCACCAGCCAACAGATCACCACAAACCGGGCGTCCGTCAACTACACCGAAGCCCTGGTGCGGGACCGAGTTGACCGAGATCGTCGAGTCCTTGCCGATTCTCTGAACTTATTGCCGAGCCTTGCTCGTGGCCACGATGTCGATGGCGACTCGAAGCGGTGTCTCCGCATTCCCAAGTAGTGCCCGGGTGATTGCAATCGCCTGGATGATGCTCATTCCGCGCTCGGCTAGGAGGGTCTGGACAGCCTCCATTCCGTCACTCTCAAGGACTGGCCGGGACTGTTCGACCAGCGCTGCCCAGCGTGCGGCCTCCTCGGGGCCTAGCCCGATGACGTGGTCAAACACGACTTCTTCCTTCCCGTGATGGGCAGATGGGTTGCTCACGTCTCGTCAGAGCCCAGTGCTGCGCTCAGAACCTGCACGGCGTCAGCGTATTGAAGGCGGTCGAACTGAAACGGGCCGGACCCCGAATAGTCGCGTGTCTTGCGGTGAGGTTGTTCGAAGGAGTCCCAGGTCACGTGGTCAGGAGTCACTGTGATGCTGGCCATCAGCGGCCAGCATCCCCACTCACCGCATTCACAGCCGAGCACGGGAGTCTTCGGCCCCGTCGCTCCGTTGGATCGTCCATGGAAATGGTCTTCCATCGAGCCGAACTGGAAGAACTGCGGGATAAGGCCCCCATAGGCGTCTCCCGATGGTTGCATCTCAGCGTCCGTCTCGAACTGGTCGATCAAGTCGGTGAGCGGTGTTCCGTCGATGTACGGGACGACTTCAAGCACGCTGCGATACGCGTGGCCTCGGCAGTCGAAGAGGATTTCCTGGTTGGTCATATGCTGATTGTTGCAGCTCGTGCCTTCCTTGTTCCTCCTGATTATGGTGGGCAGCTTCAGGGGATTGAGGGGCGGTGTCCACCAGGTTGAGATCGTCCCTGGTCAGCGAAGGAGCTCGGCGTTGCTGGCGGTCCGCTTCAGCCGGTCCAGGAGCAGTTCCGTGGCCTGCTGGCCGTTGAGGCCGCCCAGGGCCCGGCGCAAGGCCCACGCCGCGGGCGTGCGGGCGGGGCCGAGAAGGAGTTCCTCGCGGCGGGTGCCGGAGGCCTTGACGTCGACTGCCGGGAAGAGGCGCTTGTCGGCGAGGCGGCGGTCGAGGCGGAGCTCCATGTTGCCGGTGCTCTTGAACTCCTCGAAGATCAGGTCGTCCATGCGGGAGCCGGTGTCGACGAGGGCGGTGGCCAGGATGGTCAGCGAGCCGCCGTTCTCGATGTTTCGTGCCGCGCCGAAGAGCCTCTTCGGGTGCTGGAGTGCCGAGGCGTCGAGGCCGCCCGAGAGGGTCCGTCCGTGAGCGGGTGCGGTGGCGTTGTAGGCACGGGCGAGGCGGGTGATGGAGTCGAGCAGCACAACGACGTCGTGGCCGAGTTCGACGAGGCGCTTGGCGCGTTCGACTGCGAGTTCGGCGACGGCGATGTGTTCACGGGCGGGCCGGTCGAAGGTGGAAGCGATGACCTCGCCCTTGACCGCGCGCCGCATGTCGGTGACCTCCTCCGGACGCTCGTCGACCAGGACGACCATCAGGTGCGCCTCGGGGTGGTTGCGGGCGATCGCCGCCGCGACCGTCTGGAGGACGATCGTCTTGCCGGCCTTCGGCGGCGCCACGATCAGACCGCGCTGGCCCTTCCCGATCGGGGCCACCAGGTCGATGACGCGGCCGGTCAGCTGCTGCTGGTCGGTCTCCAGACACAGTTGCTCCTGCGGGTACAGCGGCGTCAGTTCATGGAAGGCGGGCCGGGATTGGGACCTGTCGATGGGGTCGCCGTTGACCGTGTCGATGCGGGCCAGCGGCGTCTGGGCGGCACCGCCCGAACGCGGGCGGGTCGCGCCGGTCAGGACGTCGCCGGGCCGCAGGCCCAGTGCGCGCACCTGGCCGGCGGGCAGGTGAACATCGCTGGACCCGGGGAGGTAGCCGGAGGCGCGCAGGACGGCGCTCCCCTCGCGGATGTCCAGCACACCGGCGACTGGGAGGAGGTCGCTTTCCACGGTGGTGGCCGGCTGCGCCGGCCGGTTGGAGCGGCTGCGCGTTCGCGGCGACGGCAGTGCGGACCGGCCGCCGCGGCTTTCGGCGTCCGCGGGCCGGGGACCGGCCGTCGGCATCGGCGGCCGGCCGGTGGAGCGCTTGGCGGTGATCGCCTCAACGAGTTCGCCCTTACGTAGGCGGGCGGCGCGCGGAATGCCCAGGGCGCAGGCGAGTTGGTGGAGATCTGTCTTCATCAGGCCGTCCAGCGGCCTGGTGGTCGACGGTTCGGTGGTGGTCGTCACGATGAGGTACTCCTGTGGTGTCGAAGGGTATGGCGGCGCCCGGCGGGCCCGGCGTGAGTGGCACGCAGCGGTGGGCGGCTCGGCCGGCCGGGTGCGGGGAGCGGGGAGCGGGAACATGGTTCAGCTGCAGCGCTCGGCATGGGCGTGGGCGCGGCAGCGTTCTCACGGCCCTGCATGGCCGCGGCGGGTGGGAGTCGGTTGCCTGCCGGTGAGGGTTCGCCGGGACACTGCCGGGCAGGGCGCTCTCAGGTGTTGCCGTCGTGCCAGGCACGGAGCAGGAGGAGGGCGGTGGTTTTCCGGTGTCCGGGCCTGCCACGGTGGGGTGCTCCGGTGTGCGGTGGCGCCTGGTTCCCGCACCCTGAGGGTGGGCGTCCAGTATCGCTGTCGCGCATTTTAGCACCTCGCGGCCTGGGCAGCCAGGCGGCGTGCTGTTGGCACCGTTGGCTGTCCAGGCGGATCCGCAGGTGAGGGTTGGTGCTGTTGGGCCAGCGGCGACGACGGTAGGCCGGGTAGTCGGCGATCGCCTCGGCGGTGTAGTCGTCCAGCGGCCGGTCGAATCCGTCCGGGTCGAGGCGGCGGCCGGCCAGGTCGACCTCGTCCAGTTGGAGCGCACGGATGCGCCGGGCGGGCAGTGCGTGGACGCCCGCGAGGGCGACGACCACGCGCAGGGCGGGATCCTGCCGGGCAGCGAGGGCGACGGCGTCGACTTCCTGATCGGAGAACGGAATCGGCACCGCGGCGTGGTTCTTGCCGGTTGTCACCCCTCGCATCGGGTTGGCGAAGACGAGCCGTTCCTTCTTCAGCACGTTGAACAGGCTCCGCAGGGCACTGGCCTCGTGCACCCGGTTAGGGCGGTCGGTTAGGGCGGTCGGCCAGCCAATTGGCGACGTCGTCACGGGTGACCTGACGCAGTGTCGTGTAGGTCGACGTCCGCTCGCGCAGGAACCGCCGGACCAGCCTCATCTGGGTAACGACCGTGGGCTGGGAGCGAGGGAGCCAGCGCCGGGTGCCGTTGCGCGAAACCGCGACCCAGGCGTCGACCTCGGCCCGTATCCCGGGCAGAAAGGAAGTCCAGACGCGCGTCGCACCAGGTCTGCACGGCGTCGGGCCGGTCGTCCAGCAGCACGTCCAGGTCCTCGAAGACCTCCAGGACGTGGTTGGAGGGGATCGCATTGTGGGTGAGTTGGGCGATCGTGGACGCTCGGATCGGCTCACCGATCTCGTGAACCACGCAGAGGATGCGGATGCCCCTGCGGACGGAGCCGAGCGTGCGCGGAGGCCAGCCTCTCAGCTCCGCGATCCGTGCGGCGTGCGCTTCCAGGACGGCGGACAGTTCCGGATCCAAGAGCGGTGCCAGGCTGGACTCCGCGCAGGTCACGGACCATCTCGAACAGCGGCAGCTGCCTCCAACGCGACCGCACGTAGTGCAGCCGCCGGTCCGGTGGCCCGTCCACGGTGTTCTGCGGACGAGGGCCGCCCCACGGTGGGGTGGCGGCCAGCTCTTCCATGTCGCCGGATCGCCGTACGCGGTGCTGCGCCCCATCCCGTGTCCGTGTCTGCGCTGCGTGTTCGCGATTCCTGGAGGCGTTTCCGCGTGGGTTTGCGGGCCGGTGTGCCCCCGGGAAGGGGCGGGGGGCGTGGGTTCCCGGAAGAAGGGCAGGGCAGTGCATGGGGATTGACCAATCGTTGAGGGCGCCCGTGAGGGCGCGAGGGGCGGGACCGGGCCGTGGAGCGCTCGTTCGCTCCGGAGGGAGATCGGCTGCGGGGCGGAGTTCGTGGCGGATGGGCTGGTTCGGGTGATGTGGCGCCGGGGCTGGTCGATCGCGCCCAACGGCCGCGGCCTGTACGGTCTTCGGTGCTGCGCCAGCAAGGTCATCTCTGCCACACATTTCCCGGGGGGACTCATGAGGCTTCGCCGGCCCGAGTGCACGAGGCTTCGGCGGCCCGAGCGGTCGGATCGCTCGAACAGCACGCCGGTCGTCGTAACGTGTCTGCTGACGCTGGATGTCGTCCTGTTCGCCGCTGTCGTTTCGGCCGCGCTTGGGCACGGATTCTGCGCGGCCCTCGGCGGGCCTCAATGCGGCACCCGTGCTGCTGTCCATCGGCTGGTCATCGCGTTCGCGGCGACATCGGTCACCGGCGGCCTGTGCCTTTGGTGGCGGCGCCCGGCCTCCGCAGCCTTCCAACTCATCCTGGCCCTCCTGTACGGTTTATCGGCCGTCAATACCCACTAACGAGGGCGCTGGTTCGTACCGGCGGAGCCGAGGGGCTCGACGCGGGTGAACTACTGGTCCGAGCGCCTCGTGAAACTCGAACGCTGGGCATCCCGGACCGTCGCATCGCGTGACGGTCACGAGGAACGGGCGATGCTGCACCGCTACGAGGTCTGGCACCACCTACGACGCCTCCGGGGCCGCCTCGGCACCGGCCACGCCACCCGCCTGCAGATAGCCAACGTCTGCAGCCACATCACCGCCGCAGTCAACTTCCTGGACTGGCTGGCTGGCTGGCAGAGGTCTGACCCTCGCCACCTGCACCCAGTCTGACCTGGACCAGTGGAAAGCAGGCGAGGACCTCAGCTACCGCGACCAGACCGGCCACTTCATCCGCTGGGCGACCAAGAACCGGCTGGCGAAGGGGCTGACCTTCAGCGCCGAGCGCTGGCAGGGCCCGGTCGGCCCCCCACGACTCCGAGGGCCGGTGGGACGACGCCCGCACGCTCCTCCACGACGCCACGCTGACCACGGCCGACCGGGTCGCCGGACTACTCCTACTCTTCTACGCCCAACGGCTCAGCACGATCAGCAGCCTCACCGTCGATCAGGTCACAGAGGCGAACGACCGGGTTTCGATCCAGATGGGAACCTCCCCGACCATCCTGCCCGAACCACTCGCCGCACTCGTCCTCGACCTGATCGCAACACGTCGCCCCTACACAGTGATCGGACACGCCAACCAGACGCCTTGGCTGTTTCCAGGTCAACGCCCAGGCCAACACATCAGCGCCGACCGACTCGGCCTACGGCTGATCGCCGTCGGAATCCAACCAGGCCAGGCCCGGTCCACCGCCCTGTTCGCCCTCGCCGAAGAGGTCCCGGCCGCGATCCTGGCCCGCATGCTCGGCATCCACATCCAAGTCGCCGTCCAGTGGCAGAAAGCGTCCGCCGGAGACTGGGCCGCCTACGCCGCCGACGTCAGCCGCCGTATCCCGGAGAACCGATGAAGCTCCCCATCACCATCCACCAAGTCGCTGCCGCCCGCTCGTTGGTGTCCTGTCAGCGGGGTCTGGCATAGTCCCGGCCATGGAGACCGACGAGTTCTGGACCATCATCGAGACGGCGCGCGCGGCGACGGATACAAGCCCTTCGACGAGGCGTTGACCGACGTCCTGGCCGAACTGCCGTTGGAGCGCATCCTCGACTATGACGAGCGCTTCCACGCGGTCCACGAATCCGTCTACCGCTGGGACGTGTGGGCAGCCTCCTACCTGATCGGCGGCTGGTTCTCCGACGACGGCTTCATCGACTTCCGCGCGGGCCTCATCAGCCTCGGCCGGGAGTGGTTCGAGCGGGTGGCGGCCGCGCCGGACTCCCTCGCCGACCACCTGGTCGACAGCTCCGGCTCCGTCGACGACCTGGAGGAGGCGCTCCTCCAGGAGGATGCCAACTACGCGGCGCTGGGAGCCTATGACCGGGTCACCGGAGTCAAGGACAGCTACTACGACGCGCAGGAGGCCCGGGCGGCCTCGCGGCCGAAGCGCGAGGACATCGAGCCTGACATGGGCGAGAAGTGGGATTTCGAAGACGACGGCGAGATGCGGCGGCGGCTGCCCCGGCTCGCGGCGCTCTGCCTCGAAAAGGATGACGATGACGAGGAGGGCGACGAGGACTGACGGCAGCCGCCTTGGCTTGTAGCGAGAGGTTCCCGAGATCAGCAGGCCCCGGCCGACAGCACGAACCGCCCCGTGGCCTCGTCCTTCCCGAACGGACGAGGCCGCGACGACAGCCCCCACCGACAGCGGCCCGTACAGATGCGGGAGAAGCCGCAAAGACTGAAAGGCAACACAGTGGCATTGGCCAAGAAGGGTTCCCGCCGCATCGTCGTCGACGGCGTCGAGTACCGCTGGCGGGTGAGCAGGCAACACTTGTGCTGCGACTACGAAGGCAGCACCTTGGGCTACGTGGCGGAGGACGCGACCCGCCCCGGAACGACGCTCGTCGTGGAAACCGGACGGCCGGCCGTCCTCAACCCGGACATGGTGCCGGCTGAGGTCGTCCTGCCGCGGGAAGTCGCCGCAGGCATTCGGGCCGCGCGGTCGAAAGGCTGGACGCCCAACTCCAACGGTTCGCCGTTCAAGCTGCACCTGTTTGCTGCTTGACCGGGCCGTTGCAGTTGCGCCCGTTTCGGTCGTGTCATGCGGCTGTGGCCAGGGAGCGTCCGCCCCAGCGGATGCCCTTCTCACTGCGCACGCGGGCTCGCTCCGCGCGTTGGGCGGCCAGGACGTCGGGGTGGCGGTTGTTGGCGTTGCGCCAACGGAGGTAGGCCTGGCGTTTTCGGGCCAGCACGGTGTGGTTGGGGTGGCCCGAATCGCCCATCGATTACGCCCGCAGGCGCCGCATCGACTACGACCAGCTCCTCATCGCCACCGACTGGAAACAGATCTGCCGCCGCACCGGGGCCCCACTCGGCCGTGAGCACCGCCACCAGGTCGCCCGCAACCTGCTCTTCCAACGGATCAGCGGCATGCCAGCGCATCTCTCCCCGGCCGCCTACACCATCACGGACACTCCAAGACGCACATATCTGAACGAGTTCACGGCCAGCCTCACCCCCGCCCTCGCCGACGCACTGGACAACGCCGCCCAGGCATTCCTTGACGATCAAGGAATCCGGGACGAGCCGGTCACCTGGCATCCACCCACCTCGCTCATGGACGGCCTCGACCTGCCCGGCCCTGATCCCGCCGCAGTGGACATCGAGCTGATGCACGAACTGGTCATGGCGGCGCAGAGCAACATCAGCACCATCGCCGAGCAGCTCGCCACCTCCGTCGAAGTCCTTCGGCACCTTCTTCAGCGGCATCCACCATCGCCTCCACCGCTGACCGCTCACCAGTTCCGAGCACGCGGACGAGCCATCGCCGCAGCCCAAGCCGCACTCTCCCGAGAAGAGTTGACACGTCTCTACTGCGACGAACGGCGAAGCCTCGGCGAGATCGCTGAGGGCTTCGGACTCAACCGCATCACCCTGACCCGGCTCGCGAACGAGTACGCCATCCCCCTTCGCCGACTCCGGACAGCCCGCACGGTCATCGATCGCACCTGGCTCTACGACCAGTACGTCCACCACCAGCGCAGCCTCGCCGACCTCGCGCAGGAGAAGGCCATGAGCCCCGCGAACATGCGACGTTGGGCGAAGATCCTCGGCGTCCCGCTCCGATCACGCGGAGGAAGCCGACCCGAATCGGCCATCGACTGATTGCGGTCGAGCTGGCAAGTCACCTCTTCGAGTCGTCCAGGCGATGAAAGGCCCCTTCGAACTCTCCTGACGCAAGCAACTCGGCGATCACACTCACCATGCCTCGGATGCCGGGATCTCTAACGATCAGTCCGTCCGAGCTCCAGAAGCGTCGACCACCTGCCGCTTCTCCCGTCTCCTCCCACCTCTTCATCAACCGGTCGACCTCAGCCATCGTGAAGATCGTCGCGCTCCAGCGCGAGCCATCGGGGAGGTGGACCTCAGCATCGACGTTGCAGACCTCGTCGAGCACCTCATCAGGGCTCGGGAGAAACAGCGCCTCGAATCCTTCGGCCCGGGCACGGTAATAGGGGCCGTCCCATCCGGCCTCGGCCTGCAGATTGCCCGTCGTTGTGGTCACAGCAGGAGCATCCCAGTACTCCGGATGACCATCCAACAGGAATTCGACGCCGCAGCAGTTGGAGAGCAAAGCACCGCCATTATGGGCTCGTGAACACATGGATGCGCTGCTACTGGGGCGAGGAAGATGTCTGGTTCTACTTCGAGGTGGACGCCGAAGGCTGGGTGACCCGGCAGGTCGAACTCCAAGGGCCGGAGCTGACCCCGATCGCAGCAGCCTCCCTCGACGAATGGCAGCAGGCCCACGACGCAGGCCGCCTCGATGAGTACGACGGCAGGTTCGGGATCACAGCCGAGCTGCCCGTCTCAGAATGGGAAGGCCACGACCCCGAGCAACTCACCGCCGAGGAGTTCGAGGAAGTCTGGGGTCCTGCCCGTCGGCAGATTGCATCCCGGCCCTGCTGACCTCTCGGCCCTGCGGAGGCTTCCTGGCATCATCTCGGCATGACCCCGACCCTTCCCCGCACCGTCCGAGCCGTCGACACCGCTCAGCTCCTGGACCTGGCCCAGGAGGCCGCCATGCACGGCTTCAGCCAGCGGCTCCCGGTCGACTGGCTTCAAGAGCACCTCGCCGCAGAGGCGACGCACTACCTGTTCCCTACGCTCATACAGCGGCTGAGGCACCGTCCCGAGGTGCCGCTGCAGTGGAGGTGTCAGCAACTGCTGACCGTCAGGACCGGCGAACAGATCTGGGGTCTGCTCGACGTCCTTCCCGAGACCTTCGACAAGCTTCCGGAGACCTTGGACACGGCGTCCAAGAAGGACATCGTCAGCCGCATCGAGCGAGCAGTGACCCAGCGCGAGTGGGTGGAACGGATGGCTGCTGATCCAGACCCTGAGGAAATGCCACTGAACTGAGATACGAGCACCCGGACATGGGCTGAGACAGCCCAGGAACTCCCTGGTCAGGGCTGTGCTCTATGACACGAGCCGCGAGATCCTACAGGGGCCCACACCGACCCACCAGCCCCACCCGGCCTGCTCGCCCAAAGCCATCCGCGCCGTCCGGGCCTGGCTCGACCCCTGGATCACCCTCCAACGCTGCTGGCGCGCCCGGACCAACGCACCCCCACCACCCGAACTCCAAGCCCTCATCGACGCCGTCGCCACCGGCCGCCCACTTGATCTCTACTCCCCGGTATAACAAACCACCGGTAGTTCGAGCATCGTCTCTCTCTTCCCCGTCGGACCGGTCGGCCTCAGCCCTTGAGGTCCGTCTCCTTGCCATCGCGCGTCACGGCGACACCGCGGGGCACCTCCACCCGGAACTTGGCGTCGCAGTTGGCCAGTCCGGTGCACTGCGCCTGGAGTTCGAGGGTTCCCTCCTCCAGCGTCCAGATCTCCTTGGCGTCACCGACCTTGGCCTTGTCGAACCAGCGGGTGACCTTGACGTCCTTGCGGTCGGCCGGGACGAGGTCGGTGGGGATGCCGTGCGCCTTCACGTTCAGGGACTTGCCGCTGAACTCGAAGGCCTTGTCCTCGGGCGCGGCGTCCGAGGCCTTGGCGCAGCCCGTCAACGGGATGAGGGCGGCCACGGCGAGAGCGAGCAGGGCGGGTGTCGCCTTCGGGCGAGAAATCACCGGTACCTCCGGGAGTCTGGGATCGGGCACGGTGGAGATCCTCGCCGATCCGCGGCCGCCTGCCATCTGCCGTTCGGCAGATATTCGCGCCGGACGCGGGCGGTCTCCGAGCCGTCGGGACCGGTCAGCCCCGGCCCGTCCGGTCGGGTCGCAGCGGCAGTTCCCCGCGGACGCGCCAGCCGCGGGCGTGCGGGCCGGTGGACAGGTCGCCGCCGAGGGCGCCGATCCGCTCGGACAAGCCGGCCAGGCCGGTGCCACCGCCGCCGGGGCGGCGGGCCAGCAGGCCGCCGGGGCCGCCCTGCCGTCCGCTGTCGGTGACGGTGACCCGCAGGGCGGGGCCCGGGACGCGAACCACCTCCACCTCCAGCCGGGCCGCGCTCGGGGCGTGCCGGCGGACGTTGGTCAGCGCCTCCAGGACGACGCGGTAGGCCGCGTCCTGGATCTCGCGCGGGGCGGCTCCCTCCAGGCCCGGCTCCAGTTCGAGGGAGCCGCCGGTCGTGCCGGACGCCAGGAAGCGCTCGACCAGCTCCGGGAGGTCGGCGAGGCCGTGGACCTTGGTCGGCGGAGGTTCGGCGAGCGTGGGTGCCTCCGGGTCGCGCAGCGTCTGCAGGGTGTGGTCCATCGAGTCCAGCGCCCGCAGGCCGGCCGCCTCCAGGCGGGACAGGAGCTCTCTGCTCTGTTCTTCGTCGTAGGCGCTGACCTGGGCGGCCTGGACCTCCAGCAGGATCCCGGTCAGCTCGTGGGCGACGAAGTCGTGGAGATCCCTGCCCACGTCGAGCCGCTGCTCCCGGCGGGCGCGCTGGACGGCGCGGGCCCGCTGGTCGTCCTGGACCCGCAGGTAGAGCCCGACGCCGACGGCGCAGGCCACCGGGAACGTCGCGATGGCGACGGCGACCACCGACGGCGCGAGGACCGTCTGCGGCAGCCGGAGGGTGAAGCGCAGCGGGAGGGCCATCAGGGCGAGTGCCAACGCCGAACCGACCAGGGCAGCTTGGCGGACCGGCGCCCGCCGGATCACCTGCCAGGTCAGCACCAGCATGGCCGCGAATTCGACCGGGAGCCACGGCAGCACCAACCCCCGCGGTCCGGGATAGACGGCGTCCGTGACGAGCGAGAGCCCCGCGACCAGGCCGGCCGCCAGGACCGGGGCGACCGGACCCAGCGGCCGGCGCAGGATCGTGGTCGCCATCGCCGCGACGGCGACGACGACCACGATCCACGCACTCGGTGGGGCGATCACCGCCGGAGCCGCGATCAGTGCCGTCGCCGTCGCACACACCGTGCGGCGGCGATGCGCATCAGGCATCAGTTCGGTCTGCACGGGCTGAGCCTACGCACGGCAGGGGAACGGTGCGCCCCCCCCGACAGATGACCGATCGTCAGGCATCTGTCGTTCGGCAGATCTTTTCGGCACGACCGGACAGCATAGTTGAGCACGATGCGCCGCCCGGCCATCTCCCCGGCGGCGAGAGAGGCCGTGAGCAGGCCCATCGGGATCACCGTGGCCGCGCTGAGCCGGTACAGGTACGGCAGTTGCTGCCCGATCACGTAGCCGACCACGAGCAGCGGCACCGCCACGAGCGGTCGCATCCAGTCGATCCAGCGGCCCGTCAGCACGATCCGCGCCAGCAGCATCCCGAGCAGGCACTCCGCCAGGCGGGTGAGCGGGAAGAAGTACACCACCCAGTACTGGTCGATCGACACCCCGAAGAGCGGCATGGGGCGGTCGTCCGCGACGAAGTTCTGCGCCACCACCGGCACCAGGACGGTGACCAGCACGCAGGCTCCGGCCCAGAGCCAGAGCAGACCCGGCCGGATCCGCTCGATCAGCCGGTACAGCAGCGGGAAGAGCGCGTAGACGGCCAGGTCCGCCGAGAGCGACCAGGTGACGGTGTTGCCGACGTCGAAGTACGAGGGGTCGGGCACCCACGCCTGGAGCAGCAGGGCCTGGGCGCCGAGTCCTGACCAGTCGGTCAGGTCGCCGTAGTGGCCGATCAGCAGGATCACCGCCACCAGGGCGACCCAGTGGCTGGGGAGGATTCTGAACAGCCGCCGGCGCCAGAATCTGCCGACGCCGTCGGCCGGGCGGTACGACCAGGTCAACACGAATCCGCTGAGGACGAAGAAGTACGACACCGCGACGTGCCCGGAGGTGCCGAGGGCGTTCAGGTAGTCCCAGTCCGTCCGGGCGTTGTCGAAGATTCCCTCCAACGAACTGTGGAAGAGGAAGACCGGAATCATCGCGAGGAATCGCAGACCGGTCAGTGAGTCCAATCGGGTTCGGTTTGTTCGATCGTGCATGGGGGTGCCTTTCGCCGTTTCGGTGCCGCATGTGCACCGGACCGGCCACCCTGATCCGCGATGACTTCGGCACTCGACGTGCGAAGGAACACCTCACTCGGCCAATCGACCGGTCGCGTATCCCATCTCGAAGGCGCGCACGGCGATTCCGACCCTGTTCTTGACGCCCAGCTTGCGCTGAATGCTCGCCACGTGGGTCTTCACCGTGCCCGCCGAGATGAACAGTTCCCCGGCGATGTCGGAGTTCGTCTTCCCCTCGGCCACCTTCCCCGCGATCTCCGTCTCCCGCCCGGTCAGCGACTCGGCCATGGCCGGGCCGCCCGGACGGACGCCGGTGACGTGCTTGAGCAGCCGGACCGTGATGGAGGGGCTGATCAGGCTGTCGCCCGCCACCGCGGCCCGGACCGCCTCGACCAGCAAGGTCGGGCCCGAGCGCTTGAGCAGAAATCCGGAGGCGCCGTGGCGCAGCGCCGGGTACACGTATTCGTCCAGATCGAAGGTGGTGACGACGACCACCTTGATCGGAGGCGTCGCCGAGGGGCCGGCGATCAGGCGGACCACCTCCAGGCCGTCCATGCGTGGCATCCGGATGTCCACCAGCGCCACGTCCGGCTGGAGCCGGCGCGCCGCTTCGACTGCGGCGACGCCGTCCGCTGCTTCGCCGACCACCTCCATGTCCGGTTGGTTCTCAAGGATCCGTCGCATTCCGCGGCGGACCATCTCCTGGTCGTCTGCGAGCAGTAATCGAATGGTCACAGCCAGGAATTCTGTCATAGCGGCGGACCGGGGTGCTCCGGTCCGCCGGGTGGCAGCACATCGTCGTGTCGAACCACGTCCCCGAGCTGCCCGCCATCCTCCACGCCCTCGGCGTCACCCCGAGGCTGACGGCCACCATCAACTCGGCCGCCACCGGCCACGAGAAGCCCCACCCGGAGACATTCCGCCTCGCCCGGCTGGCGTCCGGCCCCGGCCCGCTGTGGATGGTCGGCGACAACCCCCACGCGGACATCGCCGGAGCCCAAGCCGCCGGCATCAACGCCATCTGGGTCCAGCGCCCCAGCCCCCGCGCCATACCGGACCTGCCCGCCGCGGCTCGCCTCGTCCTCGAACACCATGGCGAAGACCGGGGACTGCGCTGGGAAATCCCGCCCGCCCCAGCCGAACGTCCCCGCGTCACCCGCCCGATCGGCTGGTCTCCCACCGTCTGCAACGCAGACGCCCGGCCAGCGCCCCGGACCAGGCGCGCGAAAGCCGGGCATGCACCAGACCAACCCCGCACCGGCCCAGGCCGAGTGCCTCACCGCGTTCGCCCGCCTGCGCGCCGGATCCCCCCAGGACGCGTTCGAGATCGGCGAAGGCTGCAACTTCTACCCGCCCTCGCCCGATCTCGGACGCCACCTCGGCGTGCTGCTGCACAACCTCGCCGCCCGCAGCAGCCTGTCCCGCTACTCCGATCCCTTCAACGGAGGAGCCAAGGCGGCCTTCGCCGAACTCACCTCGGCCCGGCTCGGAATTCCTCTGACCCGCCAGGACATCACCTTCGTCCAGGGCGGCACCGAAGCCGTCAGCCTGACCATCGGTCACCTCGCGGCCACCGGCCACAGCCTCACCCTGCCGATCCCGAACTACTACGGCTTCGACCAGTCCGCGGCCCACTGGGGCACACCCGTCGCGGCCTACTACCGCCACGACGGCGCCGTCCACCTCAACGGCGCCCAGCCCGACCGCCCGAGTGCCCTCGTCGAAGTCCTGCCGAACGGCGTCACCGGAACGCTCTTCACCCGACCGAACGGCTGCCCGGACTTCACCCTCCTCGATCCCGTGTTCCAACTCGGCGCCCACCACGAGCCCATCGTCCTGGAGGCCGCGATCCAGGCCCGGATGCAGGAACTCGCCCTCACCCACAGCGCGGTCATCATGACCGCCTCGAAGGACCTCGCGATGCCGGGCCTGCGCGGCGCCGCGATCATCACCCGCAACCGCGCACTGCAGCAGCACCTGGCCTGCCCAACCTTCCCGACACCGCCGTGACCCACCAGGTACACGCCCACCTGGACGCCATGGCCCAGCGCTTCCGCAGCAACAGCGAGCTGCTCACCGGACCGGCCAGCCCGCTCGCCTTCACCGACGGCCTGGTCCCCATCGCCGGGTACTCCGCGTTCCCGCAACTGCACCTCCAGAACGCGGACTTCCTGGACTGGGTCCACCGGTGCGCCGTGAACGGGCTACGCCTGAACCCCACGGTCCTCCACGCCGGCACCGCCGCCGCCTGGAGGGCTCTTCACCCCGGCCGGTACCTGCGAGTCAACCTGTCCGAGTCCGCGGCACGAACGGCGACGGGACTGCAACGGCTGCACACCGAGCTGGAGCGTGCGAGGCAGTGAAGACCCCAACCGAGCAGGCGGCACCAGCCCTTTCCTTCAAGGCACCTGGAGGTGGAACATGATGATCACGCTCGTGTTGGTGCCGTACGTCAGAACCGGTTGGGAGGTCCTCGCACACGCCGCAGCGGATGCACCGGGACATGGCGCTGCACGGAGTCGGCGGCACGGACACCACTACGCGCGTGGTCTTCGCCGCCGCGTACCTGTTCGTTCTGCTGGTGTGGCCGGTCAACCTCTGCCACTGGATTCGACACCAGCGCGTGATCGGCCGACCGGACTGACCAAGGGGCAAGGGGCACGCGAAGCCAGAGGGGAACACGGATCACGCAGGGCGGGATCCTCGCCGGCCTGAGTGCTGGGCCGACCGAGCCCCGGGGATGGGCCGATGTGTGGGCTCTCACGCCCGGGAGCCGAAGGCTGTCCATCAACTCGCCGTTCCAACACGAGAGTTTCCCTGAAGTGATGACAAGGATACGGACACGCCCACGGGCGGGCGCGGTCCCGCGCACGCCGCCTCCTTCACCCAAGGGACGATTGTCCGGTGGGATCGCGGTCGCGTTCCGATCGCGGATCTCATCTGTCGGGGCTTCCACACTTGGCTTCCTGGCATTACGTCAGGTCTTCACGACGGTCCTGGCCGCGCGCCCTGGACGGCGCGCCCATCGCCTCGATCACCGACACGCTGCGCGGAGCTCTGCTCGACCTGGCCGCCCATCTCGACCCGCGCGGCTGCGGAACCGACGCCAACGGCGCTGTCGTCAGCGTGTTGCGCCTGATCGTCGCCGCGGCCTACAACACTGCCGAACCCGGCGAAGAGGCGGGGCTCCTGTACGTCACACCAGCCATCGTCGGACTCAAGGGACGGCCGGTATGGCTGGAGCGCCGACGGGCCGGCGGGCCGATCACGACCAGGTTTCCCGCCGATCGCTGCTGACCGGCATCCTGTCCCAGAGGAGGGCCTGGTGCATACCATTGTCCAGGTGCCGCTCGGAGATCACCAGTGGACGAGGGTAGGAAGGCCTGCAGCGCAGGTCAGTCAGAGCCGGGAAGCAGCGCGAGGAGAGCGGTGGTCCCGGGCCGCCGCCCGCAGGATCTCGGCCTGGCGAGGACGACGCCGCCCTATCGGACCCGGTGCCTCTCCTCGCCGGTGGCCTTCGGCGCCCGGCCCCACATCCACGCGCCCCCGGCGAGGACGGCCAGCACTCCCAGCACTCCCAGCACTCCCATGCCAGCGGTCCAGCCCACCCGCTCCAGGACCGCGACGATCAACCCCGCCAGCCCTTCCCCACCGGGGTTCTCCCCCGGGGCCGGTGGCTCACCGTCCGCCAGCAGGCCGAACACCGCGCCGTGCGCTACCTGACTACCTGTCATCTGCATCTCCATCCCCTGGGGAGCCCCGCCCGGCAGACCGCCTCACAGCCTGCCGGGCGCTCCCCCGTGTGTGACCACTCCGCACGGAGCGTCAAGTGTGCGTGCTGACGTGGACAACTGCCGCCTACCGCGTTTCAGTTCCGCCACTGGTCAGGACAGGTGAAGCCAGGGCGATACCGTCGTCTTGGCCACCGGGCCGACTTCCGGCACCTCAACACCCTGGGCATCGTCGGACACTGGACCGGGCGGTCAAACTTCGGCGAGACAACCACCGCTCAGTCAAACTTCGCTGAGACGGGTCAGCGTACGACGCTTCCCGTCGAGGTGTCGTACGCGGTGTGATGGCCGACCGACAGAATCCGCTGACCTGCAGTGGCTGCAAGCGTATCCGCTTCGGTTCCCGTCCGGCCGAAGATCGTTTCCCGTTGGGCAATCGGTGTGGGATTGGTGTGAGTTTGCCAGGCGGGGAACTGCCCGTGCCGGACAGCGACAGTCAGGCGGGTCCGTGCTTCGCACGCATCTCCTCCGGCGAAAGGCGTGATCATCGCGGCTAGTAGGGCTTGGTCAGGTTTGTGCGGTAGTGGCGTGTCTGTTGGTGGGTTGTGTCGTTGGTGGTGTGTGACACCTGAGGAGATGGCCGGGGTCCGGGAGGACCTGGCGGCGTTCACGGCGGAGATGTTCGAGGCGTTTACGCGCGCGGATCAGCATCGCTGGGGGCAGGCGTATGTGCGGGGACTGCTGTTGGACGGGCGGCGCAAGTCGGTGG
>NZ_JBIVJF010000043.1:0-39138 GCF_044750105.1 Kitasatospora sp. NPDC088861
ATGACCAACCGCCTGACCGCCAGTCCCGACAAAATCGGGCAATACCTCCGCCCGAAACCTCTCGCAGCAGCCTAAATCGGTATCGAACACCCTCTTAGACTGCGGGACCGGCTTACGGTGAGGGGATGGCCGCGATGGATCTGCGCACCGAGATCCGGGAGTTCCTCAGCTCGCGTCGCGCCCGCATCGCACCCGCGCAGGCGGGCCTGCCCGCTTACGGCGGCAACCGTCGGGTCAAGGGTCTGCGCCGCGAGGAGGTGGCGCTACTGGCGGGGGTATCGGTCGACTACTACGTGCGCATGGAGCGCGGCAGGCTCGCCGGTGCCTCCGATGGCGTGCTCGGCGCGCTGGCCTCCGCCCTGCAACTCGACGAGGCCGAGCGCGACCACCTGTTCCACCTCGCGCGCCAGTCCACGGCGCCCAGCGGCCCACGCCGGCGCAGGCCTGCCGTGACGGTGCGCTCGACGCTGCAGCAGGTGCTCGACGCGATCTCCGGTGCGCCGGCCTGGATCGGTAACGGCCGTTACGACGTGCTCGCCACGAACCAACTCGCTCGCGCGCTGTATTCACCGGTGCTGGCCGACGCGCGACGGCCCGCGAACACCGCGCGGTTCGTCTATCTGAACCCCGAGGCGGCCAGGGATTTCTTTGTCGACTACGACCACATTGCCGGTGGCGTGGCCGCGAAGCTGCGCATGGAAGCCGGCCGCGATCCGCACGACGAGGAGCTGATCGCCCTGGTCGGCGAACTGTCGACGTCCAGTGAGCTGTTCCGGCAGCGGTGGGCATCTCAGGACGTGCGGCTGCACCGGTCCGGCCGCAAGCGTGTGCGCCATCCGATCGTGGGCCGGCTCGACTTGGACGTCGAGTCCCTCGGACTGCCCGCCGAACCCGGCCTGCACCTCAACGTCTACACCGCACCCGCGGGCACACCGACCGCTGACAATCTGGCGCTCCTGGCGTCGTGGGCGGCCACCCAACGGGCGCCGGCGACCGAGCTCGAAGCGCACAACGGATAGTCCAGCCCCTTCAGCCGTACTGGTCCGGTGGATCCGGACTCGGTGGCGGGAACGGGTGCCGGGTCAGTCCCACCAGAACGACCACTGGTGGGCGGCGACGAGGCGTTCGGCGTAGGCGGTCAGGGTGCCGGTGCCCTGGAAGACGAGGTCGGGGCAGAAGGCGGTGTGCTCGGCGGCCAGCGGGAGGGCCTCGGCGAGCGTGGCGGGCGGGACGGCGACGCTCAACTCCAGGGTGTCGAACCCGACTTGGACGACCTGGGCGCCGAAGCGGCGTTCCCAGTCGGCGAGTACGGCGGCGATCTTGGCGGTGTCGTCCTCGTGGTTGAGCGGGCCGCTCCAGCCGCAGGCGGCCAGCGCCTCGGCGCCGCTGCCCGCCTCGACCAGGCCCAGGCGCGCGTCCCGTACGGACAGCAGCACGTCGGCCAGGCCGCGGGCCTCGGTGCCGGGGGCTCCGTCGGGGACGGCGGCGGCGGGGGCGGTGCCGGGCCAGGCGGGGCCGAAGGGGGCCAGGGCGGCGTGGAGTTCGGCGGCTTCCTCGGCGTCGAGCGGGCTCTCGGGCGGGCTCTCGGGCGCGTCCTCGTCGGTGCCGCCGAGCTGCTGCCACCAGCGGCGCAGCAGGGCGTCGGGGTCGTAGAGGGTGGGGTCGGAGGCGGAGGCCGGGAAGAGTTCGCCGGACAGCCAGGGGCGGTAGTCTGCGCCGTCGCCGAGGGGGACGAGCAGCAGCGGCCACAGGCCGGACTGCGGGTGGGCGCGGTGGAGTTGCTGCCACAGGCCGGCGGGGGCGGGGGCGTCGCTGATCCACAGCAGCGGCTCCGGCCCGTCCTCGCCGCCGACCAGACGGCCGGGCGGGAGGGTGGCGGGCAGGAGACGGGACAGGTCCGAGGTCATGCGGCCACCGTAGGGGCGGTCACTGACACGGGAGTTCGGGCGGCGGGGTTCGGGCCCGCGGTGCGGCGGGGGCGGTTCAGGACCAGGGCAGGGCGGCGCGGGTGCGCCAGTACTCCGGGGCGGGTTCGGCCAGGGTGGCGAGGGCGGCCAGGTCGTCGGGGGTGGGGTGCAGGGTGGCGGCGGTGAGGTTGGAGGCGAGCTGGTCGACGGTCGCCGCGCCGGACAGGACGAGGTCGGCCCAAGGCTGGGCGGCGGCCGCGGCCAGGGCGAGGGCGTCGAGGGGCGCGCCGGTGCGGGCGGCGAGGGCGCGCAGTGCGGCGGTGTCGTCCCCGGTGGCGTTGCGCCCGGCGAGGCGGCCGTTGGCCATGCCCTCCTTGACGACGACCAGCCAGCCGGCGGCGTGGGCTTCGGCCAGGGCGGGGGCGGCGGAGGGTTCGAGGAGGTTCCAGGTGGCCTGGACGGCGGTGAACAGCGGGCGGCCGTCCACGGTGACGGCCAGGGCGGCGCGGATGGTGTCCGCCTGGGCCGGGCCGCTGGTGGACAGGCCGACCCGTACGCCCTCCCCGGCCAGGTCGGCCAGGCGGGCGTGCAGGGCGGTGTCGGTCAGGGCGGGGCTGTCGGGGGTGACGGAGTGGACCAGGTAGACGTCCAGGTGCGGGCCCAGCAGGGAGCGGGTCTCGTGGAGCTGGCGGTCGAACACCGCCGTGGAGTGCTCCTTGACCTCGTGCGCGGCCACCCCGGTGGTCTGCCAGCCGGCCGTGTAGGTGTAGCCCCACTTGCTGCCGACCGTCACCTCGGCCGCGGCCGCGGGGTGTTCGGCGAGCCACTGGGCGACGAACTCCTCGGCGCGGCCGTAGGAGCGGGCGGTGTCGAGGTAGCGCACGCCCGCGGCGTAGGCGGCGTCGAGCAGGGCGTGGGTGCGGTCGCGCAGCGCCTCGACGGTGCGTTCGGCGGGCAGGTCGCCGTCACGCCCGAGGGTGATGTAGCCGGGCCGGCCGACGGCCGCGGTGCCCAGGCCGTACCGCGCGATCGGCGGGCGGTCGGCGGCGGCTCCGGTGGCGGGGTCGGTCGGCATGGCGGGGTCTCCTCGGGCGCGACGGTGCTCACCTGGGACTTTACCGTCGGGTCGGCCGGCGTATCCGGCCGCCGGGGTCAGGCGGTCGGCCGGATCGGCCGGTCAGTCAGTCAGTCAGGCCAAGGCAGGTCAGCCGGGTCAGCCAGGTCAGCCGGCGGCGATGGTGGCCTGGATCCAGTCGGCGTAGGCGCGCACGTCGGTGTACAGGCCCGGGCCTCCGGTGCAGGGGACGCCCGGGGCGCCGGGGCCGGAGGTGGTGCCGATGAGCTCCCAGCGGCCGCCGCGGCCGCGCTGGAGCTGCGGGCCGCCGGAGTCGCCGACGCAGGCCATGGCCTTCGGGGTGGGGCTGGTCGTGCACAGGCGGGTGGGGCCGGCGTAGCCGGGGGCGCAGTCGGCCACGGCGCCGCGGCGGGTGTCGAGCTCCTGGAGGCGGTCGGGGAAGACCATCTCCTCGAACTTGGGGGTGTCGACGACGGTGCCGAAGCCGAGCAGCCGGGTCGGGGTGCCGGGCGGGCCGGGGCGCTGGGCGACGGGGAGGGGCCGCTGGGCGACGGGGCGGTCCAGGCGCACCAGGGCGAGGTCGTCGTAGTTGGGGCGGGTCTGGCCGTCGCCGAAGCTGAAGCCGGGGTGGACCACGGTGCGGGTGATGGCCCGGACGGTGCCGCCGCTCTTGCGGTGCGCGCTGCCGATGCGCACGATGCCGTCGAGCTTCAGTTCGTTCTCCGGGGGGCTCGTGACGCAGTGGGCGGCGGTCAGGACCCACTGGGGGTCGATCAGGGTGGCGCCGCAGGTGCCGTCGGCTATCTGCTTGGCACTCATCGGGATCGTGGCCATGAACGGGTAGCGCTCGGTGGAGTCGTGGCCGTTGACGATCGCTTGGGCGCTTCCGGTCATGGCGGTGGCGCCCAGGGCGGCGGCGAGGGCGGCGACGGCGGTGGCGCGGGCGGCGCGGCGGCGGACGGTCTTGCGCAGGAGCACGGGTGACGGCCTTTCGGATCGGTTGGTTCGGATGCGTCCAGCCAACCCTGCGGCGCCCGTCCGGGACATCCGGGCAGCGGGCCACCGTGCCCGGGGGCTGTCCCCCGGGCACGGTGGCGGGCTACCAGGGGGTCGCGGCGGGCCGGGCGTTGGTGCCCGGGGCCTGCGCCGGCCTGGGCGCGGGAGTGGCCGCGGGCCGGGAAGCGGGCGCGGGGGCGGGCGCGCCGAAGTCGCCGACGTCGCCGGAGGAAGTGCGGATGGCCCGGGGCGCGGAGGGCCGCAGGGAGTCGGCGGGGCGCACGGCCCGGACGGGGGCGAGGACGGGGGCCGGGGCGAGGCTCTGGTCGAGGCGGACGACGAAGTTGACGTAGTCCAGGGGCTTGTCGGGCCAGTGGCAGTCGTTGCTGGTCAGCAGGCGGCTGCGGACGCCGTCGCGTTCGGTGACGGGCCCGGGGGTGACGCGCAGGTTCGGCTGCCAGCTGCGGCCCCACAGGTGGTGTTCCAGGGTCAGCGTCCAGCTGTCCTCGTCGACTTCCAGGGTGGCGCCAACCCGGCCGGGCAGCGTCCGGGTGCCGTAGGGGCCGCGCACCACCGCGCGCTGGTCGAAGCTGGCGTTCTTGCCGACCACGGTGATCCGCCATGCGCCGTGGAACCTGAGCATCGCCGCACTCCTGACGTCCTGGCGCGCCGTCCGGGCGGGCGCGCTTCCGTCGGGGTCAACGGCTGCGGGGCGGTGGGCGGCTCAGCGGTGGGCGGCTCAAAGGGCCGGGGCGGGCTGCGCGGGCCCGGTCCGGTCCCGGTTCAGGCGGCGTCGGGGCGGGCGGCGGGCCGAGCGGCGAGGGACGCGCCGGGGGCGGTGTGGGCGAGCGCCGGGTAGCCGTGCGCGGTGAGGACGAGGTCGGCGTAGCGGCGGTCGTCGAAGGGGACGCCGTGGCGCCGGAGCAGGTCGAACAGTTCGGCGAGGCGGCGGGGTTCGGTGCCGCGCGGCAGCCCGTCGCGGGTGGTGCCCAGGATGCCGAGGACCGGCCCGTACAGGTGTGCGGCGCGGGCGATGCGGGCGGCACGGGCGGTCCGGCGGGGTGCCGGGGTCAGGCGCAGCAGCAGGACGAGCCGGTGGGCGCCGGAGTCGGCGTCCTGCCCGGCGTCCATCGTGAGCCCCTGGATGTCCCGCCACCGGTAGCGGCGCGGGACGAACGCCCGTACGAGGGTGAGGCCGTGGTCGTCGGCGCGCAGCCAGAAGCCGTACGGGACGGGCAGGGCCACGCCCAGGACGGCCGCGCTCGACAGCAGCAGCGCGGGGACGGCGCCCATCCGGCCGGCGTCCCCGGTGTCGGCGAGCACGATGCCCATCGCCAGGGCGAGCACGCAGCCGACGGGGGCGCCGGCGGCTCGCCACAGGAAGCCCAGCCGCACCGTCTGGTGTCGCGGCGCCGTGCTCACGGGCGCCTCCTTCCCACGTCGTGCCGTCGGTGGGGCCGACCGGTCCGGCCGGTCCCGTCTCGGGCGTCGATGCCTGGCGGTCCCAGGGGAGTCGGTCACGCTACCGGCCTGCCGAGATCGTTCGGCCGATCCGGGGGAAACGTCAAATGTCTTTAACACGAACGGACTTGATGGTCAGTCAGCTTGACTGGTCCGCCCGCGGTCCAGGATGTCAGCCGCCGACGGAGGGGTCAACTGACGTTGATTGGCGGTATCTTGTGATCCACGCCAGCTGATGCCGTTGGGTTATCGTGACCTGGCCGGCCCTGCCCGCCCGCCAGGAGGAGACGTGCGGGGCCCCGGTGAGGAGGGCGGGCCATGGCGGAATCGAACCGGGAGGACGGACCGGTGGAACTGTCCGGGCTCGCGGCCAGGATCGAGGCGCTGTTCCACACCGTCCGCAGACCCGACCGCGAGCAGTACACCAACGAAGAGGTGGCCCGGGCCTGCCGCGAGGCGACCGGGGAGTCGTTCTCCACCACCTACCTGTGGCAGCTGCGCACCGGGCGCCGGGACAACCCGACCAAGCGCCACCTGGAGGCGCTCGCCCAGTTCTTCCAGGTCCCGCCCGCGTACTTCTTCGACGAGCGGCAGGGCGCGGAGATCGCCAAGGAGCTCGCGCTGCTCGGCGCGCTGCGCGACGCGGGCGTGCGCAGCCTGGCGCTGCGGGCGGTCGGCCTCTCCTCCGAGGGCCTGGACACGGTCAGCGAGCTGATCGACGTCATCGCCCGCCGGGACGCGGCCCGCCGGAACCCGGCGCCCTGACGCCGGCGGCGCGGGCCGCGGGCGGGGCTGACTGGGTCCGGGGCGGACGGGGCGCGGGGGGCTACGAAGACGGGGGCCAGGCACGGAGGCGGAGCCACGGCGGTCGGGAGATCGGGGGGAACGGGGCCGCTGATCGAGAAGGGGAACACAGCGTGCGGGACGACAGGTGCTACCGATCGGCGCTGCGCCGCTGCCGGCGGATGGCCGAACAGCTGGAACTGCCGAGCCCGTTCGACACCACCGTGCTACTGGAGCAAATCGCCCGCCGGCGGGGACGGCCGATCGACCTGCTGCCGGTGGCCGCCCGGCCCAACGCGCCCTGCGGGCTGCTGGTGTCCACCCGGGAGGCGGACTACATCCTGTACACCGCCGACACCAGCGCGCTGCACCGCCGGCACATCCTGGTCCACGAGATCGCCCACCTGCTCCTGGACCACGCCGGCTCCGCGCCGCTCGGCCCGGCCGCGGACCTCCTGCCGCACCTGTCCCCCGACCTGGTCCGGCGGGTGCTCGGGCGCACCGGCTACGACGAGCCCCAGGAACGCGAGGCCGAGCTGCTGGCCTCCCTCATCCTCAGCCGGGCCGCCAAGGCCGACGCCGCGCACCCGCCCGGCCCCGCCCCGCACCCGGACTCGCTGGACGTCCTGGACGCCCTGCTCACCGGCGAGCCCGGCCCCGCCGGCGACCGGGCGGCCGACGGCCGGGCGGCGGGGCGTCCGTGAGCGGCCTCGTCCTCTACGGCGTCGCGCTGTTCTTCGCCCTGAGCGCCTGCCACTTCGCCCGCGGCCGCCGGACCAACCCGCGCGCCATCGCCCGCTACAGTTGCTACGCCACCGCGCTGCTCGCCGCCGCCCTGCTGCTGCTCGCCCCGCCCACCGTCCAGGCCGCCGACCGGCTGCACCGGCTCGGGATCGCGCCCGCCGTGCCCGTCCTGCTCGGCGACGTACTGCGCATCGGCGCGGCCTGCGCGATCCGGCTGCTGGCCGGCGTCCTGCGCGATCCCGAGGGCGTGTCTGACAATTCGCGGCGGATCAGCGCGCGGCGGTGGGCGCCCGGCTGGGCGTGCCGGCGAAGCGTCCTCGTACTGGGCCGTACTTGGGCGTTTCGCCGGTGCGTCCAGGCGGGATGCCCGGCGTCGTGCGCCCGGCGGGAATTGTCAGACACGCCCGACCTTCCCCGCCGCGCGGTGCGGCGCCAGCTCGCCCTGCTGGCCGGCGTCCTGGGGGTGCGGGCGGTCCTGTTCGTCGCCGCCGCGCCGGGCCTGGATGCCTCCGACCTCACCGCCGCGCCCTCCACCGGCGCCCGTCTGGCACTGGCCGGGTACACCGCCGCCGGCGTGCTCTACCTCGCCTACTGCCTCACCGCCCTGCTGCGCCAGCTCGCCCGGCTCGCCCGCGCCGCCGTGCCCGGGCGCCAGCGCAGCGGGCTGCGGCTGCTCACGCTGAGCCTGGTCGCGGGCCTGCTGTGGAACGCCTGGGGCGTCGACGACGTCGTCCAGGCGGCGGCCACCGGCACCCAGGCCGGCGCCGAGGACGCCCTGTGCGGCGTCCTGGGCCTGCTGTGCGTGGCGCTGCTCGCGGCGGGCCTGGGCACCACGGTGTGGCCGGCCGCGCACGCCGCCGTCCGCGGCTGGCTGCGCGCCCACCGCCGCTACCGGGCGCTGGCCCCGCTCTGGCGGGACCTGCACACCGTGCTGCCGGAGATCGCGCTCGCGCCGGCCAGCCGCCTGCCGCTGCTGCCGCCGCGCGACCCGCAGTTCGCCCTGTACCGGCGGATCATCGAGATCCACGACGCCCGGCTGATCCTGCGCCAGCACCTCGACCCGCGGACCCCGCGGTGGCTCGCCGCCGCCGCCTCGCGCTTCCCCCCGTCCGCCGCCCGGGCCGGCGCCACCGCCGAGGCCGCCGCGCTGGCCGCCGCGCTGGAACGCGCGGCCGCCGGCGCCCGGCCCAACCCCGACACCCCGCGCACCGCCCCGGCGGCCGAACCGCCGCACGCCCTGGGACAGGACCTGGAGTCCGAGGCCGACCACCTGGCCCACCTCACCCGCGTCTACGCCACCTGCCCGGCCGTCGCCGAGGTACGGGCCCGTGCCCGCGCCGCCGCCCCCTCCCCCGCCGCTCCCGACCCCGACCCGGTCGCGAGCCCCGCGCGATGAGCCGCCGGACCGGCCGGGGGCAGCCCGGCCGGTGGAACGACGGGAGCGGGCCGGGGCGGCGGCCGCTACCGGCGGACGGCCGCCAGCGAGCGCAACTGCACGTGGACGGCGCCCGGTTCGGTGCCGGTCAGGGCCGCGACCTCGGCGGCGGGCAGGGCGAGGACCAGGTGCAGCAGCAGGACGTCCTGCTGGGGGGCGGTGAGGTGGGCGACCGGGCCGAGCGGGCGCGGGCCGGCCAGGGCGCAGACGCGTCGGCGGACCGCCTGCCAGGCGTAGGCGGCCGGGCTGGCGGTGGCGAGGGCGTCGAGCCAGTGGCCGCTGAGGTCGTCGAAGGCGCCCTGGACGGCCAGCGGGGCGTCGGCCGCGGGGAGCAGCAGGGCGGCGTAGTCGAGGTAGTGGCGCAGGTGGAGGTCGTACAGCGCCCACAGGCCCAGCGCCGGTCCGGTGGCGGTGGTCGTGGTGATGGTCGTGGTCGTGGTGGTCGGCTGTCGCGGTGGTGTCGGCATGGTTGATTCCCGAGGTGGCGCGGGTGGGTGCTGGTCCGCGGACGGGGCGCTGGTGGCGCGTTCCCGTCCGCGGACCGGGTCACACGAGTACCGGCGGGCCGCCGCCGGTGCCGTCGCGGCCCGTCCCGGCGGAGTGGCCGGGGTGGCCGGCGTCCTCGGCGCGGTCGGCGGCCAGGCTGTTGCGCAGGGTCACCCACAGTTTGAACAGGATGTCCGTCGAGGTGCCGCTGCTGGAGGACTGCATGGCCCGGGTGAACTCCCGTTGGTACGTGCGGGAGTTGACCGGTGCCGGGGTGCGGGCGTTGTTCGTCCGCTCCCAGGCCGCCGCCCACAGTGCGCGGCGGGCCTCCTTGACCCCGCAGACCTCCATGTAGGTGAGGAACACCGCCTTGCGCAGCGGGGCCTCACCCCTGAGGACCAGCGCCAGGGTGCTGGAGGGCAGGCGCCCTCCCCCGGCCCGGGCCCGGCGGTCCAGCTCCTCCAGGGAGGGCCAGTCGGCCTTGCGCCGCATCTCGTGCATCGCCCGTCGCAGGTCGGCGAGGGAGTCGACCTGCTCGGGGTTGAGCCGTCGGGGCGCCCGGCGCTGGGTCCCGGAGGGGCGCGGGACGTGGGCCCAGTAGTTGGCCAGGGTCCACTTGCGGCGGGCCGCCTTGAGGTCGCCGTCGCAGGCCCGGGTGAGGGCCTCGACGACCTCCCAGTTCGGCATGGTCCGGCCGCTGGTGGCCCGTTGCAGGGTGGTCGGGTGGTAGTTGGTCCGGTCGGCGAGCTGACGGTAGGTCAACCCCGCCTCTTCACGCTGCTCGCGCAGCAACGCGGCGAGTCGGCCCAGGGCCGGCTCGGTCGCCGCGATCGGTTTCTCCTGGCGTCCCATCGCGGTCCGGCGTTCCTTCTAGGCCCGCCCCTGCTGGAGCCTGGCATTCAACAGCAGCCCGCCGGTGGCCAGTTCGAGCGCCGCTCCCGCCGACATGCCCGTCCTCACCAGGGCGGCGGCCACGACGACCACGACGACGACCACGGCCGTCCGCACGGGGCCGGACGACCAGGGCAGGCCCGGTCGCGGCGGCGCCGGGTGGCCGGCGGCGCAGTGGGCGGGGGCGCGCTTCTTCTTCCGCTTCCTCGTCATCGAGGACCTCCTATATCACCGTCTACTCCAACGGACGGGCACTTCGGTGGTTGGCGTCACGCGAGGAACCCGTTTCGCGCAACACTCTGTCAGGCGTACGGGTGATTCCCAATCGGTTCGGTGAACATCGCGAAGATTGATGCGCCAGAATCCCGGGCCCGGCCCGCAATCTCGTCACAACCCTCTGGCATCAGTGCAGTTCAGGAACTCGAAACCGGAATTTGATGCATTTTTGTGCAACTCGCCCTTGTAGCCGTCCTGGCTGAATGTGACGATGTGCAGCAGCGTCATCCAGACCTGCGGGTCAGGAACCCGGGGGCGCTGTCTACTCCAAATTTTCGGGAACACCGGCAGCGGGCCGTGTTGGCGCATGGGCCCGTCCGAACAGCAGAGACCGCCCGGCCCCAGCGGCCCGAGCGGTCTCTCTGCATTTCCCCATTTCCCCGGCCCGAGAGGACCCCGACCGGTGAACGGCTTCGAGTACCTGCTCGGCATGCTGCTGGCCCAGCCCGTACGGGCCCGGGACGCGCTGCGCGCCCGTCTGCCCACCACCCGCCGGCTGCGCGCCCTGGCCTCCTCGCCGCGGGTCGAGGCGCTGCGGGCCGCCGAGCGCGAGCGGATCCGCCGGCTGGTCGAGGGCCTGGCCGCGGTGGAGGGCGTGACGCACCTGCTGACCCGCGTCGCCGACCACTGCGACCGCCCCTCCTCGCTCGGCCTGCTCACCACCACCGCCGAGGGCCGCGGCGTGCTGGTCTGCCGGATGAGCGCCGCCGCCTACTTCGCCACCGGCGAGGACATCACCGCCGTCCTGCCCAGGATCGAGGCGGCGGGCCTGGCCGACTGGGGCTTCCCGAACACCTGGGGCGACGAACCGCCGTACTCGCCGGGCACGGTCGCCTACGCGCTGCGCTACCACCGCGACCGCGGCCTCTTCCCCGACGGCCGGCGGATGCCCGGCCCGAGCCTGTCCACCGCCGACGCCACCCTGGTCTGGGACCTGCCCGGCATCCCCCGCCCGGACCCGCACTGGCCGCGCAGGGGCAGCGACGTGCGCTTCCGGCACGAGCAGATCCCGCCGGACGGCGACCCGGCCGCGCTGCTGCGCGCCGCCCGCGCCGAGGGGCCGGGCCCGGTGCTGGTGCTCACCTTCGGCCGCGACTGGACGGACACCTGCACGTACCACGCCGTGCCGCGCGGGCGCGAACCGGGCTGAGCGGCCGGTGCGGCCGGGGGCGGCGCCCCGGCCGCACGCACGGTTCAGGCGCTCAGCACTGGGGCCGGCGGCCGTGGTTGGCCCCGCGCCGGGCCCGGGCCTTCTTCTTGCGGCGACGCTTCGACGACATGGCCACTCCTCTCGCAACCAGGACACCCCCGGCTTCCACCGTTCCACACCCGGCCCGCACCGGCCCGCCGGGAACGGCCGTCACGGGCCCCGGGCGGGGCAGGGCGGTTTCTAGGGGGCGGGGCATCAGGCGCGGGCGGCGCTCCGGTCGAGGGCGGCGCGCCAGGCGGGGCTGTCGACGTAGTGGTTGTCGAAGCGCCCGGCGGAGGCGGCGATCGCGCCCGGGTCGGTCTCGCCGCGCATGACGCGGCCCAGCAGGCGCAGGTAGTCGAAGCGGTCCATGCCCGGGGTGAACACGAACAGGACGTCGGCCTCGGCGCCCGGGGCGGCGGCGAAGGCGTGCGGGGTGTGCGGCGGCACGGCGAGGAAGTCGCCCTCGCCCAGGATCGTGACCTCCTCGCCGACCAGCACCTGCAGCGAGCCGCCGATGACGAAGAACAGCTCCCACGCCCGGGTGTGGAAGTGCGCGGGGGCCCCGACGGCGCCCTTGGCGAAGGTGGAGCGGTAGCTGGTGAACCCGCCCTCGGTGTGCGCCGAGTCGGCGAGCAGGGTCATGGTGCTGCTCGGGTCGGCGCAGGTCTCGGCCCCGGCGTGGCGGGTCAGCACGGGGGCGGCGGGGGCGGCGTTGCTCGTCGTCGTCATGGGACCAGGCTAGGTCCGGAAAGACCAGATATCAGGTGGCAATTCCATGCCGATTTCATGGGTCAATTCCCGGGGTCGGCGGCTGCTGGCAGACTGGCCCGATGACGACGGACGATCTTCTGCGGCACCAGGACGAACGGCAGGCCGAGGCCGGGGCGGTCAGCGCCGACCTGGGCCTGGACGAGCTGCTGGGCGCCCTCGGGGAACCGGTGCGGGTGGGCAGTTCGGCGCTGGGGCTGATGGTGCGCCGGGACCTGGACGTCACCGTGGTGTGCCCGCGCCTGGACACGGCCGCGCACGAGCGGGTGGCCGCGCTCGGCGCGCGGCTGGCACTGCACCCGCGGGTGCGGCAGGTGCGCCTGCGCAACGACACCGGCACCTGGAACACCGACCCCGCCGCCTACCCCGACGGCCTCTACCTCGGCCTGGACTACCGCTGCCCGCAGGGCCGCGACTGGACCCTCGACCTGTGGTTCGTCGACGAGCCCGCCCGCCAGCCCGACCTCGCCCACCTGCGCGACCTGCCGCCGCGTCTCACCCCGCAGGCCCGCGAGGCCGTCCTGCGGATCAAGCACGCCTGGTCCGAGCACCCCGAGTACGGCCGCGGCGTGCGCGGCTGGGACGTCTACCGCGCCGTCCTGGACGACGGCGTGCGCACCCCGGAGCAGTTCGAGCAGTGGCGCACCGCCCGGGCCGCGTCCGCCTGACCCGTCCGCCCGCGCTACTCCCCCGGGCCCGCGGCCCGTCAACGCGGACGGCGCGGGTGCACCCGTTCGGAGGGCGGACGTGCGGCGCGGGCCGCTGTGCCCGTAGCGTCGTCGCTGCACACGGCGTAGGTCCTGTCGGGGGAGGGTGTCAGCGATGGCGGCAGTGCCGGTCATGAGGGGTGGGCGGCGGCCCGGGCGGGCCGCCGCGGCCCTGGCGGTGGCGGCGGCGCTGCTGACGGCGTCCGCCTGCGGCGCCTCCCCCGTGTCGGACGGCGCGGCCGGCGACGCGGTCGCCGCCGCCGACGGGCGGCCGCTCGCGCTGGTCTACCGGGGCCCGGCGGCCTGCGAGGGCTGCCCGGAGGCGGCGCGGGAGCTGCTGGAGCGCGACGGCTTCGCGGTGCGCTACGTCGGGCCCGAGGAGCGGCTGCGTTTCGGCGCTGGCGTGCTGGCCGGCGCCGCGCTGTACGTGCAGCCGGGCGGCACCAACGGGCAGGAGGTGAGCACCGCGTGGGGCCTGCTCCAGCGCGACCCCGGCTTCTCGCCGGAGCTGGTGCGCGACTACGTCCGGGGCGGCGGTCGCTACCTGGGCCTGTGCATGGGCGGCTACCTGGCCGGCGACCCGGGCTACGACCTCCTGCCGGGCGACTCCGGGCAGTACATCCGCTCCCGGGGGGCGACCGTCACCGACGAGCAGGACCGCCTCGTCGACGTCGCCTGGCGCGGCCGCCCGCAGCGGATGTACTTCCAGGACGGCCCGTACTTCGACGTCGACGGCCCGGGCGTGGACGTCCTGGCCCGCTATTCCAACGACCGCGCCGCCGCCGTCATCGCCCCCTACGGCTCCGGCCGGGTGGCGGTCAGCGGCCCGCACCCGGAGGCCCCCGCGGACTGGTACCGCGACTACCACCTGCCCGACGAGTCGAAGACCGGCCTGGGCCTGGGCGACGACCTGCTGCACGACCTGATGGCGGCCCCCGCGTCCTGACGTTCCGTCAAGTCCCCTACGGGCGGGCTGCGGTGTCACGCCCGCGCGGCGGGTCCTGCGGGGAACTCGGCGCGCAGCCGGGTGCGGGTGCGGGTGCGACGGGCCTCGGCGGGGGCGGGGCAGGGGCTCGGCGGGGTGCGGGAGCCCCCTGGGCCGGCCGGTGGCGCTACCGCCCGGCGGGGTGCAGGACGCGGTCGGCCACCAGGTCCGGCCGGTCGGTCGGCAGGGCGTGGCCGGCGCCGGGCACGATCTCCGTCCGGGCCGAGGGCACGAGGCGGCCGAGGCGCTCGGCGACCGCGTGCGCGTCGTGCATGGCGCTGCGCTCCCCGAGCAGGAACAGTGCGGGGACGTCCAGGCGGCGCAGTTCCTCGTCGGACAGGACCGGGGGCACCGGGAGCGCGCGGCGGAACCCCATCGACGCGCGCATCAGGGCCATCAGTTCGGTCTCCAGGATGGCACTGTTGCCGACCAGGCGGGCCAGCCGGGGGCGCAGCGCTCGCGGCGCGGTGGCGGCGAGGCCGCCGGCGATCACCCAGGCGTAGAAGCGGGCGCCGATGTCGGCGAAGCCGGCCGGGTCCACCAGGGTGAGGGAGGCGACCCGCCCGGGGTGGTGGATCTGGTGGTGGAGCGCCAGCCAGCCGCCGTAGGAGCAGCCGACGACCTGGGCGTCCGTCACCTCCAGTGCGGCCAGGAGTTCGTCCAGCCAGGCGGCCGCGTCCCGGCCGTCGGCGATCGGGGCGCTCTGCACGCTCGCGCCCGGTTCGCCGACCGTGTCGACGGCGATGACCGGGCGGTGGCGGGCCAGCGTGTCGATGTAGCGGTGCCACATCAGTGCGTTTCCGCCCGAGCCGGGCAGCAGCACGATCGGCTCGCCGTGCTGCGGGCCGGTCCGGTAGACGCGGGTGGTCCCGAACGCGGTCGGGAGGTCCAGCGCCGTCCGCGGCCCGGGCCACAGTTCCGTCAGGGCCCGCTCGTAGGCGGCGCGAAACCGGTCCCCGGCCTGGTCGTTCTTGAACTGGCTGATTCGCATGATACATGTGTATCACGGCATGATACGGGTGTACCAGGGAGGTCGTTCATGAACGCGCGGGTCGATCACGAGGAACGCCGGCGGCAGATCGCCGAAGCGCTGCTGCGCATCGCCGACACCCAGGGGCTGCAGGCGGCCAGCATGCGGGCGGTCGCCACCGAGGCGGGCGTCTCCCTGCGGCTGGTGCAGTACTACTTCACGACCAAGGAGGGGCTGCTGCTGGACGCGCTGGAGCGGCTCGGCGCCCAGCTCCAGACCCGCATGGCGACGTGGATCACCGAGGCCGCCACCCCGTCCACGCCGCGCGGCCTGGTGACCGCGGTCCTGTCCAGCATCCTGCCCACCGACCCGGAGAGCCGCCGGATCACCCGCACCTACGCCGCGTACTACACGCTGGTGCTCAGCGATCCCGCGCTGGTGGAGAAGCACGGGACGCCCCAGCCCGACCTGCTGGAGGGCTTCCTCGCCAAGCAGGTCCGCGCGGCCCAGCAGGCCGGGCAGATCGACCCCGCCAGGGACCCGGAGATGACCGCCGCCGGGCTGCTGGCCATGGTCAACGGCCTCGGCTCCAGCGTGCTCGGCGGCCAGCGCACCGGCGACGCCGCGCTGGCGATCCTCACCCACCACCTGGACGAGCTGTTCCGCGGCCGTCCCCGCGGTGACGCCCCGGACCTGCCGGCCGCCTGACCAGTCGACCCCCGGACCGGCCGGCCTTCCCCCGCCGCCGGGGGCGGGCCGCCGTTCGGCCGGATCCCGTCCGGCCGCCCCGCAGGCGCCCTGTCCGCCCCGCCGCCGGTGCACGAGAATGTGCCGGTCCCGCGCGAGGGGCTGGCGAAGCGGCCAACTCCCGTACCGGGCACTCCTTTTCCGTTACCGAATGGGGAGGTTCACCGACCATGTACAGGAGACTTCCGCAAGCCGTGCTGTCGGGTGTGCTGGTCGTGGCCTTCGCGGGGACGACCGCGTGGGCCACGACGACCACGGCGGGCACGGCCCCCGCGCCGGGCGTCGCCGCCGGGTGCGGGGCCGACGCGACCGCCCAGGGCCTGGCCAGTACCGCCCTCCCGAACACCCTGCTGGAGACGCCGCGCTCCGACGGGCGGACCGAACAGTTCCAGCAGTTCTACGACAGTTCGGCAGCCTCCCTCCTGCCCTTCGTCTGGCACCGCTCCCAGGAAGCGCCCGGGGGCGCCTACAGCGGCTGGGAGCGCGTCAGCGCCACCCCCGTGGGCCCGAAGCTGTACCAGGTGAGCGCCGTCGAGAACAGCGTCGGCGCCCTGGAGGTGTTCTTCGCCTCCTACGGCGGCTTCTGCCACACCGTCCTGCCCGCGCCCGGCGACTCCTGGACCCCGACCGAGAACTTCGAGCTGTCACCGCCGCCCTACCACGGCGGGCTCACGCTCTTCAGGGAACGCGACGGCCGGCTGCACGCCTTCGCCTCCGGCGCCGACACGAACGCGGCCATGGAGGTGCGCAGCCAGGACGGCGACGCCCGGGACTCCTGGGGCCCGGTGCGCCGGCTGCCCCGGCTGCCGGACCCCAACGCGGGCCTGGGCGCGCCGTCCTCGGTCGTCCAACTGCCGGACGGGCGGCTGCGGGTGACCGTCCGCGAGTGGAACCGCGACCGCTCCTGGCGGACCACCGAGGCGGACCGGTTCGTCTCCTGGGAACCGTGGCAGCTCTGCGCGGACAGCACCTGCGCCTGACGGCCGGGCGGCGGGCAGTCTGACGGCCGGGCCCGGGCAGGCGCTCCCGAGCGGGCACCGACCCGGGCGCTCGCCCGTCCGGGCGGGCTGCGCTGGCGGCCGGGTGGGGCCGCCGGTATGCCTGGGGGGACGGCGAGGCGGCGGAGAGGACGGCGGGGTGGGCGGCGCGGACGGGGACGGGAGCGGGGAGCGGGACGGCGGGGGGACGCGGGCGCCGGGCAACCGGGCGGTGGTGCTGGGGGTGCTGGCCTCCACCGCGGTGGTGCTGCTCGCCCAGGCGGCGAGCGGCACCAGCGCCCGGCTGGTGCTGCTGCTGGTGTTCCTGCCGGCCCTGCTGGCGGGGCTGGGCACCGTCGCGCAGACGGTCGCGGCCTCGGTGTGGGTGGCCGGGGTGGTGGCGGTCAGCACGGTGCTGTTCCCGCCGTCCTCGCTGGCCGCCCGGGTGGGCACCCTGGTGGGGGTGGTCGGCGCCGAGGCGGCCGTGGTCGGGCTGTGCGCGCGCCGGGTACGGCGCGAGCGGGAGCTGTTCCGGATGCGGCAGACCGCCGTCGCCCTGCAACGCCAGCTGCTGCGCCCGCTGCCGGTGCTCACCCCCGACGTCCAGCTGTACGGGCTGTACCGGCCGGTGGAGGAGGACGCCCTGGTCGGCGGCGACCTGTACGACGTCGCCGACACCCCGTACGGCACCCGGGTGCTGGTGGGCGACGTGCAGGGCAAGGGCCTGCCGGCGATCGGCGCGGGCTTCGCGGTGCTGAGCGCCTTCCGGGAGGCGGCCTTCCGGGAGCCGGCGCTGACCGGCGTCGCGGACGCCCTGGAGGCGGCGGTGGAACGGCACAACGCGTACGCGTTACAGGGCGGCGAGAGCGAGCGCTTCGTCACCGCGACCGTGCTGGGCGTGGAGCGCGGCGCGGACGTGCAGGCCGTCAACTGCGGCCACCTCGCCCCCTACCTGCTGCACGGCGGCCGGGTCGAGGCCGTGCCGCTGCCGGCCGGGGTGCCGCTCGGGCTGGCGGAGCTGACCGACGAGGTGCGCACCGTCCGGTGGTTCGCGCTGCCCGAGGACGGCGTGCTGGTGCTGCTCACCGACGGGATCACCGAGGCCCAGGACGCCACCGGCGCGTTCTACCCCGTCGAGCGGGGCCTGGCCGCCCTCGCCGCCGCCCCCGCCTCCCTGCTGCCCGAGGCCCTGGACCGCGAGGCCCGCCGCTGGAGCGGGGGCCGCAGCCGCGACGACGTCACGGCACTGTCCCTGCGCCGCGCGCCCTGAGGCTGCCGGGGTTCCCCCGAAGCGCCCTCACCGCTTCAGGAACTCCAGCAGGTCAGCGTTGAAGCGCTCCTTGTCGCCGGGGACCATCGCGATGCCGTGCGAGCCGTTCTCGTACACCTTCAGGACGGCGCCGGGGATGATCCGGGCGGCCCGGCGGGCGGTGGCCTCGACGGGGACGATCCGGTCGTCGTCGCCGTGCACGATCAGGGTGGGGATGTCGAACCCGGCCAGGTCCTCGTGGAAGTCGGTGTAGCCGAAGGCGTCCACGCAGTCGACGCCGCCCTCGATGGTCTGGTGCATCGCCATGAACCAGAAGGCGTCCCGGTTGCCCTGGGTGGCGCGGGAGCCGGGGCGGTCGGCGGAGAAGAAGTCGACGGAGGTGTCCTTCCAGAACTGGGAGCGCTCGGTGAGGATGCCGGCCTTGAGGTCGTCGAAGACGGTGCCGGGCACGCCGTGCGGGTTGTCGGGGCCCTGGAGCATGGACGGGGTGATCGCCGACAGCAGGACGGCGGAGCGGATCCGCCCGGTGCCGTGGCGGCCGATGTAGCGGGCGAGCTCGCCGCCGCCCATGGAGTGGGCCACCAGGGTGACATCGCGCAGGTCGAGCCCGGTGAGCAGGCTGTCGAGGTCGTCGGCGAAGGTGTCGAAGTCGTAGCCGCCGTAGACCGGGGCGGAACGGCCGTGGCCGCGCCGGTCGTGGGCGATGGCCCGCAGGCCGGCGTCCGCGACGGCCTTCAGCTGGTCCTGCCAGGCGTCGCCGTTGAGCGGCCAGCCGTGGATGAACACGACGGGGCGTCCGCTGCCCCAGTCCTGGTAGAAGATCTCGACGCCGTCGCGGGTCCTGGAGATGGGCATGCTCCTGCTCCTTCGGGTGGTGCGCCGGGGGTGGGGTGGCCTGCCGGGGTGACCTGCCGGGGGCGGCCTGCCCGGGGCCTGCCGGGCCGCAGGTTCATCCAACGGGAGGCGGGTGGGGCCCGCATCCCGCGGCGGCCGGGGCCCGCGCGGGAGCGGACGCGGCGCTACGCCGTTCGGATGAGTTCGGGCGAGGGCGGGCGAGTTCGGGTGAGGACGGACGAGTTCGGGCGAGGGCGGTTCAGCCGCTCTCGCGCAGGCGGGTGCCGAGGGCGTCGGGGGGCAGCAGGGGCGCCGGGTAGCCGGCCGGGGGCTCGGCCAGCTCCCAGGGGCGGTGGACGGCGCGGGCGGGCAGGTGGGCGAGCTCGGGGACCCAGCGGCGCACGTAGGCGCCGTCGGGGTCGTAGCGGTCGGCCTGGCGCAGCGGATTGAGGACGCGGTTGGGGCGGGTGTCGGTGCCGGTGCCGGCGACCCACTGCCAGTTGAGCTGGTTGTTGGCGAGGTCGCCGTCGACGAGCAGGGCGAGGAAGTGGGCGGCGCCGGGGCGCCAGTGGTGGCGCAGGCTCTTGGTGAGGAAGGAGGCGGTGAGCAGGCGGGCCCGGTTGTGCATCCAGCCCTCGTGGGCGAGTTGGCGCAGGCCGGCGTCGACGATCGGGTAGCCGGTGCGGCCCTCGCGCCAGGCCTGGAGCTCGCGTTCGTCGTCGTACCAGCGGACGGGGCGGGGGCGGTAGTCGGCGTGGGCGGCGTCAGGGCGGGCCGCGAGGACCTGGTGGTGGAAGTCGCGCCAGGCGAGCTGGCGCACCAGCGCGGCCGCGCCGGGGGTGTCGGACTTCCCGGCGCGGTGGGCGAGTTCGGTGGCGGACAGGCAGCCGAAGTGCAGGTACGGCGAGAGGCGGGAGGTGGCGTCGGCGGCGAGGTCGTCGTGCAACTGCTCGTAGGCGTCCGGGTTCCAGGCGCGCAGGCGGCGGCGGGCGGCGCTCTCGCCGCCGGGGGCGCGGCCCGGGGAGGTGCCGGCGGGGGCGGCGGGCAGCGGGGCGCTCGCGGGGCCGTCGGGGGTGGCGAGGGTGCGCGGGGCGGGCAGGACGGTGCGCCGGGGTGCCTGCTGCCAGGCGCGGTGGTAGGGAGTGAAGACGGCGTAGTGATCGCGCCCGGCCGGGGTGACGAGGCCGGCGGGGACGATGGTGAGCGCGGCGTCGTGCAGGTGCAGGCGCTCGCCGAGGGCGCGGCGCAGGGCGTGTTCGCGGCGGGTGGCGAAGGCGGAGACGCCGGCGTTGGTGTGGACGGTGTCGGCGCCGCACTCGGCGGCCAGGCGGGCGGCCTGTTCGACGGGGTCGCCGTGGCGCAGGACCAGGCGGGAGCCGGCGGCGCGCAGCGCCCGGTCGAGGTCGGCGAGGCTCTCGGCGAGGAAGGCCTGCCGGTTGGGGGCGGCGAAGCCGGCCCGGGCGATGGCCGGGTCGAGGACGAACAGGGGGACGACCTGGTCGGCGCGGGTGCGGGCGGCGTGCAGGGCGGGGTTGTCGTGCAGGCGCAGGTCCTGGGTGAACAGGACGACGGCGGTGCTCATCGGGGGCCTCGTGCGGTGGGGTGCGGGTACGGCGGCGGGTGTCGGGCGGCGGGTCGGGGTGGGGGTGTCAGCCGGCGGGTCGGGGTGGGGGTGTCAGCCGGCGGGTCGGGCGCGTTCGGTGATGTTGCGGGCCATGGCGCCGAACACCAGGGCGTGGAAGGGCGCCACCGACCACCAGTAGAGGTGGCCGGCCAGTCCGTGCGGGTGGAACAGCGCCCGCTGCTGGTAGAGCGCGCCGCCGGCGCCGTCGGGTGTCACGCGCAGTTCGAGCCAGGCCAGGCCCGGCAGGCGCATCTCGGCGCGCAGCCGCAGCAGGTGTCCGGGTTCGATCTCCTCGACCCGCCAGAAGTCGAGCGCGTCGCCGACCCGCAGCCGGTGGCGGTCGCGGCGGCCGCGGCGCAGGCCGACGCCGCCGGCCAGGCGGTCCAGGCGTCCGCGCAGGGCCCAGGCCAGCGGCAGGGAGTACCAGCCGTTCTCGCCGCCGACGCCCTCCACCACCCGCCACAGCGCGGCCGGGTCGGCGGCCACCCGGCGCCGGCGCAGGTCCTGGTAGAGGCTGCCGCCGGCCCAGTCGGGGTCGGTGGGCAGCGGGTCGCTGGGCGCGCCGGGCAGGGAGGCGGAGGACCAGCGGGTGGAGACCTGGGCGTCGCGGATGCGCCGCAGGGCCAGTTCCACGGCCCGGTCGAAGCCGGTCAGGCCCTCGGGCGGGTCGGGGATCCAGCGGGCGATGTCGTGTTCGCGGCACACCACCTCGTGGCGCAGCGACTCCACCAGCGGTCGGGCGAGCGAGCCCGGTACGGGGGTGACCAGGCCCACCCAGTGGCTGGACAGGCGCGGGGAGAGCACGGGCACCGGCACGATCAGGCGCCGGGGCAGGTCGGCGACCTCGGCGTAGTGGCGCATCATCAGCCGGTAGGTGAGCACGTCGGGCCCGCCGATGTCGAAGGTGCGGTCGACCTCGGGGGGCAGGGCGGCGGCGCCGACCAGGTAGCGCAGCACGTCGCGTACGGCGATCGGCTGGATGCGGGTGTCGACCCAGCGGGGGGTGACCATCGCCGGGAGCCGTTCGGTCAGGTGGCGCAGCATCTCGAAGGAGGCCGAGCCGGAGCCGATGATCACCGCGGCCCGCAGTTCGGCGGTGGGGACGCCGCCCGTGCGCAGGGCGCGCCCCACTTCGGCGCGCGAGCGCAGGTGGGCCGACAGGTGCGGTTCGGGGACCCCGGCGGGCAGCAGTCCGCCGAGGTAGACGATGCGCCGGGTGCCGGCGGCGGCGGCCGCCTCGGCGAAGGTCTCGGCGGCCTGCCGGTCCCGGGTCTCGAAGCCGGGCCCGGTACCCAGGGAGTGGACCAGGTAGTAGGCGGCGTCGATGCCGTCGAAGGCCGCGGGCAGGGACTCGGCGCGGGTGACGTCCCCGGTGACGGCCTCCACGTCGGCCCGCCAGGGCTGGTCCCGCAGCCGGAGCGGGTCGCGGACCAGGCAGCGCACCCGGTACCCGGCGGCGAGCAGTTCGGGCACCAGGCGCCCGCCGATGTAGCCGGTGGCGCCGGTGACCAGGCAGTGCGGGCGCGTCCGGGTCGGCTCGTCCACCTGCGGCTCCTCTCGTGCGGGCGGGTGCGCCCCCCGTGCCCCGCCAGGCGCGGGGGGCGCTGCCGGGGTGTTCGGAGCGGACGCGGCCGGGGATTGGACACGGCCGGGGATTCGAGTCTTCCAGGGGTCTCCTGCGGGCGCCTGGGCGTGCGCGCGGGGGGGGCCGGGAATCCGGGCGTGCGCGGGGGCCGGGAATCCGGTGTCCTTGGCGGGCAATCCGCGCCAGGTGCGGCTTCGAACGCCTGACGTCGCCGTGTTCCGTCGGCCCTGCCGGGTGTCCGCCCGGCCGGGATTCCCTGGAGGTCGTGCCATGCCCACCGTCCACTGGCCGGGGCCGTCGCCCGTGTGTTGCGAGCGCGAGGCGGCCGGATGAGTACGGTCGTTCACCTGTCCGGGCCGGGGCGTCCGGGCTCCGACCTCAAGGAGTTGCTGAGCAGGACCGCGCGCGGCGACCGGGAGGCGTTCGGTCGGCTGTACGACGCGGTGGCGGGCCCGGTGCTGGGGCTGGTCCGCCGGGTGCTGCGGGATCCGGCGCAGTCCGAGGAGGTCGCGCAGGAGGTGATGCTGGAGGTGTGGCGCACCTGCGCCCGCTACCGGCCCGAGCGCGGGGAGGTGCTGGCGTGGGTGCTGACCATCGCCCACCGCCGCGCCGTGGACCGGGTGCGGGCGGCGCAGGCGTCCGCCGACCGCGACCGGCGGGCCGCCGCCGCCTCGCACGCGCCGGCGTTCGACGAGGTCGCCGAGCAGGTCGAGGGGCGGCTGGAACGCGAGCAGGTGCGGCGCTGCCTGAAGGGGCTGACCGAGCTGCAGCGGGAGTCGATCACGCTGGCCTACTACCGCGGGTACACCTACCCGCAGGTCGCCGAACTGCTCGGCACCCCGCTGGGCACCGTCAAGACCCGGATGCGCGACGCGCTGATCCGGCTGCGCGACTGCCTGGGGGTGGGAGCATGAGCGGCGCCGACCTGCACACGCTGACCGGCGCCTACGCCGCGCACGCCCTCGACGCGGACGAGCGCGCGCAGTTCGAGCGCCACCTGGCGCAGTGTCCGGCCTGCGCCCGGGAGGTGGCCGAGTTCACGGCGACGCTGGCCAGGCTGGGCGCCGCGCAGGCCGTCGCGGTGTCCGGGGAGCTGAAGTCGCGGGTGATGGGCGCCCTGGACACCGTCCGGCAGGAGGCCCCGCGCGCCGCGGCCGGACCCGACGGTGCCCGGCGCCCCGGGCGGCTCGCCCGCGGCTGGCCGCGGCTGGCGCTGGCGGCCTGTCTGGCGGCGGCCGCGGCCCTCGGCGGCGTGGCCGTCCAGCAGCACCGGGAGGCGGACCGGGCCAGGGCCCTCGCCGCCGCGCTGCAGCGGCACCAGGACCAGGTCACCGGGCTGCTGGCGGCACCCGACGCCCGGCGGGCGAGCGGCCCGGCGGCCGGCGGCACCGGCACCGGGGCGGTGGTCTGGTCGCACGACAAGGGCCGGGCCGTCCTCCTGGCCTCCGGCCTGCCCGCCCCGGCGGACGGCACGGCGTACGAGCTGTGGTTCGACGACGGCGCCGCGATGCGCCCGGCGGGGCTGATGCCCCGGGGCGACGGCGCGTTCCTGCTGGACGGCCCCCTGGACGGTGCGCGCGGTATCGGGGTCACGGTGGAGCCCTCGGCCGGCTCCGCGCACCCCACGGGGGCGCCGGTCCTGCTGATCCCGTTCATCTGAGCGGGAGGGCCGGGCCGGGCGGCTGGCCCGGCGGAAGGCCGGGTCGGGCCGGGGCCAGGAGACCGTGAGGGTGCCGCTCAAGGGCGCCCCGGACGTCCCCGGGCGCCCTTGAGCGGCCTCGGCCCGGGGCGCCGGGGCCGGGTCTCCCGGCGGTCCGGCCCGTTCCGCAGCCCGTTCCGCAGCCCGTCTGCGGCCCGTCCGCGGCCCTCAACCCTGGCCGGGCGGTGTCACCCGGCCAGAGCAATGTCACCCGATCGGGGGGTATCCGGACTCGCACCCATCCGGTGGAGCCGGACCGCCGAATGAGGACCGTGACCGATGAGACGAGCAGCAGCCCGCCGGGCGCCCTCCCCCGAGCACGCACCCGTGCCGCCGGGCCGGCCGTGGCGGCGCTGTGCGGGCTGGCGGCCGCCGCCGCCGCGGCCGTGGGAGCCGGTGAGGCGGCGGCGGCGTTCACCCGCCCCCAGGCCTCACCGGTGGTGGCGATCGGCTCGGCGGCGATCGACCTCGCGCCCACCGCCGTCAAGACGTGGGCGGTCCAGCGGTTCGGCACTGGCGACAAGACGGTCCTGCTGGGCGGGATCTACACCGTCATGGGTCTCGCGGCCGCGGCCCTCGGCGTGCTGGCCGTACGCCGTCGCGGCGCGGCCGCCGCCCTGTTCACGGCCTTCGGCGGCCTCGGCGCCTGGGCCGCGCTGGCCCGCCCGCAGGCCCTCCCCACCGACCTGCTGCCCTCCGCCGCCGCGGCCGGCGGCGCGGTCGCCGTGCTGTGGTGGCTGGCCGGACCCGCCCTCTCCCCCGGCCCTTCCCCCGGCCCTTCCCCTTCCCTTGGCTCGGGCCCGGTCCGGCCGGCCGGGCCCGAACGGCGGCGCGTCCTGGCGGCCGGCGCCACGATCGGCACGGCCGCCGCCCTCGGCACGGCCGGACGCGTCCTGTCCGACCGGCGCGGCGACGTCAGCGCGGCCCGCGCCGCCGTCCGCCTGCCGCCGCCGCTGCGCCCGGCTCCACCGCTGCCGCGCGCCGTCGGCGCCACGGTCCCCGGCCTGCCCCCGTTCATCACCCCCACCGCCGACTTCTACCGCGTCGACACCGCCCTGACCCTGCCGCGCATCGACCCGCGCGCCTGGTCGCTGCGGCTGCACGGCCTGGTCGACCGCCCGCTGCTGATCGGCTTCGACGACCTGCTCGCCCTCGGGCTGGAGGAGCTGGACCACACCCTGTCCTGCGTCTCCAACGAGGTCGGCGGCCCCTACGCGGGCACCACCCGCTGGCTCGGCGCCTCGCTGCCCGCCCTGCTGCGCCGCGCCGGCGTCCGCTCCGGCGCCGAGCAGCTCGTCGGCCGCTCGCAGGACGGCATGACGATCGGCACCCCGGTCGAGACGCTCCTCGACGGGCGCCGGGCGCTGCTCGCGGTGGCGATGAACGGCGAGGCGCTGCCCGTCGAACACGGCTTCCCCTGCCGCACGGTGGTGCCAGGCCTCTACGGCTACACCTCGGCCACCAAGTGGCTCGTCGACCTGGAGGTGACCACCTTCGCCGCCCGCGACCCGTACTGGGTGCGGCGCGGCTGGGACCGCACCGGCGAGGTCCGCACCGCCTCGCGGATCGACGTGCCCGCGCCGTTCGCCCGCGTGCCGCCCGGCGACGTGACGGTGGCCGGCACCGCCTGGGCCACCCACCGCGGCATCGCCGCCGTCGAGGTGCGCGTCGACGGCGGGCCCTGGCGGCAGGCCGAACTGGCCGCCGACGCCGGGCCCGACCTGTGGCGCCAGTGGACCCACACCTGGACCGGCGCCGCCCCCGGGACCCACCGCCTCGAGGCCCGTGCCACCGACGGCACCGGGGCCGTCCAGCCCGCCACCCGCACACCTCCCCACCCCTCGGGCGCGACGGGCTGGCACAGCGTCGTCGTCACCGTCACCTGACCCCACCTCACGACCTCCCCACCCCTTCGGCATCCGGGATCCGCCCGATGCCACCTGACAGGAGAATCCGTCCATGAACACGACCGTCCTGGTCCGCAAGCCCTTCGCCGCCGTCCTCGCCGCCGGCCTGCTGGCCGCCTCCCTGAGCGCGTGCAGCAGCAGCGGCGAGGCGAAGTCCTCGGACACGGCCAAGAGCACCAGCGCGACCGCCGCGGCCCAGCCGTCCGGTGCCCCGGCTTCCGGTGCCCCGTCCGCCGAGCAGGTGACGGCCGGGCAGCCGTTCGGCACCGCGTGCGCGGCCGTCCCCAAGGACGGGGCCGGCAGCTTCAGCGGCATGGCCAAGGACCCGGTCGCCACCGCCGCCTCCAACAACCCGCTGCTGTCCACCCTCGTCACCGCCGTCAAGCAGGCCGGCCTGGTGGACACCCTCAACTCCGCGAAGAACATCACCGTCTTCGCCCCCACCAACGACGCCTTCGCCAAGCTCCCGAAGAAGGACCTCGACGCCGTCCTCGCCGACAAGGACAAGCTCACCAAGATCCTCACCTACCACGTCGTCCCCCAGCGCCTGGCTCCCGCGGCACTCGCCGGCGGCCACAAGACCCTGGCCGCCGACGACCTCGCCGTGACCGGCGCCGCCCCGGACTTCACCGTCAACTCCGCCGCCAAGGTGCTGTGCGGCGACGTCCAGACCGCCAACGCCACCGTCTACATCGTCGACACCGTCCTGATGCCCGCCTCCTGACCCGGCATCAGCCCATGAACCGCGGCCCCCGGCGAACAACCCCCCGGTAGCCGGGGGCCGCACCCCCCACCTCCCGCCCCCGCCTGCTTGCCCACCAGCTGACTATGTAGACCGACCGACATATTCTCCCCACGTCCCGCAGGCCCGCCCGTGCACAGGAAGTCGGACCCGCCGACTTCCTGTGCACGGTGGCATGGCGGCACTGCGGCGCTGCGGCCCCCACCAGGGAAATATGTAGACCGACCGGCATATTTCTTCTGGGCCACGATTCCGGCCGCGCGAGAAGTCGGCAGGTCCGACTTCTCGCGTACGCCGAACCGCTCCCATTCCCCAGGCTCTCGCCGCTCCGTGCATGTGCGGCCGAATATGTAGACCGACCGATATATTTTTCCGTTTCACAGGCCGCCCGCCCGCAGGCCCCGCCGCGTGGCGAAGCCGAGGGCGAGCCACCCCGCACAGGAAGTCGGGCAGGTCGACTTCCTGTGCGCACTGCGGGCGCGATCGAATCTGTAGACCGGTCGGTATATTCACTCCGGAGCCGACGGCGCGAGCCCGCGGGCAAGGCTTTACGGCGCACGTTCCGCGGTTCCGCAGGGGCGGGGGTTCAGCGCAGCAGGTGCTCCAGCTGGTCGAGGGCGGTGGGCAGGTCGCGGGGGCGCAGAGCGCCCGGGGGGCGGCGGGGGCCGGTCCAGCCGGGGCCGGCGGTCAGGACGACGGGACGGGTGCGGGCACCGTGGGGGCCCCAGGTGGTCTCGGCGACACGGCGGGCCAGGGCCCGGTCGGCGGTGCGGGCGACCTGGGACCAGAGCAGGACGGCGGGCGGGCCGGTGCGGCGGACCGCTTCCAGCAGGGCTTCGGTCGGCAGTGCCGGGCCGAACATCCGAAACGGCAGACCCCGTTCGGCCAGCCCCGCAGCCAGCGCCTCCAGCGGCAGGGCATGCAGTTCGGCGGGCATGCCCGCGAGCAGGACGGCCGGACCCTGCGGCGGCTCGACCCGGTCGGCGGCGCGGCGCAGAGCAGCGGCGACGTGCCAGGACAGCAGGTGCTCGACCTCGACGTAGCGCTCGCCCTCGGCGGCCCACTTGCGGCCGGCGGCGCGCAGCGCGGGCATCATCACCTCGGTCCAGGCGGCGACCGGGCCGAGGGTGTCGACGCTGTGTCGCAGGATCCGGGCGAGCTCGGGGGCGTCGAGGCGAACGGCCGCGCGGGCCAGCCCCCGGCATTCGGGGCGGACGGTGCCGACGGGCAGGGCGTTCCCGCCACCGGGGGCTGGCCCGCCGGCAGCCGGCCCCGACGGCTCGGGCGGCCCTGACGACCCTGACGCCTCGGAGCTCTCTGGCGGCCCGGACGGTCCTGGAGCCTCGGCGGCGAGGGCGAGGCGGGCGGCCTCGGCCGGGGTGACGCCGCGGGCGGTCAGGCGGCACATCTCCGCCAGGACGGCGACGTCCCGAGGGCTCCACTGGCGGTGGCGCCCGGGGTCGCGCCGGGCGGGGCCGATGCCGTAGCGGCGTTCCCAGGAGCGGACGGTGGTCGGGGAAACGCCGAGCATGCGGGCGAGGGCACCGGTGGTCAGGCTGGCCTGGGCCGGCGGCCGGTCGGCGGAGGCAGCCGCGGGGACGGGGACCGGGACGGGGACGGGCACATGCGTGAGCCTATGCGGGACAGGCCGGGGCAGCGGGCGTCGCGGATGCGGACGGCAAGCAGGGCTCGTTCCCCGGAAGCCATCGGCGCGCGCAGGAAGTCGGACCCGTCGACTTCCTGCGCGCACCACGACCGCGGGGCAGAGGAATATGTAGGTCGGTCTACAGATTTGGCAGGCAGGTGCGGGCGCGGGGCTGTGCCGGGTGGGGTGGGGGGTCGGCGAGTTGGGTGCGCAGGCGTAGCAGGGCGTCGCGGATGCGGGTCTTGACGGTGCCGAGGGGGGCGCCGAGGGCTTCGGCGGCCTGGGCTTGGGTGCGGCCGCCGTAGTAGACCAGCAGCAGGCATTCGCGCTGGACGTCGGTGAGGGTGGCCAGGGCACGGCGGACCCGTTCGCGTTCCCGGCCGCGGTCCAGGTTGCGTTCGACCTGGTCGGCGACCTCGTCGAAGACCGGGGTGTAGGCGCGCAGGGCGGCGGTGCGGTCGCGGTCGGCGGTGGCCTGGGCGGAGCGGACCCGGTCGACGGCGCGCCGGTGGGCGAGGGTGAGCATCCAGGGCAGGACCTCGCCGCGTTCGGCGCGGTAGCGCGCCGCCTCCCGCCACACCTGTAGGAACACCTCCTGGGTGACCTCCTCGGCCTGGGCGTGGTCGCGCAGCACCCGTAGCACGAGGCCCAGGACGGTTCCGGCGGTGGCGGCGTACAACTCCTCGAAGGCCCACTCGTCGCCGCCGGCCACGCGTGCCGCCAGGGCGCGCAGCCCGGCCTGTCCGCCGCCGCCCGGGGGTTCGATGCCGGGGGGTTCGGTGCCGGGCGTCTCGTCTGCCGGGGGCCAGGGTGCCGGGGGCCGGGGTGCCGGCCGGTCGATCAGTGCGTGCACACTGCGACCGTCTCGGAGCGGCCACCGCCCGGGCTACTCGCATCGTTTGCGCATCGCTGTGCCCGCCCGCGTGCTCCCCGGGCTGCCGCGGTGGTCCGGCCCGTCTGGCCCGTTCGACTTCGAAGCGTTGTGAGCCGCGTCACTTTCGCGGTGGCGGTGCAGCAGAGCGGTGCCGGGGGCCGTCATGGGGGCGAAGGTGACGGCGGAAGAGTGAAGAGAGCGAGGGCGGCGGGTGAGGCTGCGCAGGGCCAGTCCCGGGATCGACTTCGTCGAGTTCGTACAGCAGCGTTCGGGCGCGCTGTTCCGGACGGCGTACGTGCTCACCGGGGACGCGCACACCGCGGAGGACCTCGTCCAGGAGGCGCTGGAACGATCCTGCCGCAACTGGCGGCGGGTGGCGGCCGCGGAGGTGCCCGAGGCGTACGTGCGCCGGATCCTGGTGAACCTGGTCAACGACCGGTGGCGGCGGCTGAGCCGCTCCGGCGAGCGGCCCGCCGCGGCGCCCGGCCCCGAGCGCGCCGACCCGCGCGACGCCTACCGGTCGGTGGAGTTGCGCGCGGAGCTCGTCGCGGCGCTGCACACGCTGCCGATGGGGATGCGCACCGTGGTCGTCCTGTACTACCTCCACGACCTGGGGGACCAGGAGATCGCGCAGACGCTGGACATCTCCCCCGGCGCCGTGCGCTCCCAACTCGCCCGCGGCCTCGCGAAACTGCGGTCCGCACTGCCTCGGCAGGACGTCCCGTCCGCGCCGCCGACCTCGCGCGGAGGTGCGTGATGACCCGCTTCCCGTCCCACGATCCCGGTCGCGACGCCGACCACCCCGACTTCGACCCCGACCCCGACCCCGACCCCGGCTCCGACCCCGACTTCGACAAGGAACTCCTCGCCGCCATGACCGCATTCGCCGACAACACCCCGGCCCCCGTCATCGACGCCCTCGCCATCCGGCGCACGGTGCGCCGTCGCACCGTGCTCAGCGGCGCGGTGGCGGCGGCCGCGGTGGTCGCCATCGGCACGGGTGCGGCACTGCTCGCGCCGGGTTCGGGTCCGTCGCCCTCCGGCGGCCTGCCCGCGGGCCCCGCGAACGCCTCGGCGCCGACGTCGTCCGGCACACCCTCCCCCGGCGCGCCCTCCGACACGCCCGCGCCCGGGCCCTCGATGGCCTTCGGCACCCCCACGCCGCCGCCGATGCAGCCGACCGACGGGGTGCAGGTGAGTGTGCCGCCGCTCGCCAACCTGGCCAAGGACGCGGCCATCAGGGCGCTGGAGACGGCGGGACTGCGCTACGAGGTCCACGAGTTCACCGACTGGAACGTGCCCGCCGGGTCGGTCATCAACTCCGAGCCGCAGGCCGGCCGCACCACACCTGCGCACTCGACGGTCCAGGTGTTCGTCTCCAAGGGCAGGCCGGGCCGCTGACCGGCACTGCCACGTCCAACGCCGCCACGCAGGAGGCGAGTTGACGATATCCTCCGGCCTCCCGCCACGCGGGCGGCGAAGGGGCCGGGCGAGGCCGTGCGCAGCGGGGTGGGCGGGCCGTGGACTGGGCCGGCCGGGTGAGGAGCGACGCGGTGGCGGCCCCCTGCCCCGGCCCCCCTGCTGCGGGCCTCACCTGCGGCGATCTAGGGTGCAGGCATGATCTCCTCACCGATATCCGGCCCCGACCAGGCGATGCGGGTGCTGATGGAGGGCAATGCCCGTTTCGTCGCGGGCAGCCCGGAGCACCCCAACCAGGACGCCGGGCGCAGGGCCGCCCTCGCCCCGGCGCAGCGGCCCTTCGCGGTGCTGTTCGGCTGTTCGGACTCCCGGCTGGCGGCCGAGATCATCTTCGACCGGGGGCTGGGCGACCTGTTCGTGGTGCGGACGGCCGGGCACGTCACCGGGGCGGAGGCGCTGGGCAGCATCGAGTACGGGGTGAGCGTGCTGGAGTGCCCGCTGGTGGTGGTGCTGGGGCACGACTCGTGCGGCGCGGTGGGCGCGGCGATGGAGGCGCTGGACCAGGGGCGGCTGCCGGGCGGGTTCGTGCGGGACGTGGTGGAGCGGGTCACCCCGAGCGTGGTGTCGGCCCGGGCCGCGGGCATCGAGGACCCGGACGGGATCGTCGACGAGCACATCCGCCAGACCGTGGACCTGCTGCTGGAGCGTTCCCAGCTGTTGGCCGCCAAGGTGGCCGAGGGCGCGGCGGCCGTCGTGGGCCTGTCCTACCGGCTGCGCGACGGCCAGGCCCGTACGGTGGCCGCTCGCGGTCCGGTCAGCGCCGCGTTCTGACCGCCGGCCCGTACGGGTGCTGAACCCGCCCGTACGGCCGAATCGGCGTGTCGGACCGAGCCGACGCGTGCAGGGCCGTCCGGCGTAGGGCCGTCCGCCCCCGCCGGGGCCGGGAACGCCGTGTCCGATCACCGCCAGCGCCCCCTCCCGGGCGGGGGCAGAGTCGGAGACCGGCAACGGTTTCCCACCCAAGGACGGCATTCCCGTGCACAAGGCCACCGACCTCAAGGTTCTCTACTTCGGCACCCCGGTGGTGCTGATCAGCTCGCGCAACGAGGACGGCGGCGCCAACCTGGCGCCGATGTCCTCGGCGTGGTGGCTGGGGCAGTCCTGCGTGCTGGGCCTCGGCAACACCGCCCAGACGGCCGTCAACCTGCGGCGCGAGGGCGAGTGCGTGCTCAACCTGCCCTCCTCCGGGCAGGTCGACGCCGTCGACGCCCTCGCGCTGCTGACCGCCAACCCGGATCTGACCGAGCACCGGCGGCAGCAGGGCTACCGCTTCGAGCGGGGCAAGTTCGCCGCCGCCGGGCTCACCGAGCAGCGGTCGGAGCTGGTGCGGGCGCCGCGCGTCGCCGAGTGCCCGGTCCAGCTGGAGTGCCGGTTGGAGGCGGCCGCGCCGCTGGCGGGCAACCCGCACTGCACCGCCTTCGAGGTCACCGTGGTGCGCGCGCACGTCGAGGAGCGCCTGATCGTGCCCGGTACGGACCACTACGTGGACCCGCTCGGCTGGGATCCGCTGATCATGAAGTTCTGCGAGTTCTTCGGCGACGGGCGCCGGCTCGCCCCCTCCCGTCTCGCCGAGGGCTGGCAGATGCCGGGCCGCCTGCCCGCCGGTGCCCGGGCCTGACGCCCCGCCGCGGGTCCGCGAGCTCCCGCCGCCCGCCCGGCCGTCCGACGAGCCGCTCGCCTACCCGACCGCCCGCCCGGCCGACCGCCTAGTCGGCCGCCGCGGCGGGCACCAGGTCGTGGAGCAGGAAGTGGAGCTCCGTGTCGTCCGTCGACTCCACCCACAGCCCGTCGGCGTCGAGCACTGAGGCCGCGACCATCCGCGCCTCGGCGACGAGTTCGGGGTGGGAGTCGAAGCCCGGCCACGGCAGGACGGGGAAGTCGTTGTCCTCGCCGAAGCGCCGCACCCGTTCGATGTCGCCCAGGACGGCGGGCGGCAGCGACTCGTTCGCCCAGGACCACAGCCAGGTCTGCCGGGCGAGGCTGACGCTGCCGATCATCGTGAGCCGGCCGGTGAGGAACACCTCGCTCTTGCGCGACCACTTCCTCCTGCGCGACCAGGTGATCCGCGCGTCGTCCATCGACCAGTGGTACTGCACGTCACCTGACAGTCCGAAGCGCTCGACCATGAGGGCCTGCCGCGAGTGGGCACGTTCGCGGGCCGCGATCACGACGCCCTCCCACCGGGAGTGGTCGTGCTTCGAGTGGTCGTCCACCGTGCCTCCTCGTACGGAACTGCCGGCAAGATCATCCCATCCGGCCTGCTGCTCCGTCCGGGCCCGGCGTGATCCGCAGGAGAGCCCCTACGCGCTGGCGCCGCAGGAGTCGCAGATGCGGGTGGCGGGCAGTTGGAGGAAGCAGGAGGGGCAGATCGCCGGGGGGCGGGGCGGGGTGGCGGCGGCCGCCTTGCGGTTGACGGCCGCTTGCAGGCGCGGGGCCAGGGCGGGGGTGCCGCCGTCGGCGGGCAGCTGGGCGCCGAAGTGCCGGTAGCAGGCGAGGCGGGCGGCGGCGGCGTGGTGTTCGCGGTCCATGTCCGCTGCCAGCGGCGGCTGTCCGGCCACGGCCAGTACTTCCTGGTAGCCGACGCCGACCATGCCGTCGGTGGAGTGGACCACCAGTGCGGTCAGCGGCGGGTCCCCGCGGCGGTGTGCCTCGCGCACCACCAGGGCCAGGACTTTGCCGATCCAGGTGCGCTGGTGCACCCGGGTGCGCACTCCGGCCGCCTCCTGCACGGTCTCGGCCAGTTCGGAGTAGGTGATCACCGCGTGGTAGCGGCGGGCCACGTCCACCAGGGCCGGGTAGGCGGCCCTGGTCCAGGCGACCTGGGCCTGGGTGGAGCTGACCGCCGAACCGTCCGCGACCCGCCAGTAGCCGCGCTGTTGCTGTTCCATTCGACCGCCCCTGAAACCTCGTCCGCCGGCCCCCGCCGGGAGCGAGGCTACCCCGCCCTCCGGCGCCTCGGGCCGCCGGGGGCTTGACTTCAAGTGCTGTTGAAGTCGTCGAATGGGTCCCGACCGCAGCCGTACGGGCATCGCGGTCGATGCCCCGCCCGTACGGAACGACCCGGGTCCGGGGCCGCCTGCTTCCCGATCGTGCCGCAGGCGGCCCCGGACCCGTCGTCGTCCGCCGGCCCGCCATCCGCCACGGGGCGCAGGCCGGGCGTCACCAGCAGAGCCGGGCGACGGGCTCAGGCCGCGGCTTCGGCGAGGGTGTGGGCGACGAGGGCGTTGGCGTGGCCGTGGCCGAGGCCGTGCTCGGTCTTGAGCCAGGCGACGAGTTCCATGTGCTTGCCGAGCGGGGAGGCGCGGATGAGGTCCTTCCACTCGGCGACGGGTCGGCCGTACTTCTTCTCGATGGACGGGAAGTAGCTGGCGGGGCCCTTGGCGGGGGTGGCGGTCATGGTCGGTACGCCCTTTCGGGAACGGACGGGAACGGATGCGGTCGCGGTCTACACAGGTAGGACCGCGACCGCATCGTCAACTCATCGCCCAGCCGAAGTGATCTGCATCACACTCCGACCTTGCGCTTGGCCCGCCGTCCGGCGACGGGGGCGAGGGCGGGGTCGGCGTTCCAGGCGGCGACGGGGTTGCCGAGCCAGCGGGTGGTGCCGGGGACGTTCTCGCCGCGCATGACCAGGGAGGCGGGGCCGACGGTGGTGCCGGCGCCGAGGGAGGAGTTGAGCAGGACGATGGAGTGCGGGCCGGTGGTGGAGCCGGGGCCGAGGTGGACGGGGCCCAGGCGCATGACCCGGTCGTGGAAGAGGTGGGTCTGCAGGACGGTGCCGCGGTTGACGCTGGCGCCGGCCTCGACGGTGACGAGGTCGCTCTCGGGCAGCCAGTGGGTCTCGCACCACACGCCGCGCCCGATGTGGGCGCCGAGGCTGCGCAGCCAGGCGTTGAGGTAGGGCGTGCCGGTGATGCTGGAGCCGCCGAAGGGCATGGCGAGTTCCTCGACGAAGCTGTCGTAGAGCTCGTTGCGCCACACGAAGGTGGACCACAGGGGGTGCTCGGCGACGCGGAAGCGTCCGACGAGGAGCCACTTGGCGGCGGTGGTGACCAGGCAGGCGACGACGGCGGCGCCGATGAGGACGAGGCCGGCGGCGGCCAGGGCGCGCGGGAGACCGTAGTCGTCGCGCAGTTCCTGGAGGGTGGCGAGGACGAGGTCGCCGAGGAGGGCGGCGAGGACGATGGGCAGCAGGCGGCACAGCTCGACGCCGGCGCGGGCCCACATCAGGCGCCGGGGCGGGTTGTAGGTGCGGGCGTCGCCGCCGGCGGCCGCGACGCGCGGCAGGGCGAAGGCGGGACGGCCGAGCCAGGAGGAGCCTTCGGGGGCGTTGACGGGGGTGTCGGACAGGACGCCGACGAGGGAGTTGTCGGGCAGTTGGCGGCCGGGGCCGACGATGCCGGAGTTGCCGACGAAGGAGCGGCGCCCGACGTGCGAGGGGCCGATGTGCAGCCAGCCGGCGCGCAGCTCGTAGGGGGCGACGAGGGTGTCGTCGGCGAGGAAGGCGCCGTCGTCGACGCGCATCAGGCCGGGCAGGGCCAGGACGGTGGAGGCTTCGACGCGGCGGCCGACCTTGGCGCCGAGCAGGCGCAGCCACACCGGGGTGAAGAGGCTGGCGTAGAAGGGGAAGAGGGTGCGCCGGGCGGTGTCGCTGAGCCGGGTGACGGCCCAGGCGCAGAAGGCGACGCGGCCGTGGGCGGGGTGGAAGCCGGGGCGCAGCGGGATGGACAGGAGGCGGACCGTGGTCGCTATCAGCGTGGCGTGGCACACCAGGGTGAGGGCGGCCAGCGGGATGGTGGCGGGCAGGAGTTGGAGGAGGGCCGCGGTGAGGGTGCGGTCGCTGTCGACCATCGTGAAGACGATGGCGAGCGCGGGGAGGGCGGCGATGATCGGCAGGAGGCCGAAGACGGTCAGGCCGACGCCGTAGGCGAGGTTCCAGAAGCGGGAGCGGGGGGTGGCGGCGGCCGCGGGCCAGGTGGTGCGGGCCTCGGTGGAGGGCCGGGCCGGGGAGCCGTGCCAGTGTTCGCCGGCGGGTACGGCGCCGGTGACGCAGGAGCCGGGGGCGATGTCGGCGCCGGCGCCGATGCGGGCGCCGGGCATGAGGGTGGAGCGGCCGCCGATGCGGGCGCCGTCGCCGATGTCGATGTGGCCCAGGTGGAGGGTGTCGCCGTCGAGCCACCAGCCGGCGATGTCGGCTTCGGGTTCGACGGTGGCGCCGGCGCCGATGCGGGCGAGGCCGGTGACGGGGGGCAGGGTGTGCAGGAGGACGCCGGCGCCGATGCGGCAGCCGAGCGCGCGGGCGTAGCGCAGGGCCCAGGGGGTGCCGGCGAGGGCGCCGACGCCGAAGAGGGTGACGGCGCGTTCGGCGGCCCACAGTCGCAGGTGGGCCTGGCCGCCGCGGGGGTGGCTGCCGGGGCGCAGGCGGGCGGTGAGCAGGCGGGCGGTGCCGGCGGCGAGGAGGGTGCGGCCGGGGGCGCTGTAGAAGAGGAGGAGGCCGGCGGCGACGGGCCACCAGGAGCTGTGCGGGGCCCAGCTGAGGTGGTTGCCGATGAGGTTGTCGAAGGCGGTGAGGGCGAGGATCCAGCGCAGTCCGGAGATGCCGAAGACGCCGAGCAGGATGAGGGTCTGCCACAGGCCGGCGCTGGCGGGGGTACGGCGCACGGTGCGGACGGGGGCGGGGGTGGGGGTGCGCGCGGCGCCGCCGGTATGAGGGGGGCCGGCGAGGTTGTCGAGGTAGTCGGCGAGGTCGCCGAGGACGGGGTGGGCGTAGAGGTCGGCGACGGAGACGCCGGGGTGGCGGGTGCGCAGTTCGGAGACGAGGCGGGCGGCGGTGAGGCTGGAGCCGCCGAGGGCGAAGAAGTCGTCGCCGTGGCCGGGGGCCATGCCGAGCATGCTCTCCCAGCGGCCGGCGAGCCAGCCGGCGGTGCCGTCCAGGGGGGCGGCGGTGCCGGGGGTGGCGGTGCCGGTGGTGGCGAGCGGCCAGGGCAGGGCGTTGCGGTCGACCTTGCCGGACGTGCGGGTGGGCAGGGAGTCGACGAGGGCGAGGACGGGCACGAGCGGGGCGGGCAGGCGTCCGAGCAGGTGCTGGCGGGCGGCGGTGAGGTCGGGGGTGGTGCCGGGCTGGGCGACGAGGTAGCCGACCAGCAGGTCGGCGCCGGCGGGGCTCTTGCGGACGGCGGCGGCCGCGGCGCGGATGCCGGGCAGGGCCTGGAGGGCGGCGTCGATCTCGCCGAGTTCGATGCGCCGGCCGCCGAGTTTGATCTGGTCGTCGGCGCGGCCGACGAAGACGAGGCCTTCGGGGTCGTTGCGCACGAGGTCGCCGCTGCGGTAGACGCGCGGGGAGGCGAGGGCGGGGTGGGCCCTGAACTTCTCGGCGTCCTTGGCGGGGTCGAGGTAGCGGGCGGTGCCGATGCCGGTGATGAGGAGTTCGCCGGTCTCGTACCAGGGGACGGGGTGGCCGGCGGCGTCGACGACGGCGATCTCCCAGCCGTCCAGGGGGGTGCCGATGCGTACGGGCTGGCCGGGGAGCATGTGGGCGGCGGTGGCGACGACGGTGGTCTCGGTGGGGCCGTAGGTGTTCCAGAACTCGCGGCCGGGGGTGGCGAGGCGCTCGACGAGTTCGGCGGGGCAGGCCTCGCCGCCGACGATGATCAGGCGCACGGCGTCCAGGCACTCCTGCGGCCACAGGGCGAGCAGGGTGGGGACGGTGGAGATGGCGGTGATGCGGCGCTCGACGAGCCAGGGGCCGAGGTCGGTGCCGGCCTTGACGAGGGAGCGGGGGGCGGGCACCAGGCAGGCGCCGTGGCGCCAGGCCAGCCACATCTCCTCGCAGGAGGCGTCGAAGGCCACCGACAGGCCGGCCAGGACGCGGTCGCCGGGGCCGAGCGGCTGCTGCTGGAGGAAGAGGCGGGCCTCGGCGTCGACGAAGGCGGCGGCGGAGCGGTGGGTGACGGCGACGCCCTTGGGGCGGCCGGTGGTGCCGGAGGTGAAGATGATCCACGCGTCGTCGGCGGGGGTGGGCCAGGCGGGGTTGCCGCGGGGCTCGGCCCCGGAGCCGGGGGCGAGCCGGCGTTCGGCGCCGAGGACGGCGCACACCTGGGCGTCCTGCCAGATCATGTCGGCGCGCTCGTCGGGGTCGTCGGCGTCGACGGGCACGTAGGCGGCGCCGCAGCGCAGCACGGCCAGGATGGCGACGTACAGGTCGGCGGTGCCGGAGGGGATGCGCACGCCGACCCGGTCTCCGGTGCCGATGCCGTGCCCGGCGAGGACGCCGGCGAGGGTGTCGACCTCGTGCATGAGGGCGCGGTAGTCGAGTACGGCGGTGCCGGTGTCCAGCGCGGGTGCGTGCGGGTGGGCGTCGGCGGTGGCGGTGACGATGTCGAGCAGGCTGCGGGGGTGCGCGGGCCGGACGGCCGGCCAACCGGCGGCGTGGGCAGGCCCGGGACGGTTCAGCGTTCCCGGTCCTGCCATGTCCTGGCGTGCGTCCATAAGGAGTGTCCTCGGCTGGGAGTAGTCATAAGGATGAATGCGGGGAGTCACCTTGCGTGGTGCCTCACTCACCATGACTCGACTGGGAGCCCGCTGGATGCCGTGAAGGTGGAGTCAAAGGAACTTTTCATTTTCGGCGACATATGGGGGCATCAGGGAACGATTCGAAAGTCATTTCGGGGTTTTTCGATCGCTTTCGGTGGCGAAGGGTAATCGCCGGAGGCAGGAGGCATATGACGGGAAGGCGAAGAGTGGTCTACGCCATAGCGGCGGGGACGCTACCGGTAGTGAAAGCGGACCCACCAAATCTGGAGGTTTAGCGATGATGGTGGCCGGATCCCGCCGGTGGCCGGCCGGGGGCGGGGGCGGCGCTTCCGGTAGCCCGACCGGCGGCGCGGAGGGCAGTGCGGAGGGCGGCGCGGAGGGCGGCGCGGGGCTCGTCTGGTACGCGGCGTACGGGTCGAACCTGCACGCCGCCCGGCTCGCCTGCTACCTGCGCGGCGGCCGCCCCGACGGCGGCGCGCGCACCTACCCCGGCTGCCGCGACCGCCGCCCGCCGCGCCGGGACGTGGCCACGGTGCTGCCCGGCACGCTGTACTTCGCGCGGGAGTCGGCGGTGTGGGGCGGCGGCAGCGGCTACTACGATCCGGACGCACCGGGTGAACTGCCTTGTCGGATCTATCTGGTGACGGCCAGTCAGTTCAGTGACATCGCCGCCCAGGAGATGCACCGCTCCCCCGGCGCCGACCTCGACCTCACCCGCGCCCTCGCGCACGGACGCGACCAACGCGGGCCCGGCCGGTACGAGACGCTGGTGCACGCGGGCGCACTGGACGGGCACCCGCTGCTGACCTTCACCGCCTCCGAAGGCCTGGCCGGCGCCGCACTCAATCCACCCTCGGCGCCCTATCTGCGCACCCTGGCCGCCGGCCTGGCCGAGTCCCACGGCTGGAGCACGCGCCGCTGCGCCGACTACCTGGCCTCCCGCCCGGGCGCCGCCGGGCACTGGAACGCGGCGGACGTCCTGGCCGTACTGGGCGGTGGTCTGGACCTTTAGGCGTTGTTCACCCCGTGGTGACCGTACGGTGACAACTACACGGGTTCCGGCCACATCAGGCAAAGGAAGCGCCAGGCCACCGCACGGGTGAACCGGCACTTCCCGCCGGCGGGTGGCGGCGACCGGCGGCGGCCACCCGCCGGCTTCGTCAAAGGCGGTTTTAAGATCGCGCCCTTCAGCTTGAGCGTTGGCCGTGGAGGAGGAGAGGGACGGCGCGGTTGGCGAGGGCTTCGGCGGCGCGGGCGGCCTGGGCGGGGGCCATGACGTCCGGGAGTTCGTAGGCGGGGACGAAGCGGGCGCCGAACAGGCCACTGCGGTGCCGGGGCGGGACGGTGAGGCGGGCGGCGGCGTGCTCGGTGACGGTCCCGCCGTCGAAGACCAGGTTGAGGCGCTCCAGGTAACGGTCGGCCGGGGTGAAGTCGACGGCCAGGACGTCGGCGAGGCGCAGGTTGAGGCCGGTCTCAGCGAGGAGGTGGCGGGCGGCGGCGAGGTTGGGCGGCTCGTTGGGCTGGGCGGCGCCGCCCGGGAGGATCA
>NZ_JBIVJF010000044.1:0-36784 GCF_044750105.1 Kitasatospora sp. NPDC088861
GGACCGGCAACCCGGCCCACAGCTCCTTCCAGCCGTACTGCCGCCCGCCGCAGAGGCCGGACAGGGGGACGGCCTCGCGCTGCACGCTCTGGCCGTCGCCCCGTACGGCACCACCGCAGCGCGGCACAAGACGTGGCGGCTGGAGGGCGCGGCCGGGCTGGACCCCGCCAGCCAGGTACTCGGGATGGTCCGCTCGGAGAGGGCGCCGACACCGCCCGGGGCGCCGGCGCCTTCGGCTCGCCCGCTGCGCCCTTCGCCTCTGCGGCCGGGGCAGTCAGCGGTCCCACCCCGACACCCGGACCAGCCGTCACGGCACCCGCTCAAGGCTCAGCGGCTCCTTGGTGCGGGGACGTAGGGCGCCAAGCCAGGCGGCCACTTGGGCCTGGGGTGGTTCTCAGGAATCGGAGTAGCTGAGGTCCCCGACCGTCCAGCTGCTGACGTCCTCGATGGCGATGCGGTACATGCCGCCGGTGTGGGGCAGCCCGAAGTCGCCCTGCAGGATCTTCGCCCGGTGGAGATGCAGATGGGTGAGCTGTGCGGGCGGGCCGTCGGCGGGCGGGGCGAAGAGAGCGGCGAACGGTTTCAAGTGCTCCGAGGCCTGGAGGACCTCCGCCACCCGCTCCAACCACAGGGTCACCGGCGCGAGCCTGCCGGTGATCACGGCTCCGGGGACCACCACGGTCAGGGACATCTGATTGCTGTGCTCGGACTCGACCATCGCGGCGATGTCGACGAGCAGCCCGTCAGGGTTCGACATGCCCCCCAGAATAGGACACGGCCTCCGCGGCGCCCACGGGCCCGGGGCAGCGGCCATGGCGGCCACGGGCCTTGCGCCCGCTGCGCGGCCAGGAGCTACACGGCGGCGACCTGACGTGCCGATCGGCTGCGTCGCGGCGCGGGGCAGTTGGGAGCAGCCGTGAGCGTCTGGGCATCGCCCGGATCGTGCGGGCCGGCGGTGACGAGCAGGTCGGCTCCGAGGGCGGTGACGGTGAAGCCTGCGGAGCCGAGGACCTCCGCCAGGGCCAGCATCAGCGCGCCGCGGATGCCGCGGAACTCGGTGCGCCCGGCGGCGTCGGCGGGATGCGGGCAGCCGTGGAGGGTCGGTCCGATCAGGTCCTGGCCCGGGCTCCATCCCAGCACCAGGCCGATCCCTGGACGCTGCCGGGCGAAGAGCCCGGCCGCCTGGGACGGTGCCGGCTCGAACCCTCGGTGGGAGAGCACTGCGCAGACGGACTCAAACAGATGTTTGTCATCCATGCGCGGAGTTTATCGCCTGGCCAGCCCGCAGCCATTCGGCATTGATGTTTCGTCACATGCTTTTCCGGCCATGGCCGGTGAGGCTGCGGGGCCGGGGCGTCGGGTTCCCTCTCGGCCCGGCCGGGGTGCACGCCCCCTGGACGGCGTGCCGACGCGACGGGCCAGGGGCGTACCGCAGGGGTGCGCGGCGCACTCGGCGGAGAACCGCGTGCGTCTGGGTCAGAGTTTGAACATCGCGGTGTAGGGCTGGGTGATGCGTTCCCGCCGCGATCCGAAGTCGACGAGTACCGCGATGTCGCTGTCGTCTTCGACGCCGATGGCCCGGCCGAGGCCGTACGTGTCGTGGGTGACGCGGTCGCCGACGGCGAAGTGCTTGCGCGGTGCTTCGATCCGGGCCTTGAAGGGGCTGGTGGGCAGGACACGGCGGACTGCTGCAGATTTCGTCATTCCCTGCATTATGCGCCGAGAATCGCGGGAGCGGGACTTTTCGAAGCACTCAATTTCGGAGCTACGACAGGAATTTCGCGCAAGCCGTCCAGCGCGCCCCGGATGGCGCCGGTGGGCGTGGTGCGTCGCTTTCACGGGTCTGTCGCGGCCAGGGCAGGCGCTCCGCACCCGCGCGACTCGCCCTCCCCGGGAAGGTGAGCGGTCGGCACCGAAGGAGTGGGGGTGAGCACTCAACCAGACTGCTCTCCATGCATGTTGATGACCCCATCGCCTCGCGGCCGACGGCCCTGGGGGAAGGCTCCCGGAGAAGTGGGGGTGAAATATCCACCCGTGACGGGCCTGGGCCTGCTAGAGTCACTTTAGTTGCAGTAGTGGTTCCCATGAACTTTGTGTGCGCCTGCTGGTGTTTCGCAGGCGCCTTTTTGTTTCCCGGCTCTTCCCCGGGTGGGTGCTCATCGCGGCGACTCGAAGCGCGCGCTGTGCGTGCTTCGGACAGCCCCTTGAAGGAGATTTCTTTATGGCTAATGGCACTGTGAAGTGGTTCAACGCGGAAAAGGGCTTCGGCTTCATCGAGCAGGAGGGTGGCGGCCCGGACGTCTTCGCCCACTACTCGAACATCAACGCCAACGGCTTCCGTGAGCTGCTCGAGGGCCAGAAGGTCGAGTTCGACGTCACGCAGGGCCAGAAGGGCCCGCAGGCCGAGAACATTCGTCCGCTGTAGTTTCTGCCACGGCACCCGCCTGGTAGCGAGGGGCCCGCACCGCGTACATGATGCCCGGTGCGGGCCCCTCGGCATTGCGCCACGACGCACATCCCCGGCCGTTTCTGGCCCCCTGGCTCCGCCACCGGCGGCCATCCCCACGCGAGACGCCCAGCGCCGCGTCCGGATCGGCGCCCTGCCGTGACAGCTCACGGTTCGAGGTCGTTCGCTCCCGCCTTCCGCGGTGAGCGCCGACCGTAGGTGACGTGCCGCACGGTTTCACCGTCCACGCCCCGCGCTCCACACTTTCGGCCCGTCCCCTCGTGACCTCCTGTCGGCGTCCCGCGCTGCGGAGCTGCCTCGCGACGTGCCGCCAGGAAGGTTTCCCATGAACCACTCCAGCCGCTCCCCGTACCAGAACGCCAACTCCCGCTCCTCGTCCTCCTCCCGCTCCGGCGGCAGCTCCTTCTACGGCGACCGGCCCGCCCGCGGCCGTAGCGCCCGCCAGGGTTCTTCTCCGCAGGGCGAGTTCGCGATGCCGGTGAGCACCACTCCGGCGCTGCCGCCCGTCGAAGCGTTCGAGGAGCTGGACATGCCGAAGGCGCTGCTGTCGGTGCTGACCCGCCAGGGTGTCACCTCGCCGTTCCCGATCCAGGCCGCGACGCTGCCGAACTCGCTGGCCGGCCGCGACGTGCTGGGCCGGGGCCGCACCGGTTCGGGCAAGACCATCGCATTCGGCCTCGCCGTGCTGGCCCGCACCGCCGGTCGGCGCGCCGAACCGCGCCGCCCGCTGGCCCTCGTCCTGGTCCCCACCCGCGAGCTCGCGCAACAGGTGACCGACGCTCTCACCCCTTACGCCCACTCGGTGCGCCTGCGGATGGCCACGGTGGTGGGCGGGATGTCGATCGGCCGCCAGGCCCACGCCCTGAACCAGGGGGCCGAGGTCGTGGTGGCCACCCCCGGCCGACTCAAGGACCTGATCCAGCGCGGCGACTGCCAGTTGGACGGCGTCGGCATCACGGTGCTCGACGAGGCCGACCAGATGGCCGACATGGGCTTCCTGCCGCAGGTCACCGAGCTCCTCGGCCAGGTCGCCGAAGGCGGCCAGACGATGCTGTTCTCCGCCACCCTGGACCGCAACGTCGATCGCCTGGTGCGGCGCTTCCTCAAGGACCCGGTCACCCACTCGGTCGACCCGTCCGCGGGAGCGGTCAGCACCATGGAGCACCACGTCCTGCACGTGCAGAACTTCGACAAGAACGCCACCATCGCCCACATCGCCTCCCGCGACGGCGGAGTGATCATGTTCATCGACACCAAGCACGGCGCGGACCGCCTGGTGGACGACCTGCTAGCCAACGGCGTGAAGGCAGCGGCCCTGCACGGAGGCAAGTCCCAGCCGCAGCGCACCCGCACCCTGGAACAGTTCCGCACCGGCCAGGTCACCGCGCTGATCGCCACCAACGTCGCCGCCCGGGGTATCCACATCGACGGCCTCGACCTCGTCGTCAACCTGGACCCGCCGAGCGACCACAAGGACTACCTCCACCGGGGCGGCCGCACCGCCCGGGCCGGCGAGTCCGGCACCGTCGTCACGCTCGTCCTGCCCGGCCAGCGCCGCGAGATGGCCGGTCTGATGACCGCCGCCGCCATCACCCCCGTCACCACCCGCGTCAGCGCCGGCGACGAGGACCTGGCCCGCATCACCGGCGCCCGCGTGCCCACCGGTATCCCCACCGTGGTCGCCGCCCCCGTCGTCGAACGCCCGCGCCGCAGCACCTCCACGAGCCGCAACCGCCGCAGCCGCCCCGCCCGCGCGGCCGGTGACACCCGCGCGAGCGTCACGGGCCGCGACAACCAGGCCGCCGCCGGCCGCCGCCGGGCACCGAGGCGCGTCGCCCTCGCTGCCTAGTAGGCAGGTGTGGGCCTGGACCGCCGCCGCGGTCCAGGCCCACACGACTCACCAGCGCGAAGCAGGAGTCCCGGCCCGCTCCGGCGGACCCCGCCGGCCCTCCCACCGCGGTGCCCCGACCACCGCCGGCCCCGGCGGAACCGACACCAAGGAGTCCGCCCATGACCCTCACCCTCGAACACCCCGCGACCACCGCCACGGTCGGCGACCTCATGAGACACCCCGAGCTGCAGATCAGCGACGACGTCATGGTCGACATGGCGATCGACATCCTGCACGGCTCCGGCGCCGACCACCTCCTGGTCCGCGATGACGACGGCCGCTGCGCCGGGCTGCTGACCCGCCTGCACCTCGCACCGTTCCAGACCCGCACCTGGTCCACCGAGCGCACCCCGGTGCGCGACATCGTCCTCGACCAGGCCCCGTTCGCCACCGCCGACATGCCCGCCACCACCGCAGCCTCCGCCATGCGCGCCCGCGGCCTGACCACGTGGCCGGTGGTCGACCCCGACGGCCACGCCATCGGCCTGCTCAGCTTCTAGGCCCGCGCTGCCGGCGCCGACGCGCCGGCAGCCGCGTCTCCAGGGAGCTGTCCACGGCGGCGTTCAGCATTGGGCCGCTGTCCTGGTCGGGGTCGGCCATCGCGTCGAGCATCAGGGCGCCGGTTCCCGGTCGCAGGCGGATGTCGAGGGCAGGGGGTCGGATTCCGCGGGGACGGCCACCGAGTAACTCCTCGCGGCCCCGGTCTCGGGCGGGCCGGGGGCGCCCGCAAAGCGGGCGACTTGCCTGACGGCCCGCAGGCGGCGGCGCAATCCTCACCGTAGCGGCCGGGCGACCGAGCGGACCGCCCGCTCAGCGCAGGCGAACCGTCAGCGGCTGGCGCGGCCAAGGACCGGTCAAGGAAACACAGTTGTGCATGAGCGCGGCCCGGAACCGGTCCGCGCCGGTGAGGCAGGGTGCCGGACTCCTGGCCGCGCGGGGAACGGTCGGCCAGCGATCGGGGACTGAGGGGTAATCGTGTCCGGGGCGGCCTGCGGTGAGCGCCCGTCGCTCACCGCGGACCGGTCTCGTCGGCCTGGCAGGCTGGTCAGGTGTCGGCGGCGGACTCCTGGCCGCGCGGGGAACGGCGGAGCTCTTCGTTGATGCGCAGGGCTTCTTCGAGTTGGTCTTCGAGGATGACGATGCGGCAGGCGGCCTCGATGGCGGTGCCCTGGTCGACGAGGTCGCGGGCGCGCATGGCGATGCGCAGCTGGTAGCGGGAGTAGCGGCGGTGGCCGCCTTCGGAGCGCAGGGGGGTGATGAGGCCCTGTTCGCCGAGGGAGCGTAGGAAACCGGGGGTGGTGCCGGTCATTTCGGCGGCGCGGCCCATGGTGTAGGCGGGGTAGTCGTCATCGTCGAACGAGCTGACGGCGCCGGGGGTATGCGGTCGGATGGTTGCCGTGGTCACTGCACCTCTTCTTGTTGTTGTGCCTGGGGACGTACTGAGGGGCCCCGGGGGCCATTGTGGCTCCCGGGGCCCCGAAGGGTTTTACACCATCTGCAGGCCTTGTGGCCGGCTTCCTTATATCCGCACTGCCCCGGGGGAGGGGGCATGCGGGGATCGCGTATGCGTGACCGGAAACCACCGTCCTTGCCTTGGGGTCTTCGGATTCCGCCCGGGCGACTTCCTCACGGGCCGGGCGATCCTGATGGCGCTCTGTCCCCTCCGTTCATCCTCTGCACTGACCTGGTACTGCGGAACTGCTGGTACTTCGAACTGCGTGGTAGTGCCAACCACTCGGTACTGCTGTGGCGGTCCTTGCGGTCCACCGGGTCCGGTAGCCAGCCCCGTCGCCCGTCCTGCTTAACCACTCGGCTTGGAACCCCACTGCCGGACTCCCAGTGCGCGCGCCCGCAGTCTGGGCGCCTTCACCGGGATACCGCGTACTTTCGACTGCTGGTACTTCCCAACTCAACTTCACACTGCTGGTACTGCACTTACCGAACTGCGGTACCGCTCGGTGGCGACCCCTGATACCTGCGGGCCGCCCGGCCCGGCCGCCGGTCCTGTCGCCTTACTGCACCATCCCTGGCTTCAAGACCCTGCAACCGTACCGACCTACGAACTCCTGTACTGCTACCCGCCAGTTCGTGTCTGGCAGGTACCGCTTCTCTCGTCTACGAGAGAAACACTAACCACGGCGCGTGGCAATGTCTACTCCAGCGGGCATAGATTTTTCGGCGCCGGCTGGGGAGGTAGTCTTCGCCCCTCACGGGGTGGGGCGGCCTGTCGCCGCAGCCGCACCCAGGGCGGAGGACGCCGCGTCCCGCGGCCAGGACCACGAGTGAACGGGAGACAAGTGGTGGAAGGGCCGCAGGCCGCGCGGCAGGTGCGCACCCCCGACCCCCATACCCAGGCGTCGCTGGCGGCGGCCATAGGCGAAGCAGTGCGCGACCGGGACGAGCGGGGCCTCCGCCGGCTTCTGGCCCGCTTCGCCGAACAGGCCGCCATCACGGACCTGCCTGCCCTGCGCGAGGCCATCGACACCCCCCACGGTGATGACAACCCGCCGGGGGCCCGATAGGCCCAGTCGGCCCGCCGCGCTCCCGGATCAGAAAGCGCGGGCAGCGGCATCACAGGTGAGGCAGACGTATCCGGCCCAACGCGGCGGATACCACCCCTGCCTCGGACGCTCCGGGCTCCACCGCTCGACCACCATCGCGCTGGCGTCCATTCCGCACGCGGGTCGACGGCCCGGGGCCGCCGGGGGCGTCCGGATCGGAGAGGGCGGCGTGGACCCGGCGCACCAACAGGACGTCGACCGGATCACCGCCCACCCCCAGGATGCGCGCATCCAACGGCTCAACCAGCTCCAACAGAACCACGATCCCCATGGTTCAACCGCGCGCGCCCGAGGCCGCGCACGCGACCGCACCCGGGCGAGGGCGGCCGGCGGTGGACCACGCCGGACACCCCGCCGTACAGGCCCGGACCAGAAGGGGGGAGGGTCAGGGCCCATGCGAACGAGTCCGCTCGCGCCCAGGGTGCTTGCCAGTATCGGCGAGCGAAACCCGGCAGGGCGCGGCGGCCGGTCGGCGCAGCAGGGGACTGGGAACGAGCGTCCAAGCCGCGCCGCCGAGGTCAGGCGGAGATTGTCAACGCTTCCGCAGAACTGAAAACCCATCAGTCCCGCAGAATTGACCCCCTCGGGTCGTGCGGTTCGGTCGTGCGGCTTGGTCGGCCCGGCATGGTGGGCGGATGGAAGACGATCTCCCGACCGTGTCGGTGCGCCTGTGGCAGGCGGACACCATCGTGTTGTTCGACTGGCTGATGACGACGGATCTCGGCTCGGTGCCGGTGACCCATCCGGCCCAGAAACAGGCCCTGGCCGATCTGCTGTCGCGGTTGGAGCGGGCCGCGGACTCCGACGTGACCGGGGTGACCGCCGAGGACATCGCTGCTGCTCAGAGCGAGGTTGCCCAGGATATGGGCTGGTAGTTCATTCGCGGACGAGAACGGCACGTTCCGGGTGGAGATCACGGAGGTGATGGCCCGGCCACGCCCGCGGCACGGACAGGCACACGTGCCTGCACGCCATCCCGCCGCCCTGAACGTCGGCCCGCGGGTAGGCACACCCGTGGGCCGCTGCCGTGCCGCTCGTCGGCCGCCGTGCGGCCGGGGTCTACAGGAGTAGCCCCGGCCACACGGCCCCGCCCCGCCGAATACAGCCCTGGCCTTCGAAGGGCCGAGGGCTGCGTCACGGCGAATGGCCCGCTTTCCCTACCTGCGCCCGGAGCGTCGGCTGCCCAGACGCATGCCGCCGAGTACCAGGGCTGCGAGGAACAGGACGATCCCGATCACGAGCAGCCACAGCAGGCCCTTCACGAGGGCGCCGACGAAACCGAACACCACAGCGATCAGGACGATGAACAGAAACAGTGCCATCGCGGCTCCGCCTTTCTCACTTGTCGCGCTTCAAGACGCCCTTCACACGGTCGGCGACGTCGCGCACGCCGTCCTTGACGTCCGCGGCGGCCTGCTTGAGCTTCGACTCCGCCTGGTCGGCCTGCCCCTCGCCCTTCAGCTCCTGGTCACCAGTCAGGTCCCCGACCTTCTCCTTGGCCTTGCCGGTCACGTTCTGCGCCTTGTTCGACAGGTCACCCATCGGTTGCTCCGTCCATCCGGTAGTGCGCGAATCCCACTGTCCGATCGTCCATCTTTGCCCGGTTTTGGGGATTTTATGCTCGCGGCACGGCTGACGAGGCGCGGGCCGTCCCGAGGGGACCGCCTGTGAGGCCGGACGGCGGCGCGAGGCGGTACGCGGGCCGGGGAATCGGCGCCGCGTACCGCCGGCCTGATGACCGCGGGCAGGCGCCCGGTTCAACGAGCCTCTCCCGCGGACGGGCACGGGTGGCGGGCCGGGCTGCCGGGGGTGTCGGGGCCCTGCGGGGGCCATGGCTGGGTGGCGAGCTGGCGACGCAGGGCGTCGAGGCGGGCCAGGTGGGTGTCAAGGACGGTGAGGGCCGCAGTGCTCTGCTCGCGGATCCGCAGCTCGATGGCGGCGAGGCGGTCCTCGATGTGCTGCCATCGGTCCTGGGCAGGAGGGTCAGGCGCGTCGTTGATCACTGTCATGGCGGAGGCGGTCGGTGCGGTCGTCGAGGTCGTCGAGGCGGGCGGCGAGGTCGGGATGGGCGTCGCCGAGATGGAGGCGCATACCGGTCAGGGGCGCTATGAGGTCGGCCGCGTCGGTGGCGCCGAGGGCAGTGGTGAGTGCGTCCAGGGCGGGCCCGGCTTCGGGGGTGTGGCCGGGGGCGGCGGTGATCCGGGCGGCCAGGACGCGCAGGTCGGCGGCGTGGTCGCGGGCCCAGGCGTCGACGGCGCGGTCGGCGGCGCGGCGGTCGCGCACGGCCTTGACCCGCTCCGCGCCGGTAGCAGTGGTGCCAGTGGTGCCAGTGGTGCCGGTGGTGCCGGCGGGGCGCAGGCGCAGGTAGCGGTTCTCGGCGGCCTGGCGGCTGGCGACGCCCATGGGCTGGGCGAGGTCGGCCCAGGTGGCGCCTGCGGCGCGGGCGGCCTCGACCATCGGAGCCTCCCAGTCGGCGAGCTGGGTACGCAGCTCCCGCAGCAGCACGAGGGCGGCCAGCGCCCGCTCGGCACCGCCTTCCCGTGCGTCTTGGCCTGCGGGACGGCCAGGTCCCCGGGCCGTGCGCACGGCGTCGTCGATGGCGGCTAGCGCTGCGGCGGCGGCGAGGAAGGAGACCGGCTCGGGTCTGGCTGCGGGCTTCGGGGGCTTCGCGCTCATGCAGTCATTCTACGGACGACACTAGGAGTTTGTCATTGGATGGATGACGTGCTACAACGATGTCAGGTGAAGCGCACTGGCACCCAACGATCAATGGAGGTGTTTCGCGATGCTGCTGCGCACTGACCCCTTCCGCGAGCTCGACCGGCTGACCCAGCAGTTCCTCAACACGACCGGTACCTGGTCGCGGCCGACCCCGATGCCACTGGACGCCTACCGCGCCGGTGACGAGTACGTGATCTGCTTCGACCTGCCAGGGGTGGCCCCGGACGCGATCGACATCGACGTCGAGCGGAACATGGTGACCGTCAAGGCCGAGCGCCGTCCGCACCGGCAGGGAGACGACGTGAAGTGGGAGCTGGCCGAGCGCCCGCTCGGTGTGTTCTCCCGGCAGGTCATGCTCTCCGACACCCTCGACCCGGAGGGGATCACCGCCGACTACGACGCCGGCGTGCTGACCCTGAAAATCCCGGTCGCCGAGAAGGCCAAGCCCCGCAAGATCGCCATCGCCCATGGCGACGGGCGCAAGCAGATCCAGGCCTGACCTCTCCCCGAGCCGTCCCGTGCCGCCCGCAATCCCCCCGGCGGCGCGGCACGGGACACCCCGGCCCCGGCCTGACCTTCCGGACACGCCCGCGACCCGCGGGCCCAACGGACAGCGAGCCGCCCCATGACTACCCCGGCGCCACCGTTCACGGTGAGGGTATGCGGCGAGATCGACCTCGACTCCGCCCCGGACCTTCGTCGCGAGCTGTCCCGCGCGCTGGCGGACCACCGGCAGGTGGTGCTCGACCTGTCACAGGTGACGTTCATGGACTGCTCGGGCCTGAACGTCCTGCTGGAGGCCCGCAACCAGGCCGACCGAAACGGGGCGCGCCTGGCCCTGCGCGGCATCACCCGCCCGGTGGCCCGGCTCCTCAAACTGACCGGCCTGACGACCTGGCTGGCCCCAGCACCCCGCCCGCACGGCCACACGCCCCAGACCCGGCATCCGCCGCCGACCGGAGGGAGGAACCCGCAATGACACTGCACTGGGAGGCGTTCCTGGACCAGGTCCGGGAACGCGGCGAATACGACACACCCCAGGAAGCCGAACGCTGCGCGCGCGTCGTCCTGGCCCTGCTCGGCGCGCACCTGGTCGGCGCAGTGCGCTCGGACCTCGCGGCCCGCCTGCCCGAGACGCTCGCCCTGGTCCTGCTCAACCCACTGCAGGCCACCGAACCGCTCAGCCCCGAACGGTTCGTGCGCGCCACCGCCGCTTGGATCGAAGGCGCCGCCGAAACCACCGCCCTGTGGAACATCGGCGCCGTCCTGTCCACCGTCGCCGACGCCGCCGGCGACCGGCTCATGGAGCAGGTCCTGCTCCAACTGCCGCCCGGCTACGACGTGCTCTTCGGCCGCCCCGCCGCCGGCCAACGCCCCTGACCCCCATCACGGCCGCCCCGCCGCCGGCCAACGCCCGGAAGGCCACCGCCATGACCCGGCACCGCCACCTGATCCAGCAGGTCCGCATCCTCGGCCGCTACCCGAGCGACGACGAAGCCGAACGCGCCCTCGCCGCCGTCCTGGCGCTGCTCGGCTCCCAGCTCACCGGCGACGAACGCTGCGACCTCGCCGCCACACTCCCCGAGCGGGCGCGCGCCGTATTCGCCTCCCAGATCCCCCTGCCCCAACCGGTCTCGGCCCCCGCCTTCGTCGAAGCCGTCGCCGACGCCCTCGGCACCACCCTCGCCGCAGCCCGCTGGGACACCTCCACTGTCCTGGCCGCCCTCACCGACCTCGCCGGCGACCACCTCACCGACCGCATCCTTCACCAACTGCCCAACGGCTGGGCGCTGCTCTTCGGCCGCGCCGATCTCACCCCAACCGCCGCCTGAACCGCCAGCGCCAGCCGGGACCTCAAGGTCCTGGCTTCTTTGCTTCTCAACCATCTTGCTCTCATCGGACATGCTCGACCGATCGAAGGGGATCGTGCGGAGTGAGATGCCGTCAGCGTTCACTTCGTGCACATGCGTCCGTTACCGCCCATGGGCGCTCATTGGCACTCATCGCGCGTGGTCCCAAAGTGGTCCCCAGGGCTCCGGTCACGGCGAGTGACACCAATCTGGCGGGCCTTCAACAACCGCGGGTTGAAGCGCCCCGCGATCCACCAGCAGCGACGTCGGCCGGCGGGTTCACGGAGGGCGAATCAAGGTCGCCTACCCATCGACTACGGATGGTGATCTTCCAGGCGGTGTGTCGTCTTGAGCGTGTCCTGACCGATTGGTTCTGACGTGCCTCGCGCACCCGGGATCACCCCCACTCGAAAGGGAGGAAGTTCATGGGACAGCGTGCGCAGCGTGGCCGGGTCTGCCGGCGGTGTGGCTGCTCGGACGGGCGGGGGAAGCAGTTGGGTCCGTGGTGTGTGCGGTTGTTGGAGGAGGCGGATCACGGGAGGTGGACGTACTGCATCGACCTCGCCCGGGAGGACGGGAAGCGCCGGACCCGCCGTCGGGGCGGTTTCGCCACCCGGGCCGAGGCGGCCCGGGAGATGAAGGCGATGCTGGACGGTGAGCTGCGCGGGGTCTACGAGGACCGCCGCACCACCGTGGCGAGCTTCCTGCGGGAGTGGCTGGCGGCGAAGAAGGAGGTGCTCGCGCCCAACACCTACGCCGGCTACGTGGACTGCGTCGAGCGGGACCTGATCCCCGCCTTCGGTCACTACCGTCTCCCCGACCTGCGCCCCAAGCAGATCAACGGCTAGGTCGCCGCCCAGCAGAAGGCCAAGCGGGGTCGCGTCACCGTCTACCGGGCCGTGTCCACCCGGCGCAACGCGCTCAACGCCGCCGTCCGCTCCTGGCGGCTGCGCTACAACCCGGCCAAGCACTCCGTCCCGCCCAAGCCCCGCGCCGCCGTGCGCACCTGCCGGACCCGACCAGGCCGCGGCGTTCCTGCGGCACAACACGGAGCACTACGCCGACCGGCTCACTGACCTGTTCGAGGTCATGCTCGGCACCGGCATGCGCCGCGGTGAGATCCTCGCCCTGCACTGGTCCGACGTCCACCTCATGGACCACAAGCTCTACGTCCGCTGGACCCTGACGGCCGTGAACAACGGGAAGATCCACCTCGGTGAGCCCAAGACCGAGGCAAGTCGCGCGTGGATCAGCCTTTCCCCCAGGGCCATGGCCGCCCTCCACCACCAGGCCGCCCTTCAGATGGCGGCCCACCCCGACGGCCGGCTCGACGGCCTGGTCTTCACCCGCCCCGACGGCGAGCCGCTGCGCCCCCAGCGGGTCCTCGGCCAGCTCCGCAAACGCACCGCAGAACTCGACCTGCCGAAGATCGGTCTGCACGACCTGCACCACACTACGACCAGCATCATGATCGCCGCCGGTATCCCGCTCGCCGTCGTCTCCAAGACCCTGCGCCACTCCAACCTCGCCATCACCGTCGATCTCTACGGCCACCTCCTCAAGGACTCCGCCGACGAAGCCGTCAAGGCACTCGCCTCCGCGCCCGACCGGGCGGACGCCGAGGTGGCCGGCCAGGCCGGTTGCTCTGCCGGTCGCCGCTTCGGCAAGGCAGCGTGAGCGGTCCGGCGTCAGGCCTTCATACCTAGCTGCTCATCGGCCGCTTCCGAGCCGCTGGTGTGAGTGCGGTCGGGTTCCTCTTCGTCGATGTCCGGCTGGAGGAGGTCGGGCAAGTCCTGTGCTGCCCAGTCCGGAAGGGTGACCGCTGCGGGGACCGGCAGCAGGGCATCACGCCGAAGGGACTCCTCCTCGAAGACGGCCTCGGTGAGCCAGGAGAACGTGTCGTCGTCCAGCAGATCGGGATGACAGGCGGCGGTGTCCGCGAGCCGCTCGGTGTCGGGGAAGGCGGTCGGGAGGCCGCCGTTGCCCGCGGCGCGAGCGACGGCGCGGCGGGCCGTGCTCTCATACCAGCCGGACCCCCACCATCCGCCGACGGACTCGGTACGGAAGCCGTGCAGGGTGAGCGGCCGCAGGACGGTTTCCGGTCCGAGGGTTTCGTCGGCCGTCTGCCAGTGGTCGATCTGGCGGTGGATGGAGGCGAGGATCGGTGCCCAGCCTTCATCGAAGATGTCGCTGACCGCGCGGCCGTCGGCGAGTCGGGGGTCTGTACCGTCATCCGCGACAACGACGCCCTCGCCGAGATCCGCCGGCTCGGCATCGGCGTCGGCCGCCAGGAGTGCATGCCCGGCTGGGACTCCGTCGCCGCCCGGTCCTGGTGCCCGGCGCTTCGGCCTGGGAGCCGGGTCGGCTGCGGACGGTGCGCTACCAAGGCTCTGGTTGACGGTTGGCCACTGACGCTGACTCGATGCACCTGAACCTCGCCTGCCGCACTGCGGAAGCCCGATGACCGGTTGCAGACCCCGTTGCCCGCGCGCCCGAACGGTCAGCTGCCGCGCCGACCCCAGGCCGAGACCATGGAGAACGCCAGGTCCCACACACAGGGATTCCGGAAGTCCGCGTAGACGTCGGCCAGTTCCGCCTCGGTGACCAGACCGGTGTCCACCATCCTCCGGGACAGCGGCTTCATGCTGAGGTGCAGCATGCGCGCCATGTCGTCCTGGCCATGGAAAGGGAGGGTGCTGACATGGGCCCCGATGTCAGTGAGGCCGTGGTCCGCGAGCGGGGTCGGGAGGTGGCGTGTCCACGTGATGTCGGTGCCGGCGGTTTCGTACATGACACGCCACATGGCGGCCATGGCGTTGCGGTGGTGCGGGCGCGGGGAGGTCCCGGAGGTGGTGTCGGCGGTCTCCTCGACGACGAGCCACCCACCGGGGCGCAGCCAGGAGACGAGACGTTCGAGGAGTTCGTCTCGTCGGGGAACGTGGATGAGGACGAAGCGGGTGTGGACGAGATCGAAGACGGGGCCCGGGTCGAAGTCTTCGGAGAGGGCATCGCCGGTGGCGGTCGTCAGGCGGGGGTGGGCGGGCAGGAAGCGGTCGTCGCGGTCGAGGGCGGTGACCTGGGCACCCTGGTCGGCGAGCCACCCGGCGATCGACCCGCTGCCCGCGCCGACCTCCAGGCAGTTGCGTCCGGCGGGGGAGAGCAGGGAACCGATGACGTGCTCGGTGATGGGGTCGTAGACGGAGGTGAGGTGCCTCAGCCGGTCTCGTTCTTCCTCTGCCGAGAGGCTGAAGATCTGGTCGTAGGTGTGGTGGTCGCCGTGGTCCACGGGGTGCTTCCTTCCTTCCGCCGGTCAACTCACCATGCGGCGAGCTGACCGTAGTCGTTCCCGTTCGTCTCCGGTTGACGGAACGTCATGCTCCCCCTGGAGCCGCTGGGTGACTTGTCCGGCGGTGGATCCTGAGTTGCGGACCCCGGGGACGGAGGGTGGCCGAGGTGGCGGTCTCGTGGACGCGGCCGGGCGTGGCCAGGCCGATCCGCCAGCGGGCCAGGACGGCCGCGGCGATGATCAGCAGCTCGGTCCAGGCGAAGGTCTCACCGACGCACTTGTGCGGTCCTGCGGCGAAGGGCATGAAGAGCTTGCGCGAAGCGTGGTCCCCGCGCTGGCGCCATCGGCCGGGGTCGAACCGGTGGGGGTCGGGGTAGCGGAGCGGGTCACGGTGCAGCGCGGTAAGGCTGAAGAGGATCTCCGAGCCCGGGGCGAGCCGGGTGTCGGCGCACTGGAGGGGGGCCACCGCGCGGCGCATCAGGATCCAGTTGGGGGTGTGGAGCCGGAGGGTTTCGCTGAGCGCGTGCCCGGTGCGCTCAAGGCGCGGCAGGTCGCTCCAGCCGACGGTGCCGTCACTGGCGACGGCTCGTACCTCCTCGCTCAGTTCGTCCTGCAGATCGGGATGGCAGGCGAGCTCGTAGCACAGCCAACTGAGTGTGGTGGCAGCCGTCTCGGTGCCCGCCAGCAGCAGCGATACCACCTCGTCCCGAACCTGGAGAGGGGCCATCGGCCGACCCGTCTGTTCGTCCCTGGCGGCGAGCAGCAGTGACAGCAGCGTGCTGTCCGGGCTGTCACGCCGGTCGACCTGCGCGACGATGTCGTCCACCACCGCGCGCAGGTCCTCGACTGCCGCGTCGAAGCGCCGGTTGGCGGGAACGGGCAGCTTCTCCAGGAGCGGCGAGGGGTACAGGGCCCGCTGGATGAACCCCGTGAGGACCACCGGCACGGCCTGGTGGATCCGGGCTTTGTGGCCGGCGCCGAGGCGGGTGGCGAACAGCGCCTCCAGCAGAACGTCCAGGGTGAGTTCGTGCATCCGCTCGCTGATCGTCAGCGGTGACTCCGGCTCCCAGCGGGACACCGCCCGGGCTGCCTCGCGGGTCATCACGGCGGTGTACGTGCGGATGCTGTCGCGGTGGAAGGCCGGCTGGAGAAGGCGTCGCTGGCGGAGGTGGAAGGCGCCCTCGGAGATGAACAGCCCGTTCCCCAGCAGCCTGCGGGCCTTGTCGAAGACGAAGCCCTTCTCGGTCTTCGCGGCGTCCTGGACGAGTAGCCTGTGCACGAGTTCGGGCGCGGTGAGCACATGGACCGGCCGCCGCCACAGCTGGATCCGCACGACGGGGCCCAGGTCCGCCAGCGACTGCAGGAAGGGCACCGGGCGGGTCATCAGCGGAATCAGGTGCCCGATCCCGGGCAGCCGGCCCCCGGCGCAGGGCGCCTCGCCGCCGGCCGTACTGCGGTCACGGGTCATGGCCGGCTCGCTGCGGGTGACGGTGTGTCGAATCGCGAACTTCCACGGGACCAGTCGATGTGCCCCCTTAGCCACAGCCCGAGGCTGCGCGCGTACACCGCGGTCGGTGCGGTGGCGTCGGCGCTGACGGCTTCGCACGCCTCGATGAAGTGGTTCATCTCCCGGTCGCGCATGGCGAGGGCCCGGTCCCGGGCTGCGGACGGGGAGCAGCGGTGGTGACGGGCGAGGACCTCGACGAGGTTGTGGCGTCCCTGGCCGCCGGCGCGCTCCTTGGCATGGGAGTACAGGTCGTTGTCCCAGCTGACCAGGTTCGCGGTGATGTCCGCGAGCCTGCGCAGCGTCGGGCCGTCCGCCTGCGCGGGCGGGAGTTCGTAACCGCCCACGATGTCGATGAGTGCCAGGCAGGTGTACGTCGCCCCCGCGTGGCGGCGCATGGCCACGTACTCGGCGAGCCCGGGGACGGCCGACGCCTCCCGGTTCGCGGCCTCCCAGACCTGCGCGGACAGGTAGTCGCAGACCGTGCGCTCCCACCGGACGAGCTGCGGGGGCGAAGCGTGCACGCGGATCCGGTCCCGGATCTCCCGCAGGGCCACCGCGTAGGCACGTGCGGTTCCCGTGAGCTCGGTCAGGGGCAGGTCGGCGTCGAGTACCCGCGCCAGCAGGGCGGTTGTCCGGGCCAGTGGGCCCGGTGGCCCGCCGCGCTCAGGGTCCTCGCCGTACCCGTCGTCGAAGGCGAAGAGCCAGACGTACCAGTCCGCCAGCAGCCGCAGCATCTCCGCGCCCGCCTCGGGATTGGTCCGAGCGGCGAGGGCACCGCTTCGCTGACGCCGTAGCCGTTCCGCACGCTCGGGCAGCCCGTCGAGCAACCGGTGCTGTGCCATCCAGGCGAAGCTCTCCCGGTCGGCCTGCTCGGCATGCCGGTTCAGCAGGGAGGGGAAGGGGCACCACAACTCGTCGGACCTCCCGTCGGTCGCTGTGTCGTGGGGATTGCTCACGGGCATGCCGGCCTCACCGTTCGGTCGAAGGGAGCGTGAACGCTGTGTCGGCACGGGTCGCTCCGTGCCGGCAGCGTGGTTCAGCGCCGGTGCAGGAGGAGGCGGGTGGCGAGGCCGCCGCCCACGCCGGCCAGTACGGCCACCGGCAGCCACCAGGCGGGCCAGGGCAGCAGTCCGAGCGGTGCGTCGAGTGACCAGCGGCCGGGTCCGGTGGCGGACAGCGCCGCGCCGATCGTGACCAGCACCAGCGGGTACTCGAACCCGTCGTTCTGCACCCACAGCCCGTGCGGCCGCTTGACGGTCAGCGCCACCGTCATCACACCCATCGTTCCCGCGGCGGCCAGCGGCGTGAGCAGACCCGCCGCAAGGAGCAGTCCGGCCCCGATCTGGGTGCCTCCCGCGGTGAGCGCGGTGAACACGCCGCCGCGGAAGCCGTCGCCGCGGAACTCCTCGGTGCCGCCGGCCAGCCCCCGGCCGCCGAGGTGGAAGCTGACCTTCTGGATCCCGTGCCCCGCGACCAGCAGGCCGGCGACCAGCCGGAGCAGCAGGAGACCTGCGTTCACTGGTGAACTCTCTTTCTGTGGTACCTGGTTTCCGGTCAGCCGGCCGCGTGCTCGTTGATCATGCTCTGCGCGTAGACCACACCCAGGCCGTAGGCGCCGGCGTGCTCCTTGACCACGTCCATGACCGGCAGGTAGGTCTCGGTGCGAGCCCAGTCGCGCTGCAGCTCCAGCAGCACCTGGACCCATGTCACCGGCACCGCGCCGGCCGCCGTCATCCGCTGGATGGCGTGCTCATGGGCCAGCGGGCTGACGCCGCCGGAAGCGTCCGTGACCACGTAGACCTCGTAGCCCTGGTCCAGCGCCGACAGGGCGGGCAGCACCAGGCAGACCTCGGTCCACAGGCCGGAAAGGATGATCTTGCTGCGCCCGGTCGCCTTGACCGCCTCGACCAGGGCCGCGTCCTCCCAGGCGTTCATCGAGGTGCGGTCGACCACCCCGTGCTTCGGGAAGACCGCCTTCAGCTGGGGCAGGATCGGGCCGGAGAAGGAATCGGCGGCCACCGTGGACAGCACCACCGGGACGTCGAAGACCCGGGCGGCCTTGGCCAGGCCGACGGTGGCGTTGATGATCGCCGTGCGGTCGCCGCTGCCCGTGCCGAAGAACATCTGCGGCTGGTGGTCGACGAAGAGCATCATCGAGTTGTCCGGCGTCAGTAGATCGGAGCTGGGGGCGGCGTGCACGGAGTCGAAGTCGACCATGGCGGTTCTCTCTTTCGGCTGATGGGGTGTCACGGGGGCGTCGGCGCGGACATCAGCGGGGACGTCGGCGCAGACCTCGGCGGGGACGTCGCAAGGCATCGAAGGCTCGGAGACACGAGCGGTGCCGCAGGCTCTCCGGCACAGCAAGGACGCTATCCGGCGGCGCCCGGACATCTCTTCTCCCCCCGCGCCCAGGACTGTTCCCACACTGCACGGAGCTCCCGTGCGCCGTCGGTCCCGGCGCTGCCCGCGGGGGTCGCTGCCCGCACAGGACAGAGCCGGTGCGTGCAGAGCAAAGTCGCAGCTCGATGCCGCCCTAGGTTGACTCGTGCCAGAGCTCAACGGGCCGTGCCGCTCGCGCTGTCCGGCCCGAACGACAAGGACGGTCACCATCATGTCGAGCATGCCTGTCGCCGGGATCCGCGCCGGTCACCCCGGCGAAGCCGGCCGAGCCGCCGACCTGGTCGTGCGCAACGCCAAGGTGTACACCGGCGACCCGTCGCACCCGCGGGCGAGCGCGGTCGCGATCCGCGACGGTCTGATCATCGCCGTCGGCGACGACGCGGACGTCATCCCGCAGATCGGCCTGCGGACCCGGGTCGTCGACGCGCTCGGACGACGTGCCGTCCCGGGCCTCAACGACTCGCACCTGCACGTCGTCCGGGGCGGTCTCAACTACGTGCTGGAGCTGCGCTGGGACGGCGTACCGACACTGCGCCAGGCGCTGGCCATGCTCCGCACCCAGGCCGAACGCACCCCGCCCGGCCAGTGGGTCCGGGTGGTCGGCGGCTGGTCCGCGGACCAGTTCGCCGAGCGCCGGCTGCCCACGGTGGCCGAGCTGAACGCCGCGGCGCCCGACACCCCCGTCTTCGTCCTGCACCTGTACCAGTCGGCGCTGATGAACCGGGCGGCGCTGCGGGCCGCGGGGTTCGACCGCGACACCCCGGACCCGGTGGGCGGCCAGATCGTGCGCGGCCACGACGGACAGCCGACCGGCCTGCTGCTGGCCGCCCCCGGCGCCCTGCTGCTGTACTCCACGCTCGCCAAGGCGCCGACGCTGGACGAGGCCGAGAAGGCCGCCTCCACCCGGCACTTCCTGCGCGAGCTCAACCGCTTCGGGCTGACCTCGGCCATCGACGCGGCCGGCGGCTTCCAGAGCTTCCCGGAGAACTACGGCACCGTCATGCAGCTCGCGCAGAACGGCGAGCTGACGCTGCGGATCGCCTACCACCTCTTCCCGCAGACCGCCGGACAGGAGCTGGACGACCTGGCGCGCTGGGTGGCCACCGTCCGACCGGGTGACGGGGACGAGTGGCTGCGGCTGAACGGTGCCGGGGAGAATCTCACCTGGGCGGCTGCGGACTTCGAGAACTTCACCGAGCCGCGCCCCGAACTCGGCCCGTACGAGGCCGGGTTCGAGCAGGCCGTCCGGCTGCTGATGGAGCACGGCTGGGGTTTTCGGCTGCACGCCAGCTACGACGAGACGATCCGCCGCGACCTGGCGGTCTTCGAGAGGCTCGCCGCCGAGGGCCTCTTCCCGGGCGGGAACCGGTGGCTCTTCGACCACGCCGAGACGGTCTCCTCCGCGAGTCTGGACCGGATCGCCGCGCTCGGCGGGGCCGTCTCGGTGCAGAACCGGCTGTCCTTCCAGGGTGAGGCGTTCGTGCGCCGCTACGGCGCCGCCGCGGCTGCCGAGGCGCCGCCGGTGCGGGCGATGCTGGAACGCGGGCTGACGGTCGGCGCGGGCACGGACGCCACCCGGGTCTCCTCCTACAACCCGTGGGTGGCGCTGCACTGGCTGGTCTCCGGGCGCGCCGTCGGCGGACGTACGCTCCGCCCGGCGGCCAACCGGCTCAGCCGCGAGGAGGCGCTGGAGCTCTACACCCTGGGCGGCGCCCGGCTCACCGGCGAGCAGGAGGTCAAGGGCCGGCTGCGGGTGGGCTGTTACGCCGACTTCGCGGTGCTCAGTGCCGACTACCTGACGGTGGACGAGGCCGACATCCCCCACATCGAGTCCGTCCTCACCGTGGTCGGCGGCCGCATCGTGCACAGTGTCCAGGAGCACGAGGGTCTCGCCCCCGAGCTGCCGGCCGTGGTCCCGCTGTGGAGCCCCGTGGCGCGCTTCGGCGGCTACCAGGCCACCACCGCGCCCAGCCTCACCGGCGTCCGGCAGGCCGCGCAGGTGGCCGAGGCAGCCGCCGCCTCCGACGAGCAGCGCGAGTGGCGGCAGGCGCGCGGACTTCTCGTCCCCGGCCCGGGCGGGCCGGCCCTCGACGACCCCTGCTTCCTCTGACCCACATCCCGCATCCCGTTATCCCGCATTCCGCCTCCCGTATTCCGTATCCGCCGTGCGCCGCCGGGCCCCGCACTCCCGGTGGCGCACCGCGCTGGACAGCCCTGAAGGACGCCCCGATGACGACCACCCAGTCCGACAGCACCGTGGCCGCCGCGCAGGTCCGGGACCGCCACCCGCTGGCCCTGGCCCTGTTCGCGCTGACCGCGGTCAGCGGCCTGATCGACGCGGTGAGCTACCTGGGGCTCGGCCACGTGTTCACCGCGAACATGACCGGGAACGTCGTCGTGGTCGCCTTCGCCATGGTGGGCACGCCCGGCTTCTCGATCGCGGGCTCGCTCACCTCGCTCGCCGCCTTCCTGCTGGGCTCGGTCCTGGCCGGCCGGCTGGCGCTGCGACAGCGCGACGGCCGCCGGGAGCGCTGGCTGCGCACCGCGCTGCTGGCCGAGACCGCGCTGCAAGCCGCGGCGACCGCCATCACGTTCACCGCGAGCGGGCGGGCGCAGCAGGAGGCACTGATCGCGCTGCTGGCCGTGGCCATGGGTCTGCGCAACGGCACGGTCCGCAAGTTGGGCGTGCCGGACCTGACCACGACGGTGCTCACCCTCACCCTGACCGGCCTCGCCGCGGACTCCTCGCTGGCCGGCGGCGCCAACCCCCGCCTGGGCCGGCGCCTCTACGCGGTCCTGGCGATGCTCGCGGGCGCCGCTCCCGGAGCCGCGCTCGTCATCCACGGACACCTCGGCTGGGCGTTGCTGGCCGGCACGGTCCTGGTCGCCGCGATCGCGGTCGGCTACCGCGAGCGCGACTGAGGCGTCCGCCCCGCCGTCACCCCCTCGGCCAACTCTGTCTCCCGGAAGGACACTTCACATGCCCATGCGCCTCTCCCTGCGCCTGCTGGCGGCGGTCACCGCCACCACCGCGCTGGCCTTCGTCACCGCACCGTCGGCCCCCGCGGCGCCCACCGCCGGACGCCCCGGCCTCGCCGTCGGCCCCCAGTACGACACGACGCACGTGTACGTGACGCCCGGCGCGATGGACTCCTTCGTCAGCAGCTGGGAGGCGACCTTCGGCGGCACCAACACGCCGCAGGTCCTCGCCGACGTCACACCGACCCCGAGCCTGACCAAGTCCGAGCTCGTCCTCTCCCCCGTCGGCACGCTCTCCGTCTTCGACTACCAGACGCCCGTCCCCTACCCGTTCGGCGCCGAGCGCACCGGCTGGCTCGTCACGGACCTGGACCGCGGCGTGCGCAAGGCCGAGGCGGACGGGGCGAACACGGTCGTCGCGCCGTTCGCCGACCCGATCGGCCGCGACGCGATCGTCCAGTTCCCCGGCGGCATCTACGCGCAGCTGTACTGGCACACCAAGGCACCCTCGTACCCGGCGCTCGCGTCCGTACCGGAGAACCGGCTCTACCTGCCGAGCGGCGCGACCCGATCCTTCCTGCACTCGTACCTGGGCTTCACCGGCGGCACGGTGGTCTCCGACGACAACCACGCACCGGGCGCCGAACTCGGCCTGCCCGGCACCTCCTACCGGCGGATCCGGATCAGCTCACCGTTCGGCGACACCTCCGTCGCGGTCACCGACGGGCACCTGCCCTACCCCTTCGGACGCGAGAGCACCGGCTACGCCGTGAGCGACCTCGCCGCGACCCTCGCCAAGGCCCGGGCCGCCGGCGCGACTGTGCTGTGGGGGCCGTACGCCTCCCCCCGGCGCGACAGCGCGATGGTGCAGTTCCCCGGCGGCTACATCGCCGAGATCCATGACGGCGGCTCGCGGTCGTAACCGGCCGGGACACTCGGCTGGATCGCCGCCGGATCGGTCACGGCAGCGGCGCACGACACACGGCACACGGCGACGTGCACCACTGCGGCCCGGAGCGCCTGCTCAGCCGGGCGCGCGAACAAGGACCCGGCACCGCCGGTGCACAGCACGGTGGCACCGGGTCCTCGACGGTGCGGAGCGGACGTCAGACGGCGTGCAGCGCCGCACGCAGGGTCTGGGTCGCCAGGGTGATGGCGGCCTGGGCCGCGTGCGTCTCGCGCAGGGCGTTGAGCATCACGAAGTCGTGGATGATGCCCTGGTAGCGCACGGCGGTGACCGGGACGCCGGCCGCCCGGAGCTTGTTCGCGTATGCCTCGCCCTCGTCGCGCAGCACGTCGGCCTCGCCGGTGATCACCAGCGCGGCGGGCAGACCGGTCAGCTGCTCGGTGGTGGCGCGCAGCGGGGAGGCGGTGATCTCGGCGCGCTGGGCAGGGTCGGTCGTGTACTGGTCCCAGAACCACTCCATGCCGTCGCGGCGCAGGAAGTAGCCGGTCGCGAACTGGTGGTACGAGTTGGTGTCGAAGGCGGCGTCGGTCACCGGGTAGAAGAGCACCTGGTGCCGGAGCGGCACGTCGCCGCGGTCCTTGGCCATATTTCCGTCTCCTCATGGTGCGGGGTGGTCCGCCCGGCAGGTGTCGGCCGCGGCGTCGCCCGGCGGGTGTCGGCCGCGGCGTCGCCCGGCGGGTGTCGGCCGCGGCGTCGCCCGGCCGGCGCCCGAGTCCCGAGGCGTGGCCGCTACCGTAGAACCGCCCGGCCAGGCCGCGTTGTCCGACGGCGCCCGACCTCTGGTCTCTGCGCGCAGTCCCCAGCCGACCCGGGTGCCACTGCCGGCCGGCCCGTCAGGCAGGCAGGCAGTTGGGCAGTTGGGCAGTTGGGCAGTTGGGCAGTTGGGCACGCAATCAGGCAGCGCTTGTACGCCCTGGGGCAAGGCCGGGACACAGCTCGTCAACTCGTCCGATTTACTGTCAACCATGGCTGCGAACAGCGCAGTTGACGTTGACAAAGCACGACGAGGGCGTCGTCAGGGTCTCGCTGACGGCCGACGACGACGGCGGCACCGGCCGGGGGGTGGACCTCTGGATCAATCCCGACAATCTCTACGTGGTGGGGTTCTCCCCCCAGGCCGCCCCGGGCGTCTCGTACGTCTTCAACGACATCTTCGCCAGTGCCCCGATTCCGGGAGTCCGCAGGCTCCCGTTCGGCGGCAACTACGTCTCCCTCGCCCGCACCGCCCAGCGGGACCGGTCCACCACGCCGGTCTCCTTCGACAGCGTGCGGCGAGCCGTCGTCGACCTGGCCAACCAGCGCTCCGCCGATCAGGATCCACGCACGACCGCCCGCGCGCTGATGCTGCTCCTCCAGTTCACCTCCGAGGCCGTCCGGTTCAACGACGTCGAGGGCGTCTTCCGTAATGTCCTGAACGACAGGGGAAGCTCGGGCAGCGGCATTCCCTCCTGGGTGCAGCAGCTGGAGAACAACTGGGACGCACTGTCCAACTTCTACTGGAACGAGATGGGGGTCGGCCCCAATCCGCGCCCCGCGCCCCTGCGCATCGGTGGCACCACCGTCAACAACGCCCATGACGTCCTGCGCTACGCGCGCACCCTGCTGCCGCCGGTCGTGGGTACCTCGTTCAAGCCCGGCCACGACGAGCTGTAGCGGCCGGCCGGCGTCGCCACGCGGACCGGCGGTCAGCCCGCACGCTGCGCGTCCCCCAGCGCGTCGTGCAGTTGGGTCCGGGTGGTGATGCCGAGCTTGGGAAATATCTTGTGCAGGTGGAAGCCGACGGTGCGCGGGGAGAGCAGGAGCTTGGCGCCGATCTCCCGGTTGGTCAGACCGGCGGCGGCCGCGCGGGCGATCTCCAGCTGTTGCGGAGTCAGGTCGGCCGTGCGGCCGGCGGTCTCCGTACGGGTGGTCGGCACACCGGCGGCCCGCAGCTCCGAGGCGGCCCGCTCGGTCCAGGGACGGGCGTCGAGCCGTTCGAAGATGCCGAGGGCGGCGCTCAGCTCGGTGCGCGCCTCGGTGACCCGGCGGTGGCGACGCAGCCACTCCCCGAACTCCAGCCGCACCAGCGCCCGTTCGAAGGGCCACAGGTCACCGGCCGGGTCCGCGAGGGCGGCGCGGAAGTGCTGCTCCGCCTGGTCCAGCCCGCTCAGCAGCGCGCAGGCCCGGTTCACCACCACCTCCAGGCGCGCGGAGCGCAGCCAGCCGAGCGAGCGCACGGCAACCTCCAGCACGGCCCGCGCGTCGTCCTCGTGACCGGCGCGGACAGCCGCGGCGGCGAGGTCGCCGAGGTAGTAGTACGACGCGTGGTAGTGCACCGGGGCGGGGTGGAAGTCGCGGGAGAAGACGGCTCGCAGCTGCCGGTACGCCGCGAGGTGGTCACCCTCGGCGAGGGCTGCCAGGGCGAGCGCGTGGCAGGACCGTACGAACAGGCTGGGCGAGCAGGACAGGTCCACCCCGGCGACGGCCGTCCCGATGAGCTCGCGCGCCCCGCTCGCGTCGCCGTGCAGCGCGAGCAGGGTGCCCTGGAGGATGGGCGATCCCACCGCGGCGTTGTCCGAGCCGACCTCGACGGCCACCCGGTACGCCTCCTGCGCGGTGGACCGCGCCGCGGACCAGGCGCCGCTGTCGAAGAGTGCGAGCGCGAGCGCCTGCGCGACGACCGCGTTGCCGCCGGCCGTCGGAGCCCGGTGCAGATGGTCCATCGCCTGGCCGAGCAGCCGAACGGCCAGCTGCGTCTCGTCGAGAATCCAGGCGGCGGCGCCGAGTTCGGCCAGATGCGCGAGTGAGTCCTCGGGCGCCTCGGCCACGCAGCGGCGGAGCTCGGGCAGCGCCCACTCGCGGTCCGTGAAGGGTTCGGTGCCGGCCCGCAGCCAGATCCGGTCCACCTCGTCCGGCTGTTCCGGCACCAGCTCGGCGATCCGGCGCAGCTCCGCGCGGTAGAAGAGGGAGCCCGCGTTGTACGCCGGGGTGGCTGCCGTGCCCAACGCGCCCAGGGCGAGCTGGGGTGCCCGCTCGACCATGGACTGCGCGACGGGCACCAGAAATCCCAGCGATTCCTCGTGCCGGGTGGTCACCGCCAGGGACCAGCCGGCGCGCATGGACGCCTCGGCGAGCAGTTCCGGGTCCTCCGCGATCGCACAGACCCTGACCGCCAGCTCGCCCACCCACTGGGGGCAGCCGCCGAACATCGCCATGGTGGCGGCTTCGAGCAGCCGCCTCGCCCGCAGGTTCGCGTCCGGGGTCAGTGCGGCCGCACGTTCGAGGGTGGCCGCGGCGGCGGCGTATCCGCCGCGTCGGCGTGCCCGCTCCGCGCCGGCGGCCAGTGCCCCGGCCACCTCCTCGTCCGGTCCGAGCGTGGCTGCGGCAAGGTGCCACGCGTGCCGGTCGGGGTCGTCCACCAGTGCCTCGGCCAGCGCCTGGTGGGCGGCGCGCCGCTCCTCGAAGGAGGCCGCCTGATAGACGGCGGAGCGCACCAGCGGATGGCGCAGCCGGGCCTGCCCGGGCTCCAGTCGCACCAGACCCGCCCGTTCGGCGGGTAGCCACACCTGCGGGTCCCCCGCGTCCGGGGTGGCCCGCAGCACCTCGGAGAACTGCGCGGGGCCGGCCGCGGCGGCCAGCAGCAGCACCTGCCGGGTCCGCTGCGGGAGGCCGGCGAGATCCGCCGCGAAGATGCGTTCCAGACGGGCGGTGAGCGGAAGCGATTCGGCGGCGTCCGCCCCCTTCGCTCCGCCGGGCTCCCGGGCGACGGCTCGGGCCAGCTCGGTCAGCGCCAGCGGGTTGCCGCTAGCCTGCTCGAAGATCCGCAGCCGGGCCCGGCCGCGCGGCGGCTGCGGCTGGCGGTCGAGAAGCAGGCCCGCGGCCGCGCGGTCCAGCGGTGTGACGGCCAGGACGGCGAACTCCCGGTCGAATTGCCCGGGAAGGCCTTCCTCCCGCGCGGCCAGCAGGACGCCTATCGCCTCGCCGTCCAGCCGACGGGCGAGGAAGGCGAGCACCTCCACGCTGCCCTGGTCCAGCCACTGGGCGTCGTCGACGAGCAGGAGCAGTCGCCGGCCGGTGGCCGCGTCGGACAGCAGACTCAGGACCGCGTAACGGATCAGCAGCGGATCGGGCTGCCGGTCGCCGGCAGCCGCCTGCTGACCGAAGGCGACCAGCAGCGCTTCCCGCTGCGGAGCGGACAACCGGTCGGCCTCCCCCAGCAGCGGCCGCAGCAGCTGGTGCAACCCGGCGAATCCGAAACCTTCCTCACCCTCACCGGCGCGAGCCCGCAGCACCTGGAAGCCGCGGCCCGCCGCCCGGGCCGCGGCCCAGTCGACCAGCGTGCTCTTGCCCGCGCCGGGTTCGGCGGTCAGCACGAGCACCTGGGCGCGGACGCCGGCACGGCTGTCCACCGCGTCGAGCACCCCCGCGATCCGCGCCAGCTCACGCTCCCTGCCGACGATCTCCGAGCCGCCGAAGCTCTCCATGCCCACCCCTGCTGTTGGTCCTTGCCCGCGGCTGCTCCATGCGTTCCACCGCCGAGACCGGTCATCTGGCAGAAGCGCCGCCCTGTGCGACGCCTGCAAGATAGTGCCAGGTCAGCGGTGGTGACTCCATGCCCAACGCCCACGGCTGACGACGAGGGGAGCCCTGTGCCAACCACCGTATCCACCGAATCCCTGTCCCCCGGCGAGCGTGCCGAGTTCTGGCACGAGGCCGTCGCGCGGGCGTTCATTCCGCTGGAGCTCCGGCTCCTCGAACGGGAGCCCTCCCCCGGGACCCTCAGCAGTGACCGGCTGGGAGTCGTGCAGATCTCCGGAGTGGCAGCCGGACCGCAGGTGGTCACCCGCAGCCGCCGAACGATCGAGGCCGGCGGCGAGGGCTGGGTCGCGTTCACGATTCAACACCAGGGCCACGCGAGGATCTCCCAGGACGGCCGGGAAATCATCTGCGGCCCGGGCGGGTTGGCGCTCTGCGACTCCAGTCGCCCGTTCGCCAAGGAGTTCCCGGGCGCCTTCGGGTTCACCGCGTTCCGGCTGCCTCGACACGTCCTGCACGTGTCCGACCGAGACCTCGGGGCGGCCACCGCCGCGCCGTTCGCATCCGCGTCCGGATCCGTCGGGCTGGTCACCACGTACCTGCGGAAGCTGGCCTCCGAGGCGGCGAAGCTCGACCCCTGCGCAGGGATCCGGCTCGCCGACACGGCCGTCGATCTGCTGGCCCTGCTCATCCAGGAGCACAGCGGCCATCTGGACCCGACGGCACCGGAGATGGCGCCGGCCATGCTCGCGCGGATCAAGGACTACATGATGTGCCGTCTCGGCGACCCGTCACTCTCGCCCGAGCGGATCGCCACCGCACACCACGTCTCGGTCCGCTACCTCCACAAGCTCTTCCAGGGTGAGGAGACCACGGTGACCCGCTGGATCCAACGCCGCCGGCTCGACATGTGCGCACACGACCTGTCCCGGCGCGCCTTCGCCACACCGACCGTCTCAGCCGTGGCCCGGCGCTGGGGATTCGTCAGCCCGACCCATTTCAGCCGCGTCTTCCGCGCCGCCTACGGCGTCACGCCCCGCGAATGGCGCGCCCGGGCAGGGGGCGACGATCACCCGCTCACCCCGGCTCGGTGACGGCGTGCGCCCGAGCCGGGCGCGCAGGGGCAATGATCGGTGCGCTTCGGAACAATCCCGCACTTCGCGCGCCCATAGCTTTGCCCGAGTCACTGGACCGCGACCGGGGGGTCACCGGACCGCGACGGCCGAGGGAGTTCCCATGAGCAGTTCCGACCGCCCCACCATCGGCGGCAGCAGCCAGCCACTGCTGCACCAGAAGGGCCAGGAGATCCAGGAGTTCGGAACCGTCACCCAGGTTCCGCTCGGCCTCTCCCACGATGCGCGCCTGTACGCCTGTACGCCTGTACGCCTGCCAGCGGCTCAACCGGGTACTCGCGGACACCCGGATCCTCTACACGCTCCACAAGAAGCACCACTGGCTGATGCGGGGGGCGACCTTCTACCAGTTGCACCTGCTGCTGGACAAGCACGCGGACGAGCAACTGGCGCTGGTGGACGTGCTCGCCGAGCGGGTCCAGTCCCTCGGCGGAGTGGCGGTCGGCGACCCGCGGCACGTCGCGGAGATCACCTCGATCCCGCGTCCGCCGGACGGCGTCGAGGAGGTGCCGGCGATGCTGTCGCGGCTGCTGGCGGCGCACGAGGCGATCCTCGTCGACGCCCGTGATGCCGCTGGCCGGGTCGCGGCGCTCGGCGACGACGGCACCAACGACCTGCTGGTCTCCCAGGTCGCGCGGACCGGCGAGGCGCAGGTGTGGTTCCTGGCCGAGCACCTGGTGGACACCCCACTGGTGCGGCTGTGACCCACCCGCTCCACCCGCACCCCGCCTCGCAGCGCTGACAGGAGTCACCATGGCGTCGTCCGCGACGGTGGAACTGTCCCGCTGGCAGTTCGCCATGGTGCGCGGCGAGGGGCTGCTGCCCGCCTGGGGGCCGTTCGCCGCGGTGCGGGTCGCCGACGGGCTGCGCGGCGAGGGCGTCGGGATACGCACCGGGGCCGAGGTCGAGCGCCTGACCCGGGACGGCTCGACCGGCGTGGTCACGCCGTACCTGGCCGACGGCTCCACGGTGGAGTCCGAGGAGTTCCTGGTGGCCACCGGCCGCAGTCCGCGTACCGCCGGGCTCGGCCTGGAGACGGTCGGCCTGGCGCCCGGCGGCCGGCTGCTCGTGGACGACAGCTGCCGGGTCACGGAGGTCGCCGCCGGCTGGCTCTACGCGGCCGGCGACATCAACCAACGCTCGCCGCTCACCCACATGGGCAAGTACCAGGCCAGGGCCTGCGCGGCGGCGATCGCGGCACGCGCCGCCGGACGCCACGCGAACCCCACCCCTGGGCCGCCTGGGCGGCCACCGCCGACCACCACGCCGTACCGCAGGTGGTCTTCACCAGGCCGGAGGCCGCCGCCGTCGGCCTGACCGAGGAGCAGGCCCGCCGGGCCGGGCTCCCGGTCCGGGCGGTGGAGTACCCGATCGGCGACGTCGCCGGAGCCTCGCTGCTCGCCGACGGCTACCGCGGGCACGCCAAGCTGGTCGCGGACGAGCAGCGATCCGTCGTGGTCGGCTGCACCCTGGTCGGCCCCGGTGTCGGCGAACTGATCCACGCGGCGACCGTCGCCATCGTCGGCGAGGTCCCGCTGGAGCGTCTGTGGCACGCCGTCCCGGCGTTCCCCGCCATGAGTGAGATCTGGCTGCGCCTGCTGGAGCAGTACGGGCCCTGACACCGCCCCCGCGAGGCGCCCCCGGACGGAATAGTTGAACAATGAACTATGTTCTCTTGTGCAGGGTGCCACAAAGGCGCCACCGGGCCCTCGCGAGAGCTCCCGGACCGCCCGAAAGGAGAACACGGTGAACACCACCGCGAACCACCCCCGCGTCGACGTCCGCCGCGCCGGCGAGCGCCTCGCCACGAAGATCGACTGGCTGGACTCCAAGCACTCCTTCTCCTTCGGCGGACACTACGACGCCGCCAACACCCACCACGGGCTGCTGCTCGTCAACAACGACGACACCGTCCGCCCGGGAAGCGGCTTCGAGACCCACCCGCACCGCGACATGGAGATCGTCACCTGGGTCCTACAGGGCTCGCTGGTCCACCAGGACTCCACCGGCCACTCCGGCGTGATCTACCCCGGACTCGCCCAGCGCATGAGCGCCGGCACCGGCATCCTGCACTCGGAGAAGAACGACTCCTGGCGCCTCAGCGGCGCCGACGCCCACACCGATCCCGTCCACTTCGTGCAGATGTGGGTCGTCCCCGACGAGGGTGGCATCACACCCGGCTATGAGCAGCTCGAAATCGACGACGCGCTGCTGTCCGGCGGCCTGATCCCGGTCGCCTCCGGGATGGACAAGCACCACGGCGCCGCCGCCATCCGCATCAGGAACCGCTACGCGGCGCTGCACGTGGCCCGGCTGCAACCCGGCCAGAGCGCCGAACTGCCCGACGCCCCCTTCGTGCACCTCTTCGTCCCGCGCGGCAATGTCGCCCTGGAAGGCATCGGCCCACTGGCCGCCGGCGACGCCGTACGCTTCACCGCGATCGGCGGGCAGAGGGTCACCGCGGTCGAACCCGCGGAGATCCTGGCCTGGGAGATGCACGCCACCATCGCCAACTGACCCGCCAAGACAGAGCACAGGTACGGCGGCGGGCGGCAGACCCCATCCGCCGTCCGCCGCCCTTGCATGACGCTGCATCAAATTCCGGGAATGTTGCGCAGGTTGGCGCGGGCCGGCTGCACCATGCGTCCGACGCCGCCGTTCACGACGGTGCGGCCGGCGGACAGGGCGAACCCGATGAGCTGCTCGGAGGTGATCCTGGGCGGGATGGAGAGCGCGTTGGGGTCGGTGACGACGTCGACGAGGGCCGGGCCCGGGTGCCGGAGGGCCTCGCGCACCTCCGCCGGCTGCTCCACCCGGATGCCCCGCGCACCCGCGGCCCTGGCGATCGCCGCGTGGTCGGTGTGCGAGCAGGTCGCGTGGCAGCCAGTGCGCGTGGCCGTCGATGATCCCCGCGGGGATGTCACCGGTTACCGGCGTCCCGCTCTCCTCCGGTCTGCTCGCGCGCGGCCCGCAGGATCGCGCGGCGGATGGGTTCGTAGCCGGTGCACCGGCAGATGTTGGAACCGACCAGGCCGTCGACGCGCTCCGGGGAGTCGCCGATGGCGGGATCGGCCTCCAGCGCCCCGGCGGCCACCATCAGGAATCCCGGGGTGCAGAAGCCGCACTGCAGGGCGTGTTCGGCGGAGAACGCACGCTGGAGCGGGTGGGGCTCACCCTCGGGCCCGGCGAGCCCTTCCACGGTGCGCACCGAACTGCCGTCGCACTGCACCGCGAACATCAGGCACGACCGGACGGCCTCGCCGTCCACCAGCACCGTGCACGCCCCGCAGATCCCGTGCTCGCAGCCCAGGTGAGTGCCGGTGAGCCGGCAGTCCTCCCGCAGCACGTCGGCGAGGATGCGGCGCGGCTCCACGTCGAGCGGATACGCCTCCCCGTTCACCGTAAGAGTGATCTTCACGTGTGGTCTCCCTTGGGCTGGGCGAGGCGCGACCGCTGGTCGTTCGCCGCCTGGCACAGTGTCCTGCCGACCAGGACCGCGATGGCGTGCCGCTTGTACTCGACATCGGCGAACGGCTCGGGCAGGGGTGCGGCGTCCTGGGTCGCCGCGATCCGGCCCGCGTGGGTGAACGGATGGCCGTCGGGCAGCCGGTAGCCGTCCACGGGCGCGCCGACCTCGGTGCCGATCAGCGACTGCTCGGCTGCGTGGGCCCGCAGCGGCCGGTCGGCGCAGTTGACCAGGCCGATCCGCGCCTCGCTGATCACCCCGTCGCACACGGTCAGCGCGGCGGCGACGGCCACCTGGGCGAAGCAGAAGTGCGTGCGCCGGTGCTCGACGAAGCCGACCCCTGTGTCGTCGCCGAGCAGCGGGAACCGCACGGCGGTGATGAGTTCCTGCGGTCGGCGCGCGGTCCGGTGCGGACCGTGGAACCAGTCGCGGGCCGCGACCGTGCGTCTGCCCTCCAGGCCGCGCACCTCGATGTCGGCGCCCAGGGCGGTGCCGATGGCGCACCACTCCGAGGCGGGGTGCGCCCAGGCGAAGCTGCCCACCATCGTGCCGCGGGAGCGGATCGGCGGATGCGCGATGTTCACCGCGGCATGCGCGAACAGCGCGCCGAGCGGGCCCGGCACGGCCTGCGCCGACTCGAAGGCGCCGTGGCGGACCAGGGCGCCCACCCGCAGCGTGTCGCCGTCCACGCTCAACCGGTCGAGCCCGGCGATGCGGTTGATGTCGACCACCAGCTCGGGGCGGATGCGCTGCAGGTGCATGTCGAGAATCAGGCTCTGCCCGCCGGCGAGCACCTGGGCCTTCCGCCCGAGGTCACCGAGTGCCTCCACGGCTTCGGGTACCGTGCGCGGCACGACGTAGTCGAAAGCGGCGGGCTTCACCGGACCTCCTCCTCGTGTTTCGGGGCGCGGGCCGCTCGCCAGACCACGTCCGGGGTGAGCGGCATCTGCAACAGGTCCGGGTCGGCGATCCGCAGCGCGTCGGCCACCGCGTTGACGATCGCGGCCGGAGTACCGATGCACCCCGACTCGCCCGCGCCCTTCGCGCCCAGCGGCGTCGCCGGGCTCGGGGTGCAGGTGTCCTTGACCTCGATCGGCGGGACCTCGGTGAACGTCGGCAGCAGATAGTCCAGCAGACCCGAGGCCAGCACCGGCACGCCGTCGTCGTCGTAGGTCATTCCCTCGTACAGCGCCTGGCCGATGCCCTGGACGGCCGACCCGAAGGCCTGCCCGCGCACGATCATGGGATCGAGCACCACTCCGCAGTCGTCCACGGTCACCACCCGCAGCAGCCGGACGGTGCCCAGCTCCGGATCGACCTCGGCCACCACCGCGTGGGAGCCGAACGGAAAGGCCATCCCCGACTCGAACCGGTCGTCCACCCGCAACGGCCCGGTGACCTTCACCAGGTCCGCCACGCCGATGGCCGCCGGGCCGTCCTTAGCGGCATGCACGATGCCGTTGGACCACTCCACCTCGTCAACCGGCAGATCCCACAACCGCGCTGCCCGCTCCCTGGCCTTCTCGATCAGCGACCGCGAGACATGCTGAAGCAACGCGCCCACCACCTGCGCGGAACGGCTGGCGAACGAGCCCAGGCCCTCGGGCTGCTCGTCGGTGTCCCCCTCGACCAACCGGACCCGCTCCTCGGCCACCCCCAGCGTCCCGGCGACCAGCGCGGCGAAGACCGTCTCGTGTCCCTGACCGCTGGGCGCCGCACCGCACCGAGCGGTGACCGTGCCGTCCTCGCCGACCTCGACACTGCCGAACTCGTGCAGCCCGCCCGCCTCGCCACCGGAACGCTCCACGTAACAGGACAGGCCGATGCCCAGCGGCAGGGCGCCCGGATCCGTGCGGCGCCGGGCCTGCTCGGCCCGCCACTCGTCGTACCCCAGGGTTCCCAGCGCCAGGTCCAGCGCGGCGGCGTAGTTCCCGCTGTCATAGCACCGCCCGGTGGGCGTCAGGTACGGGAAGCTCCCGGGCGGGACGAAGTTGCGCCGCCGCAGCTCCGCCGGATCCAGACCCAGCCGACGCGCCATCACGTCCATCGCCCGCTCCAGCGCGATCGTCGCCTCCGGCCGGCCGGCACCGCGGTAGGGATACGTCAGCATCGTGTTCGTCAGCACCGAGCGAACACTCGCATGCACCTGGGGAGTGGTGTACGGGCCCGTCGCCAGCCAGGCGGTCTGCATCGGCAGCCCCACCCCGAGGTGCGGATAGGCGCCCACGTCGGCCTCGATCTCCAACTCGTAGCCGAGCAACCGCCCATCGGCGTCAGCCGCGAGCCGCACCCGCTGGTCCTGCCCCCGGCCCCGGGTCGCGACCAGCATGGACTCCAGCCGGTCCTCGATCCACCGCACGGGCCGGCCCAGCCTCACCGCCAGGAAGGCGACCACGACGAACTCCGGGAACGCCGCGCTCTTCGACCCGAACGCCCCACCGGTATCCGGCACCACCACCCGCACCCGGTCCACCGACCACCCCAGCAACGCCGCCAGTTCACGACGCAGCCGATGCGGCATCTGGTGCCCCGACCACACCGTCAGCCGGTCCCCCTCGGGCACGGCGAGGATCGTGCGGCACTCCATCGGCGTGGGCATCAGCAGTTGCTGGCGGTACCGGCCCTCCACCACGGCCGCCGCCTCCCGCCACACCGACTCCTCGACCGGCTTCCCGGCCTCGCCTCGGAACGCGATGTTGCTCAGCCCGTCGAAGAGCCGCACCGAATCGTCCGCCGCGGCGGACGGCGTCACCATCGCGGGCAGCGGATCGACCCGGCAGGAGACCTCCGCCGCCCCGTCCTCGGCCCGGTAACGGTCCTCCCCCAGGACCACCGCGACCGCCTCGCCCGCGTACCGCACCCGGTCCTTCACCAGCGCCGGCCACTCCCGACCGGCCACCGACTCCTCGTGGGACAGCCCGGCCAGCACCGTGTACGGCACCGCGGGCAACTCCGACAGCTCCGCGGCAGACCAGGCCCCCACCACACCGGGCACCGCACGGGCGGCGGCACAGTCCACCTCGCGCAAAGTGCCGTGGCCCACCCTGCTTCTGACGAAGACCGCGTCCAGACAACCCGGCACCGCGATATCGGCGACGTAGCGGCCTTGGCCGGTGAGCAGCCGCCCGTCCTCGCGCCTGGTCCATCGCTCCACGAATACACACCTCTGCGCCTCGTCATTGTTGCGGGGAGTGACCGTTCACGAGCGTAGGCGTCGCCCGTGACAGGCAACCCGCGACATCCCGGCCCGTGCGCCCTGGGACAGGCTCTGTGCACTGCGCGGCAGGCGGCTGCTTCCTCGTCAGGGCGCCGCCAGGGCTCTGTGGTCCGACTACGGCCCGGCTTCCGTCCAGTTGTTGCAGCCCGTCAGTCGGTCGGCTCGGTGGCCTGTCAGTCGGCGCGGTGGCAGCGGATTCTGCGGGGAGATGCCCTTCAGGGCGCCCGCTGCTCGGCTTCGCCGTCCTGCGGGCGGTCGGCGTCGAAGCGGAGACGGAGTTCGCCTTCGGCGCCCTGCACCAGGCCACCTGGCCGCTGCTGCAGCCTCGGCCACCTCGGTCACCTCAGCCACCCCGGCCGCCCCGGCAGCGGAGCTGACCGGCCAGGAGCTGCGCGTCGCCCGGCTCGCCGCGACCGGCCTGAGCAACAAGGAGATCGGCCACGCGCTCCGCCTGTCGCCCCGGACCGTCGCGGCGCACCTCTACAAGATCATTCCCAAGCTCGGCATCACCTCTCGGGCCGCTTCCTGTTCTGCCCGTGCACTGCGCCTGTGCCGAGAGCGCACGATCGCCCCCGCCCCGCGAACCGGCAGTCAAATGACTTAGCGCCGCCGCCGACCCGCGGACCAGGCTGACTGCGCAGGGCGTCGGCCGAGAGGGGCAGTCAGGTGAATGTGACGGTGACCACCGCCTCCATCCAGGAGGACAAGAAGGCGGAGTTCTGGGGAGAGGCGGTGTCGCGGACACTGGTGCCGGTGGAGGTGGTGCCGCTGGCCGACCGGCCGTTCGAGGGCCGCCTGGTGTCGCACCGGCTGGGATACCTGCGGGTGTCCACGATGGAGGCGGACGCGACGCGGGTGTCGCGCACGGCCGGCCTGATCGCCCGGTCCCCGCAGGCGGAGCCGCAGGTGGGGGTGGGTGTACAGGCGTCCGGCCGCGCCGTGTTGCGGCAGGACGGGCGTCGGGCGGAGGTGGCGGAGGGCGGCCTCGTGCTGTACGACACCGCGCGGCCGTACTCCTTCGACTACCCGGAGCGCTTCCGCTCCCACGTCTTCCAGGTGCCGCGCAGGCTGCTTGGGCTACCGGAGTGCGACATCCGGCAGGCGGCGGGGACGGCCATCACCTCCACCGAGGGGTTCGGGGCCGTCCTGCTCCCCTTCCTGGACACACTGGCGGCCTCCGCGCACTCCTACCCCGCCTCCGTGGGCGACCGGTTGGCCGGCAGTGTCGCCGATCTGCTCATCATGCTCGTCGGCCAGCTCACCGAACCGGCGGCCACCGACTCCCGCACCTGGAGCGGCCATCTCGTCCAGCGGGTGCGGGAGCACATCAACCGCCACCTGGGCGATCCGGAGCTGTCGCCGGAGAGCATCGCCCAGGCGCACCACATCTCGGTGCGCTACCTGCACCGGGTCTTCGAAGGCGAAGGGGTCACGGTGGGCCGGCTCGTCCAGCGGTGCCGACTGGAGGCGTGCGCCCGGGAGTTGGCCCGGCGCGGCGGTACCGTGCCGACGGTCTCGGCGGTCGCCCAGCGGTGGGGGTTCGTCAACCCGGCACACTTCAGCCGGGCCTTCCGCGCCGCCTACGGGGTGTCCCCGCGCGAGTGGCGCGCGTCCCGTACCTCCGGAGCGACCGACAGCGCGCCGAGCCGTGTGGTGCCTGCGGAACAACAACAGTACGCGGTGGAGCAAGTCTCGATGCCTCCTCGGCAACACGGCCGACCGATCGGCGACTAGTGTGATGCGCCACAAATCATGGGGGTAGTAATTACCGTGATGCCTGGACGACTGGGTTGATCTTGGCGAGGTAGTCGGCGAGGGACTTGA
>NZ_JBIVJF010000045.1:0-1622 GCF_044750105.1 Kitasatospora sp. NPDC088861
CCCGCCAACCGATCCGCCACCCGCCGACCGGTCTTACCCGTCCCACCCACCACCAGCACCACACCAGCACCGACCGGAAGATCCACAACACCCTTGGCAACCACAGCAGCCACCCCATTCGGAGAAGAAGTCGACGAAACCAGCGGACCCGGGCGGTTCTGCGAACCCCGCGCGTCCGTCCTCATGTCCACCAGTCAAATCCACTCCGGGCCGGCGAACCATAGCCTCCACACTCACATCCATGCGCGAGCGTCTACCGTCCCCCGGTGTGCCCCGCCCCGGGTCCTGTCCGGCCGGACAGGACCCGGGGCGGGTCTGCTTCGCCATCCACCAGAACACACCCAACCCGCCACGAACCACCCGCCTTGAGGCGGCCTCCAGTGGATCTCCAGCGCCGGCACACCGCCCCCACACCCCGGCCCGGGCCACCGCAAACGGAAGGGTGCGCGTCGGGTGGGGCGGGAGGCGGACCCGGAGTCCAGGCCGGACGCGCATCCGGGTGAGCGGGGTGGTCGGCACCGGTGAGCCGTCGGCGGCTCAGGGCAGCAGCAGGCCCGGGACGAGGACCAGGCCGACCAGGCCCGCGACCAGGGTCGGCAGGCCGGTGACGCCCATCCACACCAGGTGGCCGGCGAGCCCGCCCGGCGTGTCCGCCGACAGGCGGCCGGGCACCACCAGGACCGTGCGGGGCCGCGCCACGTCCCCCACGTCGGCGGCGCTGCACTCGTGCCGCTGCGCCGTGCCGAGCTGGTCGGTCACCCGGTAGGTGTACCGGAGCGTGCGCCGGGTGCTGCGGGAGTGGCCGTGGACGTCGTGCACCCTGTACTCCCCGAGGTAGGAGCCGGTGAACTCCGCCGGGCGGAGCTCGCCCAGTGCCTGCTGCTGGCGCCAGTACCGCAGCTGCCAGGGCAGGTTCGCCGCCCAGGCGGCGCTCACCCACCAGGCGGCGAAGCCGGCCCAGACGAACCCGGCCCGCACCGGGTGGCCGAGCAGGGCCAGGGCGACGGACTCGGTGAGGCAGCCGGCGAACAGGGCGAGGAGGCCGAGCTGCCAGCCGGCGGGCCGCAGCGGCCTGGGCCGCCGGAACGGTTCGACGCGGATCCGCGCCGGGTCGGCCGGAGCCTCGGCGAGCCGTTTCAGCCGTTGCGCGTTGATGGCGTCGGCGAACGCCTGGGCCTTGGCGTCGGTCGTGCCCAGGCGGAACTCGGAGCGCTCGCCGCGCCCCGGCGGGTCGACCTCGACGCACAGGTCCCAGAGCACGCCCCGGCCGGGGACGGCGTGCACCCGGTGGATCCGGCCGTAGGGGATGTGGAAGGCCTCCGGTTCCTCCTGCCACACCAGCGCGGATCCGGTCATCCGCACCGAGCGACGGCCGAACCAGGTGCGGAGTTCCCTCGGCGGTGCGAGTACTGCCTGCCCGGCCATCGCTGTTCTCGTGCTCCCCCGTGACGTGATCTCGGCCGCGTGATCATATAGCCGCGGCGGCCCCCCAAACGGCCGTGGGGGGGGGGCGGCGGGGGCGCCCCCCCCCCCCCCCCGGGGGGCGGGCGCCCCCCCCCCCCCCCCCCCCGCGGCGCCCGCCCCCCCCCCCCCCGCGGGGGCGGGGGGGGGGGCGGGGGGCG
>NZ_JBIVJF010000045.1:1632-36638 GCF_044750105.1 Kitasatospora sp. NPDC088861
CCGGCCGGGCCTTCGTTTTTCTCGGGCCCCCCGTTGAGGTGATCGGGGCGGCTTTATAATATCGCCGGGGCGCCCCCCCACCCGGCGGGGGGGGCCGGCCGGGGGCCGCCCCCCACGACGCGGAGCGGTGCAGGTCAGCCGACCATCGCCGCCAGGACGGTGCGCCAGTCCTCGCCCGGCTCGGGGCTCAGCGGGGCGGCGAGGGTCTCGGCGCGGTAGTGCCAGGGGCGGCGGAGTTCGGGATCGGCGTCGGGGCGCAGGTCCAGCGGGCTGCCGGAGTCGAGCAGGCGCACGAGCTCGCCGGTGAAGTCCGCCCAGGAGACGTGCCCGTTGACGGCGTTGACGATCCGGCCGGCCGCCGGGTTTCCGTCGGCGACGCAGGCGGCGAGCGCGCGGGCCAGGGCGGCGGAGTGCACCCAGGCGGCGCCGTACCAGGCGGAGCGGTCGCCGGGGGCGGGGGCGGGCAGGGCGATCGGACGGCCGGCCAGGGCGGCCTGGTAGAGGTCGCCGGTGGAGCCCCAGCGGAGCTGGTCGCGCAGGCGCTGGTGCGGGCCCCAGACGATCGGGGCGCGGACCACGGTGGCCGGGCCCCGGCCGGTGGCGGCCGCCTCGAACAGGATGCGCTCGCAGTCCAGCTTGGCCTGTCCGTAGGGGCTGACCGGTTCGCCGGTCGGGCCGCCTTCGGGGATGTCGGTGCCGGACGGGCGGCCGTAGGCGTCGATGCTGCTGACGAAGACGAACGGGCCGCCGCGCCAGCCCTCGACCAGGGCGCGCATCGCGGCGAGGTCGACGGCGTGCTCGGTGAAGGTGCAGGCGGCGTGGATGACGGCGTCGACACCCTCGACCGCGCGGCGCAGGCTGTCGAGGTCGGCGAGGTCGCCCTCGGCCAGTTCGGCGCCGTGCAGGGCGGGCAGGTGGGCGGACTCGGGCCGGACCAGGGTCCGGACCGGGCGGCCCTGGGCCATCAGTTCCTGGAGGACGGCCGCGCCGACACCGCCGGTGGCGCCGGTGAGCAGCACGGTGCCCGCGCGGGTGCGGGTACCCGGGCGGGAGCCGGTGCGGGCGGGGGCGGCGCGGCGCTCGTCCTCGCGGGTGGCGAGCAGGGCGGCGAGGGCGCGCGGGGTGCGCTGCTCCAGCACGTCCAGGCCGGTGAGCGGCAGGCCGGTGCGGGTGCGCAGGCGTTCGGCGAGCTGGACGGCGACCAGGGAGTGGCCGCCGAGGGCGAAGAAGTCGCCGTCGGCGGGCGGGGTGGTGCCGAGCAGTTCGCCGAAGGCCGTCCGGACGGTGTCGAGCGGGCCGGACCGCTCGGGGGCGGTCGGGGCCGCGCCGGGCAGCCGGCCGCGGTCCGGGGTTCCGTCGGCGTGCCGGGGCAGCCGGTCCAGCAGGGTGACGGCGGACGGCAGGTGGGCGGGGGCGAGGTGGCGGCGCAGTGCGGCGCGCAGTTCGACGCCGGTCGGGGCGACCGGGCCGCGCACCACGGCATAGGCGAGCGGCGGGCCGTCGGCGGTCTCGACGACGGCCGCCTCGACCACCCGGGAGTCGGCCGACAGTGCGGCGAGGGCCGGGTGCTGGGCGGTGGCCAGGCGGGTGCCGGGGAGCGCGGAGAGGGGCTGGTCGGGGTCGGCGGCGACGGCGGCGAGCAGGTCCGCGAAGGCGGTGAGCAGTTGCTCGGCGGTGGTCTCGTCGAGGGCGTCCCGGTCGTGCTGGACCAGGCAGCGCGGCTGCGGGCCGTCCTCGACCAGCAGGGCGAGGCCGAACTTGGCCAGGCCCAGGTCGAGTTCGACGTCCTCTGCGGTGAGGCCGGGCAGCGTGAGCGGCTCGGCGGGGTGGACGAGGTCGCAGCTGACGGACAGCAGCGGGGTGCCGTCGGCGCCGCGGGCCGCCGCGCCGAGCCGCTCGACGATCAGGTCGAACGGGATCTCGTGGTGCTGCTGCGCGTCCAGCAGCGCGGTCCGGGCCCGTCCGAGCACCTCGGTGAAGGTGGGATCGCCGGCCAGGTCGGCGCGCACCGCGAGGGTGTTGACGCCGAGGCCGACGGTACGGCGCAGCTCGGGCCGCAGGCGCTGGCCGCTGGCGCAGCCGAGGGTGAGGTCGGCCTGGTCGGCGGCGGTGCGCAGGGTGGCGAAGGCGGCGGCCAGGACGACGGCGAACAGGGTGGCGCCGTGCCGGGCGCCGAGCCGGCGCAGGCCCTCCACGGTGGCGGGGGCGAGCGGGGCGGCGTGCAGGGTGGCCCGGCGCTCGCGTGCCCCGGGCGGAGAGGGCCGCTGCAGCGCCAGCGGGCGGGCGCCGGCCAGGTGTCGGGCGCGGGCGTCGGCGGCGCTGGTGAGTTCGGCGTCGCGGGTGCGCTCCTCGCGGGCGTAGTCGGCGTACGACGGTCCGGGCGGCGGGAGTTGGGGCGCCACGCCGTCGCGGGCGGCGGCGTAGAGGGCGGCCAGGTCGGCGGCGAGGACGGGCAGCGAGCCGCCGTCGACGGCGATGTGGTGGATGTTCAGGAGCAGGGTGTGGTCCTGCGGGCCGTGCCGCAGCAGCAGGGCGCGCAGGACCGGGCCGGTGGCGAGGTCGAAGGGGCGGGCGGCCTCGGCGGCGAGCAGGGCGGGGGCGTTGTTCCCGGCGCCGTTCTCCCAGGTGGCGTCCACCGTGCGCAGCGGCACCGGGGTGACCGGGTCGGTCTGCTGGTGGGGCTGGTCGCCCTGGCGGCCGTAGCGGGTGCGCAGGACGGCGTGGCGCTCGGTGAGGCCGGTGAGGGCGGTGGCGAGGGCGGCGGGGTCGAGCGGTCCGCGCAGGCGGGTGGCGAGCGGGACGTTGTAGAGGGCGCCGCCCTGGCCGAGGTGGTCCATCAGCCACATCCGCTGCTGGGCGTGCGAGAGCGGGGCGGGGCCGGCCGGGCCGTCGCCCTGGCCGGTCGGCGCGCTCTGCGGGGCCGCCGGGCGCCCGCCCGCGGCGGGGCGGTTGCGGCGGGCGCGGCGCAGCAGGTCGGCCTGGTCGGCGGTCTGGTCGACGGCCGGGTGCTCGGCGGTCATCGGGTGGCTCCTTGCGGGGTGTCGTCGTGCGCGGCGCGCAGGGCTCGTTCGAGCAGGTCGGCCTGGCCGGCGACGGTGGGGTGGCCGAGGAAGTCGGCGAGCGAGAGTTCGACGCCGAGGTCCTCGCGGAGGTCGTCGACGACCCACATGGCGAGCAGCGAGTGGCCGCCCTCGGCGAGGAAGTCGGCGGCCGGGTCGGTGATCGGGCGTTCCAGGGCGCGGGTCCAGGCGGTGGCGACGGCCTGCTGGATCGGGGTGAGGGCGGCGGCGGTGCCGGGTCCGTCGGCGGCCGTCTCGTCGGCGGCGGCGAGGGCGCGGCGGTCGATCTTGCCGGTACCGGTCAGCGGCAGGGCGGCGAGTACGGTCCAGGCAGTGGGCACCAGGTGGGCGGGCAGCCGGTCGGCGAGCCGGGCACGGAGGGTCTCGACGGCCGGTCGGCTGCCGTCGGCGAGGACCAGGCAGGCGGTGAGCGCGGCGTCGGTGTGGCCGGGCCGTCGGACCACGACGGCCGCCTCGGCGACCTCGGGGAACTGCAGCAGCGCGTGCTCGACCTCGCCGGGTTCGATCCGGAAGCCGCGGACCTTCACCTGGTCGTCGGTGCGGCCGTGGAACTCCAGTGCGCCGTCGGGGCGTTGGCGGACGAGGTCGCCGCTGCGGTAGGCGCGGCCGGTGCCGGGCAGGTCGCGGAAGCGCTCGGCGGTCAGCTCCGGCCGGTCCAGGTAGCCCTGGGCGAGCCGGCCGCCGGCGATCCACAGTTCGCCGACGGTGCCGGGCGGCACCGGTGCGAGCTCCTGGTCGAGGACGAGGGTGCGGGCGCCGCCGAAGGGCCGGCCGATCGGGACCGGGCCGGTGGTGCAGTCGGCCGGGGTGATCCGGTGCAGGGTGGTGAAGGTGGTGGCCTCGGTCGGCCCGTAGACGTTGAAGAGTTCGAGCCAGGGGAAGGCGCGCAGCACCGCCCCCGCGTACTCGGGCGACAGGGCTTCGCCGCCGACGGCCAGGGTGCGCAGCACACCGAAGATCCGGGACTGCCGGGCGGCCAGGTGGTGGAACAGGGCGGTGGTGATGAACACGGTGGTGACGCCGAACCGCTCGATGTCGCGGACGAGTTCCTCGGCGGTGGGCCGGTCGGACGGCGAGACGGCGACGGCGGCGCCGCGCGCCAGCGGGGCCCACAGTTCGAAGGTGGAGGCGTCGAAGCTGATCGTGGAGTGGAACAGGACCCGGTCGCGGGGGCCGAGAGTGAACGCGTCCTGGGCGGTGACCAGGTCGGCGACGGCGCTGTGCGGGACGATGACGCCCTTGGGCCGGCCGGTGGAGCCCGAGGTGTAGAAGAGCAGGGCGGGCGCGGCCGGCTCGGCGGCGTCGGGGGCGGCCGCACCGATGGCGTCGGGGCCGTTCCCGGCCGGGGCGGCGGGCTCGGCCAGGACGAGGGTCGAGGTCAGCGCGAGGGTCTGCTCCTCGGCGAGTCCGGCCTCGGCGAGCAGCGTCTTGTCGCCGAGGACGAGCCGGACTCCGGCGTCCCCGGTCATCTCGGCGATGCGCTGGCGCGGGTAGGCCGGGTCGATCGGGACGACGTGGGCGCCGGTCCGCCAGATCGCGAGCTGGGCGACGACCAGGCGGGTGGAACGGGCGCAGAGCAGGCCGACAGCGCTGCCGGCACCGATTCCCCGGGCGGTCAGGGTCGCGGCCAGCCGGGCCGAGGAGTCGACGAGTTGACGGTACGTCAGAACGGTGGAGCCGTCGGTCACGGCGAGGGCGTCGGGGCGCTCCTGGGCGTGCCGGGCGATCAGGTCCGGGAGGGTCGCGGTGGGCATGGTGGGTCCCTTCCGGGCGCCCCGGCCGCGAACGGCCGGGGCGCCCTGCGCAGGTCGTACGGGCGGGCGGGCGGTCAGACGGCGGCGGCGGCGGTCGGCTGCCGTTCCGCCACCAGCCGGGCGACGGCCCGCAGGTCGGGCTGGCGCAGCACCAGGGGCGCGCGCAGCCGCACCCCGCACTCCTCCTCCAGGGCCTCCAGCAGCCGTGCGGCGGCGAGCGAGTTGCCGCCCGAGGCGAGGAAGTTGTCGCCGGGCCCGAGGTCCGCGCGGCCGAGCAGGTCGCGGCACAGGCGCAGCACGGTGCGCTCGCTGGGCGTGGCGCCCTCCTCCGCCGCGACCGGCTCGTCCGCCGTCGGGGCGAGGAGCAGGGCGGCGCGGTCGACCTTGCCGTTGGCGTCCAGCGGGAAGGTGTCGACCAGGCGGACGGCCGACGGGACGGCCTGCTCGGGCAGCCACGGCCGGACCGCCGCCAGCAGCTCGTCGGCGTCGGCCGCCGAGGACCCCTCGACGGTCTGGACGAAGGCGAGCAGCCGGACACCGCCGGTGGGCGCCGGGGCCGCGGCCACCACGGCCCGGCGCACCCGCGGGTCGCGCTCGAACGCAGCCTCGACCTCGGCGGGTTCGACCCGGACGCCGCTGACCTTGACCTGGTCGTCGAGCCGGCCGTGGAACTCCAGCACGCCGTCGGCGCGCATCACCACCCGGTCGCCGCTGCGGTAGACCCGGTCGATGCCGTCCACGCCGGGCGGCACGCCGACGAAGCGCCGGGCGGTCAGCTCGGGGTCGAGGTAGCCGGCGGCCAGGCCCCGGCCGCCGATGCGCAGTTCGCCGGCCTGGCCGCGCGGCACCGGTCGGCCCTCCTCGTCGGTGACCAGGACGACCGCGCCCGGGACGGGCAGCCCGATCGGCGGTGCGCCGGCGCCGTGGTCGAGGCCGGGCGCCATGGTGTGCACGGTGGTGGTGACGGTGGCCTCGGCGGGACCGTAGGCGTTGTGGACGGCCGCGGTGACGTCCGGGCCGGGGGCGCGGCGCAGCCGGTCGCCGCCGATGGTGAGGTGGCGCAGTGCCAGCCCGTCCGGCCACCCGCGCGCCAGGATCGGTTCGGCGAGCGGGGTGGGCAGGATGCTGACGGTGACGCCGGCCTCGCGCCACCAGTCGGTGAGCGCGCCCGGGTCCCAGCGGACGGCCTCGGGGGCGAGGGTGAGCGCGGCGCCGGAGGTGAGGGTGGCCCACAGCTCCAGGACGTGCGGGTCGAAGGACACGCCGATCAGCAGGCTGTGCCGCTCGCCGGGGCCGAGGCCGGTCAGCTCGCGGTACCAGTGGAGCAGCGCGCCGAGGGCGGGTTCGCCGACGGCGACGGCCTTGGGGGTGCCGGTCGAGCCGGAGGTGAGCACCGCGTAGTGGGTGCCGGCGGGCACGTGGACCTGCTCGCCGGGGACGAACGCGGCGACCACGTCGCTGGCCGGGTCCAGGTCGAGCGCCAACTGCTCGCCGCCATGCGGCAGTCGGGCCGGGTCGCCGACCAGGCAGGCGGGCCGCAGCTGCTCGGCGACGGCCTGGAGCCGGCGCTCGCCGGGGCGCGGGCCGAGCGGCAGGTGGACGGCGCCGAGCTTGGCGGTGGCGAGGGTGACGGCGGCCAGGGCGGCGGAGTGGCCGAGGCAGACGCCGACCAGGTCGCCGGGGCGGATCCGGTCGCGCAGCGCCGCGGCCACCGTGTCGGCGAGGCGGTCGAGTTCGGCGTAGCTGTAGGTGCGGGCGCCGTCGATCAGGGCGGGCGCGTCCGGGGTCCGGTGCACCCAGGTGGCGAACAGGTCGAGGACCGCGCCGTCCTGGTGCGGGCGACCGTATTCGATGCTCAGGGTTTCCATCATCGTCTCCAGGTGGTTCAGGCCGTTGACAGGCCGTTGACGGACTGTCAGTTCAGGCCCATGGAGCGGGCGATGATCACCTTCTGGACCTCGGAGGTCCCCTCGATGATCGTGGTCATCCGCACGTAGCGGTACAGGAACTCCAGCGGGTGGCCGCGCACCCAGCCGGTGGCGCCGTGCACCTGGAGCGAGCGGTCCACCGCGCGCACGGCGGTCTCGGAGGCGGTGAGCTTGGCGAGCGCCGCGTTCTCCGGCGCCTCGGTGCCGTCGTCGACCAGCCGGGCGCAGGCGAGGGTGAGCAGCTTGGAGCACTCCACCTCGGCCCGGGTGGCCACCAGGTGTTCCTGGACGTGCTGGTACTCGCCGATGACCTTGCCGAAGGCGCGCCGCTCGCGGGCGTACTCGACGCCCATGCGCAGCGCGTACTCGGCGATGCCGTTGCACATCGCGGCGACGACCAGGCGGCCCCGGGAGAGGCTGTCCATGGCGAGGGCGGTGGCCGCGCCGACGCCCTCCTCGCCGCCGATCACGGCGTCGGTGGAGACGGTGACCTGGTCGAGCAGCAGCTCGAACAGCGGTTCGCCGGACATGCCCTCGTAGCGCTGGCCGATCCGCAGGCCGGGCTGGTCGATCGGGAGGACGAAGGCGGTGGCGCCGGCGGTGGGCCCGGCTCCCTCGCCGAGGTCGGTGGCGGTGACGACGAGCACCAGGCCGGCCCGGTCGGCGTTGCTGACGAAGGTCTTGCGGCCGTTCAGCACCCAGCCGTCGGCGGTGCGCACGGCGGTGGTGGTGAGGCGGAACGCGTCGGAGCCGGCGTGCGGCTCGGTGAGGGCGAGGCAGCGGGTCTGCTCGCCGCGCACCAGCGGCACGAGGTGGCGCTCGATCTGCTCGGGGGTGCCGTGCCGCAGCAGCGGGCTGGGGCCGTCGGAGCCGGCCAGGGCGTACGGCGCGAGCGGGCAGCCGCTGCGCCCGGCGGCGTGGTGCAGCAGGACGACGGCGGTGAACGGCATGTCGGCGCCGCCGAGTTCCTCGGGGTAGTCGCCGGCGTAGAAGCCGAGCGCGGCGGAACGCTTGCGGACGTAGGCGCGCAGTTCGGCGGGCACCTCGTCGGCGGTCTCGGGCAGTTCGGCGGCCAGCGGGACGAGCTCGCGGCGGACGAAGCTCTCGAACGCGTCGACGAGTTCGCGGTGGCCGTCTTCGAGGACGGCGGAGGGGGCGGTCATGCGCGGTCTGCCTTTCCGGGGTGCTGGCCGGTGAGCGCGCTGGCCTGGTCGGCCAGGACGGCGTGGCGGAACAGGGTGCGCAGCGGCGGGCGGCTGCCGAGGTGCGGCTCCAGCCAGGCGGCGAGCTGGGCGGCGAGCAGCGAGTGGCCGCCGACCTCGAAGAAGTGGGACTCGGCGGTGAAGCGGTCGTGGCCGAGCACCTCGCGCCAGGCGGCGGCGATCAGTTCCTGGCCGGGGTCGGCGAAGGCGCTCTCGGCGGCCGGGGCGGCCTCCTGGGCGGGGGCCTCGTCGGCGAGCCGGGCGAGGGCGGCGCGGTCGGGCTTGCCGCCGGGCAGGGTGGGCATCGTCTCGACGGCCGTCCAGGTCGCGGGGACGAGCCCGCCGGGCAGCCGCTGGGCGAGCGCCGCGTGCAGGGCGGCCTGGTCGGGGCGGTCGGCGCCCTCCAGGAAGCCGATCAGGCGCGGGCCGGCCTGCGGGTCGGTGTGCAGCACCACCGCGCAGGAGCGCCCGCCGAGTTCGGCGGAGGCCGCGGCCTCGATCTCCTCCAGTTCGATCCGGTGGCCGCGGAGCTTGACCTGGTTGTCGGCGCGGCCGAGGAAGCACAGCCGACCGCGCAGGTCGCGGTAGCCGCGGTCGCCGGTGCGGTAGACGCGCTCGCCGCCGAGGGCGGGCACGGTGACGAAGCGGGCCGCGGTCGGCTCCGGCAGGCCGAGGTAGCCATCGGCCAACAGGTCTCCGCTGACGGCGAGTTCGCCGACACAGCCGGCCGGGAGCGGGCGCAGCGCCTCGTCCAGGACGTGCAGGCGCACGCCGTCCAGTTCGGCGCCGAGCGGGATCTCGCCGTCCTCGGCCACGTCGGCGGCGGTGACCTCGTACACGGTGGAGGTGACGGTGGCCTCGGTGACGCCGTAGGCGTTCAGCACGGTGGTGGCCTCGGTCAGGCCGGCCAGCGCGCGGGCGGGCAGGCGCTCGCCGCCGAGGACGAGCAGCCGGGGCGCCCAGCGGCCGTCGCGCAGCGCCTCGCGCAGGTCCTCGCGGACGGCGAGCAGGTAGCTGGTCGGCAGGTTGGCGACGGTGACGCCGCGGGCGGCGAGCACGGCGACGAGCTCGGGCCCGGTGGGCACCTCGCGCTGCGGCACGACCAGGGCGGCGCCGGCGGCCAGCGCGGGCAGCACCTCCTCCAACGCCACGTCGAAGGACGGGCGGGCGAACAGCAGCACCCGGTCGGCGGGGGTCAGTTCGTAGCGGGCGGCGATCGCGGCGACGTACCCGGCGAGCGCGTCGCGGCCGACCAGGACGGGCTTGGGCACGCCGGTGGAGCCGGAGGTGTGGATCAGGTAGGCGGCGCCGTCCAGCACGGCGGCGGGCTCGGCCTTGGGGAAGGCCGGGCCGTCCAGCAGCGCGGGGGTGACGCCCTCGGCGGGCAGGGCGAGCGCGCTCTGCCGGGTGGCCAGCACCAGGGCCGGGGCCAGCCGGTCCAGCAGCAGGCCGAGCCGGGCGGCCGGGTCCTCGGCGGACAGCGGCGCGTACACGGCGCCGTACCGCAGGCAGGCGAGCAGGGCGACGACGCTGTCCACGCCGCGCGGCAGCACGGCGGCGACCGGCTGGCCGGGGGTGACGCCGGCGGCGCGCAGGCGTTCGGCCAGCTGGGTGACGCGGCGGTCGAGCTCGCCGTAGCTGAGGCGCTCGGTGCCGGCGATCATCGCGATGGCCGTGGGGTCGTGGGCGGCGGCCGGGTCGAGACCGGCCCGGGCGACGGCGGTGGCGGGTTCGGCGGCCGGGGCGGGGTCGAGCGCGGCGAGCGTGGCCTCGGGCCGGTCGAGGTAGCAGCGCAGCAGCTGGAGCAGGCGGTCGGCCAGCAGGGTGGCCTCGGCCTCGCCGAACAGGTCGGCGTCGTAGTCCCAGACCAGGGTCATCCCGGCGCCGCCGTGCTTCTCGCCGACCACCCGGCGGTCGTCGGGCAGCAGCACCAGGTCGAGGTCGAAGCGGGTGGTGCCGGTGTTGAAGCCCTCGTACAGCGAGACTTCGAGACCGGGCGCCTGGACGTCCGGCAGCGCGGCGTCGTGCGCGCTGAACATCACGTTGAACAGCGGGTTGTCGGCGCCGCCGGTGTGCAGGCCGAGCCGGCGGGTCAGCTCCTGGACCGGCAGGTCCTGGTACGGCAGCGCGCGCAGCAGGACGTCGGTCACCTCGTCGACGGCCTCGGTGCCGGGGGCGGCCGGGTCCAGCCGCAGGTGCAGCGGCACGGTGTTCACGAACATGCCGACGGTGCCCTCGAAGCCCTCCGGGCGGTTGCCGACGGCGGTTCCGACGACGAGCTCGCGGTGCCCGGAGTGCCGGCGCAGCAGTTCGGCGAAGAGCGTGAGCAGGGTGCTGAACGGGGTGTGCCCGTCCTCCTTGCTGCGGGTGCGCAGCCGCTCGGCGAGGTCGGCGCCGATCGCCTGGCGCATCTGGCCGCCGCGGTGGCGGCGCACCGCGCCGGGGTTGGCCAGCCCGGGCAGGGTGACCTCGCGCGGGGCGTCGGCCAGCTCCCGCAGCCAGAAGGCGAGCGCGCGCTCACGGGCGTCCGGGTCGACGGCCGTGCGGGCGTGCTGCTCGTACGAGGGCGCCTCGGGCAGTTGGTAGGGCTCGCCGAGGACGTGGGCGCGGTAGACGGTGAACAGGTCGCGCAGCAGGATCGCGAAGGAGTGGCCGTCGTGGACGAGGTGGTGCTCGACGTGGATCAGCCGGTGGTGGTCCGTGCCGAGGCGCACCAGGTGCCAGCGCAGCACCGGCGCCTTCTCGGTGTCCACCGGCTCCTCGGCCTCGGCGGCCAGCAGCTCGCGGAAGGTGGCCTCCGGGTCGGCCTCGGCGGCGAAGTCGCTGCGGCGCAGCGTCGGTTCGCAGTGCTCGGCGACCCGCTGGCCGGGCAGGCCCTCCGGGCGGGCGACCAGTTCCAGGCGCAGGCCCGGGTGGTGTGCGAGGACGGCGGCCAGTCCGGCGTGCAGCGCGTCCTCGTCGAGGGCGCCCCAGAGGTCGAGCACGGCGGTGAAGTTGTACGCACGACTGCCGGGCAGCATCTGCTCGTGCAGCCAGACGATCTCCTGCGAGGAGGAGAGCGCAAACATCGGTGACTCCCTTGTGTGGTGGGCGTGTTGGCCCTGTGGTGGCGGGGCGGGCGTGGATGGCCCGGCCCTGGTTCCGGGCACGCCGGGGTGGTGGCGCGGCCCGGCGGTCGGTGTGGGGGCTCGGTGGCGGCTTCGGTCCGGGGCGGGTCAGGCGTCCGGGGCGGGCGTCCTGATGCGGACGTCCGGTGCAGGTCCGGTACGGCTTCGGGTCGGGTCCGGGGCGGCTTCGGGTCGGGTGCGGATCAGGCGTCCGGAGCGGGCGTGCGGATCAGGCGTCCGACGCGGGGTCAGGCCGGGGGGCGGGGTCAGGCCGGGGCGGGTCAGGCCGCCCGCAGGTGGCGGCGCAGCGTGGCGAGCAGGTCGTCGAAGGCGGCGGTGGCGGCGTCCTCGGGGAACCGCTCGCGGTCCCAGGCGAGGCGCACCAGCAGGTCGTCGCCGTGCGAGGCGGCGACCGCGAACGGCGCGGCGAGCGGCCGCCCGGCCAGGTGGGTCTCCCGGCCGGGCACGCCGCCGAACACCAGCGGCGGGCGGCGGTGCAGGTCCTCCAGGGTGAGCATGCCGTCCAGGGCGCCCGTCCACGGGGCGCCGGCGGTGCGGGCGGCCCGGACCACCTCGTCGAACGGGGTGTCGGCGTGGTCGAGGTCGTCCCACCAGGCGTCGGCGAGGTCCTCCAGGGCGGCGGCCGCGCCGGGTGCGGCGGGGTGCACCAGGGTGTTGAGGAAACAGCCGAGCGCGGCGGGCGCACCCGGCGGGCGGCCGCCCCACGGGTAGCCGAGGGCGAGCTGCCCGTCGGTCCGGTGCAGCCGGTGGGCGGCGGCCGCGGTGGCGTCCAGCAGGGCGGGGAAGATAGCGGTGCGAGCGGCCCCCTCGGCGGCGGGCAGCCGGTGGCTGAGCATGCCGGTGGAGCCGGCCGCTCCCCCGCCCGTCCCGGTGACGCCGCCGAGCCTGCGGCCCCAGTGGGCCTGTGCGGCGGGGCCGCCGGCGGCGTCCTCGGCGGCCAGTTGCCGTTCGACGGCCTCCCGGTAGGCCGCCAGGGCGTCCTGGTCGGGGGCGGCGACGGCCTCCTGGGCGTGGTCGTCCCGGGCGTAGGCGTCGGTGAGGTCGGCGGTGAGGATGCCGAGCGACTGCTCGTCGCAGGCGGCGTGGTCCACCGCGAGGGCGAGCAGTTCCTCCTCGCCGTCCGGCTCCCGGGCCACCAGCAGGCGCAGCGCGGGCCCGTCGGCGGGCCAGTCCAGCAGTGCCTCGCGCAGGGCGGAGCGGGCGGTGCCGCCGGGCGGGACGGCGATCCGGGCGGCCTCGGCCGAGGGGGCGCCGACCCGCAGGACGGGCGTGCCGCGCACCGTCCCGAAGCCGCCGCACAGCGCCGGGTGCCGGGCGGCGGTGGCGGCGGCGGCGCGGGCCAGCCGGGGCAGGTCGAGGGTGCCGCCCGGGTAGGCGTGGAACAGCGGGACGACATCGGGCCGGCCCTGCGGCGCGAGCCTGCGGGTGATCAGGAAGCGCCGCTGGGCGCCGGTGAGCGGGAGCAGGTCCATCGGGGAGTCGGCGGCGGCGGAACGGTACCGGGCGAGGTAGGCGGCGGTGATGCTGGCGTGCACGGAACGGTCTCCGGTTTCCGGTTTCGGTTCGGTTCGGGCGTCAGGCGGCGGGGCTCGTCGGGCGGCCGGGTGCGTCAGGCGGCGGGGCTCGCGACGGGCTCCTCCCCGGCCGTGGCGGCGGTGTCCGCCGGGAGGTCCCGCAGCCGGCGCAGCGGCGACAGCAGAAGCGGCACCGGGACGAGCAGGAAGCCCGCCGCGCACAGCCACAGCGCGGCGCGCGGTCCGGCCGCGTCGGCGACGGTGCCGCCGACGAGCGCGCCGATCGGCAGCGTGCCCCAGACCAGGAAGCGCATGGTGGCGTTCATCCGGCCGAGCAGCTCCGGCGGGCACAGGCTCTGCCGGAAGCTCACCTGGGCGACGTTGTAGGCCACCGCGCCGAACAGCACCACCGCCGAGGCGATTCCGAACAGCACCACGCCCGCGCCCCGGCCGGACAGCGGCCACAGCAGCGCGAACGGCGCCGTCACCACGGTGGCGAGCCAGATCAGCCGGGCCTGGCCGAGCCACGCCGCCAGCCGCCCCGCGCACAGCGCCCCGGCCAGGCCGCCGACGGCGGAGGCCGACAGCAGCAGGCCGATGGCGCCCGGCGCGAGGTCGAGCACCCGCACCCAGAACACCGTCTGCACGGCCGCCAGCACGGCGGCGAACAGGTTGGACACGGCGGTCGCGGCGGCGATCGCGCGCAGCAGCGGGTGCTTGAGCACGAAGCGCACGCCCTCGGCGACCTCGGCACGCAGCGACCGTCCGGGCGCCGGCTCCGGTCGGGGCTCCTCGACCCGGATCCGGGCGAGCAGCAGGGCGGAGGCGAGGTAGCCGACGGCGTCGGCCACGATGGCGAGCGACGCGCCGAGCAGTTGGACCAGGCCGCCGCCGAGCCCGGGCCCGACGATCTGCGCCGAGGAGCGGACCGTCTCGATCGCGCCGTTGCCCCCGACCAGTTGCTCGCGCGGCAGGACGGACGGCAGGAAGGACTGGTGGGCGACGTCGAAGAAGACCGTCGCCACCCCGGTGACCAGCGCCACCAGGTAGAGCTGGGCCATGGTCAGCACGCCGAGCGCGGCGGCCGGCGGGATCGACCCGACGGCGAGGCAGCGCACCACGTCGGCGCGGATCAGCACCGGGAGCTTGCGCATCCGGTCCAGCCAGGCGCCGGCCGGCAGGCCGACCAGTAGGAACGCGGCGGTCTCGGCGGCGGTCAGCAGGCCGACCTCGAAGGGTGTGGCGTCGAGCACCATCACCGCCACCAACGGGAGCGCGACCAGGGTCACCTGGCTGCCCGTCTGGGCCGTCGCGGCTCCGGTGAGCAGGAGTCGGAAGTCGCGGTGGCCGAGCAGGCGGTCGCGGCGGGGGCTTGGCGTCTCGTTCATCAGTGCGACTTTCGGTCACCACTTCGCTACTGGGCAAGCATCGCGTCCGTTTCCGGACGAACCACGGGTCGGCCGGATCGCGCCACTCCCGCGACCCGCCCTTACGGACCCCATACGACCGAGCACGCTCCCGCCGGGACGTCCGCGCAGGCCGCCGACCTGGGGCGGACCACTCGCACGGCCACCCGGCGCACCGCGGGCCCCGCACGTCCAATTCGCCGTCCGCTATGCGGGCATTCGCATTCCGGCCACCGGACGCCGTCACTCAACTTGGCTGGATCATGCGAAACACTGACTGTCCGTCATCTGATCGTGATATCGGCCGCGTCGCGGGAGCCCGTGGGAAGAAGCACCCGCGCCGCCGAACGGGCCGGACCGGGCCCCGCCGCTCAGTCCGCCTCCCGGCAGGTCACCGCCAGCACCGCCATGTCGTCGTCCCGCGGCCCGCCCGTCCACCGCTCCACGTCCGCCACCAGCGCGTCGACGGCCTCCTGGGGACCGTCGAACGGGCCGAGCGGGCCGAGGGCGAGCAGCGGATCGTAGAACTCCCCGGCCGCGTCCCGGGCCTCCGTCACCCCGTCGGTCACCAGCAGCAGCGTGCACCCCGGCGGGAACGGCCGGGTCTCCGGCGCCGGCCGGGCCACGCCCAGCGAGCCCATCCCGAGCGGCAGCCCCGGGTCGGCGGCATCCAGCCGGCGCACCGCCTCCGGCCCGCCCAGCAGGTACGGTCCCGGGTGCCCGCAGTCGAGCGTGCGCACGACGTCCTCACCCTGCGGGAACTCGACCAGCAGCGCCGTGATGAACCCCTCCAGCCGCACCTCCTCGGCCAGCAGCGTGCTCTCCCGGGTCAGCGCCCGCTCCAGCCCGTCGGCCAGCGCCACGAGGTCCGGCGCCCGGTGGGCGTCCTCCCGGAACGCGCCGAGCAGCACCGACACCGCGCCGACCGCCTGCAGCCCCTTGCCCCGCACGTCCGCGATCAGCACCCGCACGCCGTACGGGGTCGCCTGCAGCGCGTACGCGTCGCCGCCGATCAGCGCCTCGGTCTGCGCCGCCCGGTAGCAGGCGGCGACCGACAGTCGGCCCACTCGCGCGGGCGGCTCGGGCAGCACCGCCCGCTGGGCGGCCTCGGCCACCGACCGCACCTGCGCCAGCCGCTCCCCGTGCCGGGCGACGACGCGGTTGACCCAGACGCCGAGCAGCGCGGCGAAGGCCGTGTTCACCAGCTCCAGGTAGCCGTCCTGGGTGCCGATCGAGCCGTCCCGCACGGCCAGCACGAGGATGCCGGTCACATTGGCGACGCCCACCGCGAGGGTGTCCCGCAAGGTCAGCAGGGCGCCGGTCAGGACGGCGGCGGCCGCGAGGAGCGGGTCGCCCCAGTAATCGGCGGGATCCAGGGAGTTCCAGACGAGCCCGGCGACGATCAGCAACCACGGCGCGAACCGCACGTACGGCGGCCACTGCTCGGACCTCGGGGCCATCGGAGACCTTGCTTCCCGTCTCACCGCCTATCCGGAATGGGCGATTCCGATCCTAGCCACCCCTGCGCGCCCCCGCGCGCGCCCGACTGCGCCGCGGGGAGCGAACCGCGCGGTGGCGCCCCTCGGCCACCGGGGCCGGGGCCGGGGCGGGGCCATGGGTCAGCCCGGTGATCTGCTCCGGCACCCGCACGGCGCTCCCGCCGACGGCCGGGCACGCGAGAGCGGACGCGCCCGCTACCCGCCCAGGGTGAACCGCCCCGCGCCCGGGCCGGTGAGGAGGCCGGGCGGCAGCCGGCGCCCGTAGGTGAGCAGCAGGAGGTGTTCGGCCCGGCCCTCCACCACGGCCGGGCCCTCGCCGTACGCCCAGGCGGTGTCGGCGGCCCGCAGGTGGACACCGTCGAGTCGGGCGCCGAAGAAGCGCAGACTGCGCCGGGAGACGGTGGCGAGCAGGGCGGTGACCCGAGGCAGCGGTAGGCGCGAGGGCAGGCCGAGCGCGGTGGTGATGTCGAGGCCGTGCACGACGTCGTGGGCGAGGGCGGCGATCCGGCCGCCGACCGGGGGGCGCCAGGGGTGTTCGGCGTGGTCGGCGAGAGCGGCGGCGAGTTGGCGGTCGGTGAGGGCGGCGGCGTCGCGGCGCGCCACCCGGTCGGTCATCCGGTGGAGGGAGCCGCCGGCCCGCATGAGGTCCGCGAGACTGCGGGCGGTGGAGTGGCGGAAGCCGGTGCTCATGTGGGCGGCGACCTCGCGAACGCGCCAACCTGCGCACAGCGAAGGGGAGTTCCACTGGTCCGGGGAGAAGGTGGTGAACACCTCGGCGAGTTCCCGGCGTTCGGCCGCGATCTGCTCGCGGACCCAGTCGACGGCCTGGTCGTGCTGCACGGTTCCCATGCCTCCAGCCTGCGGCCGGGACCCTCCGGACGTCCAAGACCGGGGAGTTCTTCCACCTATCATCAGAAGTTATGGAACTCCGGCAGCTCCAGTACTTCGTCACCGTGGCCCAGCAGGGCAGCTTCACCCGCGCCGCCGAGCTGCTGCACCTCACCCAGCCCGGGGTCAGCGCCCAGATCCGGCAGCTGGAGAAGGAGTTGGGCCACCGGCTGCTGGACCGCGGCGGGCGCGGCGTCCGGCTCACCCCGGTCGGCGAGGCGGTGCTCCCGCACGCGCGGGCGGCGCTCGCCTCCGCCGCGGCGGCGCGGCAGACGGCGCAGGACTTCGGCGGACTGCGGCGCGGGCACGTCCGGCTCGGGCTGGTCTCCGGGGCGGCCCTGGGTCCTGTCCCGCCGGCCGGGGCGGACGGCCTTCCCGGACTCGCCACCACGCTCGCCGCGTTCCGCCGCGACCACCCGGGCATCGACCTCTCGCTGGCCGAGGACGGTACCGCGCGGATGCTCGGCGCCCTGCGCGAGGGGCGGTTGGACCTCGCCGTGATCGGCCTGCCCACCACCGCGAGCGGACGGGACGACGACGACGGCTGGCGGACGCTGGCCGGGCTCGCCCTGCACACCGTGCTGGAAGCCCCGCTGGTCGCCGCCTTCACCGGGCACCACCCGCTGGCCGGCGGACCGGACGGCCCCCTGCCGGTCGCCGCACTGGCCGGGCACGCCCTGGTGAGCACCCCGCGCGGCACCGGCCTGCGGACGGCACTGGAGCAGGCCCTGGCCGCGGCCGGGGCACGCCCCACGGTCGCGGTCGAGGCGTCCGCCCCGCCGCAGCTGGCCGAACTCGCCGCGCACGGGCTGGGCGTGGCCGTGCTGCCGGATCCGCCGCCCGCCGCCGGGCTGCGGATCCGGCCGCTCACCGACCCCGTCCCGCTGGTGCGGATCGCGCTGGCCTGGCCGACCGGCCGCCCCACCGCGCCGCCCACGGCCGCGCTCCTGGGCCACTTGCGGACGTCCTATCCGGGCCCGGGGGCCCGCACCTGACGCTGCCGGGGGTCCGTCCTCCGCAGGCCGCCGTCAGAGCTCGGCGGCGGCGGTCCCGTCGCCGATGTGCAGGATCGCGTCGGCCCCGTCGAGGACCGCCCGGTCGAGCGGGAAGTAGCCCTGCTCCGGCGTGGTGTCGGTGCGCGTCCGGCCACCGGCGGCCGCACCGGGCTCGACCAGTCCCCAGGTGGCGGCCCCGCGCTGGAGCGCGCCCTCGTGGGTGTCCGGCTCGGGCTCCTGGAGCCCGACGGCCTCGCTGCGGCCCAGGCTGCCGGGGACGAAGGTGTACGGCTCGTCCAGGGAGTTCAGGATCGCGCCGACGCCGCTCCAGGTCAGGTTCAGGTCCGCCAGCCGCATGGCGCTCGGCTGCCGCTGCAGGTGGAGGTTGTGGGCGAAGACCAGGGTCCCCCCTCGGCGGGCCTCGCCGCCGCGGATGTCGAGGAGGTTCTGGGCCATGAGCACGTCCCGGGTGCCGAGGAGGCCGGACAGCCGGGCGCCCGGCTCCAGGCGCTCGGCCGACTGCCGGTGGTAGCGGAGCAGACCGAGGCCGGCGGTGAGGTGCGTCCTGGCCCTGAGCCACTCGGCGCGCGAGGTCGCCGCGACCAGTTCCGGGGCCCGCGCGTACAGCAGGGTGAGCAGGTCGTCGGCGACCGTCCGCAGCTTCTCCGCCTCGGCGGAGGCGCCGGGCGACATCTCCGGGTCCAGGACCGCCTCGGGGCGGCTCCAGCGCTGGTCCTCGCCGACCAGGCCGGCGAGGTCGAGGTCGAGCCCGAGGTAGTCGCGGGCGTGTTCGAGGTAGCGCCGCGGGCTGGGTGCGCTGGTGTTCTCCGTCTGCGCGTCGAAGCCGTGGAAGGCCAGACGGTCCGCCGGCGGCCGGCTCCGGTTGTACTCGCGCATCCAGGCGACCAGCCGCCGGTTGCCGTCCAGTTCTCCGAAGCCGTGGGAGAAACCCTCGCCCATCACCGAGTCGAGGGTGCCCACCCCCTCCTGGACGAAGTCGTTCACGGTGAGCGCGGCCACCCGGTCGGTTTCGAGGGCGATCGACCGGAATCCCCGGTCGACCAGTTGGGCGAACAGCTCGTTGCGGATCCGCGCGAAGGCCGGTTCCCGGTGGGTGGGTTCACCGAGCGCCAGCAGTGCGCATGACGGAGGGACGAGGTCTCGCAAGTCCTGACTCATGACCCTCAAGCGTATCCTTGAAAGAACGGTTGAGACTTTTCCTGCTCCGACCGCCCGATCCTCCGCTGAAGTCTCAAACCGGTGATCACCATGCGCCCCTCCGACCTCGCCCGCGGGCACGGCCTCTCGACCCAGGCCGTGCGCAACTACGAGCGGGACGGCTTCCTCCCGCCCGCCGAACGCACCGCCAGCGGCTACCGCATCTACACCGAGGTGCACGCGGCCGCGCTCGACGCCTACCGCTCCCTGGTCGCGGCGTACGGCCACGCGACCGGCGGCCGGATCATGACCGCACTCCACCGGGGCGGGCTCGACGACGCCCTGACGGCCATCGACCGCGGCCACGGCCAACTGCTCCGCGACCGGGACACCCTGGACGCGGTGCGGAAGGCCGTGCACCACCTGACGGCGCGACCCGGCGCGGCGCGGGATCTCTCGGCGGACCTTGCAGCGGATCTTGCGGCGGATCTTGAGGAGGGCCCATCGGCGGAGCCCCCGGTGGACGGCGCCGTCCTGAGCATCGGCGAACTCGCCCACCGGCTCGGCGTCGCCCCGGCGACCGTGCGCAACTGGGAGGGCGCGGGCATCCTCACCCCCGCCCGGGACCAGGCCACCGGGCACCGCGTCTTCCGCGCCGACGACATCCGCGACGCCGAACTCGCCCACCTGCTCCGGCGCGGCGGCTACCCGCTGGACCACATCGCCACCGTGGTCCGACAGGTGCGGACGGCCGGCGGCACGGCCTCCCTGGCCGACGCCCTCGACGGCTGGCAGCGCAGGCTCACCGCCCAGGGCCTGGCCATGCTCGACGCGGCCGCCCGGCTCGGCCACTACCTGGGCCTGACCGGCCACCCGCGGCCGGACCTGGGGTCTTAGTCAGCGATTCGGCGGGCCGCCTCCGTGGCGGGCTCAGCCGACGCGGGTGAGCCGGGTGGTGCGAGGAGGGGTCTGGTCGGCGGGGGTGGCGGGGCCGGCGGCACGGTCGGGCTCGGGGCGATCGGGGTTGGCGAGCAGGATGGAGCGCTGGAGCCGTCGCAGTCCGGCCGAGGGTTCCATGCCCAACTCCCGTACCAGGGTGTTGCGCAGGCGCTGGTAGGCCTCCAGGGCCTCGCCCCGTCGGCCGGAGCGGTGCAGGGCGATCATGTACTGGCCGTGCAGGCTCTCGTGGGTGCGGTAGCGGTCGACCAGGACGGTGAGTTCGGCGAGCAGGACGCGGTGGCGGCCCAGCCGCAGGTCGGCCTCGATCCGCTGATCCAGCGCGCAGAGCCGGGTCTCCTCCAACCGCTTGGCCTCGACGGCGAGTTGACCGCCGAGCGGGACGTCGGCGAACGCCGGACCGCGCCACAGGCCGAGCGCCTCGCCCAACTGGCGGGCGGCGAGCGGGAAGTCGCCGCCGTCCATGGCCCGGTAGCCGAGGCCCGCGAGGCGGTCGAACTCCTGGAGGTCGACCAGTCCGCCGCCGCTGTCGAGCCGGTAGCCGCCGGGCGAGGTCACCAGGACGTCCTTGGCTCCGCACGCTCCTCCGGCGTCATCGCGGTGGGCGAGCGCCCGGTCGATGAGGTCGCGCAGTTGGAGGACGTAGGTCTGGACGGTGGTGCGCGCGCTGCGTGGCGGATGGCCGGACCACAGTTCCTCCGCGAGGACGCCCGCCGAGATGACCTGGTCGGCGCGCAGGGCCAGCAGGGCGAGCACTTGCCGTGGTTTCGGCGCCGAGGGCACCACCGACACCCCGCACACCTGGACCCCCAAGGCCCCCAACACCCGGATCTCCATGACGTCCACCCCAATCCAGACGGATCGGCGACCCCGACGGCCACCGGCCGGCCGGCGCTGCGGCTACCGCACAGCCGAGCACCAGGTGCTCATCCAAAAACAGGACGGACGGTTTGTCAATACAAAACCGAACGAGCTGTTTGTTTTTGAACGGACCATCGAACTCCGGACTGCGGCGACCGACCGGACCGACCGCCGCCACAAGTGCCGCCGCGTCAGCCCCGGGCGCAAGCCGTCAGGCGCCACCAGCACGGGCCGCCGCCAGCTCGGCCACCACCCGCCCACCACGGTCCGAGCCCAGATCCAGCGCGGCCAGCACCCCGGGGACCGCGATGCTCGGCATCACGTGCCGGTACAGCACGGCCACCCGGCGCTCCAGATCCGCCCGGCCGGACATCTTCTGGGACTGGATCTGCACGCCCGTCCAGGCGCCCGTCATCAGCCACGCCGTCTCGGCCGGCAGCACGTGCGGCAGCAGCTCGCCCCGCTCGCCGGCCGCCGTCAGCACCGCCTCCAGCCGGGCGATCCACCCGGGCGTGGCACCGCCACTGAGGTCGCCGAACACGTCCTGGCCGAGCGAGAGCCGCGCGCCCGCGCTCAACAGCGGGTCACCCGGCATGAGATGGGCGACGACCATCCCCAGGTCGACGAACTCCTGGAGCTTGCAATGCCGTTCGGGGATCTCGTCCCGACCGAACTGCTCCTCCACGACGCCCTGCGCGAGCTCCCGCTTCGACGCGAAGTGGAAGTACACCGCACCCCGGGTCACACCCGCACGGGCGACCACCTCACCGATCGTCGCCCCCTCGTACCCGTGCTCGTCGAAGACCGAGGCCGCCGCCTCCAGGATCAGCCGACGCGTCCGGATCGCCCGCTCCTGCCGCACCACCGCAACCACCCCGCCCGAAACGCTCGGCAAACAAAACCAAACACCCTGTATCTTACCCGCCGGTCAACCGGCGATCCCTCGCCCCCAGGTCGCATGCACCCGCCTTCGAGTGAAGGAAAACCGCGTGGACGGTACAGGGCGGGAAAGCGACCGCCACCCCTCCCCCGGCCGACAGAGCCGGAATCCGGCTCCCCACTTCCGGCCGCATCCCACCGAAAACGGCCCGCCGTGATAATGCACCTGTCACCCCACTTTTGGGGATTCCTTTGCAGGCCAGACGGCATCCACCCCAGGTTCGGGCCACCCGGACGGCCATCGCGCGGCACCTGGAGCGACCACCCGACCACGCTCGGCCGCCAACGAACCTTCGTTCGGGCTCCTTGAAAACCAAACCGGAAGGTACGTATCTTACGAGCCCTGAGCAGCCCACCCCGCCCGCCACGGCCTTCCGGAGCGCTCCCATGACCCTGCTTGCCTACCGCGCCCCCGCCATCTCCCGCGCCGCCGGCGCGGACCACGGCACCACCCCCGGCCGCACCGCCGGACCGGCCGTGCCGACCGGACCGGCACCGCGCCTGACCAGCACCGTTGCCAAGGAGTACGTCCACCGGGCCTGTCACGCCGAGGTCTTCCTCACCGGCAGCGAGCAGCTGAACGAGACGACCTTCGCCGTCACCGCGCAGTGGCCGCGCGCCCACACCTTCTTCACCACCCCCGACGGAACCCGGCACGACCCGATCCAGGCCGCTGAAACGATCCGCCAAGCCGGGCTCTACCTCGCGCACACCCGGTTCGGCGTCCCGCTCGACCACAAGTTCATGATGTGGAACCTCGACTACACCACCCGCCCCCGCCAACTGCTCATCGGCGCGGCGCCCACCGACCTCACCATCGAGGCCAGACTCGTCCCACAGCCGCGCCGGGCCGGCACCACCATCGACTTCACCCTCAGCACCGTCATCCGACGCGGCGCCCACCTCGCCGCCACCGGACACGCCCGGTTCACCACCGTGCCGGACTCCACCTACCGGCGGCTGCGCGGGGCACGCCGCGAGGCCGACCCGGCGCCCGCCGTCTCCGGCGAGCCGCTGGCCCCGGGCCGAGTGGGCCGGATCCGCCCCTGCGACGTCGTCCTGACCCCGGCCGACGCACCCGGGACCTGGCACCTCACCCCCGACCTCTGGCACCCGATCCTCTTCGACCACGCCAACGACCACATTCCCGGCATGGTCCTACTGGAGGCCGCCCGCCAGGCCACCAACGCGCTCGTCTCACCGGCCACCGTCATCCCCGCCTCCGCCGCGACCACCTACCACCGGTACGCCGAGCACGACGCCGCCACCACGATCACCGCCCGGCACACCCCCGGTGACGACCCGGACGCCCTCACCACCACCGTCACCGGCCACCAGAACGGCGAGCCGATCTTCACCACCGTCCTGACCGGCCACGCCGACCAGCGGTGACCGGCGCCGCTGGGCACTGACGGGCGCCGACGGGCACTGACGGGCGCCGACGGACTCCCGTCGACCCGCGCCGGCCCCGACCAGTCCCGGCCGGTCCCGACCAGGGCGGACCAGCCCTGAGCAGCGCGGACCACCAGCCGACCACCGCCCCACCCGGCCCGTCCGACCTCCACGGTCGGGCGGGCCGTCGGCGCGCCGGAGACGAACCCCTCCCACGGACTGGCACCGGACGAACACCTGCGCGAGGATGTCAGCCCTTGGATTCGCAGTGACCGGGAGTACACAGTGCGTGAAGTCGCTTCGCACCAGAACGAGTTGATCAGACTGACGGACCGCCCCGGCACCGACGACGCCACCGGGCACGAGGGGCGCACCGGCGGGCGGAGCGTACGGGTGCGGGTGCTGGGGCGGCACGCACCGGGCTCCCTGCTCGGCCACGACTGGCTGGACTGCGAGATCACCGTCACCGCCGACTCGGCCCGCGGGCAGTTCGTCACACTGGTGACTGGACGTCAACTCCAGCAGTGGGAAGCCGCCCTGGAACGTCTGGCGCGACGCGAGGCGGTGCGCTGGCTGGACGAGGAGCACGGCCCGGAGCTGCGGATCGAGCCGGGGCGACCCGGCGGCCTCTGGGTGACCGTCTCCGACGCCGAGGACTCCGGCGTCACCCTCCGGGTCGTCCTGTCCCCCGCCCCCGGCTGGCTGGACGAGCAGCGCGCCCTGCTCAAACTCGTCCGGGACGCCTACCCGTTCGAGGTGGTCGAGGTCGCCCCCGGCGTCCACGCCTGGCGCGGACAGCAGGGGGACGAATACTGACGCACCGTCAATACCATTCTGACGAAGGGGCCGACGCCCCGCGCAGCGAGCCGTCGGGCAGGGCGAGGAGGAGGAGCCGCACGGCACGGGCGGCGAGTTGGACGGCGGAGCCGCACGGCACGGGCGGCGAGTTGGACGGCGGAGCCGGCCGACAGCCGGCCCCGGGCGGCCGGGCGCCGACCGGCGGCGGACCGGCCACCGCCGATAATGGCGACATGATCGAGAAGCAGCTCCGCGTCGTCCTCGCCGAGGACTCGGTGATCCTCCGGGACGGCATGGTCGAACTCCTCACCGCGCGCGGGTGCACCGTGGTCGCCACCGCCGGGACGGCCCCCGAACTGATCGCCGCCGTCGACGAGCACCGGCCCGATGTGGCCGTGGTCGACATCCGGATGCCGCCCAGCCACACCGACGAGGGCATCCGCGCCGCCGTCGAGCTCCGCTCCACCTCGCCCGGGGTCGGCATCCTGGTCTTCTCCCAGCACGCCGAGCCCGCCTGGGCGGCCCGGCTGCTCGCAGGTGGCGCCGCCGGCGTCGGCTATCTGCTCAAGGAACGCGTCGCCCGCACCTCGGAGTTCGTGGACGCGCTGCACCGGGTGGCGGCCGGCGGCACGGCGCTCGACCCGGAGATCGTCAACGGCCTGATGCACGGCGGGCGGCGAAACCGTGTCGACGCGCTCACCCCGCGCGAACGGGAGGTACTGGAGCTGATGGCGCAGGGCCACTCCAACCGTTCGATCGCCGGGCTGCTCGTGGTCTCGGAGCGGGCGGTGGAGAAGCACGTCGCCGCCGTCTTCGCCAAGTTCGACCTGCCGGCGACCGAAACCGACAACCGGCGCGTCAAAGCCGTCCTCACCTACCTCGCCGAGACCGGCGGCTGAGCCGGGAGCAGCGGTTCCGTGGACGGCCGCGCCGCGGCCACCCGTCACAGGCGGCTCGGCAGTTCGGCGGTGACCGTCGTCGGCCCGCCCGGCGGGCTGTCCACCCGCAGCACCCCGTCCACCGCCGCGAGCCGTTCGGCCAGGCCCGCCAGGCCCGAACCCGAACCCGACCCGGAGCCCGAGCCGGAGCCCCCGCCCGGGGCGGCGCCCCCGCGGCCGTCGTCGCGCACCGTCAGCCGCACCCGCCCGTCGGCTGCGCTCGCCGCGAGCTCCGCCGCCGCCGCGCCGCTGTGCTTGGCGACGTTGGTCAGCAACTCGGCCGCGCAGAAGTAGACGGCCTGCTCGATCGCCGCGTCCGGCCGCTCCCTCAGGTCCAGCCGTACCGTGACCGGCACCGGCGCGGTGGCGGTGAGCCCGGGCAGCGCCTGGGCGAGGCCGCCGTCCAGCGCCACCGGGTGGATGCCCCGGGTGAGCCGGCGCAGTTCCGCGATGGTGTCGTCGGTCTGCCGACGGGCCCGGTCGACCAGGGTGCGCAGGCGCTCGGTGTCCGGAGCGCCGGGCGGGCCGGGCAGCCTGGTCAGCCCGGGCTGGGCGTCGCCAACGGCCTCACCAACGGCCTCACCGGTGACCGCACCGAGGGCGTCGTCGGCCAACGAGAGGGTGATGGCGAGCGCGACCAGTTGCGCCTGCGTCCCGTCGTGCAGATCGCGTTCGAGGCGGCGCAACCGGTCGGTGTTCTCGGCGAGCAAGGTGGCCCGGGCGGTCTCCAGCTCGCGCACCCGCTCCTGCGACCGCACCGGGCCGAGCAGCAGCCGGGCGAGGCTCCGATTGGCCGCGCTCACCGCCCGCAGCGCCGCCGGCACCGCCGCCAGTACGGCGAGCCCGGCCGGGGCCCCGGCCACGTCCAGCCAGCCAACCGGTCTGGGCCCCGGCTCCAGCAGCCGCACCCACAGCGGGAAGCCCACCAACCAGACGCAGCTGAGCGGCAGTCCGACCGCGACCAGGAAGCCGAGCACCCCCAGTGGCAGCCGCAGCAACAGGTAGAGCAGCGCCCGCCAGGCCACCGGGTCGGTCAGCACCGCCCGGCCCCGGGCGATCGCCCCGGACGGCCGGGGCAGCGCGCCCGGGGCCGACACCCGCTCGCCGAGCAGCCGCCCGACCAGTCGCCGGTGCAGCCCGCCCAGCCCGCGCGCCCCGGCCAGGGCGGCCACCACGAACGGCAGCCCGAGCACGGTGAGCGAGAGCAACGCCCCGGCATAGAGCACGGCCACGGCGTAGACCCCGCCGAGCACGCCGATCGGCAGCCCGAGCAGCGCGAAGGCCAACTCGCCGCCGCGCACCGACAGATACCGCCGACGCTCAGCCACCGTCCACCTCACCACTCCCACTCACCACGCTCACCGCACTCACCACTCACCACTCACCGCTTCGACGACACACCCAGGCGGCTTCGACCCGGCCCCACCGCACCTGGCGAAGGGCCCGGCCACCCCCGCTCACCCCCGCTCACCGCCGACCGCCTCGACCGCGCGCCCCCGGATCGCCCGCAGGCCGGCGCCCAGGATTCCCGGTACCGTCAGCGCCGCCGCGCCCGCCACCACCCAGCCGCACGCAGCGCCGGGCACCACCGGCAGCACCGACCCCGTCACCGCCCGGGCGAACGCCCCCGTGGCGACGGCCGCCACCGCCGCACCCAGCAGCACGCCGACCGCCGTGGTGAGGGCCGCCTCGACGGACAGCATCCGCAGCAGTTGCCGCCTGGTCGCGCCGACCAGGCGCAGTAGCGCGAACTCGCGCCACCGGTCGGCCGTCAGGGCGACCAGCGTGTTGACGGTGGAGACGGCCGCGAAGCAGACCAGCATCCCCAGTTCCGCCTCCCGGAGCCAGACGTCCGTCACCTTGGTGACGCTGGTCGCGGCGCCGGTCGTACGGACCACGTGCTCGGCGGTGCTCGTCATGATCAACATGGTGCCCGACAGCCCGACCAGGAGCGCGACCGGCACCACGGCCGAGGAGAGCCGGGCCGCGTAGCCGCGCAGGTTGGCGTCGGCGAGCCAGCCCGCCCCGGGGGCCAGCACCCGTACCGGCGCGCCGAGCACGGCGGCCACGGCCCGTGCGGCGAGCGGCCCGAGCAGGGCGAGGGCGACCAGCAGCACCAGCGAGCCGAGCATCGCTGCCTGCCCCGCCTTGTCCAGTTCACCGGCCCCTCTGGTGGCGGCGAGCCGCAGCAGCAGCACCCCGCCCGCCAGGACGGCCAGCCCGGCCAGCACCCGTAGCACGCCCGTGCGCCGCTGGCCCGAGGTGTCGGCGGTCAGCGCGGCGGCCGGGGTGAGCCGGGTGATCCGTCGGGCGGCGAGGGCGGTGGCGGCCAGGCCGACCAGCAGCGCCACCGCCAGTGCGGCCAGCATCGGCACCGGCGTCCCGGGGATCCGCAGGCCGGGCGCGGCCAGCCCGCGCCGTTGGAGCGCGGCGAGGAAGCCCCGGGCGGCGAGGGTGCCCGCCGCGCCGCCGGGCACGGCTGTCAGCAGGACGGTCGCCGCGACCTGGGCCCGCACCAGCCGACGCACCTGACGGGGTGTCGCGGCGACCGTCCGCAGCAGGGCGAGGTCGCGGTGCTGCTGGCGGAGGGTGAAGCCGAGCGCGTTGACCACGACGAACAGCGCGACCAGGACGGCGATCTCACCGAACGCCCCCGCGATCAGCAGCAGGCCCGGCCCGGCCACCGCCCGGCGGGCCACCGCGGCGGGGGCCGTGGCCTGGGCGGCGACCAGCGAGCCGAACAGCGTCACCGTCGCCACCGCCAGGAACAGCGCCACCGCCAGCCCGGCGAAGGCGGCCGGTCGGCGCCGGATCTGGCCGGCCGCCAGGGAGAGGACGGGGCTCATCGCGCTCCCCCGCCCAACCGGCTCACCCGCTCGCCGACCTGTGCGGCGGTCGGCCGGTCGAGCTCGTCCACCAGCAGCCCGTCGGCCAGCAGCAGCACCCGGTCCGCGTAGCCGGCGGCCACCGGGTCGTGGGTGACCATCACACACGTCCGCCCGTCCGCGTCCACACCGGAACGCAGCAGGTCGAGGACGTCGTGCCCGGTCGCCCGGTCGAGCGCGCCGGTCGGCTCGTCCGCGAACAGCACGGCCGGCCGCGCGACCAGCGCCCGGGCGATCGCCACCCGCTGCTGCTGGCCGCCGGACAGCTGCCCGGGCCGGTGCCGCTCCCGCCCTGACAGGCCGACCCTGGCGAGCGCCTCCCGCACCTGCGCCCCGTCCGGCCGCGCCCCCGCGAGCCGCCCGGGAAGCTCGACGTTCTGCGCGACGGTCATCGCGGGCATCAGGTTGAACGCCTGGAACACGAACCCCACCCTGGTGCGGCGCAGCTGCGCGAGCCGCCGCTCGGGCAGCCGGGACACCTCCGTCCCGCCCCAGCGGACGGTGCCCCGGGTGGGGCGGTCCATCCCGGCGAGGCAGTGCAGCAGCGTCGTCTTGCCGGAACCCGAGGGCCCCATCACCGCCGTGAACGTCCCCGGCGCGAAGGCCACGGACACCCCCCGCAACGCCCGGACGGCGGCCGTGCCCCGCCCGTACTCCCGGTGCAGCCCGTCCCCGGTCAGGGCCGCGCCCGCCACCTCACCGCTCGCCGCCGCGGCGGCTGTCGTCATCCCGTTCATGCCCTCCATCCTGGGCATGAACGGCCGCACGATCGATTGGGCTGGCCCCCCAATTCGGGGTTCGGAAAACCGAACCCCGCAGGTGGCCCTACCTCCGGACCCAGGACGCGTACGTCGGGTCGAGGCCGTCGCGGTCCCGTCCCACCCCGGCACCGTCGCGGTCCGGTCCCATCCCGGCACCGTCGAGGTCGAGGTCGACCGACCGACCGACCCGAGCCACCGTCACGGCGCCCGCCGGTGCGGTACTAGGCTGGCTCCCGTTTGACCGGGGGACGGGGGACGGGTGTCTGAGGACGGGGGTCACGTGACCTTGCTGGAGAACGATCCGCGCGAGATCGGCGGGTACCGGCTGGAGGGCCGGATCGGCGCGGGCGGGATGGGCGTCGTGTACCGCGCGCGGTCGCTGTCCGGGCGGCAGGTGGCACTCAAGGTGATCCGCCCCGAGCTCGCCGGGGACGAAGAGTTCCGGGCCCGGTTCCGACACGAGGTCGAGGCCGCCCGCCGGGTGAGCGGGGCGTTCACCGCACCCGTCGTCGACGCGGACCCCGACGCCCCGTCGCCCTGGCTGGCCACCCTGTACGTCCCGGGCCCTTCGCTGGCCGAACGGGTCGCCCGGCAGGGCCCGTTGAGCCCGCCGGAGGTACGGCGGCTGGCGGCGGGCCTCGCGGAGGCGCTGCGGGACATCCATCGCGCCGGGCTGGTGCACCGGGACCTCAAGCCCGGCAACGTCCTGCTCGCGGAGGACGGCCCCCGCGTGATCGACTTCGGCATCGCCCGCGCCCTGGACGGCACCCAGCTCACCAGCACCGGCGTCGCCGTCGGCACACCGCCGTTCATGGCGCCGGAGCAGTTCCGGCGCGGCGACACCAGCCCGGCCACCGACGTGTTCGCGCTCGGTTCGGTGCTGGCCTTCGCGGGCACCGGGCGCGGTCCGTTCGGCGCGGACTCCTCGCACGCGGTGGGCTTCCGGGTCGTCTACGAGGAGCCGGACCTCGCCGGGCTGGCGGCGGAGCTGCTCCCCATGGTCGCGGCGTGCCTCGCCAAGGAGCCGACCCGACGGCCCACCCTGGAGACGTTGCTGACGTGGTCCGTCGCGGGCGTGGAGCCTCCCCCGGCCGCGCCCGACACCCGGCCCGCGACCGTGTGGGAGCGGCCCGCCGTGCCGCCCGTACCGACCGAGCCGGACGTCCGCTCGGCACCCCTCGCACCCGCCCTCCCCCCGCCCGCCGGGCCCGCCGTCATACCGGCGCCGACCGACCCCGTCGTCCCCAGGCCACGCCGCCGGACGGCCGCGCTCGTCGTCGCGGTCGCCGTCGCGCTGGCCGCGGCCGGCGGCGCGGCCGTCCTGCTGCGGCAGCAGGAGAAGGACAGCGGCGGTGCCGGTGCCCTGCCCCCGGCCGCCTCGGCTCCGTCCACTCCCGGTCAGTCAGGCCGGTCCGGCCCGCCCGACTGCCCCTCGGCCCGCGCCGTCGTGGGCGGAGACGGGCCGTTGAAGACCGTCATGAGCCGTTGGACGGCCGACTACCACCAGGCGTGCCCCACCGCGAACGTGGCCACCGCCGACCTGGGCGGCACCGCCGACCAGCAGTTCGTCGCCGGCCAGGTCGACGCCGTCACCCTCGACGACGCGCCCCTGGGCGACGAGGGTGACGGCCTCGGCAAGCGGTGCACGGCCGCCCGGCCCGCCCAACTCCCGCTCGCCGCCCTGCCGATCGCGGTCGTCTACAACGTCCCCGGGCTCGACTCGCTGGTACTGGACGCCCCGACGGTGGCCCGGATCTTCAACGGCCAGATCACCAGCTGGCGGGATCCCGCGATCGCGACGCTCAACCCCGGCCGGGTGCTGCCCGACTCGGCCATCACCGCGGTCCACCCGTCGGCCGAATCGCCGATCACGCTCGGCTTCACCCGCTACCTCGCCAAGGCCGCGTCCGCCGCCTGGCCGTACCCGACGGCCGCCCGCTCCTGGCCCGCCCAGGCGACGGGCGGTCTGGCGGTCGGCGATCTCGGCGCCGTCCGCCAGACGGTGACCGGCAAGTCCGGCGCGATCGCCTTCCTCCCGCTCAAGGACGCCGACGGGCTGCGGACCGCGAAACTGTCCGCCGGCTCCGGCCCGGTGGCCGCCACCACCGAGGCCGCCACCGCCGCCCTGGTCGGCGCCAAGGTCACCGGCACGGGCGCCGGCCTGACGGTCGACGTCGACTACGCGAACCCCGGCTCCGGCGCGTACCCGCTCGTCCAGGTCGGCTACGCGGTGTTCTGCGACACCAACGCACCGGACAACCGCGGCAACCGCCCGACCCAGGCACTGGCCGGTCTGCTCTCCCACGCGGTGAGCGCCGCCGGCCAGCCGGCCGCGACGCAGCTGGGCTACGCCGCACTGCCGCCCGCCCTCGCCCGTCAGGTCACCGACGCGCTGAACGGTCTGACGGCCGGCTGACCGGCACGGTGGGCGCTGGGCCCGCCGCCCCCTCCCGCCCGGCGAGTCGGTGCCGCCGCTCACCGACCGCGACGCCCGACGGCAGGACGCGGTTCGGGCCACCGCCTCGGTACGCCCGCGAGCTGAACCTCGCCCGCCCCCGGGCCCCGCGCCGCCCATCCGACGAGGGATCATGAACGGGTGACCATCGACCTGCTGCCCGGCCACGGCGTCCGCATGCCCGCGCCGCTGCCTGGACTGCGCTTCGGCCTCACCGAGGCGACGGTCCGCCGCCTGCTGGCCCCGCACCACGAGGCGCTCCCGGGCGGTGTGCACCCCATCTTCGTCTGCGGCTCCAGCTGGGCGCTGTACTTCACCCTGCCCGGAGTCGGCGTCACCCTCTGCTCGGGCTCGGGCGAGCGCCTCCGGGCCGTCTTCCTCTCGCGCCGCCCGGTGGAACCGCTGGAGGGTGCGGCCGCCTGCCCGGTCGGCCTCCACGGCGTCGACGTCTTCGGCCGGCCGGCCCACGAGGTGGTCGAGGCGCTGCGCGCCGGGGGTCTGCCCGTCCCCGATCCCGCCCACGGCAACGTCCGGTACGACACACTGCGCCTCAGCCGAAACACCCCCGTGCGCTGGACCCCGGCCGGCGGGCGGAAGCCGCGCCACGAACCGCCGTTCACCTTCGGCCTCGTCTCCCTCTCCGCCCCGGAAGCCCACCCCTCACCCCTTCACCAGGAGTCGACATGACCACCACCCCCGCGTCCACCTCCGCGACCACCCCCTTGACCATCGCCGTCCTCGGGCCGGGCGGCGTCGGCGGCCTGATCGGCGGACTGCTCGCGCGCGCCGGGCACCGGGTGATCTGCCTGGCCGGCGAGGAGACCACCGCCGTCCTCAACCGGGACGGACTGCACGTCCGCAGCGGGCAGTTCGGCGAGTTCACCGCCCGGGTCGAAGCCGCCACCGAACTGCGCGAGCCGGTCGACGCCGCGTTCGTGACCGTCAAGGAGACGGCGCTGGCCGACGCACTCGACCGGATGCCGCCGCAGGCCCTCGGCTCCGCCGTCGTGGTGCCGCTGCTCAACGGACTCGACCACGTCGCGGCGCTGCGCGAGCGCTACCCGGCCGGGCAGGTCGCGGCCGGCACGATCCGGGTCGAGGCCACTCGGACCGCGCCCGGGCGGATCGAGCACACCAGCCCCTTCACCGTGCTCGAACTGGCCGGACCGGCAGCGGACTTGGCCGAGCAGCTGCGGCGCACCGGCCTCGATGTCACGCTTCGCGAGGACGAGACCGCGATGCTCTGGAGCAAGCTCTCCTTCCTCGCCCCGTTCGCGCTGCTCACCACCCGCCACCGCAGCGAGGTCGGCGTCGTACGCACCGAGCACCGGTCCGAACTGCTCACCGTCCTCGACGAGATCGCGGCCGTCTCCGGCGCGGCGGGCGCCCCGGCGGACGCACAGGCACTGCTCGCCGCCTTCGACCGGGTGCCCGGGTCGATGAAGTCCTCGATGCAGCGCGACGTGGAGGCAGGCCGTCCGATCGAACTGGACGCCATCGGCGGCGCCGTCCTGCGGGCCGCCGCCGCACACGGGGTCGACACCCCGACCCTCGCCGGACTGGTGCGCGACCTCTCCGGACCGGCCAACCGGTAGCAGTCCCGGCCGACTTCACGTCATGGGCAGCACCCCTGACGTGAAGTCGGCGAAGTCGAGTCCGGAATCTGATGTTCCATCAACTCCCTTTCCTGGCCGACAGTAAAGGTTCACCCATGATTCACCCGATCGGGCGGAACCACGAGCGGGCGATCAGGCGTTGTTGCCGGCGGGAGGGATACAGACATGACAAGGAAACCGTACCGACTGGCCGCCGCCGCACTCGCGCTGCTCGCCACCGCTCCACTGCTCAGCGCATGCAAGGACGTCGACCAGGCACTCGACTGCGGCAAACAGGCCGTCAGCATCACCGGCGACATCCAGGACCTCGCCTCATCGGCCATCAACGTCGGCCAACTCACCGACCAGGATCGCCGCAAACACACCTCCGACGCCCTGAAGAAGGTCGGCGACGACATCAAGAAGCTCCGCGACCACAACAGTGGGGACAAGCTCGACAAGGCCACCGACAAGCTGAACAAGGCCGTCTCCAGCGCCCAGGACAACGTCTCCAAGGGCAAGATGCCCGACATCGGGGCGATCACCGACGCCGCCGGCGACGTGACCAGCGCCTGCGCCGGGTCCTGAGCCACCGACCGCACCGCCCGCTCCCGGCCCCGCACCCGCGGGGCCGGGAGCAACCCGGGGCCCGCCCCGGCCTGTCGCCACCGACCGGGCCCCGCCAGGCGGTAGGAATGGCACCGGGACCGAACCGCACCACGGAGGCACCGGTGAACCACCCGATCCTCGACCAGATCCGCGACCTGCGCGCCGAGTTGGCGCCCGGCGACGCCGCCCCGGCACTCGTCACGGCGCTCGCCGACGGCACGGCGCCCCGCCCGGCCCTGGCCGAACTCGCCGCCCAGCAGCACCGGATCATCGCCTCCGACCGGCGCAGCCTGCTGCTGCTCGCCACCCGCAGCGCCGACCTTCCGGTGAGCGCCTGGTTCGCCGCCCTCGCCGGGGCGAGAGCGCCGCGCTGCGCACCCTGCCCGGCCTCGCCGCCGCCTGCGGCCTCGGCCCGGACGAACTCGCCACCCGGCCACCACTGGCCGGCTGCCAGGCCTACCCGGCCTACCTCGCCTGGCTCGCACTGAACGGCGAGCCCGCCGCCGCGGCCGCCGCGCTGGTCGCCAACTTCACGGCCTGGAGTAAGTATACAGACGTAGACTTAACCCCTGGCCTGCGGAAACACGTACAGCTCACCAGCTACGCGCTCGTCGCGTGAGCTTGGAGGCTCCGGTTTGAGCGGGGCGCCCAATCAGGGCATCGTCTTCCGCCCTGGCATGCTGATAGGCATCCACGGCCAGGGGGCGGGGCGCAGACCGGTTGCTTCCTCAAGCGGCCGGACGCGGTACCCGGCCTTGATCATCTGGGCCTGGAGCCAGTTGGAATCGCACCCGTAAACCGTCGCGAGCCTTCTGACGCCGACGCCGGAGGCGTACCGGAGGGCGATGGCCGGCAGCGCGGCGATCACGAGTGCCCTGAGCATGGCCTGCCGGTCTTGTTCGGTGGTGGCCCACATGGCTACTCCTGAGGAGGGTGGGGAGTCCTCCGACCTGCGGCAGCGGGGGCAGCCGCAGGGCGGGGGTGGGCCCGCCGCTGGGGGTTGAGGGCGGCGGGGGTGCGAGGTGTCAGTCCCGGGTGGGGACGGGGTTGTCGGGGCTGTCCAACCACACGGTGTGGCTGTCGGGGGTGACGGTGAGGCCGAAGCGGTCGAAGCCGGGGCGGCCCTGGCCGTCCCACCAGTGGTAGGCGGCCTCCACCTCGTTCCAGAGGTTGCGGGGGCCGGACTGGTACACCTCGTACTCGGTGCGGCCGTGCTCGTAGTCTGCTGACGCCCAGGACCGCTTGTCGCGGCTGTAGATCCACAGCGTGTACGCGCCGTTGTCGTAGCGCTCGGCACGCCAGAACGCGCCGGGTACCCCGAGGCCGATGACGAACTGCTGGAACCACTCGCCGGTGTCCCACGGGGACAGCGTGGTGGTGCTCTTCACGCCGTCGGCCGGCCAGGGCACCCCGTGCAGGTACTCCTCGAACAGCGGCCGTTCGGTGCGCTGCTGACGCAGCCTCATGAAGGCGGAGCCGCCGGTGAACGTGCCGACCGCGCGGGACCGGTCGTCGTTCACGATCAGGCGGACGATCTGCTCGCCGCCGTACTCGGTGCCGAACGGGGCCACGATCACCGCGCCGGGGGCCGACTGCTCCAGCCACGCCGCAGGGATCTCCAGCACGGAGCACGTGGCGATGATGCGATCGTAGGGAGCGCCCTGCGGCCACCCGGCCCGCCCGTCGCCCTCGACCACGGTCGGAGCGAGTTCGGCCCGGCCCAGGTTCTCCCGCGCCCCCCGGGCGACCTCCGGGTCGTACTCGACGCTCACCACGTTCGCGTCCCCGAGCCGCCGGGCCAGCAGGCCCGCGTTCCAGCCCGTACCCGTGCCGATCTCCAGCACCCGGTCACCCGCGTTCACGTCCAGCGTGCGGAGCATGGAAGCCACCATCGTCGGCATGGAGTTGGACGAACTCGGGGTCGTCCCGAGCCCATCCCCCTCGTGGTCGCCGTCGTCCCACTGCGTCGTCAGTGGGATGTCCGAGTAGACCGCCCTGCGCCACGCCCCGGGGTCCTTCGACCGGTACACCACGGGGTTTTGTTTCGTGCCGTTCGCGATGCCGGGCCAGATGCGGTCCGGGACGAACTGCTCGCGGGGTACGGCCTCGAAGGAGGGGAGCCAGTCCGAAGTGAGTGCGCCGCTGGCCACCAGCGCGGAGGCGAGCCCCTGAGAGGGTGTTCGATAGGGGATTCCCCCCAACTGTCCGGCTTTGGTTCTTGCGGCACGGACTCGTTTTCAGGATCTCGTGGCGGCCGGGTCCGT
>NZ_JBIVJF010000046.1:0-33130 GCF_044750105.1 Kitasatospora sp. NPDC088861
ACGGCCGCATCGTCGACGAACTCCACCACCCCACCGCCGACACCGTCCTGGACCGCATGCGCCGCTTCGACGCCAAGGGCCGCACCAGCTAGAGCCACCACCAGCCAGGGCCCGCCAGCCCAGCCGCCGCCCCTACGCGAAACCCAGGACACCCCATGTACCGCACCGCACTGCGCAACGTGCTGGCCCACAAGGGCCGACTCCTCATGACGGCGCTGGCCGTCATGCTCGGCACCGCCTTCGTCGCCGGCACCATGGTCTTCTCCGACACCTTCGGCAAGGCCATGCGGGACAACAGCTCCAAGAGCTACTCGGACGTCTCGGTCCAGGTCGTGGACTACTCGGCCGGCCCCCGCACCAGCGCCAAGCCGAAGGGCGAGAGCGGCAACGCCTCGCTCACCGACGCCACCGTCCAGCAGCTGGCCGCCCTGCCGGGCACCGCCAACGCCCGCGGCGTGGTCAGCGGCTTCACCGGGGTCGCCGACCGGAGCGGCAACCTGATCGGCCAGTTCTGGGCCGCCAAGGGCGCCAACTTCGCCCCGGCCGCGGACGGCAAGGACCCGCGCTACCCGATGGCCGAGGGCCAGGGCCCGAAGAACGGCAAGGAGATCGCCCTCGACCGCAAGACCGCCGACAAGGCCGGCTACAGGATCGGCGACACCGTCCGGATCGCCATCAACGGCCCGGTGATCGAGGCGAAGCTCACCGGCGTCTTCACCACCGACGACCCGGTGGTGAACAGCGGCGGCACCCTCACCCTGTTCGACCGCGCCACCGCCCAGCAACTGCTGCTGGAGCCCGGCCACTTCAGCAGCATCGTGCTCACCGCCAAGCCCGGCACCAGCGAGGACGCGCTGCTCGCCCAGGTCCAGCCCAAGGTGCCGTCCGACCGGCACTTCGACGTCGAGACGGGCGCCAAGCTCAAGGCCGACGAGCAGGAGATGATCACCAAGGCCACCGACAGCATGCGCACCATGCTGCTGGTCTTCGCCGGGATCTCGCTCTTCGTCGGCATCTTCATCATCGCCAACACCTTCACCATGCTGGTCGCCCAGCGCACCAAGGAACTCGCGCTGCTGCGGGCGATCGGCGCCAGCCGCAAGCAGGTCACCCGCTCGGTGCTGGTCGAGGCCCTGGCGATCGGCACCGTCGCGGCGCTGGCCGGGCTGCTCGCCGGCATCGGGATCGGCGCCGGCATGCAGTCCCTGATGGGCCGGCTGAACGAGAACATGCCGCACGGCACGCTGGTCATCAAGCCGCTCACCATCGCGGTGACCCTGGCCGTCGGCGTCCTGGTGACGGTGCTGTCCGCCCTGCTGCCGGCCGTGCGCGCCGCCCGGATCGCCCCGGTAGCGGCGATGAGCAGCGGCGACCAGCCGACCAGCCAGAAGAGCCTGCTGGTCCGCAACGCGATCGGCTCGGCGCTCACCGCCGGCGGCCTCGCGCTGATCGGCTTCGGCGCCTCCACCGGCAACGACAGCGGCCGCCTGCCGGTCGGCCTCGGCGCCCTGCTCGCCCTGATCGGCGTGTTCGTCCTGCTGCCGCTGCTCTCCCGCCCGGTGGTCGCACTGATCGGCCCGCTGCTGCGCGGGCTCGGCGGCACCCCGGGCAAGCTCGCCCAGCAGAACGCGGTCCGCAACCCGCGCCGCACCGCGTCCACCGCCGCCGCGCTCACCATCGGCCTGACCCTGGTCAGCGGCCTCACCGTGATCGGTGCCTCGGTCGGCGGCGCGATCGACAAGGCCGTCACCAGCTCGATGAAGTCCGACTACATGGTCTCGGGCGCCAACCACATGAGCCTGTCCGAGCAGGTGCCCGGGCAGATCGCCAAGGCCCCCGGGGTGGCCGCCTCCTCCGCGGTGACGACCGCCGACTGGAAGTTCGACGGCAGCGGCGTGACGATCACCGGCATGGACGCCGGCTCCTTCGACCAGCTCGCCGAGGTCAAGCTGACCAGCGGCGCCACCGCCGCGCTCGGCCAGGGCAAGGTCCTGGTGGACCAGGACCTCGCCACGAAGCTCCACCTCACCGCCGGCTCGACGGTGGCGGTCTCCTACCCGGACCAGTCCACCGGTCAGCTCACCGTCGGCGGCGTGTACGAGAAGGGCGGCATGCTCGGCCCGGTCCTGCTGGCCAACAGCGAGGTCGCCAAGCACGAGCCGAAGCCCTACATCACCGACGTCCTGGTCAAGGGCAAGGACGGCGCCACCGCCGCGCTCAAGCAGTCCCTCAAGGACGCCACCGGCGCCAACCCGGTGATCGACGTCAAGTCCAAGCAGGACGTCCGCGACGACTTCAGCCAGACCATCACCTTCGCGCTGAACCTGATGTACGGCCTGCTGGCGATGTCCGTGCTGGTCGCGATCCTGGGCGTGATCAACACGCTGGCGATGTCGGTCTTCGAGCGCAAGCGCGAGATCGGGATGCTGCGGGCGATCGGCCTGGACCGCCGGGGCATCAAGCGGATGGTCCGCCTGGAGTCCGTGGTGATCTCGCTGTTCGGCGCCGGCATCGGCCTGCTGCTCGGCTGCTTCATCGCCTGGGCGATCAACGGCACCCTGAAGTCCAGCCTGAGCGGCCTGACCACCGTCCTGCCCTTCGGCCAGCTGGCGCTGTTCCTGGCCCTGGCCGGGGTGGTCGGCCTGGTGGCCGCGATCTGGCCCGCCCGCCGGGCGTCCAAGCTGGACATCCTGGCGAGCATCAAGACCGACTGACCGCCCCTCACGGGCCCGCCCAGCGGGCGGACGACGAGAAAGGGCCCCTGCCGGAGGGTTTCGGCAGGGGCCCTTCTACTTCTGTACTCCGCCCGGTCGCACGGCCGGCTGAGCACCACGGAGGTCGTGGTCCGGCGACACTGCCGGGCGGAGGGCCTCCGACTCATACCCCGGTGCTCCCACACCGGGGTCTCAGTCGCTTACTTGCTGGCGAGTTCCTTCTCGGCGGCCGGCTTGGCGGCCTCCACGGGCTTCGTGGGCGCCGTGACCTCCTGGATCGGCAGGCGCGGCTGCTCCATCTGGGAGAGGCCGACCATCTCGCGCTTCAGGAACATGGCCAGCGTCCAGTCGGTGAAGACCCGGACCTTGCGGTTCATGGTCGGGACCATGGCGCCGTGGTACGCGCGGTGGAACCACCAGGCCAGACGGCCCTTCAGCTTGACCTTGCCGAAGAGGATCGCGACGCCCTTGTGCAGGCCCAGGCCGGCGACCGCACCGAGGTTCTTGTGCTCGTAGTTCTTCTGCGGGAAGCCCCGCATGCCCGAGATGACGTTGTCACCGAGGACGGCGGCCTGGCGCACGGCGTGCTGCGCGTTCGGCGGGCACCAGGCGCCCTCGCCGGAGGCGAGGTCCGGGACCTGGGCGTTGTCGCCGGCGGACCAGACGTAGTCGAAGCCCTGGACCTGGAGGGTCGGCGCGGTGTCGACGTGGCCGCGCGGGCCCAGCGGCAGGCCGAAGTTGGCCAGCACCGGGTTCGGCTTCACGCCGGCCGTCCACACGATGGTGGAGGCGTCCATCTCCAGGCCGTTCTTCAGCACCACGTGCTGGTCGACGCAGGAGTCCATCGAGGTCTCGATGTAGACCTCGATCTTCCGCTCCTCGAGCTTCTCCTTGGTCCACAGACCGAGGTCCGGGCCCATCTCCGGGAGGATGCGGTTGGCCGCCTCCACCAGGACGAAGCGCATGTCGTCACGGCTGACGGTCTTGTAGATCTTGGCGGCGTCGCGCGCCATGTCCTCGACCTCGGCGATCGTCTCGACACCGGCGAAGCCGCCGCCGATGACGACGAAGGTCAGGGCCTTGCGGCGGACCTCCTCGTCGGCGGTGGACTCGGCCTTGTCGAGCTGGGCCATGACGTGGTTGCGGAGGCTGATGGCCTCCTCTACCGTCTTCATGCCGATGCCGTGCTCCGCCAGACCCGGGATCGGGAAGGTGCGGGAGACCGAGCCGGTCGCGACGACCAGGTACTCGAAGGGCAGCTCGTAGCTGTCGCCGGCCGCGGGCTGGATGGTGGCGACCTTGCGGGCGTGGTCCACACCGGTGACCGCACCGGTGAGCACCTCCGCCTTCTTGAGGGCGCTGCGCAGCGGCGCGACGAGGTTGCGGGGCGCGACGTTGCCGCCGGCCGCCTCGGGGAGGAAGGGCAGGTACGTCATGTACGACCGCGGGTCCACGACCGTGACGGTCGCTTCGCCGTAACGCATCTTCTTGAGGATGCGCATCGCGGCATACAGGCCGACGTAACCACCGCCGACAATGAGGATGCGAGGACGCTCCGTGGTGCTCATATCCGAAAGTATCCAGCACCGTCCGGAGCAGCCTTCGTGAGCCCGGTCACAAGCTTCTGGACACCCCGTGCTACACTGCGCGGCCGCAAATCCGGGCCCGGCGCGCCGACTCGCGGCCTCGGGCGCCCCCTCGTGAGCGCACGCCGGAATACCACCCTGCTGAGCAGCAACGATCCGTACGGTGCCCGGGTTCCCGCTCGTGATTTCGATTTTCAAACCTCAACCGAGGCTTGACCTGCGATCCAGGGGTCGTCACGGCGAGCAGACCTTCGGTCCCACATTTCGGACGTAGCGGGCGAGCAGCTGCGACGAATGACTGGATCGCCATGTGAAGAAATTCACGAACTTTCCCGCACCGGTCCGGGCGTGCCCCGGCCCCGGACCCCCGAAAGGGGTGCCGGGGCCGGTCGGGTAAGGCTCGCAGGAGGTCAGGAGGCCATACTCCAGGCGATGCCGTCCAGGATGTCGTGCTCGCTCACGACCACCTCGGCCGCGCCCGTCCGCTCCATGATCTCCAGCAGCTCCAGCGCGCCGGCCGCGATCACGTCCACCCGGCCCGGGTGCATCGACGGGATGGCCGCGCGCTCGGCGTGGGTGGCACCCAGCAGCTCGCGGGCGATCCCGGCGACCCGCTCCCGGCCGATCCGCGAGTGGTGGATCGCCGCCGAATCGTAGGCCGGCAGGTCCTGGGCGATCGCGGACACCGTGGTGACCGTCCCGGCCAGGCCCACCAGGGTGGCCGCGCCGCGCAGCGGGACGACCTCCTCGGCCTTGTCCAGCTCGGCCCGCACGTGCGCCCGGGCCGTCTCGATCTGCTCCGGCGAGGGCAGCTCGGCGCCGCCGAAGTGCCGCTCGGTGAGCCGGACGCAGCCGATGTCCACCGAGCGCGCCGCCTGCACGTCCGCACCGCCCAGCACGAACTCGGTCGAGCCTCCGCCGAGGTCGAACACCAGGTACGGCGCCGGGAACTGGCCGCCGGTCAGCTCCTTGGTGGCGCCCACGAAGGACAGGTGCGCCTCCTCCTCGCCGCTCACCACCTCGGGCTCGACGCCCAGGATCGCGCGCACGCCCTCGACGTACTCGTCGCTGTTCTCGGCGTCCCGCGAGGCGCTGGTGGCGACGAAGCGGGTGCGCTCCGGGCCGACCCCGAACCCGGCGATGACCTCCCGGTACTCGCGGCAGGCCGCGAAGGTGCGGGCCAGCGCGTCCGGGTGCAGCCGGCCGGTCTGGTCCACGCCCTGGCCCAGCCGGTTGATGATCATGCGGCGGTCGAGGTCGGTGATCTCCCCGGTGGCCGGGTCCAGGTCGGCGACCAGCAGCCGGATCGAGTTGGTGCCGCAGTCGATCGCGGCCACCCGGGTCATGCTCACGCGGACTCCCCGGCGTCGGACTCCTCGGCGGCCCGCTTCTTCGCGGCGCGCTCGGCGGCCTTCTGCTGCTTGGCATCGATCACGGCCTGGTGGTCCTGGTCCTTGGCCCGGTTGCGGGCGACCCGCTCACCGGCGGCCTCGACCTCGGCCGGGGAGACGCAGGGGCCCTTGGCCCACCAGTCCTCCAGCAGGCCGATCGCCTCGTCGCCGAGCGGGTTGACGCCCTCGCCGGCCGCCAGCGAGTGGCCGACCAGCACGTGCAGGCACTTCACCCGGTCCGGCATGCCACCGGCGCTCGGGAAGCCCTCCAGCACCTCGATGGCATCGCGCCGGGCGATGTAGTCCTCGTGCGCCTTCTGGTAGGCGGCGGCCAGCTCCGGGTCCTCGGCGAGCCTGGCGGTCTGCTCCTTCATCACGCCGTCCGCCTCCAGGGTGCCGATCAGCGAGGCGGCCTTGGGGCAGGTCAGGTAGTACAGCGTCGGGAACGGCGTGCCGTCCGGCAGTCGGGGGGCCGTCTCCACGACGTCCGGGTTGCCGCAGGGGCAGCGGTGCGCCACGCCGCGCAGGCCGCGCGGCACCCGGCCGAGCTGGGCGGCGATGGCGGCGACGTCGGCGTCGGAGACGGCGGGGTGGTTCTCAGTGGTCATGGGGGGAGGTGTCTCCAGCGGGGGACGGTGGGAGCGGACGGGGGGAGGCGGGGGCCGGGACGGCGGCGTCGGTGGTGTCGGCGGCGTCGACCGAGTCCCAGATGCTGGCGTACCAGGGCTTGGCGGCCCGCGCCGAGCCGCCTGGCGCGCCGTCGGAGGCGGCCGGGGCGGCGCCGGCAGCGACACCGGAGGCGGACGCCGAGGGCCGGGCGGCGGCCGGACCGGCCGGATCCACCGCGATGTACGGGGTCTCCCCCGGCATCGCGTAGTGCAGCCGGACACGGGCCTGCGCCTTGACGTACTCGGGGTCCTGCCAGCGGGCCTTCTCCCGGCGCAGCTGCTCGACCTGCTGGCGGGAGCGGTCGGCCTTCGCCTGCTGGGCGGAGATCTCGGCGCGCTGGGAGATGAACTGCCGCGTCGGGTAGGCGAGGATCGCCACCAGCGAGCAGAGCACCAGGACGAGGACGGTCGCCCGGCTCGTGAAGCGAGGCCGGGCCGCCAAGCCCGGGATCCTCCAGCCTGCCATCTCCCGTTCCCCTCCTGGTCGCGACGGTGCCCCGCCGTCCACCCTACGGGGTGAACGGCGGGGCACCGGTCAGGCGTGCTCACCGGTCGGCGGAGCGACCGTGCTCGCTGCTCCGAGGAGCGGCTGAGCCTGCTGCTCCGCGGAGCGGCCGTGCTTGCTACTCCGCGGAGCGGCTGTGCTGGCTATTCCGCAGAGCGGAAGCGCGGGAAGGCGCCGCGGCCGGCGTACTCGGCGGCGTCGTCGAGGATCTCCTCGATGCGCAGCAGCTGGTTGTACTTGGCGACGCGCTCGGAGCGGGCCGGGGCACCGGTCTTGATCTGGCCGCAGTTGGTGGCGACGGCCAGGTCGGCGATGGTGACGTCCTCGGTCTCGCCGGAGCGGTGCGACATCATGCAGCGGTAGCCGTTGCGCTGGGCCAGCTCGACGGCGTCCAGGGTCTCGGTCAGCGAGCCGATCTGGTTCACCTTCACCAGCAGCGCGTTGGCGGTGCCGGTCTCGATGCCCCTGGCCAGGCGGGCCGGGTTGGTGACGAACAGGTCGTCGCCGACCAGCTGGACCTTGTCGCCCAGCTTGACGGTCATGGCCTTCCAGCCGTCCCAGTCCGACTCGTCCAGCGGGTCCTCGATGGAGACCAGCGGGTAGGCGTCGACCAGCTCGGCGTAGTACTCGATGAGCTCGGCGGCGGAGATGGCCTTGCCCTCGAACTGGTAGGCGCCGTCCTCGTAGAACTCGGACGCGGCGACGTCCAGGGCGAGCGCGATGTCACGGCCGGGCACGTAGCCGGCCTTCTGGATGGCCTCGGTGATGAGGTCCAGGGCCTCGCGGTTGCTGTCCAGGTTCGGCGCGAAGCCGCCCTCGTCGCCGAGGCCGGTGGACAGGCCGCGCTCCTTCAGCACGCCCTTGAGGGTGTGGTAGACCTCGACGCCCCAGCGGACGGCCTCGGAGAAGGACTCCGCGCCGATCGGGGCGATCATGAACTCCTGGATGTCGACGTTGGAGTCCGCGTGCGAACCGCCGTTGAGGATGTTCATCATCGGAACGGGCAGCACGTGCGCGTTCGGGCCGCCCAGGTAGCGGAACAGCGGCAGGTCGCTGGCCTCGGAGGCGGCGTGCGCCACGGCCAGCGAGACGCCCAGGATCGCGTTGGCGCCGAGCGAGGACTTGTCCGGGGTGGCGTCCAGGTCGAGCATGGCCTGGTCGATCAGGCGCTGCTCGGTGGCGTCGTAGCCGACCAGCTCCGGGCCGATCTGCTCGATGACGGCCAGGACGGCCTTCTCCACGCCCTTGCCGAAGTAGCGGTTCTTGTCACCGTCGCGCAGCTCGAGCGCCTCGAAGGCGCCGGTGGAGGCACCCGACGGGACAGCGGCACGGCCGGTGCTGCCGTCGTCGAGGCCGACCTCGACCTCGACCGTGGGGTTGCCACGCGAGTCGAGGATCTCACGGGCTACGACGACATCGATGGACGGCACGAGGCATCTCCTTGCGGAAGCAGGGTCCGGCTGACGTTGGGTGCTGCCGGCGGGACGATTGCGGAGTCGTTACGACCAGAGCCTAACCGCCCCGGCCCCCGGGGCCGCGCTGGCCTCGGTCCCGTCTCAGCGTGTGGCCCGGCTACCCACCAGTAGTTCACCTGCTTGCCCGATCGAAGCGGGCGAATACGGGGGAATGCGGGCGAAGGGGGACAGGTCCCGTCCCCCTTCGCCCGCAGGGCGCGGGCCGTTCAGGGCCCGGGCCGCTCAGCCGAGGTGCAGCACCTGGCCGGGCATGATCAGGTTGGGGTTGCCGCCGACGGTGCCGCGGTTGCCGTCGTACACCGACTGCCAGCCGCCGGACACGCCCTGGGCGGCGGCGATCGTCGACAGCGTGTCGCCGGCCCGGACGGTGTAGTCGTGACCGCCCTGCGCGGCGGCGGGCTGCGCGGCCGGGGCGGACTGCGCGGGCTGCGCGGCGCGGGGCGCGTACTGCGGCTGGGCGGCGGGCTGGCCCGCGTACTGCTGGTAGACGCTCTGGTGGCTGGTCCAGTACCAGGCGCCGTTGTTCTGGTACCAGTACACCTTCGCGTCGGCGTCCCAGCCGGCCTTGCCGGAGAAGCCCTGGGTCTGCGGCTGCGTCTGCTGCGGGGCCTGCTGGACGGGCTGCTGGGCGGCCGGCTTCGGGGCGGCCTGCTTGACCGGCTGCTGGGCAGGCTTCGGGGCCTGCGCCTGCTGGGTCGGCTTGGCGGCGGACTGCTTGGCGGGCTTGGCGTCCGTGGAGGTGTCCACGGAGGCCGGGGCGCCGCCCTTGCTCAGGCCGGCCTTCTGGGAGCAGACCGGCCAGGCGCCCGGGCCCTGCGAGGCCAGCACCTTCTCGGCGACCGAGATCTGCTGCGCCTTGCTGGCCTGGTTGGCCTGCGGGGCGTAGGAGGTGCCGCCGTACGCCTTCCAGGTGCTGGGCGTGAACTGCAGGCCGCCGGAGAAGCCGTTGCCGGTGTTGATGCTCCAGTTGCCGCCGCTCTCGCACTGGGCGACGGCGTCCCAGGTGGAGGCCGGGGCGGCGGAGGCGCCGGTGGCGGTGAGGAGCGGCATCGCGAGTCCGACGCCGGCCACACCGGCGACGGCGATGGCCTTCTCGGTCTGGGTGCGACGGCGGTGGCGGCCGGTTCCAACGAACAGCATGAAGAGGTCCCTCTCCGCACGCCTGCGAGGTGAGCTGTCGGGTTCGGACCGGGAGGTGGCCCGGCCGCCGAAAGCGGAAACGATTCCGCTCGGGCGGCTTCACCCCAAGCCGTCGGGGAACGGCAACAAACCTGGTTCCCCCGCCCCTGCCCAGGGTCTGGTCGGTTTCCCGTGACGCGGCGGGCAGGATTCGGCGTTCCGCGCACGAGGTCCGCAGCTGCGAACTCCAGGGAGAGTAGACAGATCATCAGACCAATAACAAGCTCATATCACCGATATCACACACAAATTACGGCGCGTGGTCAATCGCCTACCAACGGCGGCGGTATGTCCGGATTAATGCGGGTTCAGGCCCGGCTCCACGAACCGCCGGAGACATGCCGTCAGCGTGTCGGGGCGTCGGTCGGCGCGACCGGCGGCGCGTGCGGAGAGCGGGTCTCCGGAGTGAATTCGACCGGGAGTTCCCGCAGGCCACGCATGATCAGGCCGCCCCTCCAGCGCAGGTTCTCCGGGTTTTCCGCGAGCCGCAGGTCCGGCAGCCGGGAAAGCAGCGTGGCCAGTGCGCTCCGCCCCTCCAGGCGGGCCAGCGGGGCGCCGATGCAGTAGTGGATCCCGTGGCCGAAACCCAGGTGCGGATTGTCCGTGCGGGCCAGGTCCAGGGTGTTCTCGTCCGCAAACCTGGCCGGATCGCGATCCGCCGCGGCCAGCACCACCAGCACCGGATCGCCCACCGGGATGTCCACCCCGCCGATCGACAGCGGCCGCGTCGCGAAACGCCACGTCGCCATCTCCACCGGCCCGTCGTAGCGCAGGAGTTCCTCGATCCCGGTCTCCAGCAGCGCCGTCTCGCCGCGCACCACCGACTCCTGCAGCAGCCTGCGCTGCTCCGGGTTGCGCAGCAGCGCGTACGTGCCGTTGCCGATCAGGTTGACGGTCGTCTCGAACCCCGCGAACAGGAGGATGAACGCCATCGCGGCGGCCTCGTTCTCGTTCAGGTGCTCGCCGTGGTCGCTCGCCCGGATCAGGCCCGAGATCAAGTCATCACCCGGATCCGCCCGCTTGCGGTGGATCAGCTCCAGCAGGTACGCCCGCATCCGCTTCACCGCCCGCCCCACGCCGCCGCGTTGGCCGCCGCCGTGCCGGATCATCATCCCGGCCCAGTCCCGGAAGTCGTCCTGGTCCTCGGCCGGCACGCCCAGCAGGTCGCAGATCGCGTAGATGGGGAGCGGGAACGCGAACTCGTGGATCAGGTCCGCCGAACCGCGCTGCGCGAAGCCGTCGATCAGCCGGTCCGTGAGCTGCTGCACCCGCGGCTCGAACTCCGCCACCCGGCGCGGCGTGAACGCCTTCGACACCAGCCGGCGCAGCCGGGTGTGGTCCGGCGGGTCGATGTTCAGCAGATGCGTCATCAAGTCCGCCTGGCGTTCCCCCGGAATTCCCACCCGCCCGGTGCGGTGCGCCTGCTCGCTGTGGTGTGCCGGGTTCTTCGACAGCCGGCCGTCCGCCAGCGCCTGCCGAGCGTCCGCGTAGCGGGTCACCAGCCAGGCCTCCACCCCACTCGGCAGCGTCGTGCGGTGCACCGGGGCGTGCTCGCGCAACCAGGCGTAGGCGGGGTACGGATCGGTGGCGAACTCCCAGGTGAAGAGCTGCGGGGCGGCGGGATCGGGCTGCACTGGCATGCGTCGACCGTATCCGGTGGGTCGGGGCCGCACCGCCTCCGGCGGACGCGACCGGCGGGGCCGGATCGTCGACACCCGGCGGACGGCCCGCCAACGCTCCGTGGACGCCCCGTGGACGGTCCGTGGACAGCTCTTGGACAGCTCTTGGCCGGGTGGCGGGCGTGACCCTGGTCACCTGAGGGGTAATCCCTGTTGCGGAGGGTCAGGACCTGCCTACGATCCTCCGCAGAAATCGTGGGCGCCGGTGCGGTGTCGCCCACAGGGAGGAGCAGACCATGCGGGTCAGCGGGGCAGTCGTCGTCATCGCGGTACTCGACGGCGGATCGGGAGCCGAGCTCGCCCGCCGGTTCGCCGCCGCCGGCGCCGCCGGAGTGCTGATCGCCGACCAGCGTGCGGGCGTCGCCGAGGACCTCGCCACCGAACTCGACCGGCCGGGCTGCCCCGTCGTCGGCGTCGGCGGCGACATCCGCCGCCCCAGCGACGTCGCCGCCCTCGTCGACACCGCCGAGAAGCACCTCGGCCCCATCGACCTGTTCTGCGTCGCCGGCCCCGACGGCGAGCGGATCGTCTCGCTCGCCGAACTGCCCGCCCGCCTCGACCTCGAACGCCTCGCCGAACTCCTCGCCCTCGTCGGCGAGGCCATCGGCGAAGTCGTCCCCCGGCAGCGGCGGCCGATCGAGAACACCGCCACGGCCGCCTGAGGCCCTGCCCGGGCCCGCTACTCGCCGACCGGCCCGAGGCCCTCGGCCGCGCGCACCGCGTCCCGGTAACCGCGCGCGGCCGAGCGCAGCGCCGCGTCCACGTCCACCCCGGCGTCGTGCGCCCGCTGCGCCACCGCCAGCAGCAGCCGGCCCGCCGACTGCGCCGTCAGCTCCGCCGGCAGCGCGTACGGCTCGTCCGGCACGCCCGCGAAGCCCGCCCGGCGCACCCGCGACACCAGCTTCGCCGCGTACGCCAGCGACGGCAGCCCGGCCGGCACGCCGTCCAGCACCGACTCCCGGTCCGCCTTCTCGGCCGCCTTCAGCTGCTCCCAGTTCGCCTCCACCTCGGCGGCGCCCTCCGCCTCGACGTCCCCGAACACGTGTGGGTGCCGGTACATCAGCTTCTCGACGATGTCACCGGCCACGTCGTCGATCGAGAACGCCTCCGCCGGGTGCTCCTCGGCGATCCGGGAGTGGAAGAACACCTGGAGCAGCACGTCGCCCAACTCCTCGCGCAGCGTCTCCCGGTCCCCCTCCTCGATCGCCTCGACCAGCTCGTACGCCTCCTCGACCAGGTACTTCACCAGGCTCTCGTGCGTCTGCTCGGCGTCCCACGGGCAACCGCCCGGCGAGCGCAGCCGGTCCATCACCGACACCAGGTCCAGCAGCCGCGCCCCCGGCAGGTCGTACGACCCCGGCAGCACCTCGATCTCCGGCACCTCACCGGCGTGCTCCACCGCCAGCCGCGCCAGCGCGTCCGTCAGCCCCGGATCCCCGTCCGGGCTGCCCAGCCACACCGTCGGCCCAGCCCCGCCCGGCTGCCCGGTCAGCAGCCGCGCCAGCGCCGGTGCCGACCCCGCCGCCACGACCTCGACCTCCACCCCGGCCTGCCGCACCGCCGCCACCTGCGGATGCCCCGCGTCCCCCGCCAGCACCCGCCCCGCCGACCGCAGCGCCTCCCACGCCGGCCACGCCAGCAACCCGGGGGCCACCCGGTGGGTGGTCGTCAGCAGGATCAGCTTCGCGTCCGGAACATTCGTCGTCACACCCCGAACCTACCCGCCGCCCGCCCGGGGCGGGGACGGGCCCGACGGGACCCGCCCCTCCCGCCGGGGTCCTACTTCTTCGACCCCGCCAGGTCGTCGAACATCGCCGACAGGAACTCGCTGCACCAGCCCAGCAGCTCCCGCCCGACCAGCGGCTTGCCGCCGATCCGCCCGGTGCTCGGCCGCGGCACCAGCAGCTGCTGGGCGGCCGCCTTGACCTGGCTGCGCGGGTAGAGCCGGTTCAGCCGCAGCTGCTGGGACTCCCGCAGCTCCACCGGCCCGAACCGGACGTTGGCCCCCTGGAGGGTGATGTCCGCGATGCCGCACCGCCGGGCGTACAGCCGCAGCGCCGCGACCAGCAGCAGGTTCTCCACCGGCTCGGGCAGCTTGCCGTAGCGGTCGACGAGCTCGTCCCGGACCTGCTGGATGTCCGCCTCCGAGTTGACCGCCGCGATCGAGCGGTACGCCTGCAGCCGCAGCCGCTCGCCGGGCGCGTAGTCGTGCGGCACGTGCGCGTCGACCGGCAGCTCGATCTTCACCTCCAGCGGCTCCTCCTCCGGCTCGCCGCCGTTCGCCAGCGACTCGCGGAACTCGGCCACCGCCTCGCCGACCATCCGCATGTAGAGGTCGAAGCCGACGCCCGCGATGTGCCCGGACTGCTCGCCGCCGAGCAGGTTGCCGGCGCCGCGGATCTCCAGGTCCTTCATCGCCACGTACATGCCGGCGCCCATCTCGGTGTGCTGGGCGATGGTCGCCAAGCGCTCGTGCGCGGTCTCGGTGAGCGGCTTCTCCGGCGGGTACAGCATGTACGCGTAGCCGCGCTCGCGGCCCCGGCCGACCCGCCCGCGCAGCTGGTGCAGCTGGGAGAGGCCGAAGGTGTCCCCGCGCTCGACGATCAGGGTGTTGGCGTTGGAGATGTCGATGCCGGACTCCACGATCGTGGTCGACACCAGGACGTCGAACTCCTTCTCCCAGAAGTCGACGACGACCTTCTCCAGCTGGTTCTCCCCCATCTGCCCGTGCGCGGTGGCGATCCGCGCCTCGGGGACGAGGTCCTTGAGCCGGGCGGCCGCCTTGTCGATCGACTCCACCCGGTTGTGGATGTAGAACACCTGGCCCTCGCGCAGGAGTTCACGCCGGATCGCGGCCGAGATCTGCTTCTCGTCGTAGGGGCCGACGAAGGTCAGCACCGGGTGCCGCTCCTCCGGCGGGGTGGTGATGGTGGACATCTCGCGGATGCCGGTGACGGCCATCTCCAGGGTGCGCGGGATCGGCGTCGCGGACATGGTGAGCACGTCGACGTTGGCGCGCAGCTTCTTCAGCTGCTCCTTGTGCTCGACGCCGAAGCGCTGCTCCTCGTCGACGATGACCAGGCCGAGGTCCTTGAACCTGGTCTCGGAGGAGAACAGCCGGTGGGTGCCGATGACGACGTCCACCGAGCCCTCGAACAGGCCCTCCAGCACGGCCTTGGCCTCGCTGTCGCTCTGGAACCGGGAGAGCGCCTTCACCGACACCGGGAAGTTGGCGTACCGCTCGGCGAAGGTGGAGAAGTGCTGCTGCACCAGCAGCGTGGTCGGCACCAGCACCGCCACCTGCTTGCCGTCCTGCACCGCCTTGAACGCGGCGCGCACCGCGATCTCGGTCTTGCCGTAGCCGACGTCGCCGCAGATCAGCCGGTCCATCGGGACGGACTTCTCCATGTCGGACTTGACCTCGGCGATGGTGGTCAGCTGGTCCGGCGTCTCCGCGTACGGGAAGGCGTCCTCCAGCTCGCGCTGCCAGGGGGTGTCCGGGCCGAAGGTGTGGCCGGGGGCGGCCATCCGCGCCGAGTACAGCTTGATCAGGTCGGCGGCGATCTCCTTGACCGCCTTCTTGGCCCGCTGCTTGGTCTTCGCCCAGTCCGCGCCGCCGAGCCGGTGCAGCGTCGGGGCCTCGCCGCCGACGTACTTGGTGACCTGGTCGAGCTGGTCGGTCGGCACGAACAGCCGGTCGCCGGGGTGGCCGCGCTTGGCCGGGGCGTACTCCAACACCAGGTACTCGCGGGTGGCGCCCTGGACGGTGCGCTGCACCATCTCGACGTACCGGCCGACGCCGTGCGCCTCGTGAACGACGTAGTCGCCGGCGGCCAGGGCCAACGGGTCGATCGCGTTGCGGCGCCGGGACGGCATCCGGCGCATGTCCTTGGTGGAGGACTTCTGGCCGGACAGGTCGGTCTCGGTGATGACCGTCAGCTTCAGGGCCTCGTCGACGAAGCCCTGCTCGATCGAGCCGCAGGAGACGTAGACGACGTCCCGGGTGGGCGCCTCGGCGAGGTCGGCGACCAGCCGGGCCGGGATGCCCTCGTTGCCGAGCACCTCGGCGAGCCGGGAGGCGGGCCCGTGGCCCTCCGTCACCATCACGACGCGCCAGTCGGCGGCCAGCCGCTCCTTGGCGTCGGCGATCGCCCGGGCGGTGTCGCCCCGGTAGGCCTCGACGGCGTGCATGCCGAGGGTGAGCGTGTTGGCGTCGAACTCCAGGACCTCGTTCACGGTGGACTCGCTGGTCGCGAACGGGCTGACCGACCACCAGGGCAGGCCGATCTCGGCGGCGTGCTCGCGCACCTCGGCGAGCGAGCGCAGCGAGGCGGCGGAGACGTCGATGGTCTCCAGGTCGATCGGCCGGTCCCCGCCGGCCGCGGCCGCCACCCAGGAGGCGTGCAGGAACTCCTGGCTGGTCGCCACCAGGTCGGCGGCCCGGGTTCGGACCCGCTCGGGGTCGCAGACCACGGCGACCGAGCCGAGCGGCAGCACGTCCATCAGCAGTTCCATGTCGTCCACCAGGACGGGCGCCAGCGACTCCATGCCCTCGACCGCGATGCCCTCGGCGATCTTGTCCAGGATCTCGGCCAGCCCGGGGTGCTCGGCGGCCAGCTCGGCAGCCCGCGCCCGCACCTCGTCGGTGAGCAGCAGCTCGCGGCAGGGCGGCGCCCACAGGCCGTGCTCGGCGATCTCCAGCGAGCGCTGGTCGGCGACCTTGAAGTAGCGGATCTCCTCGACGTCGTCGCCCCAGAACTCCACCCGCAGCGGGTGCTCCTCGGTCGGCGGGAAGACGTCCAGGATGCCGCCGCGGACGGCGAACTCGCCGCGCTTCTCGACCAGTTCGACACGCGCGTAGGCGGCGGCGGAGAGCCGTCGGGCGACCTCCTCCAGGTCGTGCGACTCGCCGCGCTGGACGGCCACCGGCTCCAGCTCGGCCAGCCCCTTGACCTGCGGCTGGAGCACCGAGCGGACCGGCGCGACGACCACCTGCACCGGGCCGGCCGCCGGGTCGTCCGCCCGCGGGTGCACGATCCGGCGCAGCACGGCCAGCCGGCGCCCGACGGTGTCCGAGCGGGGCGACAGCCGCTCGTGCGGCAGGGTCTCCCAGGCCGGGTACTCGGCGACCGCGTCCGGCGGCAGCAGCGAGCGCAGCGAGGCGGCGAGGTCCTCGGCCTCCCGGCCGGTCGCGGTGACGGCGAGCACCGGACGGCCCCGCTCGCCGGCGGCCTGGCCGGCCAGCGAGCGGGCGAGCGCGGCGATGGCGAACGGCCGGGCGGCGGGCGGTCCGACCAGGTCCAGGTGGCGGCGGCCGCCGGCCGCGGCTCCGGTGGCGGTCGCCGCCTCGATGGCCTCGGCGAGGGCCGAGTCCCGCGCGACGACATCGAGCAGTCCGGTCAGACTCATCAGGGTCTCTTCTTCGTCCCGTGGCTGGTGCTGCCTCCGGGCGGCAGCGGCCTGCCGGGGCAACGCGAACGGCCCGGCACGCCGAGCGGCCGGGGGTCTCCAGCCTACGCCGCGGCACGGACGCGCACGCGGTGTACGGCCCGGCGGGGCCGGGCGGGAACGAACCACCGTCCGGGGCGACGAACGGCCCCCGGGCGGAGCCCGGGACCGGACCGCGACCGGACCGCGGACGAACCACTGGACGGAACACCGGACCGGCCGGTGGACGAACCGTCCGGCCCCTGGTCAGATTCGGCTCCGCGATCTGCCACGAACTGGACATACTCCTGTCACTGCCTGTCCATGGAGATCGCGCACCATGGTGAATGTGCCCGCCGCACCCAACCGTGGGGGATGGCTGTGGCGGCACTGTCGCACCCCCGATGGGGGTCGGAGGTGCGAGGCCGGGCGACCCTGGGTGGGGGCGCCCGCCCAAGCGCCGGGAACCGTGGCGCCCTTTCCTGGAGGGCGCCACGGGTCTCGGCCTCACTCATGGCCGCCGCCCTGCCGGGCCGCGTTGCGGCCCACCGCCGCCGCCACGGGCGCGGCGACCACCGGCGGGACGGGCCGACGCCGTACGTCATCACCTGGTGCCCCTGGTCGGCGGTGAAGCCGTACCGCTCCTCTTCGGTTCGCCGTCCCGGCCGACCAGCCGGCGCCGGCTGGTCGGCCGCAACGCGCAGGCCCTGGCCGCCCGGTGGGAGCGGTCAGGGCCCAGGACGCGAAGCCCACCCGGGCTGATCACGGGCGAGCCGCCGGCGGAGGCGCCGGCGCGGCGGTCAGCGGCGCCGGTAGCTCACCGTGTTCGGGGTGGCGTAGCCGACACCGTCGTCCACGATGACGATCTTCGGGATGATCCGGGTCTCCTCCTGCGGCTCCTTCTCGGCGCCTTCGCCGTCCCTGTCGGTCTCCGCCGACCGGGGCGGTCCGACCGGCTTCGGCGGCGCCGCGGCCGGCGCGACCGGACCGGTCGCCACCGCCCCGGCGGGCGCCTTGCCGGCGGGCGCGCCGGAACCGCTCGCGGCCCCGGCGGCGGCCCCGCCCACCACCGGCATCCGCGGCCCGGCCACCGGCTTCTCCCGCGCCGCCGGTGCGACGGCCTTCCGCAGGTCGGCCACCTCGATCTCGCCGGTGTCCGCCTCCGAGTCCACCGGCGCCGCGTCCACCGGTGCCGCGTCGGCGACCGGCCCCGCGACCGCCGCCGCCAGCCGCTCCGGCTCGATGGCGCCGACCGCCGCGCCGGTGAGCGAGGCCAGCGTGGCCTTGATGTGGTCCAGGTGCTTCTGCACGGTCTCCAGACGGCCGTCGAACTCGCCCTGCTCGCGTTCGCTCGCCGCGTTGATCCGCTCGGCCTCCCGGCGGGCCTGCTCGATCAGCTGGTCGGCCTTGGCCTGGGCGTCGGTCTCCAGCTGCTTGATCCGGCCGAGCACGGTCTCCCGGTGCTGCTCGGCCTCCTTGACCCGGCGCTCGGCGGTCGCGGAGACCTGGGCGTCCTCGGCGTCGGCCTTGGTCTGGGCCTGGGCGAAGGTCTCGTCGGCCTTGCGGCGCAGTTCGGCGAGCGCGGCCTCGGCCTGCTCGCCGGCCTCGGCGGCGGCCACCCGCACCTTGGCGGCGTAGGAGGTGGCGGCGTCCCGGGCGCTGCGGCTCTCCCGGTCGGCCTCGGCCCGGATGCCCTCGGCCTCGGCGCGGGTGCGCTCGTCGGTACGCCGGGCGGCCTGGTCGGCCTCGGAGCGGGTGGTGGCGGCGTACTCCTTGGCGGCGTGGCCGAGGGCCTGGCCGGCCTCGTAGACCTCGTCCCGGAGATCCTCCGAGAAGCGCTCGGCCTTCTCCCGGACGGCGCGCGCCTCGTTCTGGGCCATCACCGCCAGTCCGGCGGCCTGCTCACTGAGCACCTCGTAGTCGGGCTCCGGGGCGTCCTCGGCGGCCCGGCGGATGTCGGCCAGCCGGGCCTCCATCTGCCGGAGCCCGGCGCCGAGGACGCTCAGCCGCTCCCACGCCTCGTCGCGCTGAGCGGTGAGGGCGGTGAGGGCTCGGTCGACCTGCTCGGGCGCGTAACCGCGCCGGGCAGAGGTGAAGCCGTACTCGGGGACGGCGTCGCTCATGGGCTCTTCCCCTCATGTCGCGGGCTGCGGAGCCCATGATCGGACGGAACGGACGGATCCGGAACCGGTTCGGCGGCCAGGGCCGAAATCGGACGCCTGGCGGACCGGAATACGTCGAGGACCGGACGAAAAGACCCATCCTCTTGACCTATTTTGCGCAGATCCGGGCGAAACCCCAACGAGGCACAGCCGGGACGGCATGCCGGAGGGGTCGTTCCAAACACCGGAACGACCCCTCCCCACCTGCGAGGATCCGCGACGACCCGCTACAGCAGGCCGTCCCAGAACTGCTCCAGCAGCACGGCCCACCACGTGTCCGCCGTCTGCAGGGCCGCCGGGTCGATCGCGGCGAGCTGCGCCTGGAAGTCGGTCGTCCAGCGACCGGCCTGGTCCGGGGTCAGCCCGTACCGCAGCCGCCACATCCGGCCCAGCAGGGCCATCGCGCGGACGAACTCCGGTACACCCGTGTTGACGAACCGGGGCGGCTGGCCGGTTCCGTCGACGTCCACGGCGACCACGTTCGCGGTGCCGTACTGGACACAGAGCTGGCGGCCGTAGTCGTTGCCGAGCACCAGGTAGCCGCCGAAATCCGGGGCCGCGGGCAGACCGCGCTCGGCGGCCAGCTCGGCGAGCGTCGGGATCGGCCGACCCTCCTGCGCCTGCGCCCAGAAGAACGGGCCGAAGTCGCGCGGCAGCCCCGCCCACACCAGGGCCTGCGACACCGGCTCGGGCACGCCCTGACGCGAGACCGCGCGCTGCTCGTAGCGGAACACGTTCTGGCCGAAGGCCGCCCCGAGCTCCTGGGCGAGCTGCTGCGGCGGGAGCGGCGGCAGCGGCTGGACCGTCCCCGGCACGGGCAGCGGCACCCGGGACGGGCGGACCCGCTGGGCCCCGGAGGCCAGCTGGTGCAGCTCGTCCAGGTGGTCGAGCAGCTCGGCCATGCCGGCCTGCCGGGACGCGTGGTCGCGGCCGTAGGCGGCGGTGTGGGTGAGCCGGACGTTCGGCCAGGACGCGGCGATCATGCGGTTGCAGTAGCCGCCCGGCAGGTCGCACGACTCCAGCTCGGTGTAGAGCTCCAGCACCTGCTCCGGCGGCACGTTCAGCCGCCGCAGGTCCTGGAGGATCTTCCACTCGGGGTGCGGGGTGCCGGGCTCGCTGCGGTGCAGCAGCTTCTGCTCGGAACCGTCCGGGCCCCGGTAGCTCAGCGCGGCGAAGTAGCCGGGGCCGACCGCCGGCACCCCCGGCGGGACGGCGGCGCCCTGCGGCACGCCGGGCACCGGCGCTGGCGGGACGGCCGGGGCCGCACCGCCCGCGTTCGGGTAGCCGTACCCGGCCGCGGGCGCGGCGGGGGCCGCCGGACCGCCGGGCGGCGGCGGGACGGCGGGGCCGCCGGACGGCGGGGTGCCCGGGTCGGCCGGCACGGCGCCCAGCAGCGCCGGGTCGACCGCCTCGGCCAGCTGGGTCGCCTCGTACGCCGCGCCGGAGGCGGGCGCGGCCGGCGGCACCGGGGCGGGCGCCGGGGCGACGGCCCCGCGCAGGCCCGCCGGAGGCGGGGGCGGCGGGGTCGAACCGGCCGCGCGGCCTCCGGGGCCCGCGGCGGGCACGCCGGCCCCCGGGGTGTGCCGCAGCCCGGCGGGCGGGGGCGGCGGCGGGGCGGAGGCCGGACTGCGGCCGAGCGCGACGCCGTGCGCGCCCGGACCGGACGCGCCACCGCGCAGCGCGGCCGGAGGAGGCGGCGGCGGGGCCGACCCCGGGTTGCGGCCGAGCCCGGCCTGCGGCGGCGCAGTCGGCGCCGGGGCCGCGGGAGCCCCGGGCGCCGAGGCAGCGGGCGGACCGCCCAGGCCGGGCAGGCCGCCGGGCGCGGCGCGCACGGTCGGCGCGTGCTCCACCGGCGCGGCCGGCTGCGGGGCGGCGGCGGGCGGTGCCAGGACGGTCGGCGTCTGCTCCACCCCGCCGGGCGGCCCGGACGGCGCACCCGGCAGGCCCATCAGCCCCGGCACGGCGTCCGGCGACGCGAGCAGCGTCGGCGCCGGCTCGACGGCCGCGGGCGGCGGGACGGCGGAGGGCACGGGCAGCGGGACGACGGCGGGCGGCTGGGCGGCGGGCGGCGGGACCGGCGGCATGCCGTAGCCACCCTCCGGCGGCATCAGCACGGTCGCGGCCTCGGCCCCGGCCGGCGCGGGCGCGTCGGGCACGTCGGAGCCGGTGGTCCGCAGCCCCTCGGGCATCAGGACGGTGGCCGCCTCGGCCCCGGCCGGCGGCACCGGCACGGGGGCCGGGGCCTGCGGCGGGACGGCGAAACCAGCGGGACCGGACGGCACGGCGGGCGCCGCAGCGACCGGCGCGGGCGGCTCGGCCACCGGAGCAACGGCAGCCGGAGCCCCCTGGCCCCCCAGCCGCTCCGCCTCCGCCGCGATCGCCGCGGCCCCCGCCTCCTGCAGCCACTGCGGCGGGCTGAGCAGGAAGGACGTCGCCTCGACCGGCCCTGGCGCGGGCTTCGCCGCCCCCGCCGGGTTGGCCGCGACCGGCCGCCCGTACGCCTCCTCGTACTGCCGGACCACCTCGTTGACGGGCAGCGCGGGCCAGAGCGTGGTCGCGCCGGAGTCCCGGGCGATGACCAGTCGCGCCTCGCCGGCCGACCCGTCCCCCGCCCCCGACGGCCCCGCCGTCCCGGCCCCGGGGGCCACCGCCCAGCAGACGAAGCCCAGGTCGAACTCCCGGACCCGTACCTCGCGCTGCCGCGGCTGCGGCACCCCGCCGTTGATCCACTCCTCGGCGAGCTCCTGCGCCTGCGCGTACGTCACCACGCCCGGTTCACCCCTGCCCTCATCCTCGTCGTCCCCGCTCGTTCCACCGCCGCGGCCACGTCAGTCCACCGGGACGGCCCGGGCGAACCCGCCGTCCACCATCAGCTCCGCGACCGTCTCCAGCTCCGGCGGGCTGCCGGCCAGCCGCAGCAGGAACGCGTCGAAGTCCTCGCCGCAGGGCAGCAGCAGCCGGGCGCAGCGGTCCTCCGGGGCCTCCGGCGCGCCGGTGTCGCGGGCGTCGTCGTACAGGTGGAACCAGACCGAGCCGGCCCGGTCGCCGCGCACCTTGAGCGCGACGATGCCGCCCTGCGCGTAGGCGACGCCCAGGTAGTTCTTGGTGAGGTGGTCGCGCAGGCACTTGTTGGCGTACACGACGTCCTGGGTGCCGTACTCCTCGCTGAGGGTGAGGAAGGGCTGGTCGAGCAGCATGCCGAGCTCGGTGTCCAGCGCCACCCCGACCGGGGCGCGGCCGCCGCCCAGCTTGAGGAAGGTGCGGTAGGCGCCGGGCAGCCGGTAGCCGAGGCGCTCCTCGGCGCGCTGCACCAGGTCCTCGGGGACGCCGATCGGGTCGCCGCCGTCCTTGGCCAGCGAGAAGTGCACGGGCCGGCGCTCCTGCAACGGGCGGGTGCCGCGGCGGGTGTGGTCGGCGGCGGAGGTGGCCAGGCCGGCGTGGTGCCGCAGCAGCGCCTTGACCTCCACCGGGACGAGCTCCATCCGCCGCCAGCCGGGGGCGGCCCGGCCGACCGCGTGGTGCCAGGTCCAGCCGGGCGGGGTGGCGACGGCGGTGTCCAGGTCGGCCCAGAGCGGGTGGCCCTGGGTGAACAGCGCGGCGTTGGCCGACACGTAGTCGGTCAGCCGCAGCTCGTCCACGCCGAAGCCGTCCGGCGGGTCGGCGACCTCGGCCGCGGCGGCGGCGTACGGGCCGAAGTCCGGGTAGCCGTACTCGTCCACCCGGACCCCGGCGGGGTGTCGCTCCGCGCGGACCGGGTCCGGGAACTGCACCACCTGACCTGCGTACGCCGCGTTCGGTGCGGCGGCGACGCCGGGCCGACCTGTCGTCATCTGGGAGCCCCCACTGGCTGCTGCAAATTCTCGAAGCGCTTGCTGGACACCAGCGTAGGGGGTCGTCTCCGGGCCCGGGCCCCCGCCCGGGAGAAGGGGAACCGTCAGAGCCGCTGCCCGAGCGCCCCGGCCAGCACCCCGGCGACCCTGGTCTGCTGCGCCTCGGTGAGATGCGGGTGCAGCGGCAGGCTGAGCAGTTCGCGGGCGGCCCGTTCGGCGACCGGGAACGCCCCCGCGCGGTGGCCGAGGTGACGGAACGCGGGCTGGAGGTGGACCGGGACGGGGTAGTGCACCCCGGCGCCGATCCCGGCGGCGCGCAGCGCGGCGAGGACGGCGTCGCGGTCCCGGCCGGGGCCGATCCGCACCGCGTACAAGTGCCAGACGTGCTCGTTGCCGGGCGCGGTGCGCGGCAGGGTCAGGCCGTCGAGGCCGCCGAGCAGGGCGTCGTAGCGGGCGGCGGCGGCCCGGCGGGCGGCGTTCCAGGCGGGCAGCCGGCGCAGCTTGGCCCGCAGCACGACGGCCTGCAGCGCGTCCATCCGGGAGTTGAAGCCGAACCGCTCGTGCCGGTACTTCTCGCGCGCGCCGTGGTCGCCGATCAGCCGGACGGCGGTGGCGAGTTCGTCGTCGTCGGTGAGCACCGCCCCGGCGTCGCCGTAGCCGCCGAGGTTCTTGCCCGGGTAGAAACTGGTGGCCGCGATCCGCCCGTAGCCGGTGCGCCCGTGCTGCCGGGCGCCCTGGGACTGCGCCGCGTCCTCCACCACCGGCCGTCCGTCGGCCAGCTCCAGCAGCGGCCCCATCGGGGCGAGCTGGCCGTTCAGGTGGACGGGCAGCAGCGCGACCGCGCCGGGCAGCGCCCCGGCGGCCCGCTCGGGGTCGATCAGCAGGTGCGCCGGGTCGGCGTCGACCAGTACCGGGCGCAGCCCGGCCCGCTGTACGGCCCCGGCGGTGGCGACGAAGGTGTTGGCGGGCAGCACGACGCCGCCGCCGGGCGGCAGGTCGAGGGCGCGCAGGGCGAGTTCGAGGGCGTCGGTGCCGTTGCCGGCGCCCACGCAGTGCCGGGCGCCGGTGAAGTCGGCGTACTCCCGCTCGAAGCCGTCCACTTCGGGGCCCTTGACGTAGCCGCCGGAGGCGAGCACCCGGTCGAAGCCGGCCCGGACCTCGGCCGCGACCTCGGCGTGCGCGGCCGCCAGGTCGACCAGCGGGATCGGGTCGACCGGCGGGATGCCGGCGCTCACCGGGTGGCCGCCCGGTCCCCGGACCCCACCGGGACGGTGGCACCGCCGAGTTCGAGGCTGAGCGAGGCCGCCTCCAGCAGCTGGAGCACCCGCACCCCGGCCCGGCCGTCGGTGAGCGGGGCCCGGCGCTCGGTGATCGCGGCGGCGAACTCGGCCATCACGTTGCGCAGCGCCTCCTGCTCGACCAGCGCGGGCGCGACCATCTCGCCGACCCGGTAGGAGATCAGCGCCCGGTGCCGGATCGCGTCGGTCAGCTGGTCGGGCGGGGTGAGGTCGACGCCGCGGTCGTGCACGGCCAGCCGGGCCTGCGGGTTGAGGTCGTCCCAGACCAGGGTGCGCCGGGAGCCGCCGATCAGCGTGGTGCGGACCTTCGTCGGGGAGAGCCAGTTGACGTGGCAGTGGGCCAGCGCGCCGTTGCTCAGCCGGACCGTCAGGTACGCCACGCAGGCCCGGCCAGCGCCGATCGGGTCGGCGCCCTGGGCGGACACCCCGACCGGTTCGACGCCGGGCGGCAGCACGAAGTCGAGGATCGACAGGTCGTGCGGGGCGAGGTCCCACAGCACGTCCACGTCGGGCTGCACCAGGCCGAGGTTGATCCGCACCGAGTCGAAGAACTGGACGTCGCCGATCTCGCCGCCGTGCACCAGCTCGCGGATCCGGCGCACCACCGGGGTGTAGCAGAAGGTGTGGTCGCACATCAGCACCAGCCCGCTGCGCTCGGCCAGGTCGACCAGTTCGGCGGCCTCGGCGGCGGAGGTGGTGATCGGCTTCTCCACCAGCACGTGCTTGCCGGCCTCCAGCGCGGCCCGCACCAGCCGGTAGTGCGCGGCCGCGGGCGTGGCCACCGCGACGGCCCCGACCCGTTCGTCGTCGAGCACCCGCCGGTAGGAGCCGGTCGCCCGGACGGTGCTGTACTCCCCCAGCACGGTACGGGCCTTGGCCTCGTCCAGGTCGCACAGCCAGTGCAGCCGCAGCGCCGGGGTGTCCTGCGCGTTGCGGACCAGCTTCGGGCCCCAGTAGCCGGCCCCGACCACGGCGAGGCCCACCGGGCGTTCCGGCGCCGGCCGGGGCGGTTCGCCCGGCGTGGGCACGTGCCCGCCGGGCGCCTGGTTGGCGGCCTGCGCGTCCCAGGCCCCCGACCGCTGCCGTGGTCCGTTCCGACCGGGCTGCTCCGACGTCATCCACGAGCCCCTTCGCTCCGCCGCCGGGGCGGGCGCGGGCCCACCCCGGCGGCCCCAACGTCCGGCACGGGCACCGGGTCCGGGCCCGTCCGCGCGTCCGCGGACGGTCGGCCGGATCCCCTTCGGCCTCGCTGCCGGAACGGTACCGGCCGTGCCCCCGGCCCGGGGGTGGTTTCGGGAAATCGGCGGACAAGTCGTGACGACGGTGTGCGGATCCGGCCCCGGTCCGGCGAGGATCGGGTGACGGCCCGGCCGGTCCCGCACGGTCGTTCGTCCGCCCCCGCACCCCGGTTGTGCGGATGTCGGTGTCGTTTGACAGGCTTGCCCCGGACCGTCCCACCGGTCCTTCCGTCAGCGGGAACAGAGGAGGAGGACGACGCATGACCACCGGTGAGCCCGCGGGCCCGCCCGTGCTGCGCCACCACCGCGACAGCCTGCTGCCCGCCGTCGCCGCCGCCCTGTCGCTCAAGGGCGGCGAGGTGCACACCCTGGCCGGGGACAAGGACGCCCGACGGCCGGTCCTGCACCCGCTGGTCGGCGAGTTCCTGGACACGCTGCCCGTCGAGGCGCGCGAGCGGTTCACCGGCCGCTGCCCGGAGGCCGTCCTGCTCTCCCAGCACCTGGCCGCGGTCGACGGCCGGCGCTCCAAGCGCGCCGCCCGCAAGCCGATGACCCTGCACGAGGCCCGCAAGGCGCTCAAGGGCTCCCGGATGACGACCGTTCGCATCCGGGAGGAGGGCGACCCGGCGCACGGCACCCACGCCCCGCCGTGCCGTTCCTGCGCGCCGATGCTGGAGCACTTCACCGTGCAGAGCGTCGCCGTCGGGCCGCCCGCGCCCTGACCGCGCCCTCGTACGCCCCCTGTCCCCGAGCCCTGGAGTCCGCCCTGAACCCGCCCAGCCCGCCCCCGCCACCGCCGGCCACCCTGTCCGCCGCCCCCGCCGGGCGGGTTCGCCCGCGCTTCCCCGCCGACGTCGCCGCCGAGCTCAAGGCGGCCGGCTGGCACCCCGGCCGCTGGCAGATACGGCAGGCCGAGGAATGGGCCGACGCCCTGGTCGGGTACGGCGGGCCGTCCGGCCTGCGGCACGCGGTGTTCCCGGCGGCGGTGGAGGCCTGGGCCGAGTTCGGCGGCCTCGCCTTCGACCTGGCCGGCCCGGGCCGCCAACTGGCCCGCACCCCGTTCCTGATCGACCCGCTGTGCGGGCTGCACCAGCCGCGCACCCTGCTCGACCTCGGCCGCGCCCTGGGCACCCAGCTCGCCCCGCTCGGCGAGGAGGCGTACGGGCAGGCGCTGCTGGCCGTCGACGAGGAGGGCCGGGTCTACAGCCTGGACCACACCGGCGAGTGGTTCCTCGGGCACGGCATCGACCAGGCCGTCACCACCCTGGTCCTGGGCACCGCCCCGGAGCGGCTGCGCACCGCCGACGGATCCTGACGGCGGCCCGGCGGGCCCCGGGGCGGTCCGCCGACGCGCCCTGACCGCCGGGCCGGGCCTGGCGGCGCGTCACCGCAGCCGTTCGGCCCGGACCGCCAGCCGGGACGGCAGCACCGCCTCGACCCGGAACCCGCCGTCCGCCTCCGGCCCGGAGGAGAAGGTGCCGCCCAGCGCGATCACCCGCTCCCGCATCCCGACCAGTCCGTTGCCGCCGCTGGGCAGCTTCGCCGCGCCCCCGCCGCCGCCCGGGCAGGCATTCACCACGCTCACCCGCACCCCGTTGGGCGCGTACGCGAGCAGGACGGACACCTGTGCGCCGCCCGCGTGCTTGTGCGCGTTGGTCAGACCCTCCTGGACGACGCGGTAGGCGGTCTGCTCGGCCTCGCCGGTGAACTCCTGCCGACTGCCGCTGACGGTCAGCGTCACCGCCATGCCGGCCGCCCGGGACTGGTCGACCAGCCGGGGCAGCCCGGCCAGCGAGTCCGGCTCCGGCTGGCGCTCGTCGTCCATCCGCAGCACGCCGAGGATCTCCCGCAGCTCGTTCAGCGCCTGCCGCCCGACCTCGCCCATCAGCTTGGCGCTCTGCGCGGCCTTCTCCGGGTCCTTGGCGACGATCCGTTCCAGCGCCCCGGCGTGCACCACCATCAGGGACACCCGGTGCGCCACCACGTCGTGCATCTCCCGGGCGATCCGGGTGCGCTCCTCCAGCCGGGCCCGGCGGGCGCGCTCCTGGGCCTGCTCGGCCAGCAGGTCCAGTTCGGTCTCCAGGCCGTGCGCGCGGTCCTTGAGCGAGTCGATCAGCCGCCGCCGCGCGCCCACGTACAGTCCGGTGACCACCGGCGGGACGGTCAGGCCGACGGAGACCAGCACCGCGATCAGCACCTGGCCCCAGAGCGGCGGCTGCTCCACCGCCGTGTCGCCGGGCGTCAGCATCGACACCATCATCACGGCGACGGTCTCGGCGAAGGCCAGTGCGGACAGCGCCACCACCCGCCAGCGCCGGGTGGGCCACTCCCAGGTCGCCGCCAGCGTGTACAGCGACACCACCAGCAGCAGGACGCCGAGCATCCCCGGCATCGCCACCAGGGTCACCAGCACCGGTACGGCCGGCCAGCGGCGGCGCAGCACCAGCGAACCGCCCGCCACCACGCCGAGCAGCGAGATGCCGGCCACCCCGGCGGCGTCCAGGTGCACCCGGCCGGAGAGGAAGGCGATCGCGCTGAGCGCGCACTCCAGCGCGGCGAGCACCGCCAGCCCGATGTCCAGGAAGGCGCTGCGAGGCCGCTCCCACCACCAGAACGACCGGACCGGCGCGCGCTCCCCAGGCGACTTGCTCATGGCCGACAGCCTAAGCGGCAACCCCCTCCCCTCCCCACCGGGATTGCCCCCGACACCTCGCCGCACCCTCAAGTGGTCCAGACCACATGCGGCCTGCGACGTCACTGTCCGCCATCCGGCCACCTCGCGGACAGCGACCGCCCCGACACCTATGCTGGTCGCGTCGGACAGCGCGGTCCGCACGCGTCACACCCGCCACACGCGGGCGGACCTGTGACGATGAGCCGTTGCCGAACCCCACCACCACAGGGAGCCAGCCGTGACCGCTCCGGTCCCCACCCCGGCGGACAGCCCCAATGTCCACGCCACCGGCCCAGTTGCCGACAACGCGGCCCTGCGTGCGGACATCCGCCGCCTCGGCGACCTGCTCGGCGAGACGCTGGTCCGCCAGGAAGGCCCCCAGCTACTGGGCCTGGTCGAACAGGTCCGCCTGCTCAGCCGCACCGACGGCGAGGCCACCGCCGAACTCCTCTCCGACATCGACCTGGACACCGCCGCCAAGCTGGTCCGGGCCTTCTCCACCTACTTCCACCTCGCCAACGTCACCGAACAGGTGCACCGCGGCCGCGAGTTCGCCACCCGCCGCGCCCGGGAGGGCTCGCTGCTCGCCCAGACCGCCGACCAGCTCGCCGAGGCCGACCCCAAGCACCTCGAGAACACCCTGGCCCACCTCGCGGTCCGGCCGGTCTTCACCGCCCACCCCACCGAGGCCGCCCGCCGCAGCGTCCTCAACAAGCTGCGCCGCATCGGCGAACTCCTCGACCGCATCCACCGCGAGGAGATCGCCGCCGGCCTCTCCCAGGCCGACCCGGCCCGCACCAGCAGCGCCCGCCGCCAGGCCGACCGCCGCCTCGCCGAGGTCATCGACCTGCTCTGGCAGACCGACGAGCTGCGCATCGCCCGCCCCGAGCCCACCGACGAGGCCCGCAACGCCGTCTACTACCTGGACGAGCTCTACCGCGACGCCGTCCCCCAGGTCCTGGAGGAACTGCACGAAGAGCTCGGCCGGGTCGGCCTGACCCTGCCCGACGGCGTCCGCCCGCTCACCTTCGGCACCTGGATCGGCGGCGACCGCGACGGCAACCCCAACGTGACCCCGCAGGTCACCTGGGACGTCCTCAACCTCCAGCACGAGTACGGCATCAAGGACGCCCTGGCCGCCGTCGACGACCTGCGCAGCACCCTCTCCACCTCCGAGCGGCTGGCCGGCGCCTCGGTCGAACTGCTCGCCTCGCTCAACACCGACCTGCACCAGCTCCCCGAGCTCAGCCCCCGCTACAAGCGGATGAACGCCGAGGAGCCCTACCGCCTCAAGGCCACCTGCGTCCGGCTCAAGCTGGAGAACACCCGCGAGCGGCTCGCCCAGGGCACCCCGCACGTCGAGGGCCGCGACTACCTCGGCACCCGCGAGCTGATCACCGACCTGCGGCTCATCCAGGACTCCCTGCGCTCCCACCGCGGCGAGCTGATCGCCGACGGCCGCCTCGCCCGCGCCATCCGCACCATCGAGGCCTTCGGCCTCCAGCTCGCCACCATGGACGTCCGCGAGCACGCCGAGGCCCACCACCACGCCCTCGGCCAGCTCTTCGACCGCCTCGGCGAGGAGGCCTGGCGCTACGCCGACATGCCCCGCGAGTACCGGCAGAAGCTGCTCGCCAAGGAGCTCCGCTCGCGCCGCCCGCTCGCCCCCACCCCGGCCCCGCTGGACGCCGCCGGCACCAAGACCCTCGGCGTCTTCAACACCATCCGCGAGGGCTTCGAGCGCTTCGGCGACGAGATCGTCGAGAGCTACATCATCTCCATGTGCCAGGGCGCCGACGACGTCTTCGCCGCCACCGTCCTGGCCCGCGAGGCCGGCCTGATCGACCTGCACGGCGGCATCGCCAAGATCGGCATCGTGCCGCTGCTGGAGACCACCGAGGAACTCCAGAAGGCCGACCTCATCCTCGACGAGATGCTGTCCGACCCCTCCTACCGGCTGCTCGTCTCGCTGCGCGGCGACGTCCAGGAGGTCATGCTCGGCTACTCCGACTCCTCCAAGTTCGGCGGCATCACCACCTCCCAGTGGGAGATCCACCGCGCCCAGCGCCGGCTGCGCGACGTCGCCCACCGCTACGGCATCAGGCTGCGCCTGTTCCACGGCCGCGGCGGCACCGTCGGCCGCGGCGGCGGCCCCTCCCACGAGGCCATCCTGGCCCAGCCCTGGGGCACCCTGGAGGGCGAGATCAAGGTCACCGAGCAGGGCGAGGTCATCTCCGACAAGTACCTGCTCCCCTCCCTCGCCCGGGAGAACCTGGAGCTGACCATCTCCGCCACCCTCTCCGCCTCCGCGCTGCACACCGCCCCGCGCCAGGCCCCCGAGGAACTGGCCCGCTGGGACGCCGCGATGGACCAGGTCTCCGCGGCCGCCCACACCGCCTACCGCGCCCTGGTCGAGCAGGACGACCTGCCGAAGTACTTCTTCGCCGCCACCCCGGTCGACCAGCTCGCCTCGCTGCACCTGGGCTCCCGCCCGTCCCGCCGCCCCGACTCCGGCGCCGGCCTCGACGGCCTGCGGGCCATCCCGTGGGTCTTCGGCTGGACCCAGTCCCGCCAGATCGTCCCCGGATGGTACGGCGTCGGCTCCGGCCTCGCCGCCGCCCGCGCGGCCGGCCTCGGCGGCGTGCTCGACGAGATGCACGGCCAGTGGCACTTCTTCCGCAACTTCCTGTCCAACGTCGCCATGACGCTGGCCAAGACCGACCTGCGGATCGCCCGCCACTACGTCGAGCAGCTGGTGCCCGCCGAACTGCACCACGTCTTCGACCAGATCGTCGCCGAGCACGACCTCACCCTGCGCGAGGTGCTCCGGCTCACCGGCGAGGGCGAACTGCTGGAGCACAACCCGGTGCTCAAGCAGACCTTCACCGTCCGCGACGCCTACCTCGACCCGATCTCCTACCTCCAGGTCGCGCTGCTGCGCCGCCAGCGCGATGAGGTCGCCACCGGCCGCCACGAGGACCCGCTGCGCGCCCGCGCGCTGCTGCTGACCGTCAACGGCATCGCCGCCGGCCTGCGCAACACCGGCTGACGCCACCGCGCGTACGGGACGGGGCCGCCGTCCGCCCTCCGGGGTGGGCGGCGGCCCCGTCCCGTACCGGAAGGGTTCGGGGCACGCGAAAGGGCCGGCGCCCGTGGGCACCGGCCCGGTGTCGTGCTCATCGCCCGGGCGGCCAGGCCCCGGACACGGCCTACTCGCCCGGCTCGCCCGCGCGCCGGCGCTTCAGCCACAGCGCGGCGCCGCCGGCCGCGACCACCAGGCCGCCGCCGACCGCCAGCAGCCCGGCGTCCGTGCCCATCGAGTCACCGAGCAGCGGCCCGAACTGCGCCGCCGCGGGATCCGCGGAGACGCCCGGATCCGGCTCGGCCACCGCGTCCGCGTGCGCCACCGCGCCGCCCGAGAGCAGCACCCCGGCCGCCCCCAGCGCACCGGCCGTGCCGACCCGCCGTCCGAACTGCTTCAGTCGGACCACCCGGAGCCGCCGCAGTCGGCGGACCGGACGAAAACCCCGCATCGAGAACTCCCCAGGACTCGTTCGCGTACCAGGCCGACGCTATCCGATCCCGCACAGGGTTCTCACACGGATTCAGGTTTGGACCGTCAAGCGTTGTACGACTGTTGCGTAACACCACTCCCGGACTTGATGGAGCGTCAGGAGTTGTAGGTGCCCTGCGCCCGCTCCAACCCCTCGGACAGCAGCGCCTCCACCGCGTCCGCCGAGCGGTCCACGAACCACTCCAGTTCCTTGCGCTCGGCGCCGGAGAAGTCCTTCAGCACGAAGTCCGCGACCTCCATCCGGCCCGGCGGCCGACCGATCCCGCACCGCACCCGGTAGTAGTCCGGCCCCAGCGACTTGGTGATCGACTTCAGCCCGTTGTGGCCGTTGTCCCCGCCGCCCAGCTTGAGGCGCAGCGCCGCGTAGTCGATGTCCAGCTCGTCGTGGACGGCGACCAGCGCCGAGGCCGGCGCCTTGTAGAAGTCCCGCAGCGCCGTCACCGGCCCGCCGGAGAGGTTCATGAACGACATCGGCTTGGCCAGCACCACCCGGCGGCCGGACAGCCGTCCTTCGGCCACCTGCGCCCGGCTCTTGTGCGCCTTGAACTTCGCGCCCATCCGCTGCGCCAGCAGGTCCACCACCATGAACCCGATGTTGTGCCGGTTCCGGGCGTACTGCTCGCCCGGGTTGCCCAGCCCCACCACCAGCCAGGGGCCCTCGTACTCGTCCGCCATGCCCTCTCTCCTCCTGTGCGCGCTCTACGTCATCTTCCCGGACACACCGCTGCCCCGGCCGCTCCGAGGGGAGCGACCGGGGCAGCGGTCACAGCTGGTGGGGCGAGGCTCAGGCCTCGGCGCCCTCGGCCTCGGCGGCCTCGGCCGGGGCGGCCTGGGCACCGATGACCTGCAGCACGACGGCGTCGGCGTCGACGGCCAGGGTGACGCCGGCCGGCAGGGCGATGTCCTTGGCGAGGATGGAGGCACCGGACTCCAGGCCCTCGACCGAGACGGTGACCGACTCGGGCAGGTGGGTGGCCTCGGCCTCGATCGGCAGCGCGTTGAGGACGTGCTCCAGCAGGTTGCCGCCGGGGGCCAGCTCGCCCTCGGTGAGGACCGGGATCTCGACGGTGACCTTCTCGCCGCGCTTGACCAGCAGCAGGTCGACGTGCTCGATGGTGCGCTTGATGGCCTCGCGCTGCACGGCCTTGGGCAGCACGTACTCGTCCTTGCCCTCGATCGGCACGACCAGCAGGGCGTTCGGGGTCTTGAGCGCCATCATCAGGTCGTGGCTCGGCAGGTTCAGGTGAACCGGGGCGTGGCCGTGGCCGTAGACGACACCGGGGACGAAGCCGGCACGGCGGGCGCGACGGGCGGCACCCTTGCCGAACTCGGAACGGGTCTCAGCGGCGATGCGGATCTCGGACACGACTGCACTCCTCGGGAAGACTGGCGCGGGGGTGCAGGCAACGCGAAAAACCGCCGGGGCCACACCCTCAGTACGTTCGGGGGTCACTCGGCGGTAACGGCCTCTGCCGACGGACGGAAATCCGACACCGGCAGCGCGTCGATCACGGAGCGGGCACCCGGCAAGCAGGCACACGGCATCCCTCGCCGAGCAGTTTCACGAGTCTAACCGCATGAACGGCCTCCCGTGAAATCGGCGGCGGGGCCCCGCCCCGCCCGCCCCCGGGCCCCCCCCCCGGGGGGGGGGGGGGGCCGCCCCGCAAAAGGGGCGAGGACCCACCCCCCCCGCGCCCCCCGCGGGGAGCGGGCGCCGGCGGGGGGGGGGT
>NZ_JBIVJF010000047.1:0-28858 GCF_044750105.1 Kitasatospora sp. NPDC088861
CACCGCGACTACGAGGAACTGCCGGACCGGTCACGCTCGATGATCCACTGGGCCATGGTCAACTCCATGACCAACCGCCTGACCGCCAGTCCCGATAAAATCGGGCAATACCTCCGCCCGAAACCTCTCGCAGCAGCCTAAATCGGTATCGAACACCCTCTCAGGCAGAAGGCCAGCGTGGCGGTATTCCGCTCGGATGATTCTTCGCATACTTCCCGTCAAAGTCTCCGATCGGGAGGGACACCGAAGTCATGAAGCGTGTGAAGTGGGTCGCGGCTCTAGGAGGGTCGCTGGCCATGCTCCCTGTCACCGTGGCGGGCGTTCCGGCCGCTCATGCCGCTACCGGCGATGCCTGCGGTGGCGCGATCAGCGACTACGTCGGCCTGGCCGGCCTGGACGCCCCGTTCACCGGCACCGCGTCCAGCAACGGGATCAACCGGACTCTAACCGTCACCCCCCTCCTGCTGGGGAGCAATACCGTCAAGGCAGAGATCGCGGACGGCACCGACGACCGCTACGCCATCGGTTCCTTCAAGCTCACGGTCAACAACTCCGGCTTCGGAAAGATCGAGTTCATCGTCCCCGGCGGCCACGGCCGCAGCGAGAACGTGGTCTGCGAGTCCGGCAGCCGGGTCACCGAGATCACCGGCAAGGTCTTCGTCCAGGACCTCGGCAGGCACATCCCCTTCACCATCACCCGCGCGTGACCACCACCGCCCCGCCCATCCCGAGGGCCGCAAGACCGGTCGCACCGCGCCCGGCGCCCTCCGGCACACCAGCGGCGGACACCCCCGCACCCCACTGCCTACACGGCCGCACCGCAGACGCGGCGCTCCCGCTCGACTTCGCGGGCCACCAAGCACTGCGCCTGGTAGGGGAGCAGCGGTGCTGCCGGGTGTACCGGGGCGTGGACGGGAGCGGCCGGGCGGTAGCGATGAAGACGGTCTGCGCCGACGCCTCGCCGAAGGCGTTGGCGCGGATCCGCAACGAGGAGGCGGCACTTCGGCGACTGGAGGACGTGGCGTTCGTGCCGCGTCTGCTGGAGGCAGGGGCGACCGGGCCGCTGCGCTTCGTGGCGAGCGAGTGGCGCTCCGGCGTGACGGTACATGAGCTGATGCGGCACCTGGCGGCCTCCACGGCCGTGGAGTCAGCGGCGGGCGCAGAGTGCCTCGAACGACTCGTCCTGCGACTGGGCTCCGCGTTTCGCCGCCTGCACGGCCACGGCATCGTCCACGGCGACATCACCTCCCGGAACGTACTGATCTCGGACACGGGCATCACGATCCTCGACTTCGAGAGCGCTGCCCCCACCGACCCTGACGAGGCCTGGGCCCCGGATCCGGCATCCGTCCACAGGTACACGGTCGGATACGCGGCCCCGGAACGCCTCACCGACATCCAGGCGGCATTGCTCCCGGCGCCGACCAGTACGCGCTCGCCGCGCTGCTCCACTACCTGGTCGAGGGACGTCACCATGTCTCTACCGCCGGGAGTCGCGCGGACCTGGTACGCCGTGCGCACCGGCCGCTGCCGCCCTTCACCCGCTGGGCCGTCCGCCGGTGGCCGCAGCTCGGCGCATGTCTCGCCCGCGCGCTCAGCCCCGACCCCGCAGGCCGCTACCCCACGATGGCGGCCTTCGACCACGCCCTCGCCACCGCCCTCCTTCTTCCCTCGGCCGTCGGCCCGGCGCAATCCGACGTTGCACGGTCCGCCACCAATCCGACCTGAGGAACCCCAGAGATGACCGACCCTGACCGCCGGCGCCTCCTTCTGCTCGCCGCCGCCATCCCCTTCGCCGCCCTCTCTACGAACCGAGCTGCCGCTCAACAGGCCACCGCGGCTCCGCGGAACAGTCCCACCACCCACGCCTCCGGCCAACTCGCCACACCATCGGACAAGTCGGCCAAGCGCCAGAATCACGACACCGGATCATCCATTGCCAGCTCCGTTGGCAAAGCCCACGTCAGTGTCAGCTCCAGCAGCTGAGCTCAGCCAGGCCTGTCGTCGCGCAGGTGCTCTCGGCCTGTCACCACGCTCGTCTCGGTCGGTGTACCAGGCCATTTCGTCCACACTGCCGGGTAGGACTCCCCATATTCCGCCACCCTCGAATGCCATGGACGGTTCAGTGGTCGCGGCCTGCTGTCGGTGACGTTCGAAGCCGTTGTCGGCGGCAGGCCGCGGGGCCGTGCGGTCCTATGAGGCGACGATCACGAGGCGGCCCTGCCGTCCGTTCTCCTCGAACGCATCGATCCCCGCCGTCGCGTCCATGGCGCTGGGTGGCTTGTCGACGGCGATCAGGCGCGGCAGCCGCCGGTCCGGGAACGACGTGGTGACGCGGTGGCGCAGCCGGGTGAGGTCGACGCGCTGCCACTGGCCGCCGGAGAGATCCCGGAGAGATCGAGGCCTTCTTCTTCCGTACGATCTGGCGGGTCCTGCGTGCCCTGGCGTCGCACGATACCTGGGTGGTCGGCCGGATCGCCGGGCTGCGCGCCCACCGCTTGCAGGGCAGTGCACACATCACCGTGGCCCAGGCCTCCGAGGGGGCCGCCGAGGCCGGGGAGGGCGAGCAGCAGCAGGCCCTGGGTGTCGACCAATGCCGACGACGCCGTCACCCTGCTGCGCCTGGCGCTCGGCCAGGGCCTTGGGAAGCGGTAGCCCGCGGCACACCCGGTGGGCAGCGGCCTCCGTCCGAACGATGTCCTCACTGCCCTCGGCGTGGCGCACTCACACCGCGTTCCACGCGGGGAGGACGGCTGGCACGCCGACGGCCGGCAGCATGATCAGCCGCTGTCGACTCCACGCCCGCCGGCGCGGGGTGCTCGGCGCCAAGTCTGCGCGGCTGTGTGCGTGTTGGCTTTGCGCGGTGGTCGTCTCGTCTGAGGTGACCCTCGCCAGGCGGGCATCCTGGGCAGTCGACTACGCGGCGGCGGCGGTGGGTGTGGAGGCGGAACGAGAAGCCTCACCGCCCAGCCGAGGAGGGTGAGGCTGCTTCGATCAGGACGGCGGCGGGTTCTACTACGGGTTGATGGTGAATTGGTAGATTTCACCCTCTCCGCAAGTGCCGCTCGGGATGTCCGCCCACGCACCACCCTTGTAAACGACGTGGACGGTGGCGCGGTTAGCGGCGCAGATCTTGTTATAGCCATCGACCTCGAGCGTCTTATTATTGTCCCTGCTGTCCAAGACGAAGCACTGGCTGTCGGCTCCAGTTCCCAGCGACGCCTGGTAGAAGCTGGGGTAGGCACAGGCGGTGTTGACGACTTTGGCCTGTGCCTCCGACGCCCCCACGATCCCGAGTCCGGTCAGGGCCAGGGTGCCGGTGGCGATGGTGCTGGCCATCCTCTTCATCCGCATATGGTTCATCCTTTCGATCGGGTCGCCGCGCAATCCGTGCGCGGCACCACTTGAATGACGGTGCGAGAGCGATATGGGGGCGTTGCCTTCACCCCTCGCCCTGCGGGGCAGCAGGGCTGCAGCGCCGGCCGGATCATTGATGAAGTGGCAGGCGTTGACCGGGCAGAAGTTCAATCGGCAGAAAGATCGGCAGTTTCCCGGGTGCACCCGGTGCGGTGTACGCGGCTGACGCAGCCGGCCCTGTTGCCTCTCCCCGTTGGCATCCAAGAACCCAACCATGGCGAAGAGCACGCCATGGATACGTATTCCGGCCATACCCCGGGTGCGGTCGGGGTGCAGTGGCTACTCGGCTCTGCGGCGGTCGATCCATGAGGACAGGGTCCCCGGTGCAGCTCCTACCCAGTGCCGCGCCCCGCTGCTGGGCCCTGCTCCCGCCTGGCGGTTGTCGGGGCTGTCGGTCGAGGGGTGCTGGTTGTGGGGTGTGGGTGGTGTTGGGGGTGAGTTGTGGGGGTGGGCAAGTCGAGTTGCTTGTGGGGGCAAGTGGTGGCGGGTGGTGTCGTGGGTTCACAACACTGTCGGCGAGGTAGGCGGTGTGGTCGACGTACCCGTTCGACGTGCTCGCCACGCTGCGGACTGTCCCAGCCTGGTCAGGTGGAGGGGCGTGCGCCCGGCCGTGGCCGCGCGCACGCCCCTTACCGTCGGAGGTGCCTCCTCGATCAGGGCAGGTTGACGAACCGGTGGGAGGCGATGTTGTGCCAGAGCGCCAGACCTGCGCCAGCCCCGCCGGACCCGAACTGCCACTGCCTCAGGTCGGGCAGGCCCGCCCCGTTGTAGACGCCCCGGCCGGCTCCACCGAAGTTGCTGTTGTAGTACACCCAGACGTCGTCCAGGTTCCCGGGGTAGCGCATGTTCCACAAGGATTCAGCGTTGTTCTTGCACTCGCCCCAGTTGGCGTCGGCCGACCAGGACTGGCACTCGTTCTGGTACCCGGTGCTGTAGTAGGCGTGCAGCCTGCCGTCCGCCGCCAGGGCGGGGGCCGCGTCGGACGCTCCGTGCTGCGTGGCCTCCACGGCTTGGGCGGTGTGCGGAGCGGCGGTCACGGCCAGGGCTGCAGCGACGGCCGCACCGGCGAGCAGGGTCCGCAGGGACTTCATGGGGTTGGTTTCCTCTCTGACGGGTGTGTTGCGGGTGGCGGCCGGCCTCCGGGTCGACGGTGGCCGGCTGGTCAGGTGGGTGGGGTCAGTGACCCGGCTCGGCCGCGACGACCGAGCGGGCCCGGGGCAGTGCCGCCAGCCGCAGGCGCTGCCAGGTCTCGGCGTCCGACCGGTACTGCTGCCGCAGCTCCGCGTCGTATTTCCGGTCCAGGCGCCTGGTGGTCGCGGCGAAGCCGGAGCCCTCCGCGCACTCGGCCTCGGCGACCGCCAGGGCCGTCTCCTGTTCGTGCGGCCAGCTCCGGTCCCGAGGCGGCTGCGCCGCGCGCAGCGCCGCCGGGTCGGCGTAGTCGTGGCCCGCCGCACGCATGCAGGTCGCCCAGGCGTGGGTGGGTCCGAGGAGTTCCTGGTCGGCGGCCACCTTCTCGCCGCGAAGCGAGGGCAGGGAGTCCATCGTGACCCTGGCCTGGAACCCAGGCCCCCAGGTCCAGGTACAGCGTGCGCTGGCTCTGTGAGGTGCACCCTTCGGGGCTGCGGGTGACCGGCATTCCATCGGGGGTGCGCGCGGTGAGTCCCTCAGCCCGCCGGCCGTTGGCGGCGGCGATCGCGGGGGCCTTCCGGTCGGCCGGGAGGCCTTCGAAGTAGCGCTGGTTGGGGTCTTCCGTCCGGACCTCCTCCAGCCTGCGCTCGATGTCCCGGCCGTAGCCGTGTCGGCGGGCCCACTCGACGTCGTCGATGACGTACGGGAACTCCCTGGCCTCCGGCACCGGTTGACGTGCGACCGGCTGGTAGAGGAAGCCCTTGGCCCGCATGCAGTCGCGCAGCAGGAGTTGCTCGGCGGAGTGGAGTAGGTCCTCCTCGACCGGGGTCAGGTCGCGCAGGTCTGAGCCGTCCCGGGTGGCCGGTGCGGCCGGTGGTGCCGGGCCCTCCGCCGGTCGCAGGACTCCGCAGGCCACCGTGGCAGTGGCGCCCGCTGCCACGGCGAGCAGGGCGACGGCGGTCACGGCCCGACGGCGGCGCCCGTGGCGCGGGCTGCTGCCGCGCTTCGGCGCCACCGACCGGTCGGCCTTCTTCGCCTCGGGCATGGTGCTTCCTCCTTCATTCGCTCGTTGGGGGGCGACGGGTCGGCCGGTCCGTACCGGAGTCGGCGCGCACGCCGGACCGGTCCCGGACGGCCCCCAGCCCGTTCTCCTCGGCTCACGGTGGAACCGGAACGGATTTCGGAGGCAGGACCGGTGGAGGCCGGTGTCCGGGCGTGCCGCATCCTCGGGAAAGGACGCTGGTCATGCCTGCTCGTGCCGTTGCGCTGCTGCCGGGCCGTCCGGGGACCCGGTGGCGACTCCACCGTGCGGGCTGTTCTGATTGTCCATCAACAAGAGAACCGGAACGCCCAGGAAAGCGGCGGACAATCCGGATTGGCCGCGGACAGGACGGGGGCTCGGGATGGGGAGCGCTGGACGCCCGCAGGGACAGCTCAGGGGAGAGACTGAGCAGGCGAACGAACTGGCCCGGTTCGTCCGGGAGATGACGCACGGAGCCACCGTCCGTGAGCTCGCCCGACGCCATCCCCGCCGGAAAGACCAGTTGGACCGGGCGCGGCAGGCGCAGCGCGAGGCCGAGGTGGGCGTGGCGAAGGCGGATGAACTGATCCGTGTGCTGGTGGTGGTCGTGGCCGAGCTGCGGGGGGAACTGGGCGCCGGTGACACGGACGAAGCAGGCTCCGCTGCACGGTTGCGGGCCGACGGGGACACGGCGGAGCCGCGGCGGGCGCGGCTGTGGGAGGCGACGCGTTGTCTGGCGGAGGTGCGGCGCATCAGGCGGCGCGCGTGTGAGGCGCAGGGGACGGCGCAGCGGGAGCAGGAGGCCGTCGGGCTGCTGGTCGATCAGGAGCGCCCGCCCGCCCGCACGCACGCACGCACGCCCGCCCGGGCGGACGGACGGATGGCGGCGGAGACGGAGATGGGGAGCCGGGGTCCGAACTGGTGGTGTCCGACGGGGTGCGGGCGCATCTGCCCGTGTTACGGCGCTTGGACGCTGAGCTCGTGGAGGTGCGGGAGGCCTTGGTTGACCGGGGGCGGGAGGCGCTCCGGGTGACCTCTGTCGTGCCAGGGTCACCCGTACCCCGGATTGTCCGCGGCGAGGTTGTCGACGTCCCGGACAATCGTCTGACCGGCCTCATCGCCTGGTTCTGCCGGATGCGTACCGCCCTGCCCGCCAGCGCCGTTCCCACGCCCGCCCCGACCCGTCCTCGCCCGCCTGACCCGCCCGCAAACCCGAGAACAGGCGCGCCGCCGGCGCGCTGGCGTAGGCGACGGACAGAGCCGGGGCAGGGCGACGACGGGGTGGGGAGCGTACCGGTGCCCCGCCCCCGGTGGCGCGGCCACACGTTCGTATGCTTGTGTACGGGCGGTGGCGACACCCCCGGGTAACCCCGGACGGTGCCGTGCGCCGCGGAAAGGGGCACGGGCATGCGGAAGCGGAAGAGGCGCACGGCCTGGTCGCTCACCTATTTCCTGTTGGGCGGTGTGTGCCTGCTGATCGCCGTGGTGATGGCGACGGGCCTGGTGACGAAGAGGGCCGCGCGCGGGGTGGAACACCTGATCCCGGTCCCGGTCCTGGTCCTCGGTGTCCCGGGTGCGGTGCTGACGTTCCGCGCGCCGGTGTTCGGCGTCTCCTACGGGCCGACCGGGGTGAAGTACTCCGGGCTGCTCAGGACGCGCTCCTACGTGTGGGCGGACATCCGGGAGGTGCGGGTGGCCGTCCTGGAGGGCAGGGTCTACTCGTCCGACGTCCCGGAGCTGGTGCTGGCCTCCGGCGGGACGGACCAGCTGCACATGCTGGCGGGCCACGGCTCGGGCCGGACCAACAAGCGGGTCAAGCGGCTGGTGGCCGAGCTGGAGACGGCGCGCGTGGCCGCGTCCTGACGCCGGTCGATTCCACCGGTGGCGCGCGGCACCGACTACGCCGCGTCTCCGCCGTCCTGGACGGCACCGTCAACGCCACCGACCGCGAGGAACTAGCGCGGGCCGTCCAGGAACTGCGCAAGCGCCTGGACGCCCCGTAGCCGCCGAACCGGTGGGCGGCCGGCCGCTACGGCTTCCCGGAGTCCTGAGGAGCCGTCACGCCTTCGAGCGGACTTCCCGGCCCCGCGCGCGGGAAGACTGCCACTGTGACCGACACCAAGCTGTTCCAGCCCGGCACCACCGCGATCCGCCGCGACGTCCACGCCGACCGGGTGTGGACCGCGATGCCCCAGCGGGTGATCGACGACACCGGCCACGTGCTGACGCTCGCCTACTGGCCGGGGGTCGAGAGCCTGGCCCCGACGACCTGGATCACCGCGACGCGCACCGGAGACGACGCCACCCGCAAGCAGGGCCTGGAGGACCTGGCGGCCGGGACCTGGACCCTCGACCGCTACCGCTGGACCGGCACCGCACTGCTCTCGTATTTCCTGGCCGGCGAGTGGTTCTCCGTGCACTGCTTCCAGGACGCCGCCACCGGCGACCCGCTGCGCTGGTACGTCAACTTCGAGAAGCCCTACCAGCGTCGCCCCGGCGTCGGCATTGACACCCTGGACCTGTGCCTGGACCTGGTCATCACCCCTGACCTGTCGGGACACGACTGGAAGGACCAGGAAGAGTACGCCCAGCTGCGCCTCCTCGGCCTGATCGACGACTACCTGCACCGCCAGGTCGATCGGGCCCGCGGGCGGGCGATCAGCATGCTCGACGACCGTACCGGCCCGCTCGCAGCCGGCTGGCCGGCCTGGGCGCCCGACCGGTCGTGGCCGCTGCCCGAGCTGCCCGCGGACGCCGACGACCCGGCCACCTACCGGTGACCTCCCCGACGACCGGCAGCAGCCAGGACACCAAGGCCCGGGTGCGGGTCTGCGCGGCCCTGGGCGACAACGGCCGGGTGTGCCTGATCCGCCGCCAGCGCCCCGCCGGCCTCCAGCTCTCGCTGCCCGGCGGCCGGGTCGAGAACGGCGAAGACCCGACCGACGCGCTGCGCCGGGAGCTCCTCGAGGAGCCCGGCCTCGACCTGGCGGTGCTGCCCGCGCCGCCGGTGCTGCGCTTCGTCCAGGACCAGGAGACCGAGCGGCCGGGCGAGACCACGCCGCCGGCGCCTGGTCTTCACCGCCCACCCGCCGGCCAGCCTCCACCGAAGCCGTCGCCAGCACCGAGCAGGACGCCCCGGATCAGGCGCCGGTGGTGTGGCTGCCGGCGGCCGACGCGGTCGGCCTCCATCTCTACCCGGCCCTCGACCAGGCCGTCCGGCCCGGCATCGTCGAGACCGGCGGCCCGCTGCTGCTTCCGGCGATGACCGGCGTGTCCTAGCAGTGGCGCTGACCACCCGCACGGTGTTCACGGGAACGGACGTCGCCGGTGGGTGCGGCGCGGCATAGTGCTGAGGTGACCGCTGATCGCCATCAACGGCGGCAAAGGCGGGGGTGGGGGATCGGCCGGAGACGGCGGCGTCGGTGGTGACGAAACCCGACAGAGTCCGCGTCCGGCGCCTGCGGGTCCGCAGCGGAACGTTGGTATGCCGGACACCGTCGCGGTCATCGGTGATTGCACAAACTTGTGAAGGCCGGGACCGTCGGTCAGCCGGGAGGGGCGGCTCCGGGGGTGGGACTGGATGGCGGCGACGGTGGGGCCGGAGGGACCCTGGACGCGGCGACCGTCAACCTCCCCGACGGCACCTCCTACACCCCACCGGTCGGCACCGGGAAAGGCGGTGACGGTGGAGGCGGCGGCAGCGCGGGCGCCGGGGGCACCGGGCGGGGGAGTGGATGTCGGTGCAGCCGGCAGCAAGGGAGGCGGCAACGGCGCGGACGGCCAGCGCGGTGCGAACGGCGGACGCGGAGTAATCGTCATCGCCTACTAGGCCGCGCGCGGCTGTCCTGAGGCGGTTCTCGCCCACGCTGCATTTGAGCTGACGGACGCCTACACCGCACCGCGTGAGCGGCTGGCTGACCGAATCGCCGCGACGCGGAACCTGGGAGCCAATCGACATCAAAGCCTTCGATCAGAAGGCAATTTTCTGAACAGAACGTTAAATACAAGGCCTTGTCTCGTATTTGGGTGTAGCCTCTGAAGCGCAGAGGTGGTCCGAAGGGTCGGCATCGCGGTGACGCCGACGGATCACCCGCGGACAGGGAGAGCACCATGAACTACCACCTCGAGGTGGCGCGGGCGACGATCGACGAGCGTCTGCGGGAGGCCGAGAAGCACCGCCTCGCGCGCGCTCTCCGGCTCAAGAGCCGCGCCGAGCGCACCACCCGACGCGCACACCGGGCCCTGACAGGTCTGGTCGGCCCGACCGTATGAGCATCACCCGCGATGGGCCGTCACCGCAGCACCGGTGACGGCCCATCTGCGATCTGCAAAGAAGCCTTCGGCGAACCGGTCCGGTGGCGCTGGCCAACCGGCAGGAGGCGGTCGGGGACCTGTCGGCGGAGTGCTGTCGCGGCCGCTGGCGCAGGGAGGTCCGCGACTACAACGAGGACGGCTGGCGCGAGTACGACGGCGCCGTACCGGTCATCGCGACCACGCTGGAGCTGCTGGCCGAGCACGGGCCACTCGGACCGGTGTGGTGGCGCTACGGCCGCCCAGGACGGCACTCCCTCATCGAGGCGCTGGAGAACCCGAACAACCGCGCCGCCTACGACCTGCGCCAGGCCGCCCGCGAGCGCGAAGAGCACCAGGCCCACCAGGAGCTGATGGACTCCCTGGCCTGCGTGGACTGCGGCGACCTCCCCGAAGAGGAGAGCACCTACGAATACGGGCTCCACGGCCAGTGGACCCGCCGACCCGGCGGCCGCTGCTGGACCTGCCACCACGACCGCAACGAGCGGCTGGAACGGGAAGCCGAAGAGCAGTTGGAAGCAGCCCGGGCCGCGAACGCGCAGCTGCGCCCGTGCTGGACGTGCCGGGGCTCGATCGGCGGCAAGGAAGGCTCGAACCTGGAGCTGCGGGAGAAGGCCGGCCCCGACCGGCTGGAGTGCCCGAAGTGCGCGCAGGCCCACGCCGCGAAGAACCTGGGCCCGCTGGTGCTGCCCGCCCCGACCAAGCGCGAACAGCTCGCTGCGCTGGTCTCCGCCCCGGACGATCCGTGGTAGGAGGAGCGGGTGCTGCACGCCAAGCTCTACCCGGTGAAGGACTGACCTGTGACAACGAAGTTGGACCAGTTGTCATCGAAGTCGGACCGACGGCAGTTCGTGACAGCGAAGTTGGACCGCCCCAGGTCAGAGGAGCTGAGCGAGTCTGTCGGCGTGGAGCGAGCCCAGGCCGGCTGTCCGCCCCGGGCGTCAGTTGGCGGGTTTTGCCAGGACGTCCAAGCGGTAAATCGTGTGCCCCGGGGGCACCGGACGCGTTACCCTCGGCGCTATGAACGTCACCGGCCGAAGCATCACCGCGACCGCGCGAGCGACCAGCTCGCCGGTTGCCGCCGCCTGACGTACTCCCTACTTTCACCGGCGACCGGAAACGGTCTGCCGGTGGTTCCATGGCGTTCCCGCCCCGGTTCCGATGATCGTGCGGACCCGTTGTCCGGTGCCTCCCCGCTGCACACGCGAAGGAGCCACCCCATGAACACCGACCAGATCGTCCGCACGTTCGTCGAGTACTTCGAGGAGCGCGGCCACCGCCGGATCACCGACGCGACCCTGCTGCCGCCGCCCGGCGACCCGGTGCTGTTCACCACCTCCGGCATGCACCCGCTCACCCCGTATCTGGAGGGGCACCCACACCCCCTCGGCCGGCGGCTGGTCAATGTGCAGCGCTGTCTGCGCACCACGGACCTCGAGGAGGTCGGCGACAACACCCATCTGACCGTCTTCGAGATGCTCGGCACCTGGTCGCTCGGCGACTACGAGGGCCCACTGAGCCTCGACTGGGGTCACGGCCTGCTCACCGAGGGGTTCGGCATCGATCCGGGGCTGCTCCATGCCACGGTCTTCGGCGGCGACAACCAGACCGGCCCCGACACCGCTTCGCTGGAGCTGTGGCAGGAGCGCGGGGTGCCGGTCGAGCTCACCGTCGAGGACAACTGGTGGTCCAACGGACCGACCGGCCCGTGCGGCCCCGACTCGGAGATCTTCCTGTGGACCGGCGACACCCCGCCGGAGTCGACGCCGACCGGTGACGACCGCTGGGTGGAGGTGTGGAACCACGTGATGATGCGGCATCGACGGCTCGTCGACGGTTCACTCGTGCCGCTCCCGCAGCGCAACGTCGACACCGGACTCGGCCTGGAACGGCTGGCCTCACTGCTGCAGGGCCGGCGGTCGGTGTTCGAGTGCGACGTCTTCGACCCCTGGCGCCGGATCGTGCCGACCTTGTGGCAGCTGGACGAACCGCCGCTGCGGCTGGTCTGCGACCACCTGCGCTCGGCCATCGTGGTGATCGGCGACGGGGTGCGCCCGGCCAACACCGGCCGCGGCTACGTGCTGCGCCGGCTGGTACGTCGGGTGCTTACCGTGCTGCGGCGGGACGATTCGTGGCGCGGCCTCGGAGACCTGCCGGACGAGCTGATCCAGCACACCCTGGACCACTTCCGCCAGGACGGAGACCCGGACGTCGTGCGCCGGGTGCTGCTCGAGGAGGAACGCCGTTTCAGTCGGCTCCTGGAGCGCGGCCGGCAGGTACTGGCCCGCCCCCGATTTCGAGGCCCGTTGAGCGAGGAGGACTTCCACTACCTCCACGACACCCATGGTCTGCCGCGCGACCTCGTCCTGAACCTGCGGCCGCGGTGACGGCGGTTCACGGCGACGAATCGAGGTCCGGAGACGTGACCCCCACCTGCGTGGTGGATCCCCAGTCACGGAAAGCGGGGATCCACCACGCAACAAGGAGCGCTGATCCGCCACACCCGCTCTCGGCCCAACTTCATTGACATAAAACGCCGTCGGTCCATCTTCGATGTCACGGTCAGCGTCAGCTTTCCTGCGCATCCCGGCTGCCGATGACCTGTGACAGCGAAGTCGGGGCGGTTGTCACCGAAGATGGGACAACGCTACTTTGTGACACAGAAGTTGGGAAAGACCTGTCTCGTCGATGGGGGAAGTGTGGGTCAGATCCATGCGGGTTTCCATCCCAGTTCGCGGGAATCGTCCACTGTCGCAACGACAGGATTCTCGGGGCCACCAAGATCCGCGTGCCACATCAACGTCGGGGTACCTGACTCGAGTGCATCAGCGATGTCCACGAGCATCGAGCCCACGCTCTCCCACAACGGCACTCCAAGGCCCCAGCGTTCGTGGTCCCAGTAGAAGACGGCGCCCTGCCACTCGCCGGACCGCAGATCGACGACCAGGCCGTCACCGTCAGGGCTCATCGCGATCGGCATGAACTCAGTCAGGAACCCCGCTTCAGCCTCACCCTTTTCGGTAAGCCCCAGACCTTCCTGCTCGGCGACCAACAGCCATATCTCTCGTGTCTCCCACGCCTCCTCCAGACCCACCGGCGCGAACGACCCCGGAAGCCAGAAGTCGGCGCTGACGCCCATCAGCCCCCACCAGGTCCGCAAATCCTCGGACAGTACCAGTCCCAGCTCCTGCTCGACCGCGTCGAGACTCGCCACGTCCGAAGCCAGCCAGGCGGAGGCTGGTCGGACGTGAGCATTGAGCCACGTGCCAATCCGCTCCCACGACTCCCGCACACCATGAGCAATCGAATCCATGGCTCACAGTCTCCTGGACCACCCCTGCGGAGATACAAGGGAGCAGGCCCGCGACGGCCTGGGCACGTGAGGCTGCATCTGGCTGAGCAGCCGAGTCCGTACCCCGACACTTTCCAACTTCAGCGTCACAAACTGAGCTGCTTCCCTGATTCGCTGACGCAAACAGCAGTTGTCCCGACTTCGATGACAACCGTCCCAACTTCGCTGTCACAGGTCAGCCGACTGCAACACGGGGTGCAACACGGGGTGCAACGCGGGCTCCGCGTTGCACCCCTGAACTGGGCTTTTGTCTCTCCGGAGGGCAGCCGGGCCGTGTTGCACCCGTGGCGGCCCGGCCCCGGCTCGCGTCGGCGTCCGGCTACTCCCAGCGCATCCCGAGTTCGGTGAGCCGGGCGGCGCGTTCGGCGGGGATGTCGGCGCGCCTGCTGCGGCTGTTGGCGATGAACAGGCCCAGGCTGATCTGCACGGTGGTGCCGTCGTCGGTGCCGTCGTCCAGGACCAGGGGCTCCTTGTGCTTGCGGGGGACGTTCAGGTGCCCCTCGCGCTCGCGGTACTGGGTGGCAGCGGCGAGGTTCCGAGCCTCTTTCTCCGCGTGGCTCACCTTCCCCGCCGGCTTCTGCTCGGCGGGCAGCGGCCCGATTCCGAGGACGTGCTCCAGCGCCCACTGCTGGGCGGGGGCGAGCTTGTCCCAGCCGTTCTGTTGGGCGCGGCCCCACCCGGCCAGGTCCTCGCCCTGGACGACGACGCTTCCCGGCTCGGCCCCGGCGAGCGTGCCGCCGTCCTTCACGTGGCGCCAGGACAGGGTGAAGGGGCGGTGCCAGTCCACCGGCCACCCGGTGGGGCACCAGGCCGGGTCGATCGCGTCGAGTGCGGCCTTGCGGTCGGCGCTCAGCGCGCCGGTCCAGTCCAGACTTTCCTCGCCGGCTTCCGTCCGGCGCTGGAGCGCTTCGGTGCGCCGCTGGGCGGTGCGCAGGTTCTTCATGATGGTCCCGACGGGGCGCCCGCCCCAGACGGCGTCGGCTGGGGGGCAAGCGTGGCCGTGTTCGGCCGCGTACCCGGCGACCGCGGTCAGGTTGTCGGTGAAGGCGGTGTCGAACGCGGACCAGATCATGCCGAGCTCGTCCAGCTCCTTGATGCGCTCCGGGTCCAGGACGTCGGCGGCCTTGTAGCGGCGCTGGTCGGCCACCCACACTCCCAGCCGGTGCCCGGACGGCGCCCGGTAGGCGTACGGCACCTTCACGTCGCCGAACTTCTCCCGGTAGGCGAGCAACTCCTCCAGGCCCCGCCGGAACTCCTCCCGCTCCGGCTCCAGCACCCGGGTCCGCACGAACGCCGCGATCACCGCCGGGTCGCGCTGAGTGGAGAACTGGAGCAACTGCGCCTCCCCGCCGGCGGACCGGAGCGCGTCCGGTTCCCCGGCGTGCTTCGGCTCGCGCGCCGGGCGGGTCTCGGACTGGGGCATGGCCAGGCGCTCGACGGCGGCCGCGTCGTGTGCGCGCAGCGCCATCAGCAGCTTGGACAGGCCGTCGTAGGCCCGGGAGGTCAGCAGCTGGCTGCCGTTCTCGCCGGCACCGAGCAGGACGGGCACCACGATGGTGGCGACCTTGCCGCTGCCCGGCTTCATCCGCAGGGCCCGGCCGATGGCTTGGACCAGGTCGACCATGGAGCCGCGCACGTCGGCGAAGTAGACGGCGTCGCAGTCGAAGGTGTCCACGCCTTCGGAGAGCACCTTGACCGAGGCGAGGATGTACCGCAGCAGCCGCCACCCGTTGTCCTTGACCAGGGAGGCGAACGTGCCCAGGACCGCTCGGCGCTGGGCGGAGGTGTGCTCGGCCTCCAGCCACGTCGTACCGATCAGCGCCGGGTCCGGGTGCAGCGCCGGGTCCTGCTGTCCGCGCTCGATGGTTGTGATCAGCATTGAGCGGGCTGAGCTGGATTGTTCAGGTAGCCGAGCGGGAGGGGTGGGTCTGGGGCGTGCTGTTTCGGCAGGAGAGTTGCAGGTCAGACCGGGTGATCAGGTTTCTTGGTTGCTGCTCAGTTGTACTGGGTACGGGTATGCGGCTGTTGCGTTGCTGGGTTTCAGCGTGAGTAGTCAGCGGGGGTGACGCGTTTGCCTGAGACGATCCCGGCGACGACGGCGCGATCGATAAGCGCACCGTCGGGGCGGTGGGTGGTGGTCCAGGTCAACTCCTCCAGACGGCGGGTGCCGGTGGTCTTCGCGGTCAGGTCCAGGACGAGGAGCTGCCCGAAAGGCGCGTTGGTATTGGTGTATTCGGAGGCTTGCTTGAGGTAATGGTTCTCGAGGTACTCGCGCGTGTTGTCGGTGTCGTCCTTCTTGATCTCGGTCAGGTAGCGAAGGGCACCGAAGTGCACGAGGACATCGGCCCGGCCCATACCGATGTCGACGGACTCGACCTGAACGGTGTTGTGCAACGGCCCTGATTGCAGCCATCCGTGGAAGTCCCGCTGCAGGTCGCCCTCCAAGGGCTCGCGCTGTCCGGGTTCCGGCTTCCGACGGTAGTCGTACGGTGGCTCGCTCTTCTTGCTGCCGGGGACTTTCTTACCGGGCCCGAACAGATTGCTGCGGGTCATGTCGGTGCGGCTCTTGAGGAACAGCAGCGTCTGGGTGACCAGTGCGGTGAAGGTCGTCCGTACCTCGCCGGTGAAGTGCGGGTGTGCGGAGAGCTGTTGCAGGATGCGGTCCAGGGTGGGGATCACCACCGGGTCGGTGGCCTGCAGGCGGGCGACGTCGTGGGTGTAGGCGAGCGCTTCGACGGCGGCCAGCGCCTGGTCGTCGAGCTGCGCGCCGATCCGTGCGGCCTCCTGGGGGCCCAGGGTCATGGTGAAGACCGGGGCGAGGCGGTGCAGCCGGGCCTGATCCCCTCCGGGGGGCTCCTCGTCCGCTTCCTCGGCTTCGTGTGAGTCACCGGAGCTTGGGGTGCGGGTTGTGCGTGCGTCGATGCGGGCAAGGACGGCGGCGGCGGTAGCGGTGTCCAGGCTGGCGGAGGGGTGTTCCAAGGGGTGGCCGGCCGCGTGCCGGAGCACGGCCAAGAGGCTGTGCTGCCGCAGGAAGCCGTCCTCGATCGCCGGTTCGATCAAGGCGGCCAGGCCGGTCAGGTCGTCACCCGTGCCGACAGGCCGCACGGTGCGCGCCGCCCGGTAGGCGTCGAGCACACAGTCCAGGGCCCTCCAGGCACTCATCCACACCGGCTGCTCCAGCAACTCGCTCGCAGAGCGCAGTTGGATCAGCAGGTGGCTCCATGCGGCTTCGGCGGCGCGGCGCGGCTGCAGCCAGGGTGCCTGGTGGGTGCCGCGGAGCCATGCCGCTTGCTGATCCAGGGCACGGTCCAGGGCGTCTGCTGCCTGGGCGACCTGGGCGGCGCTGCCTGCCGTGAAACCGAGCAGTGCGTCGCAGAGCGCGGTGTAGGCCTCGGCGTCCTGGCGGGCCTCGATGGTGGCGGCGGTGTTCGCGAAGAGCTTCCGCGCCTGTGCGATCTGGAGGGCGACCTGGTCAAGGTCGGTGCTGGACAAGGCGGTGCGCAAGTGGTCGCAGCCCAGCTCGAACCAGGCGTCCGCGTCGGTGGCTTCGTCATCCGCCAGCCGCCGTAGCAGCCCGCGGACAGTCCCTGCGACGGGCTCCTGGTCGGACCAACAATCCAGCGCCACTCCCAACAGGCGGGGCATCCGCTCGAGGAAGTCCTCCGGGCCGTCCAAGGGGAGTTCGTCCAGCGCCTCCCGTACCCGGTAGGGGGAGACGGCTTGGGAAGCGGCGAGACGCACGGCACCTTCCAGACGGGCGGCTGCCACCAGCGGAGTGGTCTGTACGGCTGTCGGCAGGTCTGCCAGCAGCGTGGTGTTCAACGGTTTGGCCCACGCCCCGGCGGCTGCGGGGCTGCTCAGCAGAGTCTGCAAGGTGGTGGTCAGGTGCAGGAAGCTGACCTGGCCGGCCAGTGCCTGAGGGAACGCGGCCGCCGCGTCGGTCCACGGGGTGTCCGCGCGTTCGAAGGCGTCCACGATCGCCTCGGCGAGAAGTGGGGCCATGGGGCCGGCCGCGGTCGGTCCGGCCTCGGCGGCGACGACTTCGCTGGGGACGGCGAGGGCGGTGAAGGTGATGGGCGTTCCCTGCGTGGCCAGTTCACCCAGCCGGTCTGCGAGTGTGGCGGTCATGGCCCGTTTCCTTCCCCGACCGCTCGACCGGCGGCTACCACAACGGGTGTCCGTCCGTGGCCTCGACGATGCTGTGCTCTGGCAGTACCTCGTGGGCCAGTACGGGGTCCGCAGTGGTGACGACGATCTGCAGCGCGTTCTCCTCGGCGACCGCGGCCAGCTCCTTGAGCAAGGTGAGCGCGTCGAGATCCTGGACTTCTTCGGCCTTGGGGCTGTCGATCAGTACCAGCCCGGGGTGGGTGGAGACGCCGTGCGCGGCTCCGACCCGCAGCAGTGCGATGACGACCGCGATCCGGAGCCGAAGCCGCTCCCCGGCGCTCTGCTTGCTGAACCAGTCCTGGGACGTGCCGTCCTTGATGACCTTCAGTCGCCCCGCACGGTCGATTTCGACGGCCTCCAGTGACACGATGCCGAACCGGTGACCCAGCTCGGTGATCTCCTGGTTCAGCGCCGCGAACAGTGTGCTGCCGCTGCTGCGGCTGTCTTCCTCGAGAACCTTCGCCCCGGACTTCAGGATCTTCACGGTCGAGCTCTCCTGGCGCACCGCGGCCAGGGTCGCCTCGGGCAGGACGCTGAGCGCCCCCTCCCAACGCAGCACGTCCTCACGGGCCTCTACCAGCGCAGGCAGCTGAGCTGCGGACTCAGCTGCACGCAGCTGGCCTTGAATGGACGTCAGCTCCTCGGTGAGCTTCCCCAGCGCAGCCTCCGCGTCCTCAAGCGCATCCCTGGCCGCCTTCTCCGCGTCGCTGCTGGCTGCCAGCCGCTCCTTGGCCTCGGTGATGACGTCCTCGGGAGCCTCGTCACCGCCTGCCTCGACCGGTCGGTCGCACACCGCGCACGCGTGCACGCTGCGCTCGCGTTGCCGTCTCTCCTCCTCGATGTCCTTGTCGCATCTGGGGCACGCGGTGGGGTCCAGCCCGTGGAACAGCCGCCTGGCCACGGCGCTCTCACTGACATCGTTGAGGAGCTTGGCATCTCGCTGCCGGGCGGCACGCGCCTGCCGGTGAGCGGCCATCAGCTCCTCCCACCGCTCCTGCTTGTCGGCGACGCCGTTGGCCAACACGACGGAACGGGCGGCCAACTCCGACAGCGACGCCTTGGGGCCGCCGGCCGCAGAGCTGAGAGCAGTCAGCCGTGCACGCGCCTCACTGAGCCTGGTCTGCGCGTGTTCGCGCTGCTCACGCACGGACTGAGCGAACGTGTCCGCGGCCGCCCACTTGGAGCGCTCCTCGGTGGCGCGCAGATCCTGCGCCGTCTTGACCCGGGCCAGGGCCGCTGTTGCGGGCAGGTCGAGGAACACCTGCAGCAGTCGTCCCGGCAAGCCTGCGATCGACTGGTCCCCGAGCAGAACCTTGTCGCCGCCAGCCGGCAGGTAGAGGGCTCCGTAGTAGGCCGGCCACCCGTGCGACTGCGTGGAGGTGCCCTTGACGCTGTTGACGAGCGGCTGCAGATCCAGCCGGTCCATCATCAGTGCCTGGACCTGCTCAGTGAAGCTGGCCGAGCGCGAGGCACGCAGGAGCGGGACGATACCGTCCCCAGGGATGGGCAGGCGCGTGTCAGCCAGGCGGTCTACGTCGGGGCCCGCTAGTACGAGTGCCGAGACGATCTCCCCGTCCTCGAGATCGAGGCGGAACCCCAGTGGCTGCCCCGCCACCACGGCATCGAGATCCAGGAAACTCAACCAATGCCGCACCCCCGTCTGAAGCTCCCGCGGGGCCCCGCGCAGACACCACGTCACCAGTTCCAAGACGCTGGTCTTGCCCCGGAGGTTGGGGGCCACCAGCGCGGTCACGCCATCGTTGAACCTGATGGTGGAATCGAAACTCCCCGGGGCGACTGCTCCCGTACGCAGCCCTGCGACCCGAAGCCGCCGCAGCCGAAGAGCCCTGGGCCGCGCTGGCGTACTGACCAGCGGCAGACCGTAGGTCGCGAACACATTGCGGACCTCATCCTCGGTCGCCTCGGCTAGGGCCGCGATCCGTGACTCCAGCGATGCCTCTGTCTCCATCACACCGCCCCCGCACCGGCCGCGGCCGCCTGGCTTCGGAACTCGGTCAGCCGCGCGCGGGCTCGCGCGCTGACCGAACCGATTCGCTTCCCGCGCTCTGCCTGCGCGTACTCACGCTGCAGATACTGTCGTGCCTTCAAACCGCTTCCCCCCAACCCATCCGCCAGGTCGATCACCAGGCGGACCCGTTCGACGTAGTACGCGAATTCCGGTGCCTGCCCGACGATGTCGCGCGCCACTGCCCGTCCCTGCTCAAGCAGGAAGTAGTCGTGCTGGCGGATCCGGTTGACCGTGCCGCGGCGGCGAACTGCGATCAGGCCGGCGCTGCGCAGTACCGCCAACGCGTCGTCGAGCGGCTCATAGGCTCCGAAGTGGTGCCGCAGCATCGGGTAGCGGCGTACCTCCGGCTCCTCGGAGTCCAAGATCCTGGCCGCGTGATCGAGCAGTGGCTCCTCGGCGCTGGTCTCGTAGTCGTTGAGCAACTCGTCAGCCAGGTAGTCCGGGTTGCGCAGCCAGAAGTCCAGCTTCTGAAGCCGGACCTGGGAACGGACCACCCCCACCGCGCTCTGCAGCCGAGAATCGTCCAGGTCCGCACTGTTTGCCAGCTCGCATGCACCGTCCATAAGAAGCAGCACCCGCACGGCGTCCTGCTCCCGGCTTGTCACCGGCCCCTCGTCCCTTTGGGCGGCAGCCTCATCGTGATCCACCTGCGTCAGCGTAGCGAAGCGTATCTGGATACGTACACAGTGCAGACCGCTTCTCTCTTGGCTGCGGCTCACCTCGATTGAGGCGCCGATAGCCCTTCTCGGCGGGTGTGAGACCGAGGTTGGTGAGGAGTGCTTGTTGGTCGGGGTGGAGGTTGTGCCAGTTGGTGAGTTGCTGGGTGATCCATCGCTGTTGGTGGGGGAGGAGTGCGGCAGGGTCGGGGTGGATGCGGATGCGGGTGTAGGTGTGTTGCCAGCTGGCTCGCCAGGGCGGGTTCCACCAGGGGTCGAGGGCGGTCATGGCTGCCTGGTGGGGCCAGGGTCGGCCGGTGCGTCGAACGTGGGCGTTGGCGCGTTTGCGTTGCCCGTTCAGCCACCAGCCGAGGGGGAAGCCGTCGTGTTCGACCTCGTAGTGCGCGTCTCCCAGGCCGCCGTGCTGGTGGGCGTAGGCGCGGGCGTAGGGCAGGCCGGCGTCGATGCCGGAGGGGATGGTGGCGGGTCGGGGCCGTTCCGCTCCGGGGCCGGTGCGTGGGCGGGGTTCGTGCTGCGGGCGCAGGGCGTCGGCGTGCTGCGCGGTGATGCCGAGGCCGGCGAGTTGCTGCTGCTGGCCTTGGTGGAGGGTGCGGTAGGCGGCGCACTGGGTGAACAGCCACCGGGTGACACTGGCGGGCAGGCCGGCGAAGCCCTGGGCGGGATCGAGGACAAGGCCCGCAGTCTCGGTTTTGACGGCGTGGAAGGTGGTCTGCCAGCGCACACGCCAGGGCGGGTTCCAGCAGGGATCGAGGGCGGCCAGGGCGGCGGTGCGGTCGGCGGGCAGCCGGCCGGCGGCGGCTCTCTCGCGCTGCGTGGCCAGCCAACTGCCGATCGGGTAGCCGTCGATGCGAGTGGTGCTGGACGGTGTGAGGTGGCCGTGGCGCCGGACCTGGGCGCGGGCGTGGTCCAGGCCGGTGTTGAAGGACTCCTGCTGGGTGGTGCGCCGCGGCTTGGCGACCCGGGCACGTTCGGCGGTGATGCCGAGCAGCGCCAGCAGCCGGTGCTGCTCGGGGTGCAGACCGGGATAGGCCAGGTACTGGGCGTGGAGCCACCGTCCGGTCCAATCGGGAGTGTCGGGGAACCCGTGTTCGGGGTCGAGGCCCAGGTCGCCTGCGGCCTGGTCGCGCGCGGCGCGGTAGCTCTTGTTCCAGTCCGCGCCCCAGGGCGGGTTCCACCAGGGGTCCAGCGCTGCCAGGAGCGCCGCGCCGGGCCAGGGCGTGGTGGAGGCCGCGGCGCGGGTGTCGGCGTAGTGGCGTTGGCGTGCGAGCCAGGTGCCCAGCGGGAATCCGTCGTGGCGGGCGCGGGGCGCGATGTCGAGGCCGCCGTGCCGGTGGGCGTAGGAGCGGGCGTAGTACAGCCCGGTCTCCAGGCTCGGGACGCGCGTGGCGGGGTTCGGCCGAGCGGTCGCCGCGACCTCGGCGGTCAGCCCCAAAGCAGAGAGCTGCTGTTGCTGTCCGGGAGCGAGGTCCTGGTAGGTGGCGCACTGGGTGAACAGCCACTGGCCCACCGCGTCATCGAAGCCGGTGAACGCGTTGGCGGGGTCAAGGGCCTGGCCAGCGCGCACCAGAGTGCCCACCGTGTAGCAGCTGCGCTGCCAGTTGGTGGGCCACGGCGCGGCCCACCACGGATCCAGGGCGGCGAGCCTGTCGGCGATACCCGCGGCCTCGGTCCCGGCCCGGGTGCGGCTGCGCTGATTGGAGAGCCACTGGCCGATGGGGAAACCGTCATGGGTGTCCTCGGGGTACGCGCACAGGTGCCCGGTGTTCGCCGCGTAGCCGCCGGCGTGTGCGAGTCCTTCGCTCTGGGAGTCCTCCACGCTGCGCTGGCGCCGCCGGGCGGCTTCGGCGCTGTTCGAGGTGATGCCGATCCGGGCCAGCAGAGCGCGTTGCTGGGGGTGCAGGTCCTGGTACCTCAGACACTGGTCGAACAGCCAGCTGCCCATGTTCTCGCTGAACGCGTCGAAGCCCTGCCCGGGGTCGATCAGGGTGCCGGCCTGTACCTGCCGGTGTGCGCGCTGGTAGATGCGCTGCCACTGGGTGCTCCAGGGCGGATTCCACCAGGGGTCCAGGGCGGCCAGCGCGCGGCTGCGCTCCGGTGGCAGGCGGGGGCCGTAGGCGCGCTGGTTGGACAGCCACAGCCCGAGTTGGAAGCCGTCGCGGCGGTGCCGGTAGGGGATGGACAGGTGTCCGTGCTCCTGGGCGAAGGCTTCGGCGAGCGCGTAGCCGCGGGCGAAGCCCCGCACGGTGGTGTCGTCTTCCGCGACAGGGTTCGTGCTGCCCCCGGCTGCGGGGGCTGTCGAGGAGTGCGGCGCGGTGCGGCGCGCGGGTGCGGTGGAGGGGGCGCGGTAGGCGGGGGCGACCCACCACAGGCTTCCGGGCCTGCCCTTTCGGGCGGGGCGTGGGCGCCAGCAGTTGTGGAGCCAGGCGGTCAGCGGACCGGAGGACTCGTCGGCCAGGGCCTGGACCAGCCAGGGCCGTCGCAGGCGGGCCGCCAGTTCGCCGGTGAAGTCGGGGGAGTCGGCCGGAGTGTGGGGCTTGTGCTTCTGGGCCCGGATCTGCTGCTGCCAGAAGCCGCTGGCCAGCAGGCCGGCCAGGGCGACACTGTCGGGGTAGGTGGCGACGGCGCGGGCGGTGCGCTCGGGGATGTCCGCGTGAGGGTTGGCGCGGGCCAGGGCCTCGCCCAGCTGGGGCCAGCGTTTCTCCTGGGGCCAGGCGGCGTCCCACCAGGTCGCGGTGATGGCCTGGGCGAGCGGAAAGGCGTCGGCGAGGCCGGGACGGCGACGCTGCCAGGTGGCGTGGCGGCGGTGGGCGGCGGCGATCTCGGGCAGCCCCACCAAGCTGAGCCCGCCCCCGCCCACGGCCGCATCGTGCGGATCCGTCAGCCAGGCCGCGTGGCGGCGGCACACACGCTGATGGGCGGCGGTGTACAGACGCGCGGGTTCGGTCCGCCCGGTGCGAGCGGCGGTGCACCGCGCGCAGGCGGTGGCGGTCGGTGCGATGGAGCTGGCGCTGTAGAAGGTGAGGGCCGGTCCGGCGTCGTGGCGCCCGGCTGGTTCGAGCTGCGACCAGGCGGGCAGTGCCCGCTCCAGGTGTGTGGCCGGCACCTGCGTCAGGGCGGCGAGACGCGCGCGGGCCTCGGTGTTGAAGTACACCTCGCCGCCGCCTCGTGGGAAGGACGACATGGGGCGGCGGTTGCCGGAGGCGAAGAACTCCGCGATCAGGTCCTGGGCGGTGGTGTGCAGGCGGGCGGCCAGCCGCTGCACGAAGGACATGGTCGTCTCCCGGCTCATGGGTCGCACCCCGACGGCGCACGGCGCCGTCGGGAACAGCAGCGAGGAAGGCGCGCCGCCCATCTCCTTGACCACAGCAGTACCGCTCCGCTCTCGTAGGGGTCGTACCAGGCAGCCGCGGGCACCGGAACAGGGCGGCCTGCCCCGGCTCCCTGTGCCAGCAACTCCGTGCCGGTCGGCTATCGGTTTCTCGTCCCTCCTCCAGAAGACCTGCGCCGGGCCGGGGCCAGGTCAGGGGCGAGGAGTTGCTGCTGGGCACGGATGTCGAGCTCGATGCCGTCCATGAGCTTCCTGGTGATGCACTCGGTGTTGTCCGCGATGCTGGTGATGGCTGCCTCCCGGATGAGGTGGGACAGGCTGCCGGTCACTCCGCCGGTGCGCCGGTGCAGGTAAGGGGCGAGCCCAGCCAGTACCCCCTGGCGGTGGTGCCGCAGGCGCAGCGCGCTCTCCAGGTCGGTGACCAGCTCGAGCCACGTCTGCCGCTGCTCGGCGGTGCCGTGCGGCAGCGGGTCGTGGCGCAGGAGCTTGAAGCGCCCGGCGAGCTGCTGTCCGCGGGGGCCGACCAACAGCGGGGAGGCGTCGACGTCGACGCCGGCGTAGATGAACGTCGCGGCGATACGTTCGCCCAGGTGTTTGATCTGGTCGGAGGTCTCGGCGCCGGAGCGGGTGCGGGTGTCCAGCAGGTGGATGTCATCGACCAGGACCAACTGGGTCCGCAGCTCTCCCAGGGTCGCGCAGACCAAGTCGGTGATCTGGGCCTGGTTCATCCGGTTCAGCACGGGCACGCCCAGGAACCGGGCGAACTCGCTGACCAGCATCTTGGGAGTCGAGGCGGGCGGGACGGAGACGAACGCCACCGGCAGCCGGTCCTTGACCCCAGGGTGCCTGCGCCGGTCGGTGAGTTCGAAGATCCGCCCCAGCTCCATCAGCGTGGTGGTCTTGCCGGTACTGGGCAGCCCGGAGACGATCAGGCCCCGCCGTGCCGTGCCCCGGTGGCTCCGGTTGACGAGCAGCGTCGTCTGCAGCTCCAGCGAGATCCGCTTCATCGCCGGAGTACCCACCACGACGAACTCGGAGTGGTAGTCCAACCGCTGCTCCCGGCTCCAGCTGCTGTCGTCGGCCAACTGATCACCGCAGGCGCTGTCGACGTAGCGCTGCCAGCCCACCCAGGTGCTCACGGGGTCGAAAGCGTCGTCCCGGCCCTGGCCGGAGAGGGGAATCAGTGCAGCCACTGCTGGGCCTCCTGATAGGGGTTCAGCACACGGGAGGGGCGCTCAGGCCCGGGATCGGGAGCGCAGTCCTGCTCGTCCTCGCCGCTCTCCCCTTCGTCGAACCCGCAATCGGCCAGTTCGTCGGGGCCCGGGAACCGCTGCGCGCCCTCGCCAGCGAGGCCTTCGCCGCTCTGCTGCTCCAAGGCGTCGCCAGTCGTAGCACTGGCTGCTGGTGACACCAGGCTGCCCAGGGACAGGGAGGCCGCAGCCGCCGCGTGGGCCGCGACGCTGCGTTCACGTCTGCTGCCGGTGCCTGCCCCGGCGCGCCGCAGCAGCCCGTCCAAAGCCCGGGCCAGTGCCACTTCGTGAGCGTCGCGGTCGGTGGTGCGCGCCACCGTGCTGACGATGTGGCGCCAGGTGGAGTCCGTGAACGGCATGCCCACCTGGGCGGCATGGATCCAGGGCACCTCCTCGAAGCCCCCCGGCAGCCGCACCCAGATCCGCGCCGGATCGTAGGGGTTGTGGTGGACCTCCAACTGGACGGCCGCTCCAGCAGAGGTGCGGCTGCGCCGGTGCCCGTTCAGAACGGCACTGTCGTAGGTGCGGTAGTCGAAGCGGATGCCGTAGTCGCTGACGGACTGCCAGCGCACCGGCAGCAGCTCGATGTGGTTCTCCCACGCCAGGGGCAGCGCGACGTAGCCGGCGATACCCACCAGCGCCCCCCACATCTCGATGGGCGACAGCGACAGGTGCGGAAGCATCGGGTGCGGCAGAGCGGCATGCTTGCGCGCGTGCCACCCGCACACCAGCCACTCGTCGAAGAGTTCCTGCAACTGTGGCAACGTCCACCGGGCCTCGTCCTGCACCCGGCGCCCGCGCTCGACGGCGCTCGGCCCGGTATAGCCGGCGACGTACTGACAGAACCGGTGGTTGATCGACCGGAACGTCCGCTCCACTGCCCCCTTCGCAGGCCCGTTCGCAGGCGGGACCGGCTGCAGTGAGACCCCCAGACTCTCGCACGCACCCAGAAATGAGGAGGACACGAACACCGCACCCTGATCGACGACCACCGTCTCGGGCACGATCACCGGCCGCGCCGCCGCCCCCCGGAGCCGCTCGTCCAGACCCAGCAGCCGCTCGTAAGGGACCACCGAGCGCTGCAGCGCCAAGGCGGCATCCCAGCCCGGACGCATCCGCATCGGCGCGACCATCTCCGCCAACAGCACCGCCGCGTCCACCGAACCGGTACCCGAAGGCCGCAGCACCGCCGCACACACCGACCGCGTCGCCACATCAAGCGCGATCGTCAACTCCGGACGGCCCGTCACCCCATCCGCCAGCACCGCCACGACATCCAGCAGAGTGCTGTCCATCATCACCAACTCACCGGGCCGCAGCGCAACCGTCGACCCGAACGGCGCCGCCGGCCGCGAGCCGTGCGCACGCCGCTGCGCCGCACTGCCCAGCAGCCCCTGGCCATCGGCCAGCGCATGCACCAACCGGTTGAACGTCGACACAGGCGGCACCGCCACCACCCCGGGACCATGCACCTCCTCCAAGTGCCAGCGGACCTGGTCACGCAACCGCGTCAGCGTCCCCGTCGACCGATCCCGCTGCCGCCCCAGCACCGCCGCCACCCCCTCCACGACCCGCTGATCAGCCCGCCCCACCGCAGACGACGGGCGCGTGGTGCGCCGGTCCACCAACCCCCACACCCCCTGGGCCCGGTACCGCGCCCGCATCCGGCGCACCGTCGTCACACTCGTAGCCGCCCCGCTCGCCGTCAGCTCTGCGGCCTTGGCCACCTCGCGCTGCGCCAACGTGGTCACCGCCGGGTCGTACCCCGCCCGCGGCACCCCGCCGGGGACTGCCGCGCCCGATTCGATCTCCCGCACATGCCGCTCCCAGGCCAAGGCCTGCGCACGCACCTGCTCGGGAAGCGCCTCAAGTAGCCCGGTTGGTGCCACGGTCACCTGCGGCGGGCTGCCGACAACCTGGAAGCCGGGGTCGGCCAGCAGGTGGGACAGCAGCACTGTGGCGATAGCACCCGCCTCCCCGAGCAGGCGCGCGCGGGCACCCTCAAGCGCAGTGAGCGTCCAGGCACGTCCGTCCCACCGAACCCGGTCTCCCACTACGAGAACGGCGCCGGTCATCCCGCCGCCACTGTCGTAGTGGCCACAGTCCGCTCGTGCAGCGGGTGATCCAGGGGAGCGCTGATCACCCCGCTCCACAAGGCATGGAAGACCACGGGCCATGCCGCGATGGGCTCCCCGAGCTCCCGCACACCCTCGACGAGCGGGCGTGGTTGAGCAAAGAGGCCAGCGACCCGCTCCACCGCAGTCCTGCCACCGTGGCGCGGATGCCGGTAGCCCGACAACCACCGGACGTTGGCCGCGAGCACCGGGTCAGGAGGCCGCGTGATGCGATAGTCCCAGCCGACGGCCCGGGCCGCGGAAGCCATCGCAGCAGCCCGGTCTGCCAGGCGAGTGGGGACGCCCCCACTGCCTACACAGTCGACCAGCAGACCGCTACCGTCCCGCAGCCGTGCCATCAAGTGCGGCGCGTGCACGGCAACGGCATCATCCTCGCCCAACCACGCCAGCTCCACCGGGCTGCATGCCAGCGCGACCACCTGCGGATCATGGTCCAGCAACATGACCTGGGTACGCATCGCGCCGAAGCCGTAGTGCACCAGGCGCCCGGTCGACGCCGACCACCACCACCCAGGGGCAATCCGGCGCCCGCGTTGCACAGGGAAGGCCCGCACCGACGCCAACTCCTCCAACACGACCTCGTGCGCCGCCCGGGCCCAGGGCATGCGCTGGAGCGCTGAGCCCGAGCCGACGATCCGCGCCTCGACCAAGGCCGGGCCGCCGTTGCTGACCGGATCCCGCTCGCCCGCGAGCACCATCGAGTCCTCGCCTGCCGCATCCATCCTCCAGATGTCCCACAGGCCGCAGCCTCACAGTCCAGAACCCCCGTATCCCTGACAAGCCCCTAACCATGCGCTAGAGACTTCTGCTGAGAAGTCACCAACTCGATAGCAGAGGCAGCTAAGTCCAGGACTACTTGTCTGGCCAGCCCTCTGTACGACCCGCCGCCCGGTCTACTCCCAGCGCATCCCGAGCTCGGTCAGAGCCTGTTTTCATTCATCCGGGCGGCATCTGCCCAGGTCAGGAATCGAATAGGGATGATCTCAGGTGCCGTCGGCGACCCGGAGCGGGGTGGGGAGGAGGAACAACCGGCCTGTGGTGGCGGACTGGAAGTCGAGGACGCTGGTGAACGGGCCGGTGATCAGCGGCAGAGTGCGGTGCGCGCGGACCGTACGGCTCCACTCGCGGGTGGTGGCGATATCGCCGTCGAACCAGGTCAGGCGGCCACCGGGCTGGCGGATGGTCAGCCAGGGGGGCGGTCCGGGTACTGGTTGAAGTCTGTGATCGTGTGACCTGGGCCCTGGGCCCTGGGCCCTGGACATCGAAGCTCGGCGAGGACGCGAAGTCGGCAGCAGCCGGCCCCAGCGGCGGCCCATCGACGGAGGGCTGGCGCTGGGGCCGATGGCCTGAGCACCCTAACCCGATTGCTCACCGGTCCAGGGGAGGCCAAGGCAGAACATGCCAGGGCGGGGCCGGGTCAGCTGTTGCCACCGCTGTTGCCACCGCTGTTGCCACCGCCGTTGTTGCCACCGCCGTTGTTGCCACCGCCGTTGTTGCCACCGCCATTGTTGCCACCGCCACCACCAGTGGGGGGAGGCGAGAGCAGGCTGAGCAGGTTGCCCAGAACGCTGGGGGCGTAGACGTACGTGTTGCCGCAGTTGTTGGAGAATCCTGCGTCGTCGCCGACGACGCAGGCGATTCCGGAGTTTCCGCCGTGCCCGTGATCGCCGCCTGAGCTGGCGACAGCCCAACCCGCGTTCGTGAGCACGAGACCGGTGACAGCGGCCGCGACGACCGCCATTTTCTTGATCACAATTTCTCCTCAGTGTGAGACTTTGTGTCATAGTCCCGGGGAATACGCTTGCTATCGCTCAGTGCGGACGCCTCTTTGCGCGTTTTGCGATGATTTCACTCCTTAAGCCCAAAAAATCAACTGGCCTTGACCATCAGGAAAGTGAGGCGACGAATCACATCACCCGCCGGGTGTTTGCTTCAGCGCGGCGAATCCTCTGAGAGGGTGTTCGATACCGATTTAGGCTGCTGCGAGAGGTTTCGGGCGGAGGTATTGCCCGATTTTGTCGGGACTGGCGGTCAGGCGGTTGG
>NZ_JBIVJF010000048.1:0-28019 GCF_044750105.1 Kitasatospora sp. NPDC088861
ACGGACCCGGCCGCCACGAGATCCTGAAAACGAGTCCGTGCCGCAAGAACCAAAGCCGGACAGTTGGGGGGAATCCCCTATCGAACACCCTCTGAGATGCACCCGAGAGGCCGCCCTCCGGAGTCACCCGCTCGTGATCCGCGAAGGAGCCGGTATCGTTCGAAGACACCTGGCAGCGGCCGGCCCACCCCTGCCGAACGCCACCAGGTAGGACATCGACGCCCTGGCCCGCGAGGCCACCACACTGGTACGGCCGTGCGCACGGCGGCGAACAGACTGCCCGGACTTCCTCGCATACCTGCTCGCCTGGCAAGGCGACCTGGGGCGTCGACAGCGACACGAACTGGGGCGGCGGGGATGATCCCGCCGGAACGGCGTCAAGCAAAGGGCCAGCCGGAGGATCGGCGGTTCGCGCAGGTCAAGGGCGCAACGCAAGGCCTTGGCCGGGCCTTGCGCCCCGCGTTGCACCCGCCGCGTGGTCAGGAGCGACGCCACCAGGTCGTCGCGGTCAGTCTTCCGCGGTCGTACCGAGGGCCTGGGCGGCTTGGTGCAGGCTGCCGCAGGTGGCGGCCGCCGTCGCGCACGTGCGGACGGTCGGGACAGTGCAGGGCGGGACCGCGGCCCTGCGCTACTGCGCGGAGCTCCTGCGGGAACTGGCAGCGGCAGTCGACGGCAGGCTCGAGTACGCGGTCCGCTCGCTGGCACGCAGCCTGATCGAGGCGACCGTGTTTTCGCTCTACATCCACTTCGGCGGGTACGAGGCCGTCGTCGCGGCAGGCCAGGCGGCCCGGCACAGCGCCGAAGGCATCCAGAACGAGCGCGACAGGATCAACCAAGAGCTCGCCGCCAGCAAGAAGAAGGCGCGGAGCCGCCTCAAGCGGGTCCAGGCGCGCAACGCCGACATCGCGCGCCGCAACACCAGCCGCCCCGATCTGCCGCCACAGGAGCTGATCCAGTCGCCGCACGTCCCGCGGCTGGAACCCAGCCGCGTGGACCTGACCGACTTCATCTCCGCGTTCGGGCCGATCCAGGCCCAGGCACTCCCGGTGTCCGTCATGGTCGACAAGCTGTCCGAGTGGGCGCCGACGCGCGGCCTCGGGCAGGAGAGCCTGCGTTCGATCTACCTGGACTACCGGCAGCTGTCGGTGTTCGGCGCCCACGCCTCCGTACATCTGCTGGACGAGCTCTTCGAACCGGGCCACTACATACGGATCGCCGACCGGCCGGTGCCCAACGATGCCAGCCTGATACTGTGGGACGCTGGCCTGTACTACACGGCCTTCACCGCCGAGTGGGTCCTGAGCGCCGCCGGGTGCGATACACCGGAGAGCACCCGGATCCGCATCTGGACCCAGCCCCAGCCCAACGGGCGCGCCCCCTGGCGCGAGGACAGCTGATCCGCAAGCCGGGTGACCGGCACGTCGGCCAGGCCCTGCCGAGCGACCGTCCCACACCGCTGGCCCACGCGGGACCAGCTGGCCCTACTAGGAGCGTGGGTCAGTATCGGGCAACTGGCTGGGTGATCGTGATCGGCGTGATCGGTCGCGGTGACCCGGTCGCCCGTCTGCGGGCGGCTTTGGGGTGTCTCGTCGGGGCCTCGGCGGGGTGGGCTGGTCGTGTGCTCAGGGGCGAGTGGGACGGCGGTCAGCCTGACGGATCGGCCGGCACCGGGGCCGCTGAGGGCTCGGTGCCGGCCGTCGTGCGCTAGGTCGTCAGAGCTGGTAGACGAGGCAGCCCGCGGCCATGGCGGCCGCCTTCTGCTGCCAGGTGTAGCCGTAGCCGCGGGACGCCCATGCTCCCCGCCCGCACAGGATCACGAAGGGCCTGACCCACGTCCAGGCCCTGCGGGCCCAGCCCCACCCCCACTGGCCGTCGAGGTCGAAGTGGGTGTTCGGGTCCTGGAGGACGTAGTCGTAGGCGGTGGCGTTGCCGCCCGGGACCGGGTCGGTGGTCAGGAACCGGCCGAGCGTTGGGTCGTACAGTCGCACGCCCATCAGGACGGCCCCGGTGGGTGTCTCGGCCGAGCGCTGCTGGGAGCCGAGCCAGCCGTACCGCAGGGGGGCGGTTCCGGGCGCGCGGTTGCCGTACTCGTCGTAGTTCACCGCGATTGGCGCCCTGGTTTGGTCGAGCGGCAGGACGACCACGATGTCGCCGTGCAGGTTGGCGAGTTGGAGCAGTACCCCGCCGGACTTGGCGGTGGTGGCGCCGAGACCGCCGGCGGGGGTGGCGACCTGGCGGGTGAGCTCGCCGGTGGTGGTGTCCTCGACGGTCCAGCTGGGGCTGTCGCAGGCGCACCCGTAGTGGTTGATCCGGCTGCGGGAGGGGGTCCAGCCGGTGCCGGGGTTGACCTCGGAGGTCCAGGCGCGCAGGCGCAGAGCCGGGTCCAGGGTCCAGGTCTGCCGGTCGGTGGCGGTGCTCTGCTGGCGGACGAGGTCGTTGGCGAAGTAGGAGGTGGTGGCGCCGGGTTGGGCCGTGGTTCGACCGAAGGAGTCGTAGACGTAGCCAGGGTCGGTCAGGCGGTCGGCGGTGTCGTAGCGGTGTTGTTCCGGGGTGCCGCCTGAGGCGGCGCAGTCGGCGCCGGGTGCGGCGTTGACAGAGCTTCGGGTGGTGCGGTTGGTGTTGCGGTCGAAGGTGTAGGTCCTGGTGGTGCAGACGCCGTCGGCGGCCGAGGTCGTGCGGGTGAGGCGTCCGACAGTGTCGTAGCCGAAGACCTGCTGGGAGGCCGCGGTGAAGGTGGTGGTGTGGGTGGCCCACTGGTTGTGGACGGTGGTGCTGATCCCGTCGCCCAGGACGGTCGTGCCGTCGCTGTCGCGGGTGTAGGCGCGGCTGATCAGGGTGCCGGTCGGGCTCGTGCGTTGGCGCATGGTGTAGCCGCCGGGCAGTCCGGTGCTGACCACGGTGCCGTCCGCGTCGTAGCGGGCGGTGAAGGGGCCAGCCACCGAGTCGCTGACCGCGGTGGCCAGGCCGCGTGGCTCCACGGCGGTGTCGTAGGTGTAGCTGAGGGTGGAGGGGGCGGAGTCGGTGATGAGGACCGGCCGGTCGAGCCGGTCGTAGCGGGTCGTGGTGGTGCCGCCGTCGGCGTCGGTGTAGGCGATTTGGCGTCCGAGGCGGTCGTAGGCGGCGGTGATGGTGCCCGTGCCGGCGGCGGCCGTGCTGACCTGGCGGCCGCTGGTGGCGTCGTAGGCGGTGGTTACAGCCGGGACCTGCTGGCCCGGGCCGGTGACGGTGGAGCTGGTCCGGCGGCCGGCGGCGTCGTAGCCGGTGGTCGTGGTCCGCTGGTCGCCGTTGGCCGTTTCGACGGTGCTCGTGGTCTGGCCCCAGCGGTCGTACTCGCTGGTCCGGCGGGGAAGTTGGGCGGGGTTGGTGCCCCCGCCGGTGATGTCGGCGGCGGCTCCGACGGAGCAGATTTGGTCCGCCCACTCGGGCCGGCTGGCGCAGGGGCCGCCGCCGTCCGCGGTGTAGTAGGCGGTGGTCGTGGTGCCCGCGTCGGTGCCGGTGGAGGCTGGCAGACTCATACTGGTCACCCGCCCTTGGGCGTCGTAGCCGGTGGTGGTGGTGAGCCGGGCCCCGTCGGGGTCCTGGATGCTGGTGGTCGGCTGGCCTTTGGCCCAGTCGTAGCCGATGGCCGTGGTGCGGGCGTCGGCGAGTGGGGCGGTGTCGATGCGAGGCTGTCCGCCGACGGTCTCCTTGGTGACCTGGTCGCGCACAGTGGCGGTGCCGTCGGTGGGCCGGCCGCCGTCGTACTCTTTCACCGTCCTCTGCCGCAGGGGCAGTTGAGTGCCGGCCTCGGCGATCACGGTCGCTCCGGCGGTCAGTTTCCGTTCCAACGTCGCGTAGTGGAGCGGGCCGAGAACCTCCAGCTCGCGGTTGCCGCCGACGCTGTAGGTCGTCGTGGTGGAGAGCAGATCGGCTCGTTCGGCGCTGCCGAGGGCGGCGATGCCGAGGTCGGCCAGGGTCGCGCGGTCCTGGTCGGTGGTGCCCAGGGCCAGCGCGCGGTTGGCCGCGGTCAGGTGGCGGACGGTGTGGCCGGCGGCGTCGTGGTCGGTGGCGGTGACGGCCCCTCCGGGCCGTGCGGTGTCGGTCTCCAGGCCGGAGGCGTCCAGGTAGTGCACGTCGGCACGTCCGTAGCCGTTGGCGGGGAGCTGCGTTCCGGTGCCAGCGGCGGGTGTCTGGTCGGTCGGGAAGACGGCGGTGGCGTCGGTGGGGGTCTCCCGCTGGCCCCAGGAGGCGGTGGCGGCGCGGCCGAGGTCGTGCGGTGCGCCGGCGCCGGTCACCGGCACGTCGTAGACCAGGGTCGTGGTGGCCGTGCCGTCGACCTGGTCTGCGGAGCCGGGGGCCAGGGTCGGGCGCGAGGCGGTGAGCAGCATGCCGTCGCCGGCGGCCGGGGAGTTGCCGGCCCGCCCGTAGGCGAAGCTCCAGGGGAGCTCGCCCGGCAGGGTGAGTCGGGTGACGCGGCCCGCCGTGTCGTAGTCGTAGGCGGTCTTCAGCGCGGGGGTGATCCTGGGGTCCCAGGTCTCCCGGAGCCGTCCGTTCACCTCGTAGGCATAGCGGCTGACGTCGACGGCGGTGGCGCTGTTCGCGCCGGGTTCGGTGGACCACAGGCGGATCGCGGTGACCTGGCCGGCGACGTCCCCGAGGGCGGCGTCGGTCGCGGTGGTGGCGGGGGCGTAGACGAACTCCAGGACGCGACAGCCGCGCACGGCCGGGTCGGCTGTGCAGACGGACGATGCGACCGCGCTGGTCGGGCTCACCACCCGTTGGGGCCGAGCCAGGACCCGCCCGTCGGGCACGGTGACGTTCTGGGAGACGATCGTGCTGGTGGTGTTGTCAAGCCCCCGGGTGGACGAGCGGGTGAGGGGCCAGGCGGCTGCGGCGGGGTCGGTCCGGGCGAACTCGGCCGTGTCGCCGTTGCTGTCCGTGAGCGTGAAGCCGGCGGCGAAGGAGCCGGTCAGGGTGAAGTGGGCCGCACCGGGTTCGGGGATCCAGCCGGTGGCGGTCCCATCGGCGGTGAAACGCAGGGCCGTGCCGTCGGTGCGCCGGACGTCCAGCGAGGTATCCGAGGTGCGGCCGATCGCGGTGTAGCCGGAGTCCTTGCGGCCGGTGGTGGTGCCGGAGAGCCACTCCTTACCGAAGATCGCGGCCTGCCCCGCTTGAGCTCCGCCCTCCTGGGGGGCGCGGGAGGAGGCGGTGCGGGTGATCGCCGTGCCAAAGAAGGAGGCGTCGGTGCGGCTGAGGCCGTAGCCGCCCGTCAGCAGGTTGACCGTGCCGGGGCCGACGGCCGCGGTGGCGGCGTTGTCGGCGGTGCGGTCGACGATCGCCTTGAGCGGGTCGCTGGAGCCGGTGGCGCCGCCCGGCCCGGTGAAGTCGGCCTTCAGCTGCACCGCGCCGTCGGGGTTGACGGTGGTGGCGGCGTCCCAGGCGAGTTCCGGGCTGCGGCCGGCGGCGAGCGCGACCGGCCAGCCGGTGAGCGGGGATCCCGCCGCGCTGACGTGGCCGGGCGGGATGGGTGCCCAGGCGTCGGCGTCCGAGCGCCGCCAGGAGAAGGTCACGGCGTCGAAGCGCCCAGCGTCAGCCTCGGCCTGGAGCGGCAGCCGGGCGGCGGTGCGCCGACTGTCGGAAGGCCTGGTGATGCCGCCGGAGCCGACGTGGAACTCGTATGACAGGGCCTCGGAGCGGTTGTCGGCCCGGTCCACGCTGCGCACCTGAAGGGTGTTGGTTCCGCCGTGGGTCGGAGTGGCCAGCAGGTTGACCGGTGTGCCGGTGCCGCCGGTGGCGATGCGGGTCCAGGTGGAGCCGTCCAGGGTCCACTCCAGCCAGCGGTGGTCCGTCGGTGGCGGTGTGACCACGAAGGTGCCGCTCTGGCCGACGCCCTTCACCCAGGCGGCCGAGGGGTAGTCCGTGGAGGTCACGGTGGTCGGCGCGGAGGGCGCGGTGGTGTCCACCGTGAAGGTGCGCCAGGGTGACCAGGCGAGGTTGTAGTGGGTTCCGTCGTACGGGGTGCTGCGGAAGCGGTAGGTGCGGCCGTCCTGGAGCAGGCCCGCCGGGACGGTGGCGGACAGCGGTTCCCCGCTGGCGCCCCACGGGGACACCAGGTAGCCGCCGACCGGTTGGTCGGTGGCCGCGTCCACGATCTGGAAGGTGCCATTGATCCGGTCGTTGTTGGAGTCGGTGAAGGTGTCGCGCAGGACGGGGGTCAGGGTGTTGACGGTGTAGACGCCGTCGTCTGCGAAGAAGGGCGGGCCGGCCTGCTGGTCGGTGCCGGTGCGGGGACGGTAGTTGAAGGTAACCGAGAGCTTGGGGATCTGGTTCGCGGCAGCGTTGCCGGAGTAGAACCTCTTCCACCCTCCGGTGTCAGCCTCATTGGCGGCGCGTAGGCCCATGCCCTGCCTGCCCACCGAGGTCTGGCCCGCCCAGTACTGGAGCAGTGTGGTGACGTCGGTGTTGACGTAGGCGCCGTTGGAGCAGTTCTGGCCGCGGGTCTCGGTGGTCGTCGTGAACTTCTGTAGCCAGGTCGGTTGGTTGGTCCAGCGGCTGGCGGTCGTCGCGTTGTTGGTGTCCCAGATCTCCCAGGCGGCGGGTTTGGTGCAGTCCCAGGAGTGGAGGTTGTAGAGGGACAGGGTGGCTTTGGAGACGAGGGCGTCCTTGATGGGCGCCATGTCCCAGCTGATGAAGGAGCGGGCGATGCGGGGTTTGGTCTTCGGGGCGTCCGCCCAGTCCCCGGGCCAGCCGATCTTCAGCTCGGTGGAGCTTGACGCGTCGGCCGTCTCGCCCTGCTGGACCCAGGTGTCGAACACGTCGGACAGGACGGTGTCCGACGGATCGACCGTCACGGGGTAGCGGGTCGCCGGGTCGGCGAGGAACGCGGCGTCGGGGCTGAGGCGCAGTTCCACGGTGTCGCCGGACTGCGTGACCTTCAGGCCCACTGGTGCCCGGCGGGTGTGCTCCCCCGACTTCTCGTCGACGGTGGCGTCCCACATGACTGGGGCGGGCATCGTGGCGAGTTCGCGTCCGGTGGCGGACTCGGTGAACGTCACACCGCCGTCATCGTTCTGGCGCGCGTCGATTCCCGGCGCCTTCAGCGGCAGGGTGTAGTCGGCGGGGCCGGCGGGGCGCTTCTTGAGGATCACGGACTGCTCGTAGCCGGTGCGGGTAGCGTCGATGACGAGGTCCGCGTCGGGCAGGACGTCCTGGTAGGTGGCCCGGGAGCCGTCCAGTCGGGGTTCGGGCAGCCCGCCCCGCCACTGCACCGTGACGCCCCGGCCACCGGCGCTGAGGGTGAGCAGGTCCTCGGCCGGGGTGCCGGCGGCCTCGGCGAAGGAGTCGACGCGCTTGGCGCTCGGCGCCCCGGCCAGGGCGAGCGAGCGCGGGTGGGCCTTGGAGGCGACGGAGCCGTCGGGGCGCTTGGCGAAGGTAACGTCGACGTCGGCCCAGTCGCCCTCCGGGCGGCGCATCCGCACCGGGCCGGCTGCGGCCTCCAGGGTGAGGGTGCCGTCCGGGTTCGCCCAGGTCGTCGCCGTCTCGGTGCGTTCGGTGGGCACTTCCACCGGTTTTCCGGTGAGCCGGGCCGCGAGCCGGGCGGAGGCCCGGTCGCGGGCTGGCTGCCCTGCCGCGGCGGGCAGACGGTCACCGCGCGGAGACTCGGGCGCGGGCCTGGCCGAGGCGGGCTGCGCTCCGAGTAGCAGTCCGGCCAGTAGGGCGGCGGAGAGGGTGGCCGCCGTCCATCGGCCGCGTGGTGTGCGGGCCCGGGAGGGGGGCGGGCCCCCCACGGTTGGTTTGAACCATGACACAGGCACACTCCAGGGGTGATCGCCGGAACGGGACGCTGTCCTTGGGTTACGCATGTGCGCTCGGGCGGCGGCCCGCGCCGTGGATCCGCGCTCGGCGGACGGGGTGGCCTGGTGTGGGGACGGACGCGGGGCCGCGCTTCGAAGGTCGCCCGGATCGAGCGGTGATGTATATGCCTACTTCATCGGCGGGCGCAGAGGCGGCCGTGGCCGCGGCCGCGGCCGATTCCCGCTGACGAACGGCCGGTTCCGCCATCCGGCACGGGGCCGGGGCTGGCGCGGGGCGGCTGCCAGGCGGGGTGGTCGAGGACCTCGACGACGGCCGCCGCCAGCGAGATGCCGTTGCCGGTGAGCAGAACGTGGTCACCCGGGCCGACCGCGTGGGTGTTCATGAAGTGGGCCAGCGAGAGGATCTGGTCGCAGGCGCCCAGGTGGCAGAGGGTGCGCCGGCGTGGAGACAGGTGTTCTCGTAGTCGGCGCTGGCCTCTTGCGCTGGGGCCTCCAGTGACTCGACGAGGCTCCGAACGCCCTCCGCGGTCCGTTCGGCTCGAAACGACGCCGTGCAGAGGGCACTAGTGTGATGCGCCACAAATCATGAGGGTAGTAATTACCGTGATGCCTGGACGACTGGGTTGATCTTGGCGAGGTAGTCGGCGAGGGACTTGAGGATCTCGTCGGCGGTCTTGGTCCAGGTGAACGGTCTCGGGTCCTGGTTCCAGGTGTCGATCCAGACTGAGGTGACCCCCGGATTGTGGACACAGGGGTTTACGCCGCGAGTGAGAGTTTAGCCGTCGTGCGTTGCTGTTGTTCGAACTCCATCGGGGAGAGGTAGGCCAGTGCGCTGTGGCGTCGCCTTGCGTTGTAGTACGTGAGCCATCGCAGGATCACCATTCGGGCCTGCTCCATCGTGGAGAACAGCGTCCTGAACAGAGCTTCTCGTTTGAGGCTCTGCCACAGGCTCTCGGCCAGGGCGTTGTCGTAACTGGAGCCGACCCGACCCATGCTGCGTCGGATCCCGTACCGGTCGCAGACGTCCGCGAACGCGGCTGAGGTGTATTGCGACCCGCGATCGGAGTGAAACACCACCCCGGCTACCTCGCCGCCCCGGGCCGCCACTGCCATCTCAAGGGCGTTGACGACCAGTTCGGCCCGCATGTGCGGGGCCATCGACCAGCCCAGGACCCGGCGTGAGCAGATGTCGATCACGCAGGCCAGGAACAGCCGCCGGCCGCCGACCTGGATGTAGGTGATGTCGCCGCACCAGCGCTGGTCGAGCCGGGAGGCGGTGAAGTCCCGCTGCACCAGGTCCGGCACCGGAGGCGCCACCGGATCGGGGAGGGTGGTCCGCTTCCGGCGGCGAAGGTGGCGGCCGATGATGCCGTGCTCGCGCATCAGCCGTGCCACCCGCTTGCGGTTCACGTGGTGTCCGGATCCTTGCAGGTCGGCATGAACGCGCAGGACTCCGTAGGTCTCGCCCGAGACGGCGTGGATCTCGCGGATCTCCGCCGCCAGGGCCTGATCGGCTGCCTGCCGACTGGCACGGGCGTCCGCACCGGCCAACCACCGGTAGTAGCCCGAGCGGGAGACCTGCAGCACCCGGCACAGCCGCTGGACGCCGAACTCGCCGGCATACTCGGAGATGAAGTCCCAGCGGCGGGACGTCACTTCATCTCCTTGGCAAAATACTGGGCCGCCCGGCGGAGGATCTCCCGCTCCAACTGCCACTCCTTCTCCGCCTTCAACAGTCGGGCGTTCTCCGCTCGCAAGCGGGCCAGCTCCTCCTGGTGGCCCTCCGGTCCCGACCCACCGGCTGGAGCTTGCCCGCCGCCGTCGGCCGCACGAACCCACAACCGCAGCGTCTCCCGGGTGATCCCCAGGTCAGCCGCGACGTCCTTCATCGTCCGCTGCCCCGCCGAGGCCCGCCACAACGCCACCGCGTCCGCCCGGAACTCCGGCGTGTACTTCCGCCCTGCCATATGAACCATCTTCCCGGACCATCAAGATCCGCCATCAGAGTGTCCACATCACAGGGGTCACCTCACTTCCGTCAAGGCCCTGGAGGACGACATCAAGACCTGGATCGCGGCCTGGAACGACAGCCCCCGACCCTTCACCTGGACCAAGACCGCCGACGAGATCCTCACGTCCCTCGCGGACTACCTCACCAAGATCAAGCTACCGAACCCACCATCAGAGTAGAACTTACCCTCGCGATTTGCGGCGCATCACACTAGCTCGGCTCGGCACATCTGCTGTGACTCAGCACGCTACTTGTCGCCAACCGCACTACTCGACGTGCGGTTCTCCGGGCCGGGCAGCACGACAACTGTCGCCGATTCGGCGAGGTATCTGTCGGTTGGCGATCGTTCGGCAAGCAAGTTGTCGCCAACGCGGCGCCAGGCCAAAGTGGCCGAGCTGGAGGCCATGGACCAGACCGCCGCAAAGCTGCTGGCACTGGACCGGGTCGGCGTCAGGACACTGGAGCGCTGGGAGCGCAAACGGCGCCGCTTCGGGGTGATCGGCTGCGCGGACGACCGATGGCTGCGCGAGAGCGGCGGGCACCCCAGCATCTCGGAGGAGGTCCGCGAAGCGATCCTGACCGTTCGAGAGGAGACCAGGCACCACCGTTCCAAGGTGGACGCCCGCACCCGGGAGACGATGATCCACCGCTACGTCCGCGAGACGTTCCCCGGCCAAGAGATCAAGGTTCCCAGCTACGACACGCTCACAGACGGGTCTGGCACGAGTGGTTCGGCCCCGGCCGTGGTAGGCAGCGCTACGAACGCTCCGCGTCGCTGCCCGAGAAGGACGGGCACGTGCTGGTCACCAGGCCGGGCCAGGTGGTCGCGCTGGACACGACGATCTTGCCGGTGATGGTCTGTGAGGGGGTCTTCGGCGGCCCGGTCCGCGTCCACCTGACGCTGGCTTGTGCACGGTTGGTTACTGACCGCGTATGTTGCGCCGGTGAAGCAGAGATCCGCGTGGACGGTGCACTACACCAGCCGCGATGTCGCCCGGCCCGCAGCGGTACTGCCCAGGCTTCGTGACCTGCCCGAAGACCTGACGCCTTGGCTCGACGAGGCCGGGCTGCCCGATGGGCTGCCGTTCCTGCTGTCGCCTCGATTCGAGTATGACGTGGTGCTCAACTCGTACGGCCGCGCCAGGTCGGCAGGGTGTGGATGGTCCGGCCGGACCGGTAGGTGACGTGCCGCAGATGCAGGAAGCGGTGATCCGTCTCGCGACGGCGCCGGCCTTTCTCGGCGGCGTCGTCCAGGTGCACGAGCGCTTCCCTGGCGACCCGACGCAGGTCGCCGTCCTGGTTCCCGAGCTGCCCGAGGTGGAGGTGCTCCCAGGTAGCGGTGGAGACCACGGTCCCCGTGACGAGCGCTCCGTCCAGGACCAGGGTGACGATGACGTCCTCCGCAGCGACGCCCGGGCTCTCCGCGCCGAGGCGCAGCAGTTCCAAGTGCGGATCTGTGTGGTCGTCCTGCTGGAGCATCGCCCGCAGGGCGGGCGCCACCGCTTCTCGCCACAAACCCTGTTCTCGGGTCAACCCTTGAAGGACTTCGAGCGTTGACCACTAAGCTGAGCGTGAGGGCAGGCGCTGCGGCCGCGTACCTCGTTCGGGCACTCACGGTCGTGCCTGGCCACCGGCGGCTGGCCTCTGGCCCAGACTCGTTGCTGCCAGCGCACTTCGGGGGCCGAAGAGGTCCCCCTTCGGCAGTGAGAGGTCCAGCACGTGAAGATCCGACAGGCACTTGTCCCCGTTGTCTTGAGCGCCGTCGCGCTCGGCACCGTCGCGGCCACTGACGCCGCGGCCGCCCCGTCGCCTGCCAGGGCGACCACCTGCGGCCAGGCGGTCCGCAACACCCAGGGCGACCTCCGGCAGGCCGGAGCCCCGACCAACGCCACCACCTGGCAGGGAGTGCGCAACGCCGCGCAGAACTTCCTCAACAGCCACCCTTGGAGCAGTCCCGCCACCGACGTCATCAAGATCGACGTCAACGACCTGAACCGGTTGTGCGCGAAGTAGCAGGATTCGCGCTCAGCTGGTGACAGGCTCACTCCGGGGTCTGGAACACCAGACGCGCGATGTCCCGCCGGCTCGCGCTCACGTCTACGCGGTACCTGCGCGGTGCAGCGAAGCGTGGCCCGGTCGTCCCGTCGGTAGCCGCGTGGGGTGGTGGGGCCGCCGAGCCGCTCACGGCGGCCCCAACGATGCCGCCCGCCCCAACCGTCAGGCGGCAGACCATCCGGCACAGGCAGAACGCGCCCGGCCGGAGATCGCACCTTTCCGGTCGTGGGCCGAACGCGTTCTGGAACGATCACCGGGGTCGCGGGCAGGGGGCTTCGCGCAGGAGGGCTGCCGCGTGCAGCGGGTCCCGGGCTCGGGCGGAGCCCAGGTGGCGGACGGCGCTGACCTGCCAGGTTCCCACGCTATCGGGCAGAGCAGAGCAGTGCCGAGCAGGGCGGGGCGGGTGATGGCCGTGACGTCGGTGATGGTGGCCGCCGGGGCCGTCTGTCTACGCGGTCTTGGCCAGGTGAGTCTCGAAAAAGTCGGTGAGCTTCGAGACCGCGGGGCCGACGTGCTGCTCCTTGTCGTAGAGGTCGACGTGGCTGGCTCCGTCGATGTCGCCGACGTCACGCAGGCCACGTCCGCCCGGCAGCCCGCCGGGCGAAGTGCCGACCCGAAACTGCACCAACTGCTCGACGGCATGTACGACATCCCCGCCATGATCCTCGACCGCCGCATGGATGTGCTGGCCTGGAACCGGGGCGCGGCAGCCCTGCTGGCCGACTTCGCCGCACTGCCCGAGCGCAAACGCAACCTGATCCGGCCAGCCTTCCTCGACGACGCCTACCGGTCCCTGTACGCGGACTGGGCACGCGCTACCCGCGAGTGCGTCGCGGTCCTGCAGATAGAGGCCGGATGCACCCCAACGACCGGACCTTGGCCGCCTGGTCGGCGAACCCACCGCCTGGGACGTGGACTTCCGCACCTGGTGGGGACGCCACCAGGTGCGCGGGCCCAGGCAGCTCACCAAGACCTACCGCCACCCGGTCATCGGCACCGTGACCCTGGCCGTCCAGCAGTTCTCCGTCGACACGCAGCCCGACCAGCAACTCGTCGCCTATACGGCTCCTTTGAACTCGCCCTCCCAGGAGGCACTGCGCTTCCTCCTCCAGTGGTCGGCCCGCCCACCCGACCGGACGATCACACCACGGGCCGGGGCCTCAGCCGGTGATGGGTTCTCTCCGGCTCCAGCGGACCTGGTCGTGGCCCCGCTGAACCTGAAACGGGAACAGGCGTTTTCGTTTAGAGTTTGGGGTATGCCCCGACTGAGTGACGAAACCCGGGAGGAGCGGCGGCGCCACATCCTCACCAGCGCCTGGCACTGCTTCTCCCGTGACGGATTCCACGCCACGTCGATGGACGACGTGATCACCGCGACCGGCATGTCCTCCAGCGCGGTGTACCGGTACTTCCGCAGCAAGGACGACCTCATCTTGGCCGCCGCGGACGAGTCCCTGGCGCTGGTCCGCAACCTGTTCAGCGGGCTGCTGGAGCAGCGTCCCACCCCGTCGCCGGCCCAGGTCGTGGCCGCGATGGTGGCCGAGCTGCGCGACCGCGACCCGGGGCAGGGTGGCGACCTGCGGCGCATCGCCATCCAGGCGTGGGGGGAGGCGCTGCGCAGGCCGGAGCTGGCGGAGCGGACCCGTTCGTTCTACCTGGACGTGCGCGGCAGTCTCGCCGAGCTGGCCTGGCGGTGGCGCGAGGAGGGGCGGCTCGGGCCGCAGGCGGACCCGGAGGCGGTGGCGTCGGTGCTGATGTCCCTGATGCCGGGGCTGCTGGTCGGGCGCTACCTGGTGGACCCGGTCTCGGTGGACCGCATGGTCGAGGGCCTGTCGGCCCTCGCTTCGGCGTTCCCCCGGGGAGAGGGTGGAGACGGGCTGTGACCAGTGCGGCGGGTCCGTCGACTCGCGGGCGTTGAAGGGAAGTTCGGGCCTCCGGGTCGGGATGGCCCCGGCGGCCGCAGTGGTCCTGCGCGGCGGGGAGGACGGTCGCCGTGGTCGGCGTCGGCGTCGGCCGCGGCGGTTCGGCGGCCCGCCCCTCCGGCCGCAGGTGCGGCCGGGGCAGTGGAGGCGCTTGCCCCGGCCGGCGGCTGGCTGGCAGCCGCGCTTGGCTCCGTCAGCCCGGATGAACGCGCCGGCGTCTTCCGGGAGTTGCCGGTCACCAACGGACCGTGCCGAAGTCGTCCGACCGTAGTTCTGAACATCCCTTTCTCCGCCCGCGGCGCGGGGAGAGCGGGGTGTGGTGCCGCGGGCGGTCGGTCTGCCGGGGGCAGGGACCGGGGTTCACGGGGCGGGCGCCGTGCCCGGTGGGACGGGTGCGAGCCAGGGCGAGTCGTACTCGACGTGCTCGGGGCCCAGACCGTGGGGCGTGTTGGTGTAGAGGCGCAGGCGTAGCCCGTCGGGGTCGGGGACGACGAGGAGCCAGCCCGCGAGGGCGATGACCGGCGGTGAGTGGGGGACGTCGAGTGCGTCGAGGTGGGCGGTCCAGCGGTCGAGGGCGGGTCGGTCGTCGACGGCGAGGGTGAGGAAGTCGTAGCCGTTCAGGGCGGCGCAGGTGGCCGGGTCGAGGCGCAGTTCGAGGCGGGTGCCCAGGCCGGGGGCGTCGAGGATGACGGCGAAGAGGGTGCCGTCGGGGCGGCGGTGGTCGAGGGCCTCGATGCGGTGGGCGCCGAGGACCGCGGTGTACCAGCGGGCGCTGCGTTCCAGGTCGGTGACGGGTAGCTTGAGGTGGTGGATGCCCGCGTGGGGCGGGGCGGTGGTGGGGTTCATGGTCAGCTCCGGATCTCTTCGGCGCCGGTGGTGACGAGGGCGGGGCGGTCGACGGGGGTGCCGCGGCGCCACAGGTGGGTGATGGCGCGCAGGGCGGTGATGTCGCGGGTGGGGTCGCCTTCGACGAGGAGCAGGTCGGCGCGTAGTCCGGGTGCGATGCGGCCCCGGTCGGTGAGGGCGAAGGCGTCGGCGGGGGCGGCGGTGGCGGCGGTCAGTGCCTGGGTGGGGGTGAGTCCGGCGGCCACCAGCAGGGCGAGTTCGCCGTGGTAGCTGATGCCGTGGGTGGTGGGGTGGCCCATCCCGCCGGTGCCGTCGGTGCCGGCCAGCAGGGGGACGCCGAGGTGGAACATGCGTAGGGCTGCGTCGGCGGCGTGGGCCGGGTCCATCCGGATCGGGCCGACGCGCTCGGCGGGGTTCGTGGTGCGGATGCGGTTGAGTTCGGTGAGCCATCGTGTCTCGGCGTAGGGGCGCAGCCGGGGGTCGTCGGCGAGTGCGTACTCGGCCGGGGTGGGGGTCATGCCGGTGAGTGCGGTCAGGGTGGGGACGACGAAGACGCCGTGTGCGGCGGCTGCTTCGATCAGGTCGTCGCTGCAGGGGCCGTCGGCGGGGGCGTGGGCGAGGCCGTCGATGCCGCAGGCGATGGCCTGGCGGGTGGCGGTGCGGGTGAGGGTGAGGGCGACGGTGCGCAGGCCGTGTTCGTGGGCGGCGTGCACCAGGGCGGTGACGGTCTGCGGGGACATCAGGGGCATCGGGTGGCCGATGGCGGTGCCGTCCTCGATGAAGATTTTGAGGTGGTCGGCGCCTTCGGCGACCCGGGCCTCGACGAAGGCGTCGGCGTCCTGCCATCGGGCGAGGGTGGGGAAGGGCTCGAGCAGGCCGGATGCGACCAGCTGGCCGGGGTGTCCGCCGGGGGCGGTGGCTCCGGTGGTGGCGACGCGCAGGTCGGCGAGGTCGTCCCGGTCGCCTGCGGCGGCCCGCAGTCGGCGGGCTGTTGCGGGTGCGCCGCCCATGTCGAGTTCGGTGGTGATGCCGAACAGGAGGGACTGGCGGAGCTGTCCGGTGTCGGTGGCGTGGGTGTGGGCGTCGATCAGGCCGGGGAGCAGGGTGCGGCCGGTTGCGTCGATGACGTGCGCGTCCTCGGGCAGGGGCAGGGCGTTGCCGACGGCGGTGATGGACGGGCCCTGGATCAGGACGTCGCGGGCCGGGTGGAGGCGGGTGCCGTCGAAGACGGCGGCCCGGCGGATGAGGGTGGGGCGGGAGGCGGGAGTGGTCATGTCCGTGACTCCTTCGAGCGTGCGGTTCAGGCCGCGGGCTCCAGGGGCAGGTGGTCGGCCAGGTGGGCGAGGACCTCGCCGGGCGTGGCCGGCAGGCCGTGGGCGGCGAGGTAGCCGTCCGGGCGGACCAGCAGGGTGGTGTCCAGTGCGGGGATGTGCCGGACCGTCAGGAGGCCGTGCAGCGCGGACGTGTCCGGGGCGGCGGTCGGTTCGGCGGGTGCGCCGGGCAGGGCCAGGGTCCAGTGCAGGCCGTCCGGGGGGACGAGCCGTGGGCTGACCCGCGTGCCGGGGCGCGGGGTGCCGAGGTCGGGCTGGTCGGTGTAGCCGATGTCGAGCTGGGCGAGCTTGGCGGCGATCCAGTCGGTGATCCCCGGGGTGCCGGCGGCGGCGGACAGCAGGGCGTTGCGCCGCAGGCAGGCGGCCGGGTCGGTCAGGGCGGCGACCTCGGCGAAGCGGGCGGTGAAGGAGATGAGTGCGCGGGCGACGGGGTGCCGCTCCCGGTGGTAGCTGTCCAGCAGCTCCTCCGGTGCCATCGCGCTCAGGACGGCGTGCAGCTTCCAGGCCAGGTTCCCGGCGTCCTGGATGCCGGTGTTCATGCCCTGCCCGCCGGCGGGGCTGTGGGTGTGGGCGGCGTCGCCGGCCAGCAGGACGGGCCCGGCGCGAAACGACTCGGCGACCCTCTCCTGCACCCGGTACGTCGAGGCGGCGACCACCTCGGCGACCCGCGCCGCCTCCCGCGCGGGACCGCGCTCGGACAGCAGCCGCTCGACGTCCCCCGCGCACGGCGCGGCCGATCCGGGCGCGGCGGGGGCGACCAGCCGGTGCAGGCCGCCGGCGAGCGGCGAGAGCAGCAGCATGCCCGCCCCGGAGAGGAAGAACGTGGGGTCCTCGCAGGCCGCGGCCCGCGTGCCGGCCTGGAGGCGGACATCGGCGAGCGCGAACAGCTGCTCCCGCGCGTCGCCGGGGAAGGCGATGCCCGCCGCCGTGCGCACCGTACTGTGCAGGCCGTCGCAGCCGACCAGGTAGCGGGCGGACACGGCGCGCACCACCCCGTCCGGGCCGGCGACCGTCGCCATCACGCCGGGATGGTCGGGGGTGATGCCGAGCAGGCGGTGGCTGCGGTGGACGGCGCCACCCAACTCCTCCAGCCGCGCGAGCAATTGCTCTTCGGTGGTCTGCTGGGAGGCCAGCAGCATGTACGGGTGGGGGGTGTCCAGCTGGTCGAAGCAGGCCCGCAGGAGCGTCCGGTCACGGTCGTGGAGGCAGAACCCGCGCGCCTTCGTCCCGGCCCGGACGAGCGGGGCGCCGACGCCGATCAAGTCCAGGTACTCCAGGGTGCGGGGCTGGACGGCCGCCGCTCTGCTGCCGGTCCCGATCCCGGCACCCCGGTCGATCAGGACATGGGCCACACCCAGCTGACGCAGGCTCACCGCCAGCGCCAGGCCGGCGGGACCGGCCCCGACGATCAGCACAGCGGTCTGGCAGGGAAGAGGCTCGACAGGCGGTAAGGCGGTCATGACACGCTCCTCGCCGTACAGGAGGGCGGCCGCCGGAGGGCTCCCGGCAGCAGCACACAACCAGCGAAAACGAACGTTTCCGTTCATCTCGACGGTAGCAACCCATCCCTCATAGCGCAAACGGTCGTTTCGCTTTGGGATGGGATCGCCAGCTCACCCTATGCCATTATCGTCATTTCGACGATAATGGCATAGGGTGAGGACACCGGAAGGCCTGTCCCGAGGGGGGACCCGCCGGTTGAGCGACAGAAGAAGGTCGGATGTCCAGGTCACGGCAGGTGGGGACGCTCCAGGACTCCTTCGAGGCGTTCGGCGAGCACGGCGCCCGGAGGACAAAGCCGACGGAGACCGGCGATCTGTACCACTACACGAGCGCCGACGCGGCGATCACCGGGATCCTCACCACGGGGACGCTGCGCCTGGGCCCGTTCGAGTCGATGAACGACCTGTGGGAGGCAGACCCGTTCCCTCCCGTTCTCAGCGTCCACGAGGACGACCAGGCCGACGTCGATGCCGCCGGCTGGGTCTGGGAGGAGATCGACCGCAGCATCCGGCTGCACACCAAGGTCGCCTGCCTCACCCGGGACTTCGTCTTCCCTCCCTACACCCTCGACCCGAACGCGCTGCGCGGGTGGGCGCATCTGTCGCTGTGGGCCCACTACGCGGGCCGTCACAGCGGTATCTGCCTGCGGTTCGACCGCGACAGGCTCATCGCCGCCTTCGACCGCGCGGGAATCGACGACGACCTACGGTTCCACGGGCCGGTGTCCTACAACCTCATGGACAAAGCGGTCGACGCCCGGGGGTTCGACCTCGGGCAGGCCAAGGCCTTCGGGGTGGACGCCCTCGCCCGCGTCTACGCCCGGGACACGGCGGAGCAGCTCTTCTTCCGCAAGCACTACGACTGGTCGAACGAGAACGAATACCGCCTGATCCTGGTGGACCAGTCCCTCCAACACAACAGCATCGACATCCGCGGCGCGCTGACCGAGGTGGTCCTCGGCCACCGGTTCCCCGCCGGCCGTGTGGCGGCACTGCGGGAAGCCCTGCAGCGCTATCCGGACGTGGAGGTCGTGCGGCTGCTGCACCACAGCCGAACGCTGTCCCTCGTGCCCGAACTTCCGCCCCCGCCGCCGGAGGCGCCGTCGTCCATGGCCAAGGACCCCGCCACCCTGCTCGACCGGATCGCCGCCCTCGACACGGCCGAGGAGGAGGCGATGCGCCTGCGCTACGAGGCGATCGAAGACTTCTCCCACCTGATCAGCGAGATCAGTGCCGGGGCGACACGCATCGCCGCCGACCTCGACGCCTGGCCGCGGACCGAGGTGACCAGCGTCGACACCGCCACGGCCGTGCCCGACGGGCAGCGGCGCCGACGTTCTGGGGTCCCTGGAGAACGGGTCTACCTCGAACGAGGCCAGCGGATCAGCGTTCACCACGTACTCGGCACCCAGGAGACGCCCGACGAGGCCCGCGAACTCGCAGTGTCGGTCGCCTTCCAGGTCCTCGACCAGAGGCGGCTCCGCCTCCACGCGCAGATCGCCCTCTCCCGGCCGGGCGGTCCCTCCGAAGAGAGGTGGCGGTATCAGCAAGAGGCCGAAGCGACGCAGGCCAAGGCCGCCCTGGCCTCGATCCTCACCGAACTGCACAACGCCGCCCTCGCCACCCACACGGCCTTCGATGCCGCGCGGGGCCTGCCCGTCGAAACCGCGAACCAGGGCTGACAGCCGCCCCGGACGGCGGTACCTCGCTATCCGCGGAAGCCCGGGTACTGGCGCGAGAGCCCCGGCGAGTCCGCCAGTACCCGAACAGCTGAGGTACTGGCCCTCTCGGCGTCAACCTTGGACAGTTGGCGCGCCGCTGGTCAGGTGAACAGTCGTCACCCGACACCCGGGGCCGGTACAGCTTGACCATGATCACCACTGCCGCGTGGCGCCGCGCCACCACCGTCCTCGCCACGCTCGTCCTGACCGCTCTGCCGGCCGCAGGTCCCGCCTTCGCCGGCACCACCGCCCCCGCCGCCGCGGCGACAGCCACCCACCGCACGCTGCCCGAGCCCCCGCCCGTCGATGTCGCGCGCGATGAACTGGCCGACCTGACCGTGGCCGAGCCTCACTCCATGGAGGGCTACAGCCGTACCAAGTTCCCTCACTGGGCCACCCAGTACGGACAGTGCGACACGAGGGTTATCTGCACTGCTGGTTCCGGAGACTCACGGAAAGCCAGTGGCAGTACAGCAATGTAGCTGAAGATCGCTGTCTGAGGCACGTGAGGCACAGCAGCTCCGGAGAAACCTGCTGGCCAGGTGCGCGGTGACCTGTCATGGTGTCGCCGTGTCTGACGAATCGATAGAGCTGTCGCCGATGCCGGGCACGAAGTGGTCGGCTGGATCCCTGCGGATCACGAGCTGGACTGTCCGCGCGAGTGAGATCTCGGTGCGGCTGGGCATTACCCCTGATCACGAGTACGAGCGGGGAAGCCTCTCAAGTCCACGGAACCCACTCAGCCGTCGGCGTGGGGCCGCCGTCTGGATTCTCAAGAGTGGCCTGGACAACGACCGATGGCCAGAGGAGCACGTCGCCGAACTCCTCCGTCGTCTGGTCGGCAAGCACGACGAATTGGCGAGCCTGGCCGCCGACTGCAAGCTGGAGTTGTTCCTCGGCTTCGGCAGTGAGAGCGGCCAGGGCGGATGCGCTCTCCCCTCCGCGCTCCTTCGAGAGGCCGGAGACCTCGGCCTCGACATCGCGCTGGACCTGTACCCACAGGCACCCGACGACTATGCCGGTCCCGATGACGCGGCCGATGATCCTGACCGGCCCGACGCCGAGGCAGGATGGCACGGCCCCTTCTATCGAGTCCGCAACAACGACTTCGAGATCCGCTTCCTCCCGGATCCGCACGAGGATCTCGACGACGTCTGCAACACCGATGCCGAAGTCCTCCTCCCTGACGGATCACGGTGGGGCGCGACGATCCTGACCGTCGACGAAGTCGGCCGGCTGATGAATCGGTGGGACGGCACCGGAGAGGCCCTGGGTGGCAGGTACTTCTCATGCTCTGACGGCCTGATCGTCCGTTCCCCAGGCATCGCGGGAATGGTGGATGTGATCGTCGGGCTGCTGGAGGCTGGAGAACTCCAGCACACCTTCAAACGACTGGACTGATTGGCATCTGATGCATGATCTCGAACATGAACGAACCGGAACTGGACCTCCTCTCACGACTGTGGGAGGAGCACATTCGCGCGAGGTTCCCGGCCCATCTTCGTGGTCAGGACATCGAGGGCCAAGACATGGTGCTGCTGGACGCGGACACCGCTGGCTGTGTCTCCTCGTCACTGTCGGGGCCCCTTGATGAGAAGCGCCGCAGCATCCTCCTCGGGTGCCTTGGGGCCCTTGAAAAGGTCGTTCCGTCGATCGGTGATGAGGGCGGCGCGATCGAGTACTACGAGCGCTTGCGGGAGATGGCCGCGCTGGCAGTCGAGCTCGGAAATGCCAAGGCCGGGTAGTGTCCGGCAATTCGGGGTGGGCGCCCGTGTAGCCTGCCCGCTCGTTCGATTTGGGGGGCAGCTTTGTGATCCACCTTCCAGATGGGTCCTGGTGGGACTGGGACGTTGTCAGCGGGAACGCCGGTCGGCTGCGGCTGGGCGCCGGCCACGACCTGTCGTACCACCACGGCCTGGAGCTGGTCTTCAGCGACCCGGTCTTCGTCATATGTCCCGCTTCATTCCACGATCCGACGTTCCGCGAGCCGACACCCGCGGAGGCCCGGATCGTGTCTCGGCAGGTTGGTGAAACACCTGAGGTGTTGGTCGCCTTCGAGGCCGATGCGGGAGGACCTGAACCCGCCTCCGGCTTGATCGCGGCCCGGCAGCTCGACATCGTCCAGGGAACCGTCTTCCGGTACTGGCGCGAGAATCTGGAGGCTGGGGAACGCCTTGCCCCTTGGGTGCGTCCGCCGGAAGCATGACCGCGGACTCGTAGCCGGGTGGTGCTTCTGGCCAGCTATCTGGCCAGAAGCACCGGCGAGGTTGTGGGCTCCGGCGGCTATCGAGCCGAGCTTGGAACCGCTCGAATGGATCGTGTGAGGGCTCTACGGACCGCGGTGACCTCGTCTTCCAGCTCGACTGTGCGACGTTCGAGCCTTCCAGCTCGCGCGGTCTGCTCGGCAAGTTCGGAGATCAGGAGCGCGTTGTGGCTCTCCAGGTCCCGAATGCGGCGGAGAAGTTCGGTTCGCTGGACGTCGTCGATCTCAGCGCCGAGGGCGAGCCTGACCCGATCCTGGAGTCGGTCCCGTTCCGTCTTCAGGCCCTTGATCTCTTCGCGGGCGAGTGCGAGGTCGGTCTGCAGGCTGGCTTCGCTGACCCGTTACTTCGGGAGAATGGCTGCGGCCGGAATGCCGTGCCGGGCCTGTTCCTGGACGGCAGCTTGCACCGCCTGGTGGACGTCCGGACTGTTGTAGACGAACCAGGTGGAGACGGCGGCCTTGCGGGCCACGCGCGCGACCGTAATCCGCTCGCCTGCGGCGACGAGGCCGGCGACGGCGTCGAGGCTCCGCTTGGTCTTGGCCTTGCTGTCGGCGGTCCGTGCCTGCCGCAGCCGCTCTACGCGGGCCTCGCGGGCAACGGTCGTCGGATCCATCACGGGGCCCTCCTGATGTCCAGAGTGTCACCGGGGAAGAACGCCTGAGAGGCGCGGACCTTCCGCAGCTCCTTCGACGCCGCCTCCACCGCATCCCGTTCCTGCGGTGACAGACCAGCCAAGCGCTCGTCCATCTCGGCCAAGACCTTTGCGTATGCCTCCAGTTGGTGCTCGAAGTTCGCCAGCACCCAGTCCGCGGCGCCCATGGCCGTCGCTGCCTCCCGATCTGCTCGCAGATCGGCGATGGTCTGCTCCAGTGCCGGACGGTAGGAGGGGTCGGGCTCGTAGAAGTCGCAGCCGGCGCACTGAAAGCGGATGCGGCAGTGCCCGCCGCCGGCCTTGACGTTGCTGGGCTCGGTGCATCCTCCGTTCGGCACCGCCACGGATCGCAGCTCGTAGGCGAGCGGGTCGTTGGAGCCTCTCGGGTTCCCGTGACGGTCGGCGGCGAGTACCGCCACCGTTTCGACGGCCTTGCGACGCCGCTCCTGGGAGACGGTGTAGTAGCCCATGGTGACGTCGAGTGAGCGGTGGTCCATGAGCTTGCACAGCACGTCGATGGCGGTTCCGGCATCGGCGTGCCGCTGTGCGTAGGCATGTCGCAGGCCGTAGGCGATGGTCTCCGAACGGCGGTAGGGGACCTGGTCGCCGTTGTCGTCGAGGCGGTTGTCGAGGAGTTCGGGGATGCCGTCAACCCAGTCGCGGAAGACCCTGGCGGAGAAGTAGTGAGCGGTCAGGTACCTGACGCGGGATCTGCGTGTGGCTCCGGGTGCCGGGAAGAGCCACTCCTCGCAGCCCGGCATCTCCGGGAGACTGTCGCGGTGCTTCTGCCACTGCTGGATGTGCCGTGCGGTCTCCGGGCTGATCGGAAGGCGCCGGCCGTAACGTCTGCGTTTGCGGTTGTCGTAGATCAGGGACGGCTTGCCGTCGATCCACTGCAGACAGTCGCGCTTGAGCGAGGTGGCTTCCTCAGGACGGCGTCCGGTGTCGCGGATGATGCGGTAGACCTCCTGATACATGGCCGCGAAGTCGCCGGCTTGCCAGCCGGCGTGCTTGTAGGTGGATTCCGCGCCCATCAGGGGCAGGTACTGGTCGAGCCGCGCGATGACGTGTTCGGGGATCGCGCGGCCACTCTCGTCCTCGGTCATGTCGACGGCCTCGATGCCGTGCAGCTCGGGGCTGAGCGCGAAGACCCCCGGGATGTCGTCCATCAGGCCGGCCAGGCGCGCGTACTGAAGGAGTCGGCGCCACCAGCCCAGCATCGCCCTGCGCTGGGCCTGGGAGTAGGCGCTGCCGTTCTTTGGATTGCGGGCGATCTCGATGGCCTCGACAACAACGGTCATGTCGGCCAGGGCGAGCGCCTGCGGCCTCTCGGCGGCGGGCCTGGACGCCAGCGCGTTCGAGGCGAGCGCCGTGACGTTAGCCGTGCGCCTCAACTCCGACACGGTGGGCCGCACGGCTCGCCCGTACTCCTTAACGATCTCGCGCAGCCACCGTTGCCGGATCGGCCGGAAGTCCAGGTGCCCGCTGGCCGCGGGATAGCGGCGGTTCGGTGCGGACAGCAGCCCTACCAGCGCGCAGTCCCAGACGTCTCCGAGCGTCGGATCGACGCCGTCGTACTGAACGCGGGCCCGGCGGAGTCTGACCTGCATGTCGTTGACCAGGCTGTATGTGGTCTTGGGGAGGTGCGTGATGGACAACGGCATGCCGAGGTCCATCAGCGAGGACAGCCCTGGCGGGAGGTTGCGGACGATGCGGCGCATCAACGCGGGCACGACCGGGCGGTCCTCCTCGTCACGACGCTGAAGGCAGTAGAGGATCTCCGCCCGCACTGCTGTGGAGAGGTCCCCGAGAGCGCACTGTGACCGGCCCGGTTGCAGGCCATCCCCCACATTGGGCTGCCGCACCGCGGGCAGGGAGGGCGTGTGAGTCGTATCGAAGTCGGCCGGGTGACCGCGCCGTGCGCTGACAGCCCGACATGCTTCGCAGCGGGATGCTGGCGACTCGACCAGCACGCCGCAGGCCGTCACGCGGCAGGCGAAGGCCCGGGTCCGCGGGCTGTCCAGATCCGTGGTGAACAGCAGGCTGCCGGGATCCCACTCACCCGTCCGCCACTGGAGGTCGAGCCGGTCGGCGAGCCAGGCCGCCCAGTCGGTCCGTGCGACCTGGCTCGCGGGCAGTTCGGCGTAGTCGTGCGCGACGGTCATCGGATTCCTCCGGCTGCCACCAGATCGACTGCTGCACGCAGATCGTCGTCGCTGGCACGGAGGTAGACAGCCGTGCTGGCCGCGGAGACGTGACCGAGCAGAGTCTGCACCACGTCAGGGTCGATTCCCGCACGGATCCAGGCGCCCGCCGCTGTGTGCCGCATCATGTGCGGCCGGGCCCGGAACCCGCAACGGTTGCCGATCCGCTCGATGATCTGCTTGGCATTCGAATACGACATGGGCAAACCGGCATGGCGCGAGGCCAGATTCACGAACACGAAGTCGGATCCCGCGGCCTGCTGGACACCGTCGCGCTCAACGAGGTGGTCCCGGTAGGCGTTCACCACCCGCCTCTCGACGGGAACGTGCCGGTGCCTCCCCGATTTGGCGCGTGCACCGTTGCTGTTGTTCTGGCGGGGCCTGACGTGCACGTGCGCCCCGGCGATCTGGCAGCCCAGGTGCTGGGAGTCGGGCAGGAAGTGCATGTCCTCGCGCCGCAGGCCAAGCGCCTCGCCGATGCGCAGGCCGGTACCGAGGAGCAGCGCGAGCAGGAAGCGGTCGCGCGCGGTGCCGGCAGCCGAGAGGATCCGGTCGACCTGCCCGGTGAGTAGGACGGCGGGTGGCAGCTCGATCTCGGCTGCTTTCAGGACACGGGCGTTGACGCGTCGGAACTGTCCGTCTTCGCCTTCATTGAAGCCCTTCGGCGTGTACTGGAGGAACCGGGGCTCGCTGAGTGCGGACGCGACCTCGGGGGCCACGATGCCGGTCGCCGCACACCAGCGCAGGAACCCGCAGGCGGTGCCCACCACGGCATTGATGGTCGTACCGGTCGGCAGACGGAGGGTACGCGGGTCCGGCGTCTGCTCGATGTGGAACTTGTAGCGCGCCATCTCGCCGAGCGACACGGTCTTCCAGTCGGTGCCGCGTCCGGAACACCAGTTCAGGAACCGCCCGACGCGGGGCAGATAGTTCCGCTGAGTCTGCGGCGAGCGGTTCTTGGCGCGCAGGTGGATGGAGTACTCAAGGCTCTCCGGGTGAGGGATGTACGTCTCCTCGTCAACGAGGAGCCAGGTGACCGCCCCGGTGGCCGGGGATATCGCCTTCTCTGCTCTGAACATGCGGTGGTGCTCTCCTGCATCATCTGTGGATCTCGTCCCTCACCGTATGGTCGATATCAGCGAGGCACAGGGCGGCCTGCCCCTGTGGCCCACGTGGCACGGAGTCACGGAACGCATGCAGATAACCCGCGAGGTCGTCCTCCAGCGTGACGGCCAAGACGTCGTCCAGAACGACAAGTGCCAAGCCGTTTCCGGCACCTGGATGAGCCCGTACGACGGCAAGGCCTTCACCAACTCAAAGGATCTTGACGTCGACCACGTCGTGCCGCTCGCGAACGCCTGGCGCAGTCGGTGCCGATCTCTGGGACACGAGCACGAGGAAGGCGCTCGCGAACGACCTGGTGGAGCCTCAGCTGGTCTCGGTGTCCGCGGCCAGCAACCGCTCCAAGGGCGACAAGGGCCCGGACCTGTGGAAGCCGCCGCTGCGGTCGTACTGGTGCACGTACAGCAGGGCGTGGATCGAGGTGAAGAGCCACTACCAGCTCAACATCACCGCCCCCGAGAAGCAGGCCCTGTCCGACATGCTCGACACCTGCGACCAGTGACCGTCCCACCAAACGCCGAACGCCACCAGGCGCACGTGACCGCCGGACCCGGCGGAGTGATGACCGAAGAGGTCGGCTGCATCACCGGCGAGCTGACCGTCGTCACCACCGCCTTCCCGACCGGGCAGGCATGGGTCGCGGTCCAGACCCGCGGCGCCGACGAGTGGTACACCCTCACCGGCACCCCCACCCCCCTGCCCGCGGGTGAGTCCCTGGCCCACTACCACCAGCGTGTCCTCGACGCCGTCCGCACCGGCGGCGAAACCGTCGCACCGCCCGCGGCCGGCACCGGGCAGTAGGCCGTGATGCCGTCCCGGGGGGAGCCGCTCACCCCGGGACGGCGACGCCCACCCGCGCGTGCCCGCGACCACGCGTAGCAGCGCCCCGGCCCGCCGACGCCCCGACCGCCGCACCACGAGCCCGGTGGCCTCCACACCCTGCTCAGGGGATGGAGGCCACCGTCATGTTCCCGGCCGAAGTCACAGGTCGACGGGGATTGACCAGCCGACAGGGACGTGTAGAGTCCGCCAGTTTTAGCTTCTGTCGGCCTCTGGTTGCCATCGTGGTTTTCGGTCCCTGGAGCTACTTGACTGGCGTTCCTGACTTCCTACGTCCGGTGCCACGGACCCGCCCGGCCTTGCCCGGGGCGCCGCGTACACCAGAACGTCGCGTACGCCGCTGAGTCCGTGCCAGCCACGACTCGGAGGGAACCCATCATGACCACACGCTCTTCTCGGCGCCGGAACACGGCGCCGCGCACCGGCAGCACGAACAGGCCTCAGGCGGCGGGGCAGGAGCGGCCGGCCTGGCGTGATCCGAACCGGATGCTCGGTGCGATGCTGGCCAACGCCGGCTCCAGGCTGGCCGTCGCCACGCTGCTGTTCCTCGCACAGCATGTCGAGGTGACCTGGCACTGGCACCTGGGGACCGGTCCGCTGCCCGCTCGGGGGTCGGGCGCGGACCGGTCCCTCCAGAATGCGTGTGCAGGCAACGCGGCGCTCGATCAGGGAGTGTCGCCGGCCCAGTCCCAGCGGGACGGGTCCACGGGCCGGGGTTCGTAGTGGGACCGGCCGCCGGCACCGTAGGACCCAATCTCCGTGGAGATCTCGGTACTCGTGCCCCGGCCGGGGGCCGGGGTCGGGAACGTCGTGGTCAGCTCCGTAGACCCGGCCCAGGTGCGTGCCGTAGGACCAGATCTCGGGGAGGTGGCCCTCTGCAGCTTCTTCGGCGGCCTTCGCCGCGATGCGCAGGAACGTGGACAGCTTGTCGGCCGGGACGAGTTCTACCGCCAGCAGCGCCACTCCGACGGAGGCCTGGTGCGACGGGGGCAGGATGGCTCCGAACCCGCTCCTCCATGAGATCGGCGAGCGCACCGCGGTACCTGATGATGTCCATGCCGCCAGAAAGCACGGAGTCCTACTCAGGAGCTGGCGACCCGCCGGGCCTGAAACTAGTCGGACCACCATGCCCGGTGCAGCGTCATCTGGCCCGCGTCCGTTCAGCGATGGCCCCGCGCAGCCGGTCGGCGAGGTCGGCGCGCTTGGCGGGGGGGTACTCGAGGACGCCGTTGCCAAAGGCGAGGGCCTCGAACTGCTGCCGCTCGTAGGGCACGCCGTGGGGCGGGCGGGCGATGTGCCAGTGCAGGTGGCTGTTGCCGGCCTGGGAGCCGAGGGAGAACAGGTAGGTGCGCTCGCCGCCGAGGACGTCTTCGGCGGCGAGCGCGACCACGACCGGCGCGCGGTGGGGCTGGCCTCGCAGCCGTTCCTGGCAGCGGCCGGGCCGACAAGCGGTGGGTGGTGGAGCGGAGCCGCGCGTGGATGAACAGCTTCGGCAAGCTGCGGCGCTGCACTGAGGAACTCAGTCGCGTCGTGGACTTCCACCTCTGCCTGTCCGCTGCGATTGTCACACTGCGTATGCTCATCCGCCGCGCGACTGCGGGGATGGCCGCTCCACCACCAAGTGCCTGCGGTGACGCCTACTGACGGGTGTTCTTGGCTGTGGGCTGCGTCTTCTGGTTGTAGATCTCCTTGCCGTCTGCGTTGTAGGCATGGACGTAGGGGGCCGGGGGGAAGGAGTTCCGGTCGAGGCTGGTGG
>NZ_JBIVJF010000049.1:0-26300 GCF_044750105.1 Kitasatospora sp. NPDC088861
GTCGCCCTGATCACCGACGCGATGGGCGCGGCCGGCATGGGCGACGGCCTCTACCCGCTCGGCCCGCTCCAGGTCGAGGTCAAGGACGGCGTCGCGATGCTCCCGGACGGCAGCTCCATCGCGGGCTCCACCCTGACGCTGGACGTCGCGTTCAAGCGCTCGCTCACCGTCAACGGCCTGACGCTGAACCAGACCGTCGAGTCGCTGTCCGCCACCCCGGCCCGCCTGCTGGGCCTCGCCGACTCGATCGGCTCGCTGGAGACGGGCAAGCAGGCCGACCTGGTCGTGCTCGACTCCGAGGGCTACGACCTGGTCGCCGTCATGCGCCGCGGCCGCTGGGTCCTCGGCGGCGAGCGCTTGCTGCCCCGGGCCGGCTGACCGGCGGGGTGGCGGAGCCGCGGTCCGCGGTCCGCCGGTGTCCGCAGAGCTGCTGGAATCCCGGGTCGGTGCGGAGGAACTCGGCGTACGTGCCGGTGGCGGCGGCCGTGCCGTCGGAGAGCATGACGACGGTGTCCGCCGCTGGACAGGCGCACCCCGCGTTCCCCGACCTCGGTGTCGAGGCCCGCCGTCAGGCCGTGCACCTTCCCGGTGAGGTTGACGAGGTCGAGGACCTCCCAGAGCCGGTCGTCGGTGACGTCCGGGGCGGCGTAGCAGAGGTTGTCCCGCAGGGTGCCGTGCAGGATCGGGCAGTCCTGTTCGACCCAGCCGAGGTGTGAGCGCCATTCCGTGAGGCCGAGGTCCGTGGCGGGCCGCCCGTCGATGCGGATGCTGCCGCTCCACGGCTCGTAGAAGCGGTTGATCAGGGCGAAGGCGGTCGACTTTCCGGCCCCGGACGGGCCGACCAGGGCCACCAGCGCGTGCGCGGGAACGGTGAGCGACAACCCCCGGAGGACCGGCGCGTCGGGGCTGTAGCCGAACCGCAGATCGCGGATCTCCAGCGAAGGCGCCGACGGCGGGCCCTGGTCCGGTTGCGGTCCGGAGGTGGTGCGGCCGGCCGTCGTCGCCCCGCTGCCGTCCTCGGTGGGCGCGCAACTGCCGCCAGGCGGTCACCGGGCGGCGGCGGAAGAGCGTGTGCAGATAGGCGGCGCCCCCGGTGAACAGCTCGTCCGCCCCGTGCCCGGCCAGGTGCCGGGTGGCGCCGTGCTCGACCAGGTGCCCGCCAGCTCTGCTGGCGGGCTGTTCCGCGCGAGTCGGCGGTCGCCGGTGCGCCCGTCGCCCGGTCGCTCATCCTCCGGCGTCCGCGGTGGGGCGCCGGGCACCGCTTCGGTGTCGAGGGTCGCGATCACCGCCGGGCCCGAAGTCCACGTGCTGTCGGCCGAGTCGAGTCACCGGTGGCGGCGGTGCTCACAGCTCCGTCGGGTAACCGCTCCGGGGAGGCTTGGCGTTGGCGAGCTGTCGCCGGGGCGCCCGAGGGGGGCGGGACGGGGACTCGCGTGACGGCGAACGCGGCGGAGTCCAGGCCGGGGTGGTGGTGGTCTCCGGGTCGGCGGGCGGGCTGCGCAGGGCCTGGGCTTCGATGGCTTCGGCGAGACGCCGCAGGGCGATCCGGACCTGCGTGCTCTGTCCGTCGCTGAGTGCCCCGAGGACCTGTTGCTCGATGGCCAGGCGCTTGGGCATGACGTCGTCGACGGCGGCCGCGCCCGCGTCGGTGATGAAGACCAGCGCCGCGCGCCGGTCCGCGGGATTCACCGTCCGGACGACGAGGGCGCGCCGTTCCAGCTTGGCCAGTGCCTTGCTCAGCGCGGCCGGCGACCGCCCCATCGAGGCGGCGAGGCGGCGCGCGATCGTCGGCTCGGTCGAGTGGCGGAGGTGGTAGAGCACGTCGAACTCCGATGAGCTGACGGCCGCCGCTTCGAACACCGGTTCAAGGAGGAACTCCAGCATCGCGTGGGCGTGTCGGAGGCCGCCGATGATCTCCATCGACGAAAGGTCGAGGTCAGGACGGCTCTGTACCCACAGCTGCCATACCGCCTGCGTTTCATCCATTCGTGCACATGCTCCAACTTGTTAACCGGTAACCTTTCAGTTACCGTATGACACGTGGCCCGCTTCGAGCTGGGCGACCTGGGCACGCTCATCGGAGACTTGTCCGGTTTCTTGCTCTCTGTGTAGTTGATCTGCTCATGTCATATGAGCCTGGACCGCGACATCCCGCCCGATAGCTTCTCGTCTATGACCGGAGCTGAGGAAAGTGTCACCATGGTCATCGCACATGTCCCCGTCATCCCGTTCCCTGGAACGAATCCGGGATTGGGCTACCTCCGGCAGATAGTACTGGACCGGAATAGCTCGGTGTCCAGCCATTTGCGCGCGTCGGCGTCAAGCAGATCGGACCGGCAGCTTGCCGGGCCCGCATCGCCCGGCAGCGCGCCGAGAAAGTCGAGTTGACGCCGCGGCGGGCATGAACTCGCCGTACTGCTCGAACACTTCGAACGGCCCGAAGCGGAACGCGTCGACGTGACCGGCTCCGCACGGGCGACCCGCCGCGGTCGCCACGGGCCGCCGTCGCCCTGCGTACCGAGGCCGGTCACCGCGCCCCGGTGCGCCTTTCACGGATCCGCCGCGGGCTGATCGCCCGTGGTTCGTCACCGAATTCAGAATTTCTCCGGCGGTCGCCCGCCGACCCCGAAAAATCCGCATGGCCAGATTCCGGGAAAAGGTTTCCGCGCGCTATGACCGATCGCTTGGGATTCAGTCTCACTCAATTGCGCTACTTCGTCGTCTCCGCCGAGATCGGCAACATCTCGGAGGCGGCGGAGAAGCTGTGCGCCTCGCAGTCGACGGTCTCGTCGGCGATCATGCGGCTGGAACGTCAGCTCGGTGTTCAGCTGTTGCTCCGTCACCATGCCCGTGGGGTCTCCCTGACGCCGAGCGGTCGCCACCTGCTGCGGGAGGCGCGCGCGTTGCTGGGGCAGGCCAGGAGCCTCAAGGCGCAGGGCGACGCCCTGGCGGGCGACACGGCAGGCCAGCTCGACGTCGGGTTCTTCTTCCCGATCGCCCCGTTCCTGCTGCCGCTGGTCCACCGTTTGGCCGGGGAGCGGCACCGGGCGCTGGAGCTGAACCTCCACGAGGCGTCCGCCGACCGGTTGCTGGAGTTCCTCCGGGACGGCCGGTGCGAACTGGCGGTGACGTACGACTTCCTGGCGGGCGACGCCAGGTTCCACCCGTTGGTCGATCTGCCGGTGCACGCCCTGCTGGCGGATGACGACCCGTCGGGCCTGGCCGGCCCGCTCGCTCTGGACGAGTTGGCCGGTCGACCGCTGGTCGCCCTGAACGTCCCGAGCGTGCTCCGTCACGCCGAGCGGATGTTCTCCCGCGCGGGCGTCCGCATGCCGCGGGTGGTGAAGGCGGCGAGCATCGAGACGCTTCGCGGCCTGGTGGCCGCCGGTGCCGGGTTCGCCTTGATGTATCAACCCGCCCGAACCGCAACGACGTTGGACGGGGGCAGGGTCCGCGAGGTCGAGCTGGTCGGAGACCTGCCGCCCGCGACCCTGGGCGCGGCCGTGATGCCCGAGCTGGCCATGAGCAGCCGCGGCAGGGCGTTCCTGGACGTGCTCAGATCCGCGGTCGCGGTCGGGGCGAGCCGGGGGCAGGTCGGGGCGGGTCGGGCGCAGGTCAGTGCAGGTCAGCAGGTAGTCATGGGTTGAGGGAGCGTCGTGCTGGCAGTCATCTTCGCTGGTCAGGGAAGTCAGGAAAAGGGAATGGGGGCAGAGGTCTTCGAACGGTACCCGGGGCTGGTCCAGTACGCCTCGGACGTGCTGGGGTACGACCTGGTCTCCTTGTGCACGGAGGACCCGGACGGCCTGCTGGGCCGCACGGAGTACACCCAGCCGGCGCTGTTCGTCGTCAACGCGCTGCGGACCTTCGAGCGGGTCCACCACGGGGACCGGGAGGCGGACGTCTACCTCGGGCACAGCCTGGGCGAGTACAACGCGCTGCTCGCGGCCGGGTCCTTCGCCTTCGAGACGGGGCTGCGGCTGGTCGCCAAGCGCGGCGAGCTGATGGCGGCGGCCTCCGAGGGCGGCATGACCGCCGTCATGAACACACCGCCCGGGCAACTGCTGGAGATCCTCGCGGAGGACGGCGTCGACGGCGTCGACATCGCCGGCCTCAACACCGGCTCGCAGGTGGTCATCGCGGGCACCCCGCCGGTCCTGGACGCGGCGCACGCCTGCCTGGAGCGCCGGGAGATCCGCTTCGTACGGCTCAAGGTGAGCGCGCCCTTCCACTCCCGGTACATGGAGCCGGCCAGGGTGCGGTTCGCCGAGTTCCTGACGGAGTTCGAGTTCGCCGATCCCGACACCCCCGTCATCTCCAACGTCACGGGCCGGCCGTACGAGCCGGGACAGGTGACGCGCATGCTCACGGAGCAGTTGGTCGCCCCGGTGCGCTGGACCGACAGCGTCCGCGGGCTGCTCGACGGCGACGCCGAGCTGGAATTCACCGAAATCGGGGGCCTGGCCCTCACTCACATGGTGTTCAAAATCAGGGCTGGAGTCTGACACATGGCAACCACGACGGACACGATCCGGCTGTACCTGGAAGACCGTTTCCTCTTCGAGTTCGACGACGTGATCACCCCGGACACCGACCTGTTCAAGGCGGGGGTCATCGACTCGTTCGGCTACGTCAGGATGATGAAGTTCCTGGAGTCCGAGTTCTCCGTCGAGATCTCCCCGGAGGACATCCTCGTGAACGTCTTCGTCTCGCTCACCGCGATCGACGAGTTCGTCACCAAGAAGATCTCCGCGAAGTAGAAGGACGGATCATGTGCGGGCTGGCTGGTTTCCTCTCGACCTCGCTGCACCCCGGTGCCACCGCCGAGGTCATCACCTCGATGCTGTCGAACATCCACCACCGCGGGCCGGACGAGGCGGGCTACTACCTCGACGACGGCATGGCCATGGGGGCGGTGCGGCTGGCCATCGTCGACCTCGCCGGTGGCTCGCAACCCATGTCCGACCCCTCCGGGCGCTACTGGATCTGCTTCAACGGCGAGATCTACAACCACATCGAACTCCGCGCGGAACTGGAGCGCCTCGGCCGCCCGTTCCGCACCGACCACTCCGACACCGAGGTCGTGCTCCAGGCCTGGATCCAGTGGGGGTCGGACTGCTTCACCCGGTTCAACGGCGCGTTCGCCGTCGCCATCAGGGACGCGGCGACCGGTGACCTGGTGCTGGCCCGCGACCGCTACGGCAAGCGCCCGCTGTTCTACGCCGACGCGGGCGGGGACTTCCTGTTCGCGTCCGAGATGAAGGCGTTCCGCGCCTTCCCCGGCTTCCGCTTCGAGTTCGACCCGAGGGAGCTGGCCACCACCTACGCCGCGTGGACGCCGCTGCCCGACCGCACGCCGTTCCGGGGCGTGCGCCAGCTGCCGATGGGCTCCGCGTTGACCATCAGCGCGGGCCGCCGCTCGCTGCGCCCCTACGAGGACCTCGACTTCGACGTGCCCGGCTTCGACGGCACCGAGGCCGAGGCGATCGACATGCTCCGGCAGACCCTGCGCACCAGCGTGGAGCTGCGGCTGCGCTCCGACGTCGAGGTCGGCGTCTACCTGAGCGGCGGCCTGGACTCCTCGATCGTGACGAGGCTGGCCACCCAGCTCTCCCCGTACGAGGTCCGCACCTTCTCGGTGGCGTTCCAGGACAAGTCCTTCGACGAGTCCGACAGCCAGCGCCTGGTCGCCGAGCACCTGGGCACCCTGCACACCGCCGTCCCGATCACCAGCGAGGACATCACCGACCACTTCCCGGCCGCCGTGTACCACGCGGAGGTTCCGACCTTCCGCACCTCGTTCGTGCCGATGTTCCTGCTGTCCCGGCACGTCCGCGACGCCGGGATCAAGACCATCCTCAGCGGCGAGGGCGCCGACGAGGCCTTCCTCGGCTACTCGCTGTTCCGCGAGACCCTGCTGCGCGCGCGGTGGAACGAGCTGACCGACGGCGAGCGCCGCACCCGGCTGGCCGGCCTGCACCCGGAGCTGGAGCACTTCGGCTCCGCCCACCAGGCCCACCTGCTCGGCCTGTACCAGCAGTTCTCGGTGGAACGGCTGCCGGGCCTGTTCTCCCACGAGATGCGGTACCAGAACGGGAGGTTCGCGGCCCGGCTGCTCGCCGACCGGATCGACCCGTTCGCCGACCTGCTCGACCTCGTCGCTGGGACTCCCGGCTACGCGGACATGACCGCGATGCACAAGGCGCAGTGGCTGGAGTACAAGACGCTGCTGCCCGGATTCCTGCTGTCCACGCAGGGGGAGCGGGCCGCGCTGGCGCACAGCGTGGAGAACCGCTGCCCGTTCCTCGACCCCGCGGTGGTGCGCGCGGCCGCGTCGGTGAACCTGCGCTACGACGACGGCCAGGTCGAGAAGGCCATCCTGAAGAAGGCGTTCCGTGCCGAGCTCCCGGAGTGGACCACCAGCCGCCCCAAGCAGCCCTACCGCGCGCCGGGCAGCGCCGCCTTCAAGGAAAGCCGCCCGGACTACCTGGAACTGCTGCTGTCCGACCACGAGTTGGCCGGGATCGGCTGCCTGGACGCGAAGTTCGCCCGGCGCCTGGTCGACAAGGTCATGACCTCGCCGGTGGAGGAGGTCAGCACCAAGGAGGACCAGACCTTCCTCTACCTGCTGACGACCGCCGTGCTCCACCAGCAGTTCGTGCGGGGCGGCGGTACGGCGCCGGCCGGCGCGTCGAGCGCCGCGCTGAACCTGCGGGTGACCGTGGACAACCGCCGTGCCGTGCAGCGAGTGGGGGAGAGCCGATGAGTACCGACGACATCGCGATCATCGGGCTGGCCCTGCGGTTCCCCGGCTCCGACACCCTCGTCGAGCTGTTCGACCACCTCGCGGCCGGACGCTCGCTGATCACCGAGGTGCCCGCCGAACGCTGGTCCAAGGAACGCTACTTCGGCGATCCGCGCGGCGGCGAGGAGAAGACGTACAGCGTCTGGGCCGGGTTCGTCGAGGACGCCGACCGCTTCGACGCCGCCTTCTTCAACATCTCCCCGCGCGAGGCGGAGACGATGGACCCGCAGCAGCGGTTCGCGCTGGAGCTGGCCTGGAAGGCCATCGAGGACGCGGGCTACCGGGCGGGCGAACTCGCGGGCAGCCGCACGGGCGTCTTCATGGGCCTGTGCCACGGCGACTACGCCGAGCTGATCGAACGCGACGACGTGCCGACCGACGCCTACTTCCCGACCGGCACGGCCTACTCGATCGTCGCCAACCGGCTGTCCTACTACTTCGACTTCCACGGCCCCAGCATCGCCAACGACACCGCCTGCTCCAGCTCCCTGGTCTCGCTCTACGAGGCCGTCGCCGCCCTGCACAACGGCGACTGCGACCTGGCGCTGGCCGGCGGCGTGAACCTGTGCTGGTCGCCGAAGCTGTTCGTGGCGTTCAGCAAGGCGAGCATGCTCTCGCCCACCGGCCGCTCGCACGCCTTCGACCAGGACGCGGACGGCTTCGTCCGGGGCGAGGGCGGCGCCGTCCTGCTGCTCAAGCCGCTGGCCAGGGCGCTGGCGGACGGCGACCCCGTGCACGCGGTGATCAAGGGCGTCGGCACCAACCACGGCGGCAAGACCAACTCGCTGACCGTCACCAACCCGGCCGCCCAGGCCGCGCTGATCGAGGACGTCTACACCCGCGCCGGTGTGACGCCCGAGACGGTGAGTTACATCGAGGCCCACGGGCCCGGCACGCCGGTCGGCGACCCGATCGAGATCGTCGGCCTCAAACGCGCCTTTCAGAGCCTGCACGACGCCCACGGGACGTCACCGCGGCCGGACAGCACCGGCATCGGCTCCATCAAGACCAACATCGGCCACCTGGAATCGGCCGCGGGCGTGGCCGGCGTGGTCAAGGTGATCGGCGCGATGGCCGCCGGGACCCTCCCGGCGACGGTCAACTTCCGGACCAGGAACCAGCTGATCGACCTGGACGGCAGCCCGTTCTACATCGTCGGCGACACCCGGCCGTGGCCGGGCGGCGACGGAGTGCCGCGCCGGGCCGGCGTCAGCTCGTTCGGGTTCGGCGGGACCAACGCCCACGTGCTGCTGGAGGAGCACCTCGGCGGGCCGGCAGACCGCACCGCCGAGCCCGCGGGGCCGTACGTCGTCCCGCTGTCGGCGAAGAACCTGGAGCGGCTGCGGGTGCTCGCGGGCGGCCTGCGGGACCACCTGCTGGCACCGGAGACCCCGCTGCGGCCGCGCCAGGCGCTGGCCGACATCGCCCACACGCTCCAGGTCGGCCGCGAAGCGATGCGGGTCCGGGCCGTGTTCCTGGTCTCGGACCGGGAGCAGCTCGTGGCCGCGCTGGAGTCCGTCGCGGACGGCGAGGTGCGCAACCCCGCCGGGGCCGGGGCCGAACTGGTCGCGGCGGCGCAGGACTGGGCGAGCGGGGGCGGCGCCGACTGGCCCGGGTATCCCGGGGCGCGTCGCGTCCGGCTACCGACCTACCCGTTCGCCCGGGACCGGCACTGGTACGTCACGCCGCCGGCCGAGGCGCCGGGCGCCGCGCTGCTGCACCCGCTCGTCCACCGCAACACCTCCGACCTGGCGCAGCAGCGCTACACCTCCACGTTCACCGGGGCCGAGCCCTTCCTGGCCTCGCACCTGGTCCGCGGCCGGCGGGTGCTGCCCGCGGTCGCGTACCTGGAGATGGCGCGCGCCGCCGTGGAGCGCGCGGCGGCCCGGGAGGGGGCCGTCCGGCTGCGCGACCTCGCGTGGCTGCGGCCGATCGTCGTCGGCGAACCGGTCGACGTCGACCTCGCGCTGACGCCGCGCGAGGACGCGATCGCGTTCGAGTTCCGGCAGGGTGAGACGGTCCACAGCACCGGCACCGCCGAACTGGTCACCCTGCCGGACCCGTCACCGCTGGACCTGGACGCCCTGCGCGCCGCCTGCCGCACCACCCGCGGCACCGACGAGGTCTACGCCGCCTTCCGCGCCCAGGGCCTGGAGTACGGCCCGGCCATGCGCGCGCTGCGCGGGCTCCGGCTGGGCCGCGACGAGGCGATCGCCCGCATCCGGACCACCGGCGCCGACGGCTGCGTGCTGCCGCCGAGCGTCCTGGACGCCGCCTTCCAGACCTCCGTGGTCCTGACGGGCGCCGCCGCCGGCCCGACGCTGCCCTTCACCCTCGACGAGCTCCAGGTGTACCGGCCCTGCCCCGCCGAGACCTGGGCCTGGGTGCGACGCAGCGCCGGCTCCGGGACGCTCACCACCTTCGACATCGACCTGTGCGACGGCGACGGCGTGATCAGCGCCAGCCTGCGGGGGCTCGCCCAGCGCACCACCGACGCCGGCCCGCGCGTCGTCACGGCGACCACCCGGTGGACCGACCGGCCGCTGGACGCGGACGGCGGCGCCACCCGCACCGCGCACCTCCTGACCCTGCCGGAGATCACCCGGGCGAGCCCGGCCGACGGCGTCGACGCCGCGACCGAGCAGGTGTTCGCCGAGGTCCAGCAGGTGCTCGCGTCCTCTCCCCGGACCGGGCACCGCTTCGTGGCCCTGATCGACGCCCGGGTACCGGCCCACTTCCACGCACCGCTGGCGGGCCTGTTCCGCACCGTCGCCCTGGAGAACCCGCTCGTCTCGGGCCGGGTCGTCCGGGTCGCCGGCCTGGACGCGGCCTCCGCCGAGCAGCTCGCGCGGATCGTGCGGGAGGAGTGCGCCGACGACTCCGCCGACACCGAGGTCCGCTACACCGCCGACGGCACCCGGCAGGTGCTGGAGCCCGTCGAGACGCGACTGGACGCCGGACCGCAGGTGCCCGCGCTGCGGGCCGGCGGCGTCTACTGGGTCACCGGCGGCCTGGGCGGCATCGGCCGCCACCTCGCCCGCTACCTGGGCCGCGCGGGGGCGACGGTCGTCCTGAGCGGACGCTCCCCGGCGGGCTCGGTGGACGCCCTGCGCGCCGAAGGGGTCGACGCGCACTACCTGCCGGTCGACGTCGCCGACGCCGCAGGCGTGCGCGCCGCGGTCGACACGATCGTGCGCGAGCACGGGTCGCTCGACGGCGTCGTGCACGCGGCCGGCCTGCTGCGCGACCAGTACCTGCTGCGCAAGGACCTGGCCGACGTCCGCCTGGTGACGGCGCCGAAGGTCCGCGGCACGCTCAACCTCGACGCCGCGACCCGCCACCTCGACCTGGAGTTCTTCGCGCTCTTCTCCTCGGTCGCCGGCGTCTATGGCAGCCCGGGGCAGTCCGACTACTCGGCGGCCAACGCCTTCCTCGACGCCTTCGCCCGGCACCGCCGGACGCTGGTCGACGCGGGCGAGCGCAGCGGCCGGACCGCCGCGATCAGCTGGCCGCTGTGGGCCGACGGCGGCATGACGCTGGACGAGGTCACCCGCGACTCCCTGCGCCGCGAGCGCGGCTGGGAGGACCTGCCCACCGAGGACGGGCTGCGCGCCTTCGGCCGGGCCCTGCTCGCCGACGCCCCCGCGCACCTCGTCGTCGCCTACGGCGCCAAGGCCACCCTGGCCGCGCAACGCCGGGCGGCCCCGGCCCCGGCCCCCGCGGCCCCGGCCACCGCCTCGTCCACCACCGCTGCTCCGTCAGGCGGCGCGGGCGAGGGCGACCTGCTGCAGCGCACCGAGGAACTGCTCAGGGGGGTCGTCGCCGAGGTCCTGCGGCACGATCCGGAGCACATCGAGTCGACCACCAACCTCATCGAGTACGGCATCGACTCGCTGAGCATCCTCGGGGTGACCGCCCAGTTGGAGAAGGTGTTCGGGCCGCTGTCCAAGACGATCTTCTTCGAGTACCTGAACATCGCCGAGGTGGCCGCGCACTTCGTGGAGACCCGGCGGGCGCAGCTGGAGGCGGTGCTGGGGGCGACCGGTCCGGCCGAAACCCCGGAAAGCCCGGAAACCGCGGAGACCTCGGAAGCCTTGGCAGCCCCGGTCGTTCAGACCGAGGCCCCCGCGGTCCAGCCCGAGGCCCCGGCCGCCCGGTTCGAGGCCCCGGCCGCGTCCGCCGTCACCGTGGTCCGCGAACCCGCGCGCGACGACCGGCACGACATCGCGATCATCGGAGTGTCCGGGCGCTACCCCGGCGCCGACACGATGGACGAGCTGTGGGAGCTGCTGGAGAACGGCCGGCACACCTTCGAGGAGGTCCCCGCCGACCGCTGGGGCCACGAGGCCATCCACGACAGCGACCGGTCCGTCCGCGGCAAGAGCGTGATCCGGACCGGGACCTTCCTCCGCGACCTCGACAAGTTCGACCCCCGCTACTTCCGCATCTCCAAGCGCGAGGCCGAGCAGATGTCCCCGGAGGTGCGGCTGTTCCTCCAGTCGGGCGTGGAGGCGCTGGAGGACGCCGGCTACTCGCGGCAGACCATCCACCGCCGCTACCAGGGCGACGTCGGCGTGCTCGTCGGGACCATGAGCAACCACTACAACCTGTACGGCTTCCAGAACAGCCTGACCAGGGGCGCGCCGCAGAGCGGCAGCTACACCGGGACGCTGCCCAACATGCTGTCCTACTTCTACGGCCTGACCGGGCCGTCGATCTTCCTGGACACCATGTGCTCCGCCTCGTCGACGTGCGTGCACCAGGCCGTGCAGATGCTGCGGGCCGGTGAGTGCCGGATGGTCGTCGCGGGCGGCGTCAACCTGATGCTGCACCCGTACAACCTGATCACCTCCTCGGAGGAGCACTTCACCACCGGCACCTCCGACGTGATCCGCAGCTTCGGCCACGGCGTGGACGGCACCATCCTCGGCGAGGGCGTCGGCGCGGTCGTGCTCAAGCCGCTGGTCGACGCCGAGCGCGACGGCGACCACGTGTACGCCGTGATCAAGGGCACCGCCCTGTCCAACGCCGGGACGCGCAACGGCTTCACCGTGCCGAACCCGGGCATGCAGGCGCACGCGATCCAGAAGGCGATCGAGGACGCCGGCGTCGACCCGAGGACGATCGGCTACGTCGAGGGGCACGGCTCGGGCACCGCGCTGGGCGACCCCATCGAGGTCCGCGCCCTGACGTCGGCGTTCCGCAAGTACACCGCGGACCGCCAGTTCTGCGCCCTCGGGTCCGTCAAGGCCAACATGGGGCACCTGCTCGCGGCGGCCGGCATGATCGGCCTGGCGAAGGTGCTGCTCCAACTGAGGCACGGCAAGCTGGCGCCGTCCCTGCACAGCACGGAACTCAACCCGGACATCGACTTCGCCGACACCCCGTTCCAGGTGCAGCAGAAGCTCGCCGACTGGCAGCCGATGGTCACCGAGGTGGACGGCCGCCAGGTCACCCACCCCCGGCGGGCCGGCATCACCTCGATCGGCGCCGGCGGCATGAACTCGCACATCATCCTTGAGGAGTACCCCGAACGGCCGGTGCGCCAAGAGCCCTTCGGTGAGCAGCTGTTCGTGTTCTCGGCGATGAACGAGGCCGCGCTCGGGCGCTACCTGGCGGTCTTCCGCGACCACCTCGCCGGGGCGCGGGAGGCCGACCTCCCCGACATCGCGTACACCCTGCGGGTCGGAAAGAACGAACTGCCGCACCGCTGGGCGTTCGTGGCGGGGGACCGGCGGTCCGCGCTGGCGGCCGTCGACGGCTACCTGGCCGGGCGGCGGGAGCTGCCCGCGCACGAACTCGCCGCCACCTGGGCCGGCGGCAAGAGCGTCGACTGGGACCAACTGCCGACGGCACGCCGGGTGTCGCTGCCCGCCTACCCGTTCGAGAAGGTGCGCTGCTGGATCGAGCAGACCGACGGCGCACCGTCCGTGCTGGCCCCGCTGGCGCTGCGCGAGCGGCTGCACCCCTTCCTGGGGCGCAACGAATCCGACGTCCGGGGTCTGCGCTACGCCCTGGACGTCCACCTCACCGACCTGCTCGACTACGGCTACCGGCTGGCCAAGGCGCCGACCATCGTGCCCACCTTCGTGGTGGACCTCGCGCTGGCCGCCGCGAAGGTCAGCGGGTTCGCCGCCGAGGCGTCGGTCCACGACCTGCGCGTGCTGCGGCCGGTCGACTGGTCCACGACCACGCGGCTCGTCACGGAGTTCGCCGACGGCCACGGCACCGTCCGGACCGGGGACGGGGCGGCGGTGGTCGAGTTCACCGTGCGGGGGGCGGCCACGGCGCCGTCCGGCCGGGTCGAGCCGGCCGGACTGCGGGAGGTCCTCACCCGGGAGCAGTTCCTGGCCGAACTGGCCGAGGGCGGGCTGGACTACAAGCCGGCCTCGTGCGCGGTCGAGGGCGTGTTCCGCGCGCCGGACGGCCGGACGGTGCTGACCATCGGCAGTCCCGCGTTCCAGCAGGACCACGTCCGGCGCAACGTCACCGTCGAGCCGTTCGTGCTCGCGGCGATCGCCCAGGGCGTGCAGTGGGAGGCCAAGCGTGCCGGGGCGCCGGACTGGACCCTGGTCGCGCTCAACCAGGTCGGGGAGATCCGGGTGCGGGCCGGTTCGCCGGTCACGCACGTGGTCCTCGGCGACGACCGGATCCTGCTGGTCGGGGGCACGGGCGAGGTCGTCGGGGAACTGGCCGGGGTGCGGCGCGGTACCGGAGGGGTGGCGCCGGGCGATCGTCCGGCGCCGCAGGCCCGCCCGGTGCGAGAGCGGGAGCCGGTCGTACCGGCTGAGCAGGAGGTACCAGTGGTGTCGGCGGTGTCGGGTGTCGTGGACGTCCTGCGCTCCATCGCCGCCGAGATCCTCAAGTTCGAGCCGGAGGATCTCGACCCGGGTACCGGACTGGACGCGTTCGGCTTCGACTCCATCTCGCTGGTGACCTTCGCGAAGGAGATCCACGAGCGGTTCGGGGTCGTGGTCAGCCCGGCGGTGTTCTTCGACGTCAGCACCCTGGAGGCGCTGGGCGCCCACCTGGTCGACGAGCACGGTGCCACGGCGAAGGCCGAGGTGAAGGCCGAGGTGAAGGCCGAGGTGAAGGCCGAGGCCGGGGTCAAGATCAAGGTCGAACCCCAGCCCCAGCCCCAGCCCCAGTCCCAGCCCCAGCCGGAGTCGGAGCCGGTTCGCACCGGGCCCGACCCGCGCCGGCCGATCGCCGTCATCGGCGCGGCCGGGCGCTTCCCGGGCGCCCGCGACCTGGACGAGTACTGGGCGAACCTGCTGGCGGGCAAGGACTCCGTCACCGCGTTCCCGCTGCACCGCTACGACGAGGAGCAGCGCAAAGCCATCGAGGCCCAGGACTTCCCCCAACGGATCGGAGCCCTGGACGACGTCGACGCCTTCGACGCCGGCTTCTTCCGCATCCTGCCGCGCGAGGCCGAACTGATGGACCCGCAGCACCGCCTCGTCCTGGAGACGGTCTGGCAGGCGCTGGAGGACAGCGCGTACCGGCCCGCCGACCTGCCGACCAACACGGGCGTGTTCATCGGCGTCACCGGCAACGACTACGCGACGCTGCTCGCCACGCTCGGCGTGCGACCGGACGCCTTCACCTCGACCGGCACCACGCACTCGATCCTGGCCAACCGCATCTCGTACCTGCTCGACGTGCGCGGCCCGAGCGAACCGATCGACACGGCCTGCTCCAGCTCGCTGGTGGCGGTGCACCGCGCGATCGAGGCGATCCGCTCCGGCACCTGCGACCTGGCCGTCGCGGGCGGGGTCAACGTGCTGCTCAGCACGGACACCTTCGTCAGCGCGCACCGCGCGGGCATGCTCAGCCCGGACGGCCTCTGCAAGACCTTCGACGCGGGCGCGAACGGCTACGTCCGGGGCGAGGGCGTCGGGGTGGTGGTGCTCAAGTCGCTGGCGGCGGCGGAGCGCGACGGTGACGCGATCCTCGGGGTGATCCGGGGCAGCGCTTACAACCACGGCGGCCGGGCCAACTCGCTGACCGCGCCGAACGCCGACGCCCAGGCCGAGCTGGTGACGGCCGCCGTCGGCGACCTCGACCCGGACACCATCGGCTACATCGAGACCCACGGCACCGGCACGGCCCTCGGCGATCCGGTAGAGGTCCGGGCGCTGCGCACCGCGTTCCGCCGGCTGGGCCGCAGCGACGACGGGGCGTGCGGCCTCGGCTCGGTCAAGACCAACATCGGCCACCTGGAGTCGGCCGCGGGCATCGCCGGGCTGCTGAAGGTGCTGCTCGCGCTCAAGCACGGCGTGCTGCCCGCGACTCAGCACCTCCAGGAGGTCAACCCGTACATCGAACTGGCCGGCGGCCCGTTCCACATCGTGCGGGACAACGAGGCCTGGCCGCGCCCCCGCAGCGGTGCCGGCGGCCCCGCGCCGCGGCGTGCCGGGGTGAGCAGCTTCGGGTTCGGCGGCGTCAACGCCCATGTGGTCGTCGAGGAGTACGTACGCGGCGACCGGGACGGGGAGGGCGACGGCGGGCCGGTCGCGGTGCCGCTGTCCGCCCGCACCGCCCGGCAGCTGACCGACCGGGCCCGGGGCCTGCTCGCCTACCTGGAGTCCCCGGAGTCGGAGCAGGTGTCGCTGCGGTCCGTCGCGTGGAGCCTCCAGGTCGGCCGCGAGGAGATGGCGGAACGGGTCGGCTGGGTCGTCTCGTCCCGTTCCGAACTCGTCGACGGGCTAAGGGCGTTCGTCACCACCGGCGAGCGCGGAGCCGAGCCGGAGCCGATCGGGCGGTGGGTCGGCGGGGGCGCCGTCGACTGGCGTTCGCTGCTCGGCGACGGCACGCCCCGGCGCGCGCACCTGCCCGGATACCCGTTCGCCCGGGACCGCTTCTGGGCCCCCGGCACCCGGCAGGAGAGCGGCACGACCCTGCTGACCGCCCGCTGGACGCCGACGCCCGCCGCCGCGACCGGCCGGTACGACCGGCGCGTCGTCGTGCTGTGCGGGGTCGACGGGGAGGTACCCGAGGCGATCCGCCTCGACACGGTCAAGCAGCGGCCGGAGAGCCGGTTCCGCGACCTGTCGTGGCAACTGCTGGAAACCGTCCGCGGCCTCGACGCCCGGGACGGCACCACGCTCGTCCAGGTCGTCACGGCGGACCTCGCTCTCGCGGGCCTGCTGCGGACCGTCACCAAGGAGAACCCGCGGATCGTCGGCCAGGTCATCGGCATCGACGGCGTCCACGGCACCGACCTGGCCGCCGCCGTCGCGGAGAACGCCCGTGCCGCCGACGACCTGGTGCTCTACCGCGACGGTGTCCGGCACACGCGCAGCTGGGCCCCGGCCGAACTCCCGGGCCCGGGTGCGGGAACGGCCTCCGGCAAGCCCTGGCGGGACGGCGGCGTGTACCTGATCACCGGCGGGGCCGGCGGGATCGGCGCCTCGACGGCCCGGCGCATCGCCGCCGACGTCCGGCGGCCGACCGTCGTACTGGCCGGCCGCTCGCCGCAGGACGGCCGGATCGACCGCCTGCTCGCCGAGCTGCGGCAGGCCGGCGCGGACGCGAGGTACGTGCGCGCCGACGTCTCCCGCTGGGAGGAGGTGCGGCACCTGGTCGCCGAGGCGGGCGCCGTCACCGGCATCGTGCACGCCGCCGGCGTGGTGCGGGACTCGCTGCTCGCGGACAAGACCGCCGAGCAGTGGGACGAGGTCCTCGCGACCAAGGTGGACGCCCTCGTGCACCTCGACCGGGCCACCGGGCACTGCCCGCTGGAGTTCGTGCTGACCTTCTCCTCGGGCGCCGCTGTCACCGGCAACCCGGGGCAGTCCGACTACGCGACCGCCAACGCCTTCCTCGACGAGTTCGCCGCCGCGCGCAACGCGCGGGTCGCCGAGGGGCTGCGCCGCGGGCGCACCCTGTCCATCGCCTGGCCGCTGTGGGAGGACGGCGGCATGCAGGTCGGCGAGCGGACCCGGGCCTACCTGTGGGAGGACCGGGGGCTGGCGCCGATGCCCACGGAAGCCGGGCTCACGGCGCTGGTCGACGCCTGGAACGCGGGGGCGGACCAGGTGTGGGTGCACCACGGCGACCCGACGCGGGTGCCGACCGGGACACCGGCCCCGGCCGCCGCGCCGACAACTCCCGCGCCGACGGCTCCCGTTCCGGAGGCTCCCGTCCGTGGCGCCGACCCGAACGTCCTCGGCCACCTCCTCGCCCTGTTCGCCGAGGTCAGCGGGCTCGCCCCGGGCGCGGTCGACCCCGACCGCCCGCTGGTCGACATCGGCCTGGACTCGGTGATGGTCATCCAGCTCAACCGGGAGCTGGTGCGGACCTACCCCGAGGTCTCCTCGACGATCTTCTACGAGCACCCGACCCTGCGGGCCGTGGCCGGTCAACTCGCCGGCCTCCGGCGGGAACCGGCGCGCCGGCAGGCGGCCACGGCCGACCAGCCGGTGGCGGGCGACCAGCCGGCGGCGACTGCCGAACAGCGGGCCACCAGCGCTCGGCCGACCGCCGTCCCCGACCGGCCGGCGCCCGGCGCCGACGAGCCGATCGCGGTGATCGGGCTGAGCGGCCGCTACCCGGGCGCCGCCGACCTGGACGAGTTCTGGGAGAACCTCACGGCGGGCCGCGACTGCGTCCGCGAGGTGGACCGCTGGCCGCTGGACGGCTTCTTCGAGCCCGACCGCAACACGGCGGTGGCCACCGGCCGCAGCTACAGCAAGTGGGGCGGCTTCCTGGACGACTTCGCCGCGTTCGATCCCCGGTTCTTCGGCATCGCCCCGCGCGACGCCTACGCCATGGACCCGCAGGAGCGGCTGTTCGTGCAGGCGGCGTGGGAGGTGCTGGAGGACGCCGGGTACACGAGGGCGCGCCTCGCCGAGCGCCACGGCCACGGGGTCGGGGTGTTCGCGGGCGTCACCAAGGTCGGCCACGCCCGGCACGAGGTGGGCCGGCTGCCCTCGGGCGAACTCGTGGTGCCCGGCCTGTCGTTCGCCTCGCTGAGCGCCCGCGCCTCCTACCTGCTCGACCTGCGCGGGCCGAGCCTGACGATCGACACCATGTGCTCGGCTTCGCTGACCGCGATCCACGAGGCGTGCGAACAACTCCGGCGCGGCGCCTGCGAGGTGGCGATCGCCGGTGGCGTGAACCTCTACGCGCACCCGCTGGACTACGTCGAGCTGTGCCGCTCCGGGATGCTCTCGCCCGACCAGCACTGCCGCAGCTTCGGCACCGGCGGCCACGGGTTCGTGCCCGGTGAGGGCGTCGGGTGCGTGCTGCTCAAGCCGCTGTCCCGCGCGGTGGCCGACGGGGACCGCGTGCTCGCGGTGATCCGGGGCTCCAGCGTCAACCACGGCGGCCGTTCCACCGGCTACACCGTGCCGAGCCCGGTCGCCCAGGCCGATGTCGTCCGGCGGGCGCTGGACCAGGCCGGGGTCTCCGCCCGGCAGGTCGGCTACGTCGAGGCGCACGGCACCGGCACCGAACTGGGCGACCCGATCGAGATCACGGGCCTGACCAAGGCCTTCGAACGGGACACCGCGGAGCGGCAGTTCTGCGCGATCGGCTCGGTGAAGTCCGGCATCGGTCACCTGGAGGCCGCGGCCGGGGTGGCCGGCCTGACGAAGGTCCTGCTCCAGCTCAAGCACCGGCAACTCGTCCCGAGCCTGCACGCCGAACAGCTCAACCCGAACATCAGCTTCGAACGGACCCCGTTCCGGGTCCAGCGCGAACTGAGCCCGTGGCACTCCGACGGCCCGCGGATCGCGGCGGTGTCCTCCTTCGGTGCCGGCGGCTCGAACGCACACGTGATCGTCGAGGAGTATTCCGTGCAGCCCACCGACGGCGCGAGCAACGGCGCCGAACAAGCCCGACAACCCCAACAGGCCGAACAGGCCGAACACGTCGTCGTCCTCTCCGCGAGGACTCCCGACCAGCTCACGGCGTCCGTCGACCGGCTGGCCGGATTCCTCGACCGCAACCCGGACACCGCCCTCGCCGACCTGGCCTTCACGCTCCAGGTCGGGCGGGAGGCGATGGCCGAGCGGTACGCGGTCGCCGTCTCGTCGACGGCGGAGCTGAGGGCCGCCCTGCGGGGCGGCCGGGGGCACCGGGGCACCGCCGGGGAATCCGGCGGACTGCTCGCCGAGATCACCGGTGACGGCGACCTCCAGGAACTGCTGGTCCGGCAGTGGATCGCGGCCGGCAAGCTGTCCAAGCTGGCAGCGCTGTGGGCGGCCGGCGCCGAGGTGGACTGGGAGCGCCTGCGCCAGGGCGCGCCACGGCGGGTGGTGTCGCTGCCGACGTACCCGTTCGCCAAGGAGCGGTTCTGGATCGGCGACCTGACCCGGCAGACGCCGGCACCCGCGCTCGCGGTCGCACCCGAGCCCGTGCCGACGCCCGCACCGATCGCGGCACCGATCGCGGCGCCGATCGTCCAACCCGCCGTCGCGCACAGGGGATTGGACGAGATCGTGCCCGCCGTGGTGCGGGAGAAGATCGCCCGCGCGCTGGCGATGGAGGTCGAGGAGGTCGAGGGCGGGCTGGCGTTCGCCGACTACGGCCTGGACTCGATCCTGGCGATCCGCGTGGTGGACCAGCTCAACGGCGCGCTGACGCTGGACCTGCCGACGAGCGTGGTCTTCGACTACAGCACGGCCGACCGGCTGGCCGAGCACCTGCTCGCCGAGTACCGGGGCGTCATCGTCCACACGGAGGGCGCGACGGAGCCGGCCGACGCACGGGAGAGCACCCCGCCACCGGTCGTGCGGCCCGCACGGCCCGTGGCGGCCGGGCAGCCGGACAGCGGCACCGGGAGCGCGGAGCGCGGACCGATCGCGGTGATCGGCATGAGCGGCCGGTTCGCCGGCGCCGACTCGCTGGACGAACTCTGGACGCACCTGGCCGACGGCGACGACCTGGTCACCGAGGCGACCCGGTTCGACCTCGACGGCCTGAGCACCTGCACCCGGGGCGGCTTCCTCGACCGCATCGACGAGTTCGACGCGATGTTCTTCAACATCTCCGGCACCGAGGCCGCGGTGATGGACCCGCAGCAGCGGCTGCTGCTCGAAGAGTCCTGGAAGGCCCTGGAGGACGCCGGCTACGCGGGCCGGATGGGCCGGGCGCGCTGCGGCGTCTACGTCGGGGCGTGGGCCGGCGACTACCAGGGGCTGCTGGATCCGGAGGCGCCGGCGCAGACCCTGTGGGGCAACATGACCTCGGTCATCCCGAGCCGGGTGTCGTACTTCCTCGACCTCAAGGGCCAGGCGATCGCCGTCGACACGTCGTGCTCCAGCTCGCTGGTGGCGATCGACCTGGCCTGCAAGGACCTGTGGTCCGGCGAGACCTCGATGGCGCTGGCGGGCGGGGTGTTCCTCCAGTCCACGCCGCGGCTGTACCGGCTCGCGGGCCGCGCCGGGATGCTGTCGCCGACCGGCCGCTGCCACACCTTCGACCACCGCGCCGACGGCTTCGTGCCCGGCGAGGGCGTCGGGGTCGTGGTGCTCAAGCGGCTCGCGGACGCGCTGGCCGACGGCGACCACATCCACGGCGTGATCAAGGCCAGCGGCGTCAACCAGGACGGCGCCACCAACGGGATCACCGCGCCGAGTTCGGTGTCCCAGGAGAGCCTGCTCGGCGAGGTGTACGAGCGGTTCGGCGTCGACGTGGAGCGGATCGGACTCGTCGAGGCGCACGGCACCGGCACCAAGCTCGGCGACCCGATCGAGTTCCAGGCGCTGAACCGGGCGTTCCGCGCCCGCACCGACCGGACGGAGTACTGCGCGGTCGGCTCGCTGAAGACCAACATCGGCCACACCCAGTTCGCGGCGGGCATCGCGGGCGTGCTGAAGGTGCTGCTGGCGATCAAGCACCGGAAGATCCCCGCCTCGCTGCACTTCGAGACCGCCAACGAGGCGATCCCGCTGGTGGGAAGCCCGTTCTACCTGAGCACCCGCACCCACGACTGGGAGAGCCCCGCCGGGGTGCCGCGGTGCGGGGTGGTGAGCTCCTTCGGCGCCAGCGGCACCAATGCGCACCTGGTGATCGAGGAGGCCCCGGCCGTCGCCGACGCCGTCGCGCGCACCGCCGTCGCGCCGCGGACGGACCACGTGGTGGTCCTCTCGGCGCGGACGGAGGAACAACTCCTCGAACAGCGGCGCCGATTGGCGCTCCACGTCCGCGCCCACGCGTCGATCGACCTCGGCGACCTCGCCTACACCCTGGCCGTCGGCCGGGAACGCTTCGCCCACCGCTTCGCCTGCGTGGTCCGCGACCGCGACGAGCTGGTCCAGGTGCTGGACGGCACGGTCCCGGCCCGGCTGCCCGACGACGACCTGGCGCCCGCCGAGGGCCGACGGATCCCGCTGCCGACCTACCCGTTCGCCCGCGACCGCCACTGGGCTCCGACCGCCGGCAGCAGCAACGGCGGCACCGGCAACGGCGGCACCAGCGGTGACGGCACCGGTGTCACGCTGACCCGCACGGACGGCCTGCTGCGCGACCACGTGGTGCAGGGCCGTCACCTCCTTCCCGCGGTCGCCTACCTCGAACTCGCCCGCAAGGCGCTGGGCGCCACCCGGGTGCGGATGCGCAACGTCACGTGGGTGCAGCCGCTGGAGGTCTCGGACACCCCGGTCGACGTCCGGGTCGAGGTCCGCGCGAGCGAGCAGGGCGGGCACCGGTTCGAGATCGGCACCGGCTCCACCGTGTGCTGCGAGGGCGCCATCGCGTCGTCCGACGCCCCGCGCCCGGCACCGGTCGACCTCGCCGCGCTGCGCGCGGACTGCCGGGAGACCGTGTCCGGCGAGCGGATCCACGAGGCCCTGGTGGCGATGGGCATCGACCACGGCCCGAGCCTGCGGGCGATCCGGCAGGCGCACGTCGGCTCCGGTCTCGTCCTCGCCGAACTGGCCCTGCCCGGCTCGGCGGAGCCCGGACCGCTGGCGCCCGCGATGCTGGACTCGGCGATCCAGGCGGCCGTCGCGCCCCACCTCACCGGCATGCGGGACACCGCCGTGCCGTTCGCCCTGGACCGGCTCGACCTGTACGCCCCGTGCCAGTCGGCGATGTGGGCCGTGGTGCGAGGCGGCGCGGCCGGGCCGCTCGACAAGCTCGACATCGACCTGGTCGACGCCGACGGCGCGGTCTGCGTGCGGCTGACCGGCTACACCTCGCGCCGCACCGTCCGGAGCGAGCCCGCGCTGTACGCGCCCGTCTGGGACCCGACCACCGCCACCGACGCGCCCGTACCCGCTCGCACCGACCGGGTCCTGGTCGTCGGCGGACCGACACCGCTCGACGGCGCCCTGACCTGGCCGCTGCCGCCGTCCGCCTCCGTCGAGGAGGTGACCGCCGCACTGCGCGACCTCGGACCGGTCGACCACCTGGTCTGGACGGCGCCCGAGCCCAAGCTCGACCCCGTCGACGCCGCCGGGTACACGGCCGCCCAGAACGACGGCGTCGTCGCCGCGTTCCGCCTGATCAAGGCGCTGATCGAAGCCGGGTACGACGCCCGGCCGCTGGGGATCACGCTGGTCACCACCCGCGCGCTCGCCACCCACGCCGACGACCCCGTCCAGCCGGCGCACGCCGGGCTGCACGGCCTGTTCGGCTCCCTGGGGCGCGAGTACGAGCAGTGGACCGTCCGGCGCGTCGACCTCGACGGCCCCGACTGGCCCGCCGACCTCACCGCCCTGCCCGCCCGCTCGTCCGAGGACGCCTGGGTCCGACGGGCCGGCCAGTGGCTGGCCCGGCACTGGGCGCCGTGCGAGACGCCCGCGAAACCGGTCTACCGCGAGGGCGGCGTCTACGTGGTGATCGGCGGCGCCGGCGGCCTGGGCACCGCCTGGACCCAGCACGTGGTGCGGCAGTACGGCGCGCACGTCACCTGGATCGGCCGCAGCGCACCCGACGCGGCCATCGAGGAACGGCTCCGCTCCGTCCAGGGACGCGGCACCGTCCGCTACCTCAGCGCCGACGCCGGGGACCCGGCCGCGCTGCGCCGGGCCGTCGGCGAGGTCAAGGAGCGCCACCCGCGGATCGACGGGGTCGTGCAGGCCGCGCTCGTCCTGCGGGACAGCACCTTCGCCCGGATGGACGAGGCCACCCTGCGCGCGGGGCTGGCGGCCAAGGTCGACGTCACGACGGCGATGGCCGAGGTCTTCGACGGCGAGCAACTGGACTTCGCCGTGCTGCTGTCGTCGATGCAGTCCTTCACGACGGCGGCCGGCCAGGGCAACTACGCGGCCGGCTGCACCTTCAGCGACGCCTACGCGCACGCGCTCGGACAGCACTGGGACACCCCCGTCAGGGTCATGAACTGGGGGTGGTGGGGCAACCTCGGGAGCGTCACCTCCGAGTTCTACCGGGAGCGGCTGAGCCGGGTCGGCCTGGTGTCGATCGAGCCGCGCGAGGGGCTCGCCGCCCTGGACGCCCTGCTCGGCGGGGAACAGCGGCAGCTGGCCTTCGTGAAGACCAACCAGCACAACACCCTGGCGAACTTCGACCGCGCCACCCAGGTCACCGTGCACGGCCGGACGCCCTCCCGGGTGCGCGGCGAGCTGTTGCTCGCGCCGGAGAGCGTGGACGGCCTGATGGACGAGGTCGTGCGGTGGCGCCGGACCGAGCGGGACCCGTGGCTGGCGAAGGTCCTGGCGGCCCAGCTGGCGACCGTCGACCGCACCGCGATCCTGCCGGTGTACGCCGACTGGCTGGAGCACGCCCGGCGGGCCACCGTGTCGGCCGGGCCGACGGAGGCCGTGTCCACGGCGGGCGTGCTCGCGGAGGCCGTCCTCGCGCAGTGGGACCGGCAGTGCGAGTCCTGGTCGGCCGACGCCGACCGCAAGGCCGAACTGCGGCTGGCCTCCGCCATGCTGCGGGCGCTGCCGGACATCGTGACCGGCCGGACCAGGCCCACCGACGTCATGTTCCCGCGCGGTTCGGTGGAGCTGGTGGAGGGCTGCTACCGCAACAACCACGTCGCGGACGTGTTCAACCGCGCCATGGCCGGCGCCGCCGTCGCCGTCGTGTCGGAGCGGCTGCGCCGTGAACCGGGGGCGCGGCTGCGGATCCTGGAGATCGGCGCCGGCACCGGCGGCACCAGCGCCGGGATGTTCGCCGCGCTCAAGCCGTACCAGGAGAGCATCGAGACGTACGTCTACACGGACCTCTCCAAGGCCTTCCTCAACCACGCCCGCGCCACCTACGGGCCGGGCGTGCCCTACCTGGACTGCCGACTGCTCAACATCGAACGGCCGCTGGCCGGGCAGGACGTCGGCGAGGGCGGGTTCGACCTGGTGATCGCGGCCAACGTGCTGCACGCGACCAAGGACACCCGCAACACCCTGCGCAACGCCAAGGCCGCGATGCGGGCCGGCGGGTGGCTGCTGCTGAACGAACTGTCGGCCTTCGACCTGTTCAGCCACGTCACCTTCGGGCTGCTGGAAGGCTGGTGGCTGTTCGACGACCGGTCGCTGCGGATCCCGGGCTCGCCGGCGCTGTCGCCGGAGAACTGGCGGGACGTGCTGGCGGGGGAGGGCTTCGGGACGGTGGTGTTCCCGCTGTCGCAGGCGCTGCCGCTGGGACAGCAGGTCATCGCGGCGGAGAGCGACGGGGTGGCCCGGCAGGCGGTCGGGACCAGGCCGAAGGGCGTCACCCGGCCGGTGCCTGCTGCGGCGCCTGTCGCGGCGCCTGTCGCGGCGCCTGTTGCCGTGCCTGCTGCGGTGCCTGCCGTGGTGCCGACGCCCCGGCCGGAGCCCGCGCCCGCCCCGCCGGCCGCGAGCCACGCGCCCGCCCCCGCTCCCTCCGCCGCACCGGCGTCGCGCTCCGACCTGTCCGCGCTCATCCTCGACAAGGCCGCGGCCGTGCTCGGCATCCCGGCCGAGCGGATCGACACCGCGGCCCCGCTCACCCACTACGGCCTGGACTCGATCCTGGTCCTCCAGCTCACCAACGCCCTGCGCGAGGAGTTCGGTGACGACGTCTCCGCGACCCTGCTCTTCGACGTCGAGACCGTCGACGGCCTGTGCGCCCACTTCGCCGGTGCAGGGGCCGCCGCGACGGCCACGGCGGATGCCCAGGCCGGCCCGGCGGGCGAGCGGTGGAACCTCTCGTGCGGCCAGCTGACCATGTACCGCGACCAGCAGCGCTCGCCGGAGTCGACCGCCTACAACCTCCCGCTCCTCTTCGAGATCCACGGCGAGCTGGACGAAGCCGCCCTGGAGCGGGCGGTCCGCGCCCAGAGCGGCATCCATCCGGTGCTGAGCGCCGTCTTCGGCGAGCGGGACGGCGTGCCGTTCATGGACATCGACCCGGGCCGGGCGCCGTCCTTCGAACGGGTCGACCTCACGGCCACCAAGCGCGCCGCCCAACTGGCCGGGCTGCGGGACTTGGTGAACCTCCCGTTCGACCTGGCGACGGGCCCGCTGGTCCGCGCGCACCTGGTCTCCCTCGCCGGGCGGCGGCGCCTGCTGCTGATCACCGCGCACCACATCCTGCTGGACGGCACGTCCACGGCGGTCCTGATCCGCACGCTCAAGGAGGCCTACCAGGGCCGGGGGAGCGTGAGCCGCGCCGACTACGGCGACTTCGTCGCCTGGGAGGAGGCGCTGCTCGCCGGCCCGCGCGCGCGGCAGCACCGGGACTACTGGCTGCGGGAGCTGGCAGGTCATCGACCGGCGCTCGCGCTGCCCTACGACCGGCCGTACGACCCCAAGCGGATGCCCCGGGTGGACGTGGCGACGGTCAAGCTGCCGCCGCCGCTGGCCGCCGCCCTGGCCGACGCGGCGCGCGAGCACCGGGTCAGCGTCGCCACCGTGCTGTTCGCGACGTACGTGCGGTTCCTGCACCGGCTGACCGGGCAGGACGACCTGGTCCTCGGCATGACGGCGGTCGCCCGCTACGAGGAGCGGTTCCAGGACGTCGTCGGCCAGTTCGCGAACTGCCTGCCGATCCGCTGCACGGCCGTCGGCGGCTTCCCCGAGCTGCTGAAGTCCCTTCAGCGCAAGGTGGTCGGCGGCATCGAGCACGGCGGCTACCCGCTGCTGGAGATCGCCCGGGCCGTGGGCGCGGACGACGAACCGCTGGTCCTGACCAACTTCCTGTTCCAGAACTTCGACGGCGCCGACCTGCTGACCAACGCGGCCCCGGCCGCGCCCGGGGAGTTGGACCTGCGGCTGTTCGACGACCTGCCCTACGCCGGGGAGTACGTCCTCTCCGCCGAGTCCTACCGGGACGGCGAGGGGTTCAAGGTCTTCCTCAAGTACGACGCGAACGTCTTCGAGGAGGCCACCGCGCGGCGCATGACGGAGGAGTGGTACGCGGTCGTCCGCAAGGAGCTGGGCCTGCGGTAGGCCGTTCCGCGGACCGCCCCCGAAACCCGGAAGCCGGGGCGCGCCCGCGGGCGCGGCCCGGCGTACGGGGGCCCCGTAGGCGAACGGCGCGGTCAGGCCCCGCGGGGGGGCCCCCCCCGGGGGGTCGGGGCGGTGCGGGGGAGGTCGGCGCGGCCCGCCCAGGGGGCCCCCTC
>NZ_JBIVJF010000050.1:0-24775 GCF_044750105.1 Kitasatospora sp. NPDC088861
GGACCCCCGAGACGTAGAGCGCACGAGCGGACACACAGCCTCCAGAGACAGGGCGGCCACGCACGGGCCGATACCGGGAACAGCGCGTCGAGCAAAAGGGGGGAGGGCCGGGCCGGTCCTGCCCGGCTACCGAACTCCGCTTCGCTCGCCCCCTGTCCGGTGTCCCACGTCGTTCGGCCGGCGGGTAGAGCTGCCGCGGGCCGCGGCGGACAGCAGCCCCGCAACCCCCGGCAGCGCGCCCGCCTCCGGCCCGGACGCGAGCGTGGCCAGGAGGACCTGGACCAGGACCTGGTAGGTGCACTCTCCGCCGCCGCCGTCCTGGGCCCGGCGGCCCGCTGCATACATCGTCGGCCAGCTCCGCCAAGGCGACCTGCCGACCGGTGAGCGAGTCCGCCAGAATCCCGTCCTGCGCCCGGATCAGGCGGTGCTCCACGTCCGGCGACGGACCGGACACACCGTCACCGTCGTCGGCTTCGCGGTTCTCCGGGTCAGTCACGTACCCGGCGACGTCCTGGTCAGGCGGGTGAGCTCTTCCCGCAGGGCGGCCAGTTCCGCCCGAAGGCCGGCCAGTTCCGCCGTCTCGTCCACGGGGCGAGCGGGGGTGTCACCGGTGGGCCCGCTCCCCGTGTTCTCCTTCAGCAGGTCGATGACGGCATCCCGGAGGTTGCACTCCAGCTCCGCCGCGCGTTCGATAAGTCCGTCGACGATCTCCTTGACGTCGTCGACGATGGTACGCAGAGACCGGATGATGCCGCGCAGTTGCCGGGGCTCACTCATGAGGGGGTGTTCCTCCCTGCTGGGGTGCGAGCATGCGAGAAGGCCTGATCGCCCGTCATCCTGCGTCCCGGTGGCCGACGTTCGGGCGGGAAGCGTTCAGCCCCTTGAGTGCACGCCAGTCCGTACGTCGGCGGCAACCCCGAGTGCGGGGGCTCGGGAGGCAACGAGCCCCGGACGCCCGCGCCGATGGCGCCGTACACACGCCCGTTCTGCCGGTCGAGACACGTCTTCCGCCGCCCCGGCACCCGCAGGAAGTCCGCGACATGGTGTGGTGGCGCGAAGGCGGCGAGTGGTGTCACCTGGCCGCCTGCACCGTGGGGCGATGCGAGGGCCGTCCCCTGTCCCGGTGGTCGCCACCGGCTCCGCAGGCCTGGCAGCGGCCCGCCAGGGCGCTTCAGGGGCGGCCCGGCCCGCCGAATGGTCCCTGTAGCCGCCGACCTGCGGCGTCACGGAGGCAGGCGTGAGGGGGGAGGGGCGAGGGCGTGAACCGGAGCGGGCCGTGCTCCGACGCGAGGGCCGCACGCCGTTCCGGGACGGTCCTTCATCTGTTGGTGTAGAAACCGTCACCGGCCGCCTTCCCGGGCGGTCGACAGGGACCTGACGTGCCCGGCCCGGCAACCGCCGAGTCGAACCGGTGCCGCGACCCAGGTAGGGCCCGCACCGCCACCGCGACACCGGATGGCCCCGCGCATCGCCCAGGTCCGGCCCGGACAGCCTCACCCCAGACGAGCCCGCCACCACAACGACGAACGAGGTGCGTTGTGACCCCTTGGAACCCGTCACCGCGGACGGCGCAGGCGACTGTGCCCCGTCTTCCCTACCCCGATGGCTGGTTCGCCCTGGCCGCCAGTCACGAACTGAAAGCGGGCAAGGTCCTCACCCGCCGTCTGATGGGTGAGGACGTCGTGCTCTACCGCACCGCCGGCGGCACGATGCGTGCGGTACGGCCGTACTGCCCTCACCTGGGGGCTCATCTGGGCCACGGGGCAACGGTGCAGGGGGACAACCTGCGCTGCCCCTTCCACCACTTCCAGTTCGGCCTCGACGGGGCGTGCGTGAAGACCGGATACGAAACGCCGCCCCCGCTGAAGACCCGGCTCTCGGTTCTGGAGCACCGGGAGATCGACGGGTTCATCTTCGTATGGCGCCATGCCCTGGGCCAGGCGCCGTCCTGGGAGATCGAGCCTCTGCCGCCGGCGGACTTCCCCACTCCGTACTGCGTGGTCCGGGACCTGGAGGACCATCCCCAGGAGGTGCTGGAAAACGCTTTCGACCTCGGGCACTTCCGTCCGGTGCACGGGGTGCCCGTGACCTACCTCCACGAACCACTCTTCGACGGGACCCGCGCAGTCGTGTCAATGACCGTACAGAGAAGCGGCGTTGACCCCCGGCCCGGGGCGTTCTCGTTGCTCTCGCCCACGGGTCGGATCATCGCCCAGGGCCTCGGCGTCATCCAGAGCGAGGTCGAGATCGTCAGGCTCGGACTTCACTTCCGCTTCTGGGTCTTCTCCACGCCCGTCGACCCCGGGCGGCTCACCTTCACCATGGCGGCGTCGATGCGGCTCGTACGCCATGGGCTCGCGGGGCCCGCCAACGCGCTGGCCAGCGCAGGCATCGCTCACCTGTTCGCCTGGGATGCCAGCAGGGACTTCGACATCTGGCAGAACAAGATCCCTCTGAGTCATCCGCGGCTCGCGAAAGGGGACGGCCCGATCATGCAGTTCCGGCGCTGGGCCCAGCAGTTCTACTCCCCGCAGGACGGAGTCGAAGAGCCCCGGAACTAGACGCCCCGGGTTCGAGCGCGAGCGGGGGCTTCTCCGCCTGGGTGCTGTCACGTGAGCCCCTGAGGGATGGCGGTCGTACGAACTTGCAGAAGGCCCCAGGGGCACAAGCCCCAAAGGACCGACCGCGCCCCCCCCGGACCCCGTGCGCCGCTCGGCCCAGGGCCTTTCCTCAAGGCAGCCGGAGTTCAGGCCCGGCCCGCCGCCTCTCGCCCGATCCTGACGCACTGCCACCCGAAGGCGAGGCCCGGTGTCCGACGAACCCCGCGACTGCGAAGACATCCTGGCGTACAGCGCACACACCGTCAGGCCGTTGATCCGCACCCAGGTCAACCGCCTGCCCGCGCACATCCGTCACCTCGCCGGGCTGCACTTCGGCTGGTGGACCGACGACCGAACCCACCTCGACCACCAGGGCGACGGCAAGGCCCTGCGCCCCGCCCTCACCCTCCTGGCCTGCCGGGCCGTCGGCGGCGACCCGGAGGCCGCCCGTCCCGCGGCCGTGGCCGTGGAACTGATCCACAACGCCAGCCTGTTGCACGACGACGTCATCGACCGCGACCGGATGCGCCGCCACCGACCCGCCCTGTGGGCGGCCAAGGGGATCCCGGCGGCGATCCTCGCCGGCGACGCCCTGTTCTTCGCCGCCGTGCAGACCCTCACCCAGGCCCCCCGCGCCGAGCTCACGATTCCCGTACTCCTGGAAAGCGTCCAGCTCCTGATCGAGGGCGAGTACCTCGACACGCTCCTGGAGACCGGCACCGACGTCAGCGAGGACCACGCGCTCGCGGTGGCGGTGGGCAAGACCGGCGAACTCCTCGCCGCCGCTTGCGCGCTGGGCGCCATCGCCGGTGGCGCCGACCCGCAGCGCACGGAGCATCTGCGGGCCTTCGGCCGACACCTGGGCATCGCCTTCCAGTGCGCCGACGACCTGCTCGGCATCTGGGGCGACGAACAGACCACCGGCAAACCCGCCCTCTCGGACCTGCGACGGCGCAAGGTCTCCCTGCCGGTGGCCGCCGCCATGGCCGGCCACACCCCGGAAGCCGAGGCCCTGCGCGCCCTCTACCGCGCAACACAGGCCCCCAGCGAGGAGGAATGCCGCCACGCGGCCAAGCTGATCGAACAGAGCGGTGCCAGGGACTGGACCCTGCACCGCGCCCGACGCCACAGCGCCGACGCCCTCCACCGCCTCGCCCTCGCCGACCCCGCGCCCCTGCCCGCCGCCGAACTCACCGCCCTCGCCCACCTGGTCACCCACCGCGAACACTGACACGACCGCGGCCCCTGCCGCACCACCGGCCCGGGGAGGGGAGGGGCCGTGTGCCCACGGCTCCGGACCCGGGCGAGACACGGGCGGCGAACACGCCCCGCTCCTCGACGTCGCACCCGGACACGGCCGGACGGCGCGTACGTCGGATGCCGCCGTCGACGGGAGCCCGCGGTGCGGGAACGCGTCGACGGCAGGCGGTTCAGGGGCTCCGCTTCCCGAAACCGCCGTCCGCACCGCACAGGCGACCGCTAACCCGTCACCTGCGAACAACTCCCTCCCGGGCCCGGAAAGGCTCACGGTTCCGTTACCCACCGAAAGGCGGCCCTCGACATGTCCGTTGACACCTCGGTGTCCGACCCGCAGCCGGAGGCGCCCGCCCTCTACTGCCCGTTCCCGGTTTCACTCCACCCCCGAGCCCGGGAGATCGACGAGAGCGCCACCCGGTGGATGGAAAGCTGCCCGATCCCGACGAACCCCGACACCCGCAACGCGCTCCTCCGATCCCGAAGCGCCGCTTACGTCGCCTGCTCCAGCCCCGACGGAATCGAGGAACGCCTGGAGCTCGGCGGAAAGTGGTACCTGCTCGCCTTCGCCGTGGACGACTGGCTGGAGGAACTCACCACGCTGGAAGAGGTCATCGAGGCATGCTGCACCATGCAGCGCGTCGTGGACGATCCGAGCGCACCGCCCCTGACCGACCTCCCCTTCATGCGACACTTCGCGGAGCTGATCAAAGACTTCCGCGACAGTGCCACCGACGTGCAGTACGCCCGCTTCGCCGCCGGCTACACCTCGTATCACATGGCCATCCCGTGGGAGACCTGCCACCGTCTCGCCGGCCGACAGGTAACGCCCGCGGTCCTTCCCGTGATGCGCCTGTGGCTCACCGCGTTTGCCGCCTACATCACGGCATCGGAGATCTACAACGGGATGGAGATCCCGGCCCACGAGTTCGAGGCCCCCGCCACCCGCGCATGGCTCGAGTCCGCCGGAATCCTCCTCGCCTGGTGCAACGACATCTACTCCATCGAAAAGGACCTGCGGGGCGGCGACGCGCACAAGAACATCGTCATGACGCTGATGCGGCATCAAGATCTCGACGTCACGCACGCCACCCGGAAGGCCATCGAGTTCTGGAACCGCGTCATGGTGGTCCACCTGCGCCTTCGGGACCGCATCGCCATCGGGTCCAGCCCCGCTTTGACCCGGTTCCTGCGAGACACCGGAACCATGATCACCAACGTGATCCACTGGCACGCGGGAAACCCCCGATACGGCGGCGACCTCGCACTCCTCAGCATCGTCAGCCAGGAACCTCCCGGACTGGAATCCAGCCCCCTGCCCATTCCCTCCATCGCCTGGTGGTGGAACCACTGAACCCGACACCGCCGCCCTCCGGCACCGCCCGCCCGAGCCCGCAGGAGCGACCATGGCCTCGACCGATCTGGGGCTTCCCCAACCGTCGCCGCGCACCCCAACACGCCGCCACTGCCGGAAGATCCACGTCGGCACCGTCCCCGTGGGCGGCGACGCACCCATCTCCGTCCAGACCATGACCACCACCCCGACCGCCGACGTCGACGCCACGCTCCGGCAGATCGCCGAGATCACCGCCGCCGGCTGCGACATCGTGCGCGTCGCCGTCCCCTCCCAGGACGACGCCGACGCCCTGCCCGCCATCGTCGCCAAGTCGAAGCTGCCCGTCATCGCCGACATCCACTTCCAGCCCCGCTACGTCTTCGCCGCCATCGACGCCGGCTGCGCCGCCGTGCGCGTCAACCCCGGCAACATCCGCAAGTTCGACGACAAGGTCCGCGAGATCGCCCACGCCGCCCAGGCAGCGAACGTGCCGATCCGGATCGGCGTCAACGCCGGCTCCCTCGACCCGCGCCTGCTCGCCAAGCACGGCTCCGCCACCCCCGCGGCGCTCGCGGAATCCGCCCTGTGGGAGTGCTCGCTCTTCGAGGAGCACGGCTCCACCGACATCAAGATCGCCGTCAAGCACCACGACCCGCTCACCGTCATCGCCGCCTACCGCCTCCTCGCAGCGGCCTGCGACTACCCCCTCCACCTCGGCGTCACCGAAGCCGGCACCGCCCTCCAGGGCTCCATCAAGTCCGCCGTCGCCTTCGGAGTCCTCCTCACCGAGGGCATCGGCGACACCATCCGCGTCTCCCTCTCCGCCCCACCCGTCGACCAGGTCAAGGCCGGAGCGCACATCCTGCAGTCCCTGGGACTGCGCCCCCGCAAGCTGGAGATCGTCTCCTGCCCCGGCTGCGGCCGCCTCCAGGTCGACATCCACACCCTGGCCCAGCGCGTCGAAGCCGCCTTCGACGACTTCCCCCACCCCCTGCGCGTCGCCGCCATGGGCTGCGTCGTCAACGGCCCGGCGAAGCCCGCGAAGCCGACCCCGGCGTCTCCTGCGGCAACGCGACAAAGGCCAGTCCTCGTCGAAGGCCACGCCATCCGGACCGTCCCCGAACACCGGATCGTCGACGCCCTGATCGAAGAAGCCCCGCGCCTGACCGAAGGCTCAGACGAATCCCACCGGGGAACCAGAACAGCGGCTCAGCGCCGTCGGGGCGCCGCCCGTAGGGGCGGACACGGCGAACACGATCCGCCGCGGGTAAGCAGTGCCCCCGCCGTCAGTCTGATGGAGAAAGGCCCGAGATGGACATCGACGAATCCTCGAACCCGGTACACCAGCCCCGGCTGCCCTACCCGGACGGGTGGTTCGCCATCGCCTTCAGCGATGAACTGCCTCGTGGAAAGGTCATCCGACGGAAGTTCATGGGCGAGGAACTGGTGGCCTATCGTACGCGTTCAGGCGCCGTGCAAGTGGTGGACGCGCACTGCCCTCACCTTGGCGCCCATCTCGGCTTCGGGGGTTCGGTGGACGGCGAGAACATCGTCTGCCCCTTCCACCATTTCGCCTATGACCTGACGGGGAGATGTGTCCGGACCGGCGACGGGTCGACCCCGCCTCGGGCGTCCCTGAAACCTTGGGTTTCCTGTGAGGTCAACGGATTCATCTCGGTATGGCGCCATGCAGGGGGCTCCGCCCCGACCTGGCAGGTCCCGACCCTCCCGGTGGATGAGTTCCCGCCACCGACGCGGCGGGCGTTCACCCTGGTCGACCATCCGCAAGATGTATTCGAGAACACCGTCGACCTTGCGCACTTCGCGCCCATCCACGGGTTCCAGAACGCGATGATCGCAAATCCACTGCAAGCGGATGGACCCCACCTCGGCATCCCGGTCACCTTCGAAAGGGCATTCCCTCTCCTCGGGTCGGTGCAAACAAAAATCGTGGCGGTGGTACACGGCCTCGGGTGCCAACACCTCACAGGGCGCCTCGATCGCTTTGGCGCCGACTTCCTGGGCCAGGCCATGGCCACCCCGATCGACCCTATTCGTGTTCAAACGTACTTCACGCTGTCCGTCCGCTCATCCGGGTTCTCCGCCTGTCCCGATTGGGCAGCCAGAACCCTGTCCCAGATCCTGACCCAGGCGGTAGCGCCGTTCTACCTCACGGACGTCACAAAGGACTTCCACATCTGGAGCAACAAGAAGTACGTAGAACACCCCAGACTCAGCCGGGGAGACGGCCCGATCATGGAGTACCGCCGCTGGGCCCGCCAGTTCTACAGCGCACCGCCCCTACCGGGACAGGGCGCTACGCCGAAACCTGAACCTTCCTGACAGTCCACGCCCCCAGCCCGCCGCACACAGACGACCGCGGTACTTCGGGGCCACGTCGGCACCACCGGCACCACGTGACAGCCATCCACCGCCGCCCACGGCGCCTCGCTCGCCCGACGCTCCCTTCCCCGCGCGCCGCGCCGCGCCGTCGTCCAGGTCCAGGGCCGCCCGGCCCGCCCGCCTCGCGGCGCGCCTCAACCCGGACGCGAAAGCAGTCCGTACCTTGAATCAGCAACATCGGTGCCTACACGCGCCGATTGCCGGTTCGGGCAAAACGTGCGGAATAAAGAAAAGGGCCCGTGGGGACGTGGGATGCTCCGAGCATGCCCCGGAGCAACAACGGCCAAGTGCCCGTCGCATACGTAGACACTGGTCAAGGGGCCGCGGGTCCACACCCCGTCGTTCCGGGACGGCGGGGGCCCGCGACGTCGGCTGCGTCGCGGGCCCGGCACGGTCGTGGGATCAGGCCTTGTTCGGGTACATGGTCCAGCGCTGGTTGGCGTTGCCGAGGATGCACGACCAGACGCCCAGCGCCGTCCCGTTGCCGTCGGCCCAGTTGGGGAGTTCGAGGCAGCGGTCGGCGGGTCGGCGGGTCGGCGGGTCGGCGGGTCGGCGGTCGGGTTGTGGAGGGTGCCGTCGGCGCGGAGCGTCCAGACCTGGCCGGTCGCGCCGACGCAGTCGCTGATGACCACCTGGGTGCCGAGGTTGGTGGCGTTGTCCTTGATGCCGACGCAGCGCCCACCGGTGCCGGTGGGCAGGGTGCCGGCGGTGTCGGTGGTGATCAGGTCCGGGTTCCCGTCACCGTTGATGTCGCCGGGCGAGTCGACCACGGGGAACGCGGCCATTCCGGACCCGCCGCCACCAGCTCGCCCTACCAGGTGTTCATGGAACAGCCGGTCATGCAGGCTCTCGCCGCCTGGCGGCAGTCCGACCTGAACGCGCCCACCTGGACGAAGAAGAAGCGCCGCAGTCCTCAGCGGCCGCAAGCGCAGCTGCGGCGAGTCCGCAGGACTGGGTCTGTGCCCGCGTGCTGGTGGGTACGGAGGACATCGACGGGGGAGCGGGTCGCGAGTGGCGAGAGGTCGGAGCTGGGGCGTGAGTGGTGAACTGCGGTATGACGATCTGGTGAGGCCGCTGCCGGAGTTGTTGAAGAGGCACGCCGAACGGTCGGCGGACCGGGTCGCGTTCCACGACTTCTCGCGCGGCGTCAGCTACGCCGAGTTGGAGCGGCGGACCGGGCGGCTGGCCGGGTCGCTCGCGCGGGCGGGGGTCCGGCGCGGCGATCGGGTGGCGCTCTGCCTGGGCAACTGCGTGGAGCTGGTGGAGGGTTGCCTCGCCGTGCTGCGGGCGGGGGCGGTCGGTGTCCTGCTCAATCCCCGGTCCTCCGACGACGAACTCGACTACTACCTGCGGGACAGCGGTGCCTCGGCCGTCATCACCGACCCCGCGCACCTCACACAGCTCCACCGCCTCGGCGCCGCGTACCGTGGCCTGCACACCGTGCTCACCGGGGCGGGCCCGATCCCCTCGAACGCCCCCGACGGCACCGTCCTCTTCGAGGCCGAGGCCGCAGCCTCGACCGGGAGCGACGGGCCCGCGGCCCCCGACGACCTGGGGCTCGACGATCCGGCCTGGCTGCTCTACACCTCCGGGACCACCCACCGCCCCAAGGGCGTGCTCTCCACGCAGCGCGGCGCACTGTGGTCGGTGGCGGCCTGCTACGTGCCGGTCTTCGGGCTCTCCCCCGAGGACCGGCTGCTGTGGCCGCTGCCGCTGTTCCACAGCTTCGGGCACTCCCTCGCGATCCTGGGCACCACGGCCGTCGGCGCGAGCACCGCGATCGCCGGCGAACTGCCGACGTCCGGCGAGGTCCTGACGCCCGGCGACCTGTGGCGCACGCTGCGCACCCCGAGCGCCGCCCTCGGCGGGCCGTTCACCCTCCTGGCAGGCGTCCCCACGACGTACCACCGGTTGATGGCCTCGGCGAGGGACACCCCGCTCCCCGCGCCGCGGCCCGGGCTGCGGCTCTGTGTCACGGCGGGCGCGCCGTGTCCGCCCGAGCTGCGCGGGGTGGTGGAGGAGACGCTCGGCGCGCCGCTGCTCGACGTCTACGGCAGCACCGAGACCTGCGGCGCGATCGCGGTGACCCGCCCGAACGGCCCCCGGATCGACGGGTCCTGCGGACTGCCGGTACCCGGCGTCGAGGTCCGCGTCGTCGATCCGGACAGCGGCGCCGACGTCCTCGCGGGCGGCGAGGGCGAGATCTGGGTCAGCGGTCCGAATCTCATGACGGGCTACCACGACCAGCCGGAAGCGACGGCCGCCGCGCTGCGCGAGGGCTGGTACCGGACCGGGGACCTCGGCCGGCGCGCCGAACACGGCCACCTCGTCCTCACCGGCCGGGTCAGCGAACTGATCATCCGGGGCGGCGAGAACATCCACCCCACGGAGGTAGAGCACGTCCTGCGAGGCTGTCCCGGGGTGCGGGACGCCGTGGTCCTCGGCCTGCCGCACGCCGTCCTCGGCGAGGTCCCGGTCGCCTTCGTGGTGCCCGGCCCGGAGGGCCTGGACCCGCGGCTGGTGCTCGACGTCTGCCGCTCGCAGCTCGCGGACCACAAGGTTCCCGTCGAGGTCCGCGAGATCGCGGCCGTCCCGCGCACGCCGTCGGGCAAGATCGTCCGCCATGCGGTGCTCAGCGACCCGGTTGCAGCGCCGGCGCCGGCCGGCGGCTCCCTGGACCGCGGGCTGCTGTCGCTGCCCCGGGAGGAGCAGGAACGCGCGCTGTGCGCGAGGGTGTGCGCCGAGACGGCCCGGGTCCGCGGCCGCGCGCCGGAGAGCGGGCTCGACGCGGACGGCTCGTTCACGGACCGCTCGTTCGTGGACGGCTCCTTCGCGGACAGTTCCTTCGCGGACAGTTCCTTCGCGGACCTCGGGCTGACCTCGCTCGGCGCCATCGAGCTGATCGACCGGCTCGCGGCGTCGACCGGGCTGAGCCTGCCGACGACGCTGGTCTTCGACCACCCCACCCCGGCCGCCGTCGCCCGCCACCTGCACACGGAACTGTTCGCCGCCGTACCCGCCGCACCTGTTGTACCCGCGCCCGCCGCACCCGTACCCGCGCCCGCACCGCGGACCGCCGAGCCGGAGGAGCCGTACGACCGGGACCCGGTGGTGATCGTCGCCATGGCCTGCCGCTACCCCGGTGACGTGGAATCCCCCGAAGGGCTCTGGGAGTTGGTGTCGCAGGGCAGGGACGCGATCTCGGACCTGCCGACCGACCGGGGCTGGGACCTGGCCGCCCTCTACGACCCCGACCCGGACCGGATCGGCACCTGCTACACGCGCAGTGGCGGATTCCTGCACAGCGCCGCGGAGTTCGACGCGGGCCTGTTCGGCATCTCGCCGCGCGAGGCGCTCGCCATGGACCCGCAGCAGCGGCTGCTGCTGGAAGTCACCTGGGAGGCGTGGGAGCGGGCCGGGATCGACCCGGCGTCCGTCCGGGACAGCGACACGGGCGTCTTCCTCGGCGTGATGTACGGCGATTACGCCTCCCGCTTCACCGAGCACGAACTGGAGGCCCACCTCGCCCTGGGTTCGGCCGGCAGCGTGGCCTCCGGCCGGCTCTCCTACGTGTTCGGTCTGCGCGGGCCCGCGATCACCGTCGACACGGCGTGCTCGTCCTCGCTGGTCGCCGTGCACCAGGCGGCCCAGGCGCTGCGCTCGGGCGCGTGCTCGCTGGCGCTGGCCGGCGGCGTCACGGTGATGGCGACGCCCAACCCGCTGGTCGCGTTCAGCCGCCAGCGCGCCCTCGCGCCCGACGGCCGGTGCAAGTCGTTCTCGGCCACGGCGGACGGCACCGCCTGGGCAGAGGGCGCCGGGGTGCTGCTGCTGGAGAAGCTGTCCGACGCGCGCCGCAACGGACACCCGGTGCTGGCCGTGGTGCGCGGCAGCGCCGTCAACTCCGACGGCGCGTCCAACGGCCTGACCGCGCCCAACGGCCGCGCCCAGCAGCGCCTGATCCAGCTGGCGCTGGCGGACGCCGGGCTGCGCGCGCACGAGGTGGACGCCGTGGAGGCGCACGGGACGGGCACCGCGCTCGGTGATCCCGTCGAGGCGCGGGCGCTGCTCGCCGGCTACGGCCGGGGCCGGGGGCCGGAGGACCCCCCGCTGTGGCTGGGCAGCGTCAAGTCCAACCTCGGACACACCCAGGCCGCCGCCGGAGTCGCCGGGATCATCAAGATGGCCCAGGCCATGCGGCACGGCGAGTTGCCCAGGACCCTGCACGTGGCAGCCCCCACCCCGCACGTCGACTGGTCCGCGGGCCGGGTCGAGCTGCTGACCGCCGCCCGGCCGTGGCCCGCGCCCGCCGGCCGGCCGCGCCGCGCCGGTGTGTCGGCCTTCGGGATCGGCGGCACCAACGCGCACGTGATCATCGAGGAGCCGGCCGCCGCCGACCGCGCCCCGAGCCAGCAACCCGCGCCGCCGCCGGGGCCGGTGTCGCCAGCGGCAGTGCCGTGGCTGGTCGGCGGGGCTGACGAGGCGGCCCTGCGGGCCCAGGCGCGACGGCTGGCCGACCACGTCGAGGCCCGGCCGGGCCTCTCGCCGGTGGACGTGGGCTTCTCGCTGGCGGTGTCGCGGTCGGCGCTCACACACCGGGCGATGGTGCCGGCCGCGGACCGTAAGCGCATGCTGGCCGGGCTCCGGGCGATCGCCGACGGCACGCCCGGCGCCGGGTCGTTGACGCGCCTGGCCGACCCGCGCACCCGCACCGCCTTCCTGTTCACCGGGCAGGGCGCGCAGCGCACGCGGATGGGCGAGGCGCTGCGGGAGGCGTTCCCCGTGTTCGCCGCGGCCTTCGACGAGGTCTGCCACGCGCTGGACGGCGAACTCGACCGGCCGCTGCGCACGGTGATCCGCGCCGAGCCGGGCTCGCCGGACGCCTTGCTCGACCGCACGGACTTCACCCAGGCCGCCCTGTTCGCCTACGAGGTGGCGCTCTTCCGGCTGGTGGAGTCCTGGGGCGTGCGGGCCGACTTCCTGGCCGGGCACTCCGTGGGCGAGTTGGCGGCCGCGCACGTCGCCGGAGTGCTGGACCTCGCCGACGCCGTCCGTCTGGTCGCGGCCCGCGGGCGGCTGATGCGGGCGCTGCCCGACGGCGGGGCGATGGTGGCCCTCGACGCGGCGGAGCACGAGGTCCTGCCCGAACTCGCGGACGTGGCCGACCGCGTGGCGATCGCCGCGGTCAACGGACCGCGCGCGGTGGTGCTCTCCGGCGCGCGGGACGAGGTACTCGCCGTCGCGGCGCGGTTCGAGGCCCGCGGCCGCCGCAGCACGTGGCTCAAGGTCGGCCACGGTTTCCACTCGCCGCTCGTGGACCCGGTGCTCGACGAGTTCCGCCGCGTCGCCGAGACGCTGGAGTTCCGGCCGCCGCGGATCCCGGTGGTCTCCACCGTGAGGGGATCTCGGGCGGCGCCCGGGGAACTGGGCTCCGCGGATTACTGGGTGCGGCACGCGCGGCTTCCCGTGCGGTTCGCCGAGGCCGTGGAGTGGCTGGGCGCCAACGGCGTCGGGGGCTTCCTGGAACTCGGCCCGCAGCCGGTGCTCACCGCGTACGCGCAGGAGTGCCCGGCCGTCCAGGACGGCGGCCCGGCCCCGCAGAGCGGCGGCGGCCCGGTGTTCGCCTTCGCGGCCCGCGACGGCGAGCGGGAGCCGGACACGCTGCTGGCGGCCGTGGCCCGGCTCCACGTGCGCGGCGCCGCCGTCGACTGGCCCGCGGTGTTCGCGGAGCGCGGGCTGCGACGCGGGCTGCGGCGCGTGGAGCTGCCGACCTACGCCTTCCAGCGCCGGAGGTACTGGCTGGACCCGCAGCGCCCGGCCGGGGCGGGGGCCCGCCCGGGCCCCGGCGAGCATCCGCTGCTCGGCCCGCCGTTCGAGGTGCCGGGCACCGGGCACACGGTGCTCTCCGGCCTGCTGTCGGCGAGCGCCCAGCCGTGGCTCGCCGACCACGTCGTCGGTGGGGCGCCGCTCGTGCCGGGGACGGCGTTCGTCGAGATGGCCGTGCGCGCGGGCGACGCGGCCGACTGCGGCACGCTGGAGGAGCTCGTGATCCTGCGGCCGCTGGCCCTGCCCGCCTCGGGGGTGCGGGTCCAGGTCGTGGTGGGGGCGGTGGACGACTCCGGCCGGCGGTCCGTCGAGATCCACGCGCGACCGGTGGAACCCGCCGAGGCCGCCTGGACGCCGCACGCCACCGGCCTGCTCACCCGCACGCCCGAGCCGGGGACGGCACCGGAGGGGCACGGCCTGGCGCAGTGGCCGCCGCCCGGCGCCGAGGAGATCGATCCCGCCGCCGCCTACGAGGCCGCGGCGGAGCGCGGTCTGGCCTACGGGCCCGCCTTCCGCGGCGTGCGCGCGCTGTGGCGGCGGGGTGCGGAGGTGTTCGCGGAGGTGCGGTTGCCCGAGCCGTGGACGGCCGAGGCAGGCCGGTACGGCATCCACCCCGCGCTCCTGGACGCCGCCGCGCATGCCTCGATGCTCGCCGTGTCCGCTCAGGGAAGCGGCCCGGATGCGGACGCGGGCGGCGCCCGGGTGCCGTTCCAGTGGAGCGGCGTGGGCCTGCACGCCGCCGAGGCGTCGACGGTCCGGGTGCGGATCGCGCCGGTCGGCGAGGCAGGCCCCGCCTCGGAGGACGGCGCGTTCTCGATCACGCTCACCGACCCGGCGGGCCGCCTGGTGGCTCGCGTCAACTCCCTCTCCACCAGGGAACTTCCGGCCGGGCACCGCGATCCCGGGCAGGACATCGCCCAGCGCGCCCTGCTGCGCCCCGACTGGGTCCCCGTCGCGCTGCCCAGCGGGGCACCGCAGTCGGCGGGCTGGACGGTTCTCGGGCCGGACCAGCTGAACCTCGGCGCCTTCGTCCCCCTCGCCGCCGGCCCGTCCTCACCCACGAACGGCCCCTCCTCGCCCACGGCCGACGCGGACGCCACGGCCCCGCCCCGCCACCTGGCGGTCACCGCCGTCGGCTCGGAATCGGAAACGGACCGCGGCCCGCTGGCCGACGTCCACCTGCTGACCACGCGGGTGCTCAAGGTCCTCCAGGACTGGCAGGACGATCCGGCCACCGCGGGCTCGCGGCTCGTGGTGGTGACGCGGAACGCCACCGCACCCACGCCGGACCTGGCGGGAGCTGCGGTCTGGGGGCTGGTGCGCACCGCGCAGTCGGAGCTGCCGGGGTGCGTGGTCCTGATCGACGTGGACGAGGATCCCGCCTCCCTGCGCCTGCTGCCCGCGGCGGCCGCCAGCGGCGAGCCCCAACTCTCCCTGCGCGCCGGGCGGGCGACGGTGCCACGGCTGGTCGGTGCCCCGGCGGCGGCCCACCTGCCCGAGCCCTGGCCGGCCGAGAGCGCCCCGCTCCGCCGCTCCGGCGCCTTCGATCCGGACGGCACGGTGCTGATCACCGGCGGCACCGGAGCGCTGGGCGCGGACCTGGCCGGGCACCTGGTCGACGCGTACGGGGTCCGCCACCTGCTGCTGACCGGGCGGCGCGGCCCGCACGCACCGGGCGCCGACGCCCTGCGCGCGAGTCTGGCGGAGCGGGGCGCGCAGGTCAGGATCGTCGCGTGCGACGCGGCCGACCGGGCCCGGCTCGCCGAGCTGATCGAGCAGTGCGATCCCCCGCTGACCGCTGTCGTGCACGCCGCCGGGGTCCTCGACGACGGAGCGCTGGCCGCGCTGTCCCCCGAGCGGCTGGCGGCGGTCCTGCGGCCGAAGGCGGACGCGGCCTGGTACCTGCACGAGTTGACCCGCGACCGGGGCCTGTCGGCCTTCGTCCTGTTCTCCTCGGTCTCGGGCGTACTGGGCCGGGCGGGCCAGGGCAACTACGCCGCGGCGAACTCGTTCCTGGACGCGCTCGCCCAGCACCGGGCCGCCGCCGGTCTGCCCGCCGTCTCGCTGGCGTGGGGCCGGTGGGGCCACGACGCGGGCATGGCAGCCCAGTTGACCGAGGGTGCGGGGCGCGCGAGGTCCGACGACGTGGTCCGGGCGTTCACCCCCGCCCAAGGACTGGCCCTGTTCGACGCGGCACTGCGGACAGGAGCCCCCGTACTCGCGCCGGTCCTGCTGGACCGGGCCGCGCTGCGCACCGCCACAGGGCAACTACCGCCGCCGCTGCGCGACCTGGCGCGCCACGGCCGGCCCGCCGCCGAAGCGCAGAGCGGCGCGACCGAACCTCCCCCGGGCGCCCGGGAAGGCTCCGAGCCCGGAGCATGGCGCACACTGCTGGCCGGGCTGCCCGCCGAGGAGCGCGGGGCCGCGCTCACGGAACTGCTGCGCGGCGACGTGGCCGCGGTGCTCGGCTACTCCGGCACGCAGGACCTCCCCGCCGGCAGGACGCTGGCCGAGCTCGGCTTCGACTCCCTGACGGCCGTCCAGTTCCGCAGCCGACTGAGCACGGCCCTGCGCCTGCGGCTGCCCGCGGCCGTCGTGTTCGAGCACCCGGCGATCGAGGGCCTCGCCCGTCACGTACTCGACCTGCTCGACGACCTGCCCGACGACCTGCCCGATGGCCTGCTCAAGGACCTGCCCGACGGCACACCGCGTGAGCGGCCCGGCATCCGGCCCGCACCGCCCACCGGCCGTCCCGCGCAGACGCTCGCGGCGCTGTACCGCGCTCTCTGCGAGCAGGGCCGACCGGCGGCCGCGATGCACCTGGTGGTCGCGGCGTCCTCGGCCGCCGCGACGTTCGGCGCCGACGACGCCGCGGAGCACGCCGTGCCGCCGCTGCGCCGGGCCCGGGGCCGCGCCGGTTCCCCGGTCGTGGCCTTCTTCCCCGACCACCGCCCGCTCCCCGCCCTCCCGGGCGGCGGGTTCGCGGCCCTGCACGCCTGCTTCGAGGGGGAGTTGGAGGTCCTGGAGTTCCCGCACCCGGGCATCGGCGCGGGGCACGCCGTTCCGGCCGACCGGGAGACGCTCGCCCGCCTCCAGGCCGAGACGGTGCTGCGGCACGCCGGCAACCGGCCCGTCGTCCTGGTCGGTGCTTCCGCCGGGGGCGCCGTCGCGCACGCCGTGACCCGACGCCTCGAACTCAGGGGATCCGCTCCCCTGGGACAGGTGCTGATCGACACGTATCTCGTCCACCAGGGCAACCACTCCACGGACTGGCTGACCGCCCTGGCCGCGCCGCCGGCCCCGCACCTCGGCGTGGACGTGTGCGCGGACGGGTCCACCGGCGACGAGGACGCCGCCGTCGCGGCCATGGGCGCCTACACCGGGCTCTTCCTGGACTGGCGCCCGGAGCCCGTGGACACCCCGACCCTCCTCGTCGGCGCCGCGCGGCCGACCCCGCTGATGGCGGCGCGCGCGGACGGCGACTCCTGGCGCACGTCCTGGCCGCTGCCGCACGAGCGCGTTGAGGTGCCCGGCGACCACCTCTCCCTGGCGCGGGAGGACGCCGCCACCACGGTGGCCGCGATCCGCGCCTGGATCGACTCCCTCGCCCGCACCGGTTAAGTCCTGCCTTTCGGATCAGCGTGTGCAGCCGGGGGAGCGGGAAGTCGGCCCGTCCGACTTCCCACTCCCCCGGCACCGGTCGCCGGGTGCGCGGGCGAACCCCGTTCGAGTGAAGCGCCGGACGGCCCGGTGGAGGCAGTGCCGGGGCGGGGTAACGGGTGATCGGGAGTCACGGGAAGCCGCGCGACGCGGGGTTCCCGGGCTCCCGTCGATGCCCTGACGAACCCAGCACGGGAGTCCCCTCATGCACCTGCGTTCCAGCCCGCGCGCAGCGGTCGTGGTCACCGCCGGCGTCCTCGCCCTGTCCCTGGTCAGCCCCTCCACGGCCTCGGCGGCCCCCGGCGTCGTGATCATGGATCGCGGGGGTGTACGGGAGGAGGTCACGGACCCGGTGCCCGGCCAGTGCCACCGCGGCCTCGGCCCCGACACCACGATCGTGAACTTCACCAGCGGTCCCATCCGGCTGTTCACCGACCGCAACTGCCGGTCGAGGATCTCTTCCCTGCTGGACCCGGACGGGGCCCGGGAGGACGTGAACGTCGGCAGTTTCATGGCCATCACCTGACCACCGCCCCACCCGTTCACCTGCCGCCGGACCGGCTGCAAGGCGGTCCGGCGGCCGTACCCGAGTCCCCCGCGCCGGCGGCCCCCACGGTGCCGTGCAGATGCGACAACGAGGCTTTTTCGCCCACCCCGAGTGGTCGCGCCACCAGGGCATCCCAGGTGTCATCATCCAGAGGGCCGGCCAAGCCAGTACCAGCCGGCTGCGGAAGTTGTCCCAGATCCTCGGGACCTCTCCGACCGTCCGACTCGCCTGGCCCTCGGGAGAACACCTTGCGTGGCCTGATCCTCGACTTCGCGGGAGTGATGACCACTCCCATCGGCCAGTCGTCCCGGGCGTGGTGTGCCCGGGAGGGCCTGCCAGCTGACACCTGGCGCAGCACCCTGGAGGACGATCCGGCCGGCCGTGCGCTCTACGTGGAGCTGGAGCTCGGCCGGATGTCCCAGGAGGAGTGGAACCGGGGCACAGCGGCGATCATGGGCGTGGAGCCCGACAACCTGATGGGACGCGCGCATGCGGAGGTCCGCGCGGTTCCCGCCATGGCCGAACTCGCCCGTGCCGCCAGGGACGCCGGGATCGTGGTGGCGCTGCTGTCGAACTCCTACGGCCTCGCTCCGTACAACCCCTACGTGGAGACCGGGGTGTGGGATCTGTTCGACGTGCGGGTGATCAGTGGAGATGAGGGCATAGCCAAGCCGGAACCGGCGATCTACCAGCGCGCCCTCGACCGCATGGGTCTGGCCGGCCCCGAGTGCGTCTTCGTGGACGACCACCGTAGGAACCTCCCGCCGGCCGAGGCGCTCGGCATCACCACGGTCCACGCGGACGGCCCGGAGACGGCCTCGAAGGTCGCTCGCCTTCTGGAGCTGGTGACACCTCGGTCCACCGATCTGTCACCGGACGAGGCAATCACCGGCGCCTGGTTGACGACGGATTGAAGAACTCGTACACACCATGCGAGTACTGCCCTGTACGACTTCCGGAAGTCGTACAGGGCGCAGGTTCACCGACCGTCGCCGTTCCACGACAGTGGTCGCATGCCTTCCGACACACCTCTGGAACCGCGCCGGAATACCCACGGCAGACCAAGCGCTCCTCGCCCGTGGGGCCCGCAGCCACATCCTCGGCGCCCCCCGCGCACATCCCGCCCGACCCCACCCATGGACCAGCCGAGCAGCCGTTCCCAGCACAAGTGAGCCGATGAACACTGCGCGCAGGGCAGGGGGATCGGCTATCGAACTCCCGTCCCGGGCTGTTGATTGAGGTCCATCCCGTCCGGGGCGGGGTACTACCCCTGCCGCACGGCAGGTACTTGCTGCGCCCTCGGGTGCAGCGGGAAACAGCACCGGCCCTACAAGCCGAACCGAGAAGGGACGCTGACCATGGGAGACGAGAACAAGGGTGGACCGAACGACGGTAGGGGCGGCGGGCACGCCAAGCCCGGCTCGCCGGCCATCGGCCCGAACCCCTCGAAGGACGGCCAGCAGCCGACCCCGGCACCGAAGCACAAGAAGAGTTGACCCCCGAACAGCAGCGGGCCGCACTGGTGGCGGCGCTCACCGACGCCGGTTCCCTACCCACCGAATGGGCTCCGGCCGTGGCGGCCGTGCCGCGACACGCGTTCCTCCCCGACACCATCTGGGCGGACGAGGACGGCGGCGACACCGAGTGCAGCCGGACCAAGGAACCCGAGCGGTGGATGCGGCTCGCCTACAGCGACCTGCCGATCGTCACGCAGTGGGACGACGGTGCCGGGGACGGCGACCACCGTACTCCCACATCGTCGGCATCCATGCCCACCATGGTGGCCGAGATGCTGTCCGACCTGGACGCGGTCCCCGGGCATCGGGTGCTCGAAATCGGGACGGGCACCGGCTACAACGCGGCCTTGTTGGCGCATCGCCTGGGCGCCGAAACGGTGTCCACCGTCGAGGTGGACGCGCAGGTCACCGCGCAAGCCCGCACCGCACTTCGCAGGACCGGCTACACCCCCGAAGTCGTCTGCGGGGACGGTGCGCTCGGGTGGGGCGTACGCGCCCCGTACGACCGGATCATCTCCACCGTGTCACTGCGGGACATCCCGCCCGCCTGGGTAGCACAAACCCGGCCGGGCGGGGTGATCGTCAGCCCCGTCTCACCGTTGCTGGGCGGCGGGGCGGTTGCGCGGCTCACGGTGGACGGCGACGGGACGGCAAGCGGTCCGTTCACCCGATCGGCGGCGTTCATGATGCTGCGGCAGCAGCGCTACCAGGGCGCTCCGGTGGACGACTACCTGCCCGGTGAATGGCCGGGCGACTCCGGGCAGTCCTGGACAAGCCTCGACCCCGAAGCCATCGGGGGCGACTGGCTCGCGCAATTCGCCTGCGCCCTCGCCCTGCCGGACGTGTACTACCGGCGGAACGAGTTCGGTGACGGCGGCTGGACGTGGTGGCTGTTTGACACGGCCGTCACGTCCTGGGCAACGGTCGACTCCGTGCCCGGGGAATCCCGGTTCGAGGTCCGCCAGTCCGGGCCCCGGCAACTGTGGGACGAGACGGAGGCCGCCTACACCCAGTGGACGGCCGCCGGACGCCCCGGCTACGAGCGGTACGGGCTCACGGTGACACCTGCCGGACAGGCGGCTTGGTTGGACGAGCCCGGCAATCCCCTCCCGGGGCACCGCAAGTAGAGCGGTAGCTGGGGGCGTGGGGTTCCAAGCGATTGGCACCGCTTGTCTCCCCGCGCCCCCGCTCGCACAGAGCGGGGATCGGCTCGGGGCCGGGTCAGCAGTTCGGAACGGGGTCGGTCTCGCTGGCGGCCTCCGCCGGGCCCCGCGAAGGATTGGCCGGCGAGGGCGGCCCTGCGGAAGTGGCTGCCGGGAAACCGATTAGGTGATCGCCGTCTGGTGCCGTACGGTCGGTACTACCGACGCGGGGTGGAGCAGCTCGGTAGCTCGCTGGGCTCATAACCCAGAGGTCGCAGGTTCAAATCCTGTCCCCGCTACCACGAACGCCGAAGGGGCGGACGCGCACTGCGCGTCCGCCCCTTCGGCGTTCTTTGCATCGCCGACTCGGCCGCCCACCAACGGCGAAGTCGGTCCGCGGGCGGTGGTGTCCGGCCGGCGTCGGGTCAGCGGCCGATCAGGGACTCGGGGCGGATGGGCAGTTCGCGGACCCGGACGCCGGTGGCGTGGTGCACGGCGTTGCTGATCGCCGCCGCCGTCCCCACGATGCCCAGTTCGCCGATCCCCTTGGAGCCCATCGGGTTGAGGTGGGGGTCGGGGTCGTCGATCCAGTGCGCGTCGACGGCGGTGACGTCGGCGTGCGCGGCGACGTGGTAGGCGGCCAGGTCGCGCTCGACGTGCCCGCCGAAGGACGGATCGGTGGTGCTGTGCTCCAGCAGGGCCATCGACAGCCCCATGATCATCGCGCCGGTCAGCTGGCTCCGCGCGGCCAGCGGGTTGATGACGCGTCCGGCCGCGAACACCCCGAGCAGGCGGCGCACCCGCACCTCGGCGGTGTCCTGGTCGACCTGGACCTCGGCGAACTGCGCGCCGAAGGCGTGCCGCGCGTACTCCTGGCCGGTGCTCCCCACCTCCTCGGCGGTGTCGGCGTGTCGGGTCAGCCCGTCGGAGGGTGGCCGCCCGCCGTGCTCGGCCAGTGCCGTGCGCAGTTCCTCGCAGGCCCGGTGCACGGCCCATCCCCAGGAGGCGGTGCCGGAGGAGCCGCCCGCCAGCGGCGCCTTCGGCAGGTCGCTGCGGCCGATCCGCAGCTCGACGCGCCCGGGTGCGACCCGCAGGGCGTCGGCGGCGATCCGCACCAGCGCGGTGCGCGCCCCGGTGCCGATGTCGGTGGCATTGACCCGCAGCAGGAAGCTTCCGTCGGGGCGGGCGTGCGCCTCCGCGGTCGCGGGACCGACCAGCACGGGGTAGGTCGAGGCCGCCACTCCCGTGCCGAGCAGCAGCCGGCCGTCCCGCCGGACACCGGGGCGGGGGTCGCGGTCGGCCCAGCCGAAGCGCCGGGCGCCCTCGCGCAGGCACTCGACCAGGCGGCGGCTGCTGAACGGCTTCCCGCTGTCCGGATCGAACGCGGGTTCGTTGCGGATCCGCAGCTCGACGGGGTCGAGGCCGCAGGCCAGGGCCAGTTCGTCCATGGCGGACTCGAGCGCGAACATGCCGGGGCACTCACCGGGCGCCCGCATCCAGGAGGGGGTGGGCACGTCGAGCCGGGCGACCCGGTGGACGGTGCGGCTGTGCGGTGCGGCGTACATCATCCGGGCGGGGACGGCGGCCTGCTCGACGAATTCGCGCAGCGTGGAGCTGCGGGTGGCCACCTCGTGGGCGAGCGCCGAGATCCGGCCGGTGGTGTCGGCGCCGATCCGGACCCGTTGGACGGTGGGGGAGCGGTGCCCGACCAGGTCGGCGAGCTGGGCGCGGGCCAGGCAGAGCTGGACCGGCCGCCCGACCGCGCGGGCGGCCAGCGCGGCCAGCACCGTGGGCGCCCGGGTGGTGCCCTTGGAACCGAAGCCGCCGCCGACGTGCTCACTGACCACCAGGATCTCCTCGGCGCGCAGGCCGAAGAGCTTCGACAGGTTCTCCTGGCTGTTGCCGGAGCCCTGGCTGGCGTCGTAAACGGTGAGCCGGCCGCCGTCCCAGACGGCCGTCGCGGCGTGCGGCTCCATGGGGTGGTTGTGCAGCGGCGGCAGGTGGTAGGTGGCGTCCACCTGGTGCGGGGCCGTCCGGTACGCGTTGTCGAAGTCGCCTCTGGCGCGCTCCGCGGGGTAGCCGCCGTTGGCCTCCTCGGGGGTGTAGAGGCCCGGGTGGTCAGCGGTCAGCAGGACGTCGTGCGGCTCCCGGGTGCAGCTGATCCGCAGCGCGCGGGCGCCGGCCCGGGCGGCCTCCAGGGTCTCGGCGACCACCAGCGCGACCGGCTGCCCGTGATGGGCGATCCGCGCGGACTGGAGCACGGCCAGCGTCGGGTCGTCGGTCGGGGCCAGCCGCTCGGCGTTGCGGTGGGTGATCACCGCGAGGACGGCCGGGTCGGCGAGGGCGTCGGCGTCCTCGACGGCGTCCACCACGCCGCGCGCGAGCGAGGCGGTGACGAGCCAGGCGTAGGCGGTGCCGGCCGGGTGGTGGTCGGTCGCGTACCGGGCGCGGCCGGTGACCTTGTCGGGCCCCTCCACCCGGGTGAGCGAGGTGCCCCCGTGCTCCTGCTGCTCCTGGCGACCCTGGTGTTCCTGGTGTTCCTGGTGAGCCGTCATCCGAGGTCCTCCTGCTGCGGTGTGAGGTCGGCGAGGACCCGTACGGCGACCTCGCGTGCCAGCGGCACCTTGAACGCGTTGTCCCGCAGCGGCCGGGCGGCCGCCAGTTCGGCGTCCAGCGCGGCCCTGAAGACCTCCTCGGTGGCGGGCTGCCCGAGCATCGCCCGCTCGGCGACCGTCGCCCGCCAGGGCTTCGCCGCCACTGCGCCGAGCGCCAGTGCGACCCGTGCCACCCTCCCCTCGCGCGCCACCAGTACGGCGGCGACCGAGACGGTGGCGAAGGCGAACGAGGCCCGCTCGCGCACCTTGCGGTAGGCCGAGCGGGTGCCCGACCACGGCGGTGGCAGGTCGACCGCGGTGATCAGCTCACCGGGGCGCAGCCCGGTCTCGCGGGCGGGAGTGTCCCCGGGCAGCCGGTAGAACTCGGTGAGCGGGCAGCAGCGGGACCCGGTCGGACCGGTCAGCCGCACCTCGGCGTCCAGCGCCGTCAGTGCCACCGCGAGGTCGGACGGGTGGGTGGCCACGCAGTCCGCGGAGGCCCCCAGCACGGCCAGATCCCGGTGCACGCCCTCGCGCGCGGGGCAGCCGGAGCCGGCGACGCGCTTGTTGCACGGCTTGGTGACGTCCTGGAAGTACGGGCAGCGGGTGCGTTGGAGCAGGTTGCCGGCGGTGGTGGCGAGGTTGCGCAGCTGCCCGGACGCTCCCGACAGCAGGGCCTGGGACAGCGCGGGATAGTGCAGCCGGACCAGCGGGTGCGCGGCCAGCTCGTTGTTGGGCACCGTCGCGCCGATCCGCAGACCGCCGCCGGAGACCGGTTCCACCAGGCCGAGCGGCAGCCGGCTCACGTCCACCAGCAGCTCCGGTGCCTCCACACCGAGCTTGAGCAGGTCGACCAGGTTGGTGCCGCCGGCGAGGAACCTGGCTCCTGGGACCTGCGCGGCCAGCGCCACGGCCGAGGCGATGTCGGCGGGCCGGTGGTAGCCGAAGGGCTTCACGGGGCGACCTCCCGGACGGCGCGGACGATGCCGGGGTAGGCGCCGCACCGGCAGAGGTTGCCGCTGAGGCGTTCGCGGATCTCCGCCTCGTCCAGCGGCGACGGCGCCTGCGGGTCGGGGTCCGTCACGGCGCTCGGCCAGCCCTTCGCCGCCTCCGCGAGCATCCCTACCGCCGAGCAGAGCTGCCCGGGCGTGCAGAAGCCGCACTGGAACGCGTCGTACTCGATGAACGCCTGCTGGAGGGGGTGCGGCCGGTCGCCGCCGGCCAGGCCCTCGACCGTGGTGACCGCGGCCCCGTCCTGGGCGACCGCGAGCACCAGGCAGCTGTTCACCCGCCGCCCGTCCAGCAGCACCGTGCACGCCCCGCACTGTCCGTGGTCGCATCCCTTCTTCGCCCCCGTCAGCGCCAACCGCTCGCGCAGCAGGTCGAGCAGCGTGCGGCGGTGATCCACCTCAACGGTGTGCTGGTCACCGTTGACGGAGAGCGTGACGGTACTGGCCACATCCATGGCTTCCTCGGGGGGTCGGTCGACAGCCGACCGCGCCGGCCGGCACCGTGATGCCTTCCACCGCCGGGGCGGAGCCCGCATCCGGGGGGCCTGGAACCACCGGTTCGGTCCCGTGCGGTGGCCGCGCGGTCCTTACTTGTCTTGGGCGCCGACCAGGGGTAGTGTTCCCTAGTCGCTCGGCAGGGAGCACCGGACACGCATCGGCGCGGACGGTCCCGGGGCGGCCAATCCTCTTGAAATGCCATGTCCTGGTTCGGGCTGGGTCGCGTCTTGTCGCGGCTTGGTTCCTATTCGGCGTGTTCGTTTTATTGGATTGCGGCCGATTCGCTTTTCGGAGTGGGGATCGGCTAGAGTTTGAAACGTCGGACGGGGCGTCAAGCCGCAGAAGACACCAGCGAGTTGGATGAACGAAGCGCCGGAAACGGGGCGGAAAA
>NZ_JBIVJF010000051.1:0-13170 GCF_044750105.1 Kitasatospora sp. NPDC088861
AAGTCGACGCTGACGTTGTCGAGGGCCACGACGCGGGTCTCCCCGTCCCCGTAGACCTTGTTGAGGCCGGTGGCGCGGGCGGCCGCCAGGCCGGTCCGGACGGCGGTTGCGGTCGACGTGGTCACGGGGGTGCTCCTTGGTGGTCGCGGGCTGCGGGAGACGCGCTGGGCGCCTGGACGGCCGGGCCGCCAGGGGCGCCCGGCCGTACCTCCATGCTCCGCCGTGTGATCACGAGTTCTCGTCGCTCCGCCGGACGGTTGGCCTGACCACCGCTGGGCGTACGGCCAGGTGACGCCCTCCTCCTGGGGTATGACGCCGACCCTGAGCGCTGGGCGGTGGCCGGAACTCGTACACTTCGTGGCCGAATTGCGGACTGTTCGTCAGATCGCAAGGAAACATGACAACTTCCCTGGCTGGGAACATGCGAAAGGGCGAGGCGGGCGACTAGGCTCTGGGGTGGCCCGCACCGGGGGTGGAGCGCTTCTTCTCCGGCCGATGGAGGGGTCCGTCCTCAGGACGCCCGGATGGTGGAACGCAGACACGGGCAGCTTAAAACTGCTTGGCCGCGAGGCCGTGCCGGTTCGAGTCCGGCTCCGGGCACCGCTCGACTCGCGGGGGCGCCGACGGCGTCCCCGCCGGGAGTCGTTCAGTGATCCTCCTCGCGGCGTATCCCGATATTTTTGCCAAGCCATTACCCTGGTGGCTGGGCGGTGCAGTGCCGCCACGGAGGGAATGTGCAATGAGAAGCAGCAACCCGGTCTTCTCGCGGGAGGGGTCCTTCACCCGCGAGCCCGGCTACGCGGGGTTCGGTACCACCACGCAGGCCGGGGGCCAGTACGGCAACAACCCCTACGCGGGGACCCCTTACGCCCAGCAGCCGCAGGCGCAGGGCCCGCTGACCGACGAGCAGCTGTACGAGATGTACAACGGGCCGTCGGCCGGCCCCGCCGCCACCGGGCGGATGACGCTCGACGACGTGGTCGCGCGCACGGCCATGACGCTGCTGACCCTGGTCGCCGCCGGCGCGGTGGCCTGGTTCGTGCTGCCGTTCGAGAACTTCGGCTTCGCGATCGGCGCCAGCCTGGTGGCCATGGTCGTCGGCCTGGTGGTCTCCTTCAAGCGCAGCGTCAGCCCGCCGCTGATCCTGACCTACGCGGCTCTTGAGGGCTTCGCGCTCGGCGCGGTCACGCACGCGCTCAACACCGTCATCAACGGCATCGCGATCCAGGCGGTGCTGGGCACGGCGGCGGTCTTCGCGGCGATGCTGTTCGCCTACAAGAGCGGCCGGATCCGGGTCACCGCGCGCTACACCCGGATCGGCATCGCGATTGCCATGGGCTTCGTGCTGCTGATGCTGGTCAACATGATCGCGATGGCGTTCGGCGCCGACATGGGGCTGCGTTCAGGCCCGCTGGGCATCGTGGTCGGCCTGATCGGCATCGCCCTCGGCGCCTTCTTCCTGTCGCTGGACTTCGCGGCGATCGAAGAGGGCATCGCCCAGGGCGCGCCGCAGAAGGAGGCCTGGCGGGCCGCCTTCGGGCTCACCCTGTCGCTGGTCTGGATCTACGTCGAGATGCTGCGCCTGATCGCGATCCTGCGCGGCGACGACTAATCGCGTTCCCGCCGTACCACTGCCGCCGGGCCCCCGGAGCGAAACGCTCCGGGGGCCCGGCGGCGTTTAGGCTCCCTGTCATGCATGACGTACAGCTCCTGGTCGAAGCCGTCGACTCCTTGGCGGATCGTTTCCGCTCGCTGCCGCAGAGCAAACTGCTGGGCGCCGTGCCCGGGTACGAGTCCCGGGCGGGGGCCGCGCTGGCGTTGGCCCGGCGGCTGGCGGCCCTGGCGCTGGCGGCGGAGGGCGGGCCGGAGCGGGAGTTCCCGGACGCCGGGGCCTTCGCGGCGGGGGACCAACTGGCCGTCGCCGGGCACGACCTGGCGGCCGCGCTGGCGGCGCTGCCGGAGGGCGACGCGGTCGCCCTGCCGGGCGGGCCGGTGGCGGCCGCGGAGGTGCTGGCCGGGGCGCTGGCCGCGGTGCGCGAGACGGCGGCGCTCTGCGGATAGACGTCCGGACACGCCGAAGGCCGGCCGGGTCGGTAACCCCTTGACCCGGCCGGCCTTCGGCGTGCTGTGGTGTGCCGCGCTGCTGGGGCGGCGTCAGATGCTGGCGACCACCCGGTCGGCGAGGACGTAGACGGCCTCCTCGTCGGTGGAGAAGGTCAGCGAGTACGAGCCGGAGAAGCGCGAGCCGCCGAGCAGCCGGACGTGCTCACCGGCACGGACCGCGTCGATCAGCCGGTAGGCGGCCTCCCGGTCGCCCGGGGCCACGCAGAGCGTGGTGCCGTCGGCGAAGGCGTACACGTCCAGGGTGCCCAGCGGGCCCGGGCGGACGTCGATCAGGGCGACGGCCTCGTCGGCGAGGGTGGCCAGCCGGGTGTCGGTCCACTCGCGGGACGGCGCCTGGCTGGGCACGAAGTCGGGGTGGGAGGGGTGGCGGCGCGGGTCGGGCGCGGCGACCGGGGCGTCCTCGACGGCCTGGTCGGCGTCCAGCAGCCCGGCCTCCAGGCCGGTGGCCAGCAGGTCGGCCTCGCGGCGGGCGCGGGCGTCCCCGGTGGGTTCGGCGGAGCCGGCGGAGGAGGTGCCGGCGGAGAAGGTGCCGGTGCCCTGGCCGGGGAACAGCGACGAGCCGCCCTCGGGTCCGGGCTCGGCGGGACCCTCGTTGATCAGGTCCTCCAGCGCGGAGCGCAGCGCCTCGCCGAACTCCGGGTCCATGGTGCCGGCGTTGTCGACGGCGTCCTGCGGGCCGGTGGGGCGGGGGAAGAACAGCGGCCACTCGTCGGTGCTGGCGAACGGGCCGGTGTACGGGGAGTCGAACAGTGGCGCGTCCTCGGCCGCGCGGGCCTCCTGCTCGGCCCAGAACGCCCGGGCCTCGGTGATCTCCCGCTCGCGGTCGGCGGCGAGTGCCTCGGTGACGGCCTGGCGTATCGCGGCCTGGTCCACCGGGGCGGGTGCGGCCTGGGCCGCGGCCCGCGCGTCCAGCCGGCGGGAGAGTCCCCGGAGGTGGAGCAGCACGGCGGTCGACACGGTGATCAGGATCAGCAGCAGGATGGTGTAGACGGCGCTCACGGAACGTACTCCTAGCGAGGAGCGGAACGGGGTTACGTGTCCACACTGCCGCATCCGGGGCTGTTGCCGCAGTGGCGAATGTCTAATTTGTGGGGGACTTTCGCTCTTGTCCCCAAATTGTTAGGTAACACCGTTCTACGCAGTGGAGTTGATCCGCTCCGCAGTGTCGATTTCCGAGCTGAAAACGAGCGAAAAGAGGGCCGGATCGACCTCGCGATGTGATCCGGCCCTCAATTACTCACGGTCACTCCAAATGGGTGGTCCAGACCCTTTCGGGGCGGCCCGGCGGGTCAGCTGAGCCGCTCGATCACCATCGCCATGCCCTGGCCGCCGCCGACGCACATGGTCTCCAGGCCGAACTGCTTGTCGTGCCACTGCAGGGAGTTGATCAGGGTGGTGGTGATCCGGGCGCCGGTCATGCCGAACGGGTGGCCGACGGCGATCGCGCCGCCGTTGACGTTCAGCTTGTCCAGGTCGATGCCGAGATCCCGGTAGGACGGGATCACCTGGGCGGCGAAGGCCTCGTTGATCTCGACCAGGTCGATGTCGTCGATGGTCAGGCCGGCCCGCCGCAGCGCCTGCCGGGAGGCCTCGACCGGGCCGTAGCCCATGATCTCGGGGGAGAGCGCGCTGACGCCGGTGGAGACCACCCGGGCGAGCGGGGTGATGCCCAGCTCCCGGGCCTTGGTGTCGGACATGATGACCAGCGCGGCGGCGCCGTCGTTCAGCGGGCAGCAGTTACCGGCGGTCACGGTGCCGTCCGGCCGGAACACCGGCTTCAGGCCGGAGACGCCCTCCAGTGTGACGCCGGCGCGCGGGCCGTCGTCCTTGCTCACCACGGTGCCGTCCGGGAGCGTCACCGGGGTGATCTCGCGCTCCCAGAAGCCGGCCTTGATGGCGGCCTCGGCGAGGTTCTGCGAGCGGACGCCGAACTCGTCCTGCTCGGCGCGGGTGATCCCCTTGAGCGCGGCCAGGTTCTCGGCGGTCTGGCCCATCGCGATGTAGGCGTCCGGCAGCAGGCCGTCCTCGCGCGGGTCGTGCCACTCCCCGCCGCCCTCCTCGGCGCGCTTGGCGGTACGGGCCTGGGCCTCGTCGAAGACCGGGTTCGTGGTGCCCGGCATGCCGTCCGAGGTCCCGTTCACGCTGCGCGAGACGGTCTCCACGCCGGCCGAGAGGAAGACGTCGCCCTCGCCGGCCCTGATCGCGTGCAGTGCCATCCGCGTGGTCTGCAGCGAGGACGAGCAGTAGCGGGTGATGGTGGCACCGGGCAGGTAGTCCATGCCCATCTGGACGGCCACGATGCGGGCCAGGTTGTGGCCCTGCTCGCCGCCGGGCAGGCCGCAGCCGAGCATCAGGTCGTCGATCTCGCGCGGGTCGAGCTGCGGGACCTTGGCCAGGGCGGCCTGGATGACGTGGGCGGTCAGGTCGTCGGGGCGGACGTCCTTGAGCGAGCCCTTGAAGGCCCGGCCGATCGGCGAACGGGTGGCGCTGACGATGACGGCTTCGGGCATGGCGGGCTCCTCGCTGGGTGACGGCGGACAGGCGTCCGGGAGGAAAGTTACCGCCTGGTAGATCAGGCGTCACCCGTCCCGGCGTGTGAGCTGGCCGACGTGTCGCCGGCCTCTGGAACGGCTCCTTCCCCGGCCTCCTCGGGCGCCCACGAGCCGGGCAGCCCGACCCGCAGCCGGTGGCGAAGCAACGCCCAGCGGCGGCCGGCGCCCTCCGCCTCGACGGCCGCGACCTCGGTGCCCGAACGCCCGGCCGCGGCGGCGGCGGCCATCGCCACCGGCAGCACCGTCCCGCCCGGCACGGGTGCGGCCGGGCGCTCCTCCTCCGGCCAGAGACCGAGCGCGGCGCACACCGAGGGCAGCACGGCCATCGCGGCCGTCGCGTAGCCCTGGGCGGACGGGTGGTAGCGGTCGGCGGCGAACATCTCCGGGCGCGCCGCGAACTCAGGGCCCAGCAGCGAGCCCAGCGAGACCGTCCGGCCGCCGGCCTCCACGACCGCGATGGTCTGCGCGGCCGCCAGCTGCCGGCTCAGCCGACGGGCCACCCAGCGCAGCGGCGGGTGCACCGGCTTGATCGTCCCGAGGTCCGGGCAGGTGCCGACCACCACCTCGCAGCCGTTCGCCCGCAGCGCCGCGACCGCCTCGCCGAGCTGGCGGACGGCCAGCTGGGCCGGGCTGTGCCGGGTCACGTCGTTGGCGCCGATCATGAGCACGGCGACGTCCGGGTGGTGCGGCAGCGCCTGCTCCAGCTGGCCCGAGAGGTGGGCGGAACGGCCGCCGGTGCGGGCCACGTTGACCAGCCGGACCGGGCGTTCGGCCACCGAGGCCAGGCCCGCGGCCAGCAGCGCGCCCGGGGTCTCCCGGGCCCGCAGCACACCGAGGCCGGCGCCGGTGGAGTCACCGAGGACGGCCAGCACCAGCGGCGGCTGCGTGGCGGCGGAGCTGTCGGCGAAGGCCTCGCCGTAGACGCCGTCGGCCTTGGGCGGATCGCCCTCCAGCACGCCGATGGCCTGGATCGCCAGCTTGCTCTCGGTGAGCAGCACGCCCACCAGGCCCACGCCCAGCAGGCCGAGCCCGCCGCCGCCGTACGCCGCCGCGGTGGCGATCCGGCGGGCCACCCGGGCCCGCGAGTCCTGTGCCCCTGGCATCCGATGCCCCCTTCGCGTCCTCGTGCCGCCCCCTCCGGGGCCATGGCGATGCCTGCACCCCCCTCCTACCCGCGCGGGGGCCGGGGCTACCTGCGGGGCTGGGCCATTGGGGGGAGGAGGGCGGGTGGGGGGCCGCCGCGCGGGGCCGGGGCGGGGTGAGGGACGGGTGGGGCGGAAGGGCGGGCTGGGGCGGGCGGCACGGCCTAGGCTTTGCAGTACCGAAAGCACTCGCATGCCCACAACCGGGAGGACCCCCGTGCGGTACCACAACTCGATCATCGACCTCGTCGGCAACACGCCGCTGGTCAAGCTGAACAAGGTCGCCGAGGGCATCAGCGCGACAGTGCTGGCGAAGGTCGAGTACTTCAACCCCGGCGGTTCGGTGAAGGACCGCATCGCGATGCGCATGATCGAGGCCGCCGAGGCCTCGGGCGCCCTGAAGCCGGGCGGCACCATCGTCGAGCCGACCTCCGGCAACACCGGTGTCGGCCTGGCGATCGTGGCCCAGCAGAAGGGCTACAAGTGCATCTTCGTCTGTCCGGACAAGGTGTCCACCGACAAGATCAACACCCTGCGCGCGTACGGCGCCGAGGTGGTCGTCTGTCCCACCGCCGTGGCCCCCGAGCACCCGGACTCGTACTACAACGTCTCCGACCGGCTCGTCCGGGAGACCCCGAACGCCTGGAAGCCGGACCAGTACTCCAACCCGGACAACCCGGCCTCGCACTACCACTCCACCGGTCCGGAGCTGTGGGAGCAGACCGAGGGCCGGATCACCCACTTCGTGGCGGGCGTCGGCACCGGCGGCACCATCTCCGGCACCGGTAACTACCTGAAGGAGGTCTCGGGCGGCAAGGTCAAGGTGATCGGCGCCGACCCGGAGGGCTCGGTCTACTCGGGCGGCACCGGCCGGCCGTACCTGGTCGAGGGCGTGGGCGAGGACTTCTGGCCGACCGCCTACGACCGTGACGTCGCCGACGGCATCGTCGCCGTCTCCGACAAGGACTCCTTCCAGATGACCCGCCGCCTGGCCAAGGAGGAGGGCCTGCTCGTCGGCGGCTCCTGCGGCATGGCCGTGGTGGCCGCGCTGGAGGTGGCCAAGGACCTGGGCCCGGACGACGTCGTGGTGGTGCTGCTGCCGGACGGCGGCCGCGGCTACCTGTCCAAGATCTTCAACGACGACTGGATGGCCGACTACGGCTTCCTGCCCTCGGCCACCGACGAGGCGCACATCGGCGAGGTGCTGGCCCGCAAGGACGCCATCGAGCACGAGGGCATCCCGCAGTTCGTCCACATGCACCCGAACGAGACGGTCGCCGAGGCGGTCCGGGTGCTGCGCGAGTACGGCGTCTCGCAGATGCCGGTGGTCTCCCCGGGTGCCGGTCACCCGGACATCATGGCCGGCGAGGTGATCGGCTCGGTGGCGGAGAAGCTGCTGCTGGAGGGCGTCTTCGCGAAGGAGATCGAGCTGACCGACACGCTGGACCGGGTGATGTCCAAGCCGCTGCCGGTCGTCGGTGCGGGCGAGACGGTCACCAACCTGATGACCGTGCTGGAGAAGGCCGACGCCGCGGTGGTGCTGGTGGAGGGCAAGCCGCAGGGCATCGTCACCCGCCAGGACCTGCTGGGCTTCCTCGCCGGCCGCGCCGCGCACTGACCCGTCGGCCCAGGCCCCGGCCCTGACCGGCCCCGCCGCCGGCCCCGATCCCGCCGCCGGCCCCGGTCGGCGGGGCGGACGAGGGTTCGCCCACGCTTTGCCCGCGGTTCGCCCACGGGCGAAGTGGTACACCGGCGTCACCTGCCCGCAGCACGCGGTTAACAACGGTCCGGCATCGTGGTGGTCAACGGCAAGACGCCGAGCGAGACGACGGCAACTGTCCGGGAGCGGCTCCCCGGCGGACGCGGTCGGCTCCGGACACGTCGGGCGGTCCTGACCCGGCCCGCCGTGTCCGCCCTCCAGCCCGGCAACGGGGGAGAGGGGCCTCCGCGGGAGGCGCCGTCGTCCCGCCCCTGCCCGGCTGCGGCCGGTCGACAGGGTGCGGCGGCTCCCGCGGCACCTCGCGCCGCACGGCGCGTCTCCGCGGTTCCCGGGTGGGGGAACCGAGGCGGAGAACGGCAGGGCCGGTCCTTCTCCGAGGGACCGGCCCTTCCCGTACGCTCACACGCATGACCAGCACTGAAACCACCCAGGACGAGCCGCGCTACGTCCGGCTCAAGATCGAGCTCATCGCGGAGATCACCGACGAGGGCGCGCTCAAGGCGGCCGCCCTGAAGCAGGTGACCGAGGACGAGTACCTCGACGACGACGAGCGCGCCCAGTCCGTCGACGCCATCGAGGTGGACCCGTCGGGTTCGCTCGCCCACTTCATCGACCCGGTGGCGCTGCTCGGCGACGTGCCGGGTGTCGAGCTGGCCTCGGCGACCTGGGAGTCGGCGCAGACCGAGTTCGACCCCGAGAACGAGGGGTGGGACGAGTACGTGGTGGACGAGTCCGCCGAGTAGCGGCCTCGCCCCGCTGGCTCGTCACCGCTCGTGAACGCCCGGTCTGCCCCGCAGGCCGGGCGTTTTTTCCCTGTTCACCGGGAAGTTGGGTCATCTCATACGATCGCTTACCCTTCGGAGGTGGAACCGTGCACGGGCGGATTGCGTTTCTGTATCCGTAAATGCCCGGGATGATCAGCAGGGAGACGCGACGTGACGGCACGGGACGGTCAGGGGCGGGCAGGCGGAGGCAACTGGAGCCGGCGCGGAGTGCTCGCGGGCCTGATCGGGGCGCCGGTCCTGCTGCTCGCGGCCTGCAACGACACCAAGAGCGCCGACGCCAACGGCTCGGGCGGCTCGGGCGGTTCCGGTGGAACCCCGGGCACCGGCAGCGGCTCCGGCGGGACCAGCAGCGCGCCGAAGACCTCGACCGCCGTCATCACCGTCACTCCTGCGGACGGTGCCGCCTCCGCCAGCTTCAGCGAGCCGGTCAAGGTCACCGTCAGCAACGGCACCCTGGGCACCGTCAAGGTCACCGACTCCACGGGCAAGGAACTGGCCGGCCAGCTCGCCTCCGACGGCGCCAGCTGGACCTCGGCCGCCGCCCCCGCCAGCGGCACCAAGTACACCGTGGCCGCCACCGCCCTCGACAAGGACAAGCTGGAGGCGGACGCCAACGCCACCTTCACCACGGCCACCCCGGCCAACACCTTCGTCGGCTACTTCACGCCCGAGGACGGCTCGGTCGTCGGCGTCGGCATGCCCGTCTCGATCACCTTCAGCAAGCCGATCACCGACCGCAAGGCCGTCCAGCAGGCGATCACCGTGATAGCCGAGCCGGGCGTCGAGATCGTCGGGTACTGGTTCTCCAGCACCCGCCTCGACTTCCGGCCGCAGGAGTACTGGGCCAAGGGCACCAAGGTCACCCTCAAGCTCCGGCTCAAGGACGTCGAGGGCGCCAAGGGCGTCTACGGCACCCAGTCCAAGGACGTCCGCTTCACCATCGGCCGCGCCCAGACCAGCGTCGCCGACCTCGGCGCCAAGAAGCTCACCGTCACCACCGACGGCCAGGTCAGCGCCGTCTACAAGATCTCCGGCGGGTCGCCCGAGCACCGCACCTGGGGCGGCAAGATGGTGATCTCCGAGCAGTTCCAGCAGACCCGGATGAACTCGCAGACCGTCAACCTCGGCAGCGAGTACGACATCGCGGACGTGCCGCACGCCCAGCGGCTCACCACCTCGGGCACCTTCATCCACGGCAACTACTGGTCCTCGTCGTCGATCTTCGGCGGCCAGAACACCAGCCACGGCTGCATCGGCCTCCAGGACGCCAAGGGCGCGCAGGACGGCAGCACGGACGGCTACAAGTTCTACAAGAGCTCCATGGTCGGCGACGTGGTCGAGGTCGTGAACTCCGGCGACAAGACCGTCGCGCCGGACAACGGCCTGAACGGCTGGAACCTCGGCTGGGCCGCCTGGAAGGCCGGCAGCGCGGTCTGACGCCGGGAGCCGCCGGGAGCCCGCCGGTCAGCGCTTGGCGTAGTCGGCGAAGCCCTGCCAGTCGACGATGACGCAGGGCTCGTCGCCGACGATCCAGGCGTCGTGCCCGGGCGGGCAGATCATCAGGTCGCCGGGGCCGAACTCGGTCTCCTGACCGTCGTCCATGACGATCCTCATCCGGCCCGAGACCACGTACCCCGTGTGGGCGGCCCGGCAGCTGTCGGTCCTGGCGATCGGCTTCACGTGCTTGGACCACTGCCAACCCGGGTGGAACACGGCCCGGCCCACCGGGCCGGCGTCCAGGTTGACCAGGCGCAGCTCCCCCGTGCCCTCCTCGAAGGGGCGGACCTCCTCGGGGGCGTCGAAGTTCATGCGGACGAGACCGGACATGGCGCACTCCTCTCCGCGCGGACGGCCCGGCCGCCCGCGCGGAGAGGAGGCAGGCCCGTCTGCTGGCCCTTCCAGTCTGCGCCCCGACCGGCGGGCGGTCACCTCGGGTGGCCGGCCCGCCGGAACGGTCACGGACGGTCAGCCCTGCGTGCGGGCCACGCCGATCGGGCAGGAGGCGCCGGTGCCGCCGAGGCCGCAGTAGCCGTTCGGATTCTTGGCGTCGGACAGGTACTGCTGGTGGTACGGCTCGGCCGGGTAGAACGGGCCCGCCGGGGCGATCTCGGTGGTGATCGGGCCGTAGCCGAGCGCGGTCAGGGCCGGCTGGAAGGCGTCCCGGCCGGCGGCCGCGGCGGCGGCCTGGGCGGGGGAGTGGGTGTAGACGGCGGAGCGGTACTGGGTGCCGACGTCGTTGCCCTGGCGGTTGCCCTGGGTCGGGTCGTGCGCCTCCCAGAAGGTCTTCAGCAGCCGCTCGTAGGAGATCACCGAGGGGTCGAACACCACCCGGACCGCCTCGGTGTGCCCGGTCAGCCCGCTGCACACCTCCTCGTACGTCGGGTGGGGGGTGTAGCCGCCCTGGTAGCCGACCAGCGTCGTCCAGACACCGGGCAGGCGCCAGAACGTCCGCTCGGCGCCCCAGAAGCAGCCCAGCCCGAAGTCGGCCACCTCCAGGCCGTCCGGGTACGGCCCGGTGAGCGGGTGGCCGAGCACGGTGTGCGGCTCGCGCAGTGCGAAGCCCGGCGACTCCCGGCCGGGCAGCGCCTGGTCGGCGGGAACGAGCGAGGTCTTGTGGCGGTTGAACAGCACGGCCTGCTCCTGCGGGGTAGGGAGGGTTGCGCAGGATTCAACGCGGCGGGCCGCCCCCGGATTCCGGCGCCGCCCGGATTCCGCCGCAGCCCCGGTTCGCAGCCGGCCCGGTTCACGGCGGGCTGGGACGTTCCGGAGGGCGCCGGGCCGCACGGCCACTAGGCTCGACCCATGACCGAGCACCAGCTTCCCCAGGGCTTCGAGACCCTCGCCATCCACGCGGGTCAGGAAGCAGACCCCCAGACCGGGGCCGTCGTCACGCCGATCTACCAGGTGTCCACCTACAAGCAGGACGGGGTGGGCGGCCTGCGGGGCGGCTACGAGTACAGCCGCAGCGCCAACCCGACCCGCACCGCGCTGGAGGAGTGCCTCGCGGCGCTGGAGGGCGGCGCCCGAGGCCTCGCCTTCGCCTCCGGCCTGGCCGCCGAGGACACCCTGCTGCGCACCATCCTCAAGCCGGGCGACCACATCGTGATCCCCAACGACGCCTACGGCGGCACCTTCCGGCTGTTCGCCAAGGTGCTGACCCGCTGGGGCGTCGAGTTCTCCGTCGCCAACACCCAGGACCTGGCCACCGTCCGGGCCGCGCTGCGCCCCAACACCCGCGCGGTCTGGGTGGAGACCCCGTCCAACCCGCTGCTGGGCATCACCGACCTGGCCGCGCTCGCCGAGGTCGCGCACGGCGCCGGCGCGCTGCTGGTGGTCGACAACACCTTCGCCAGCCCGTACCTGCAGCAGCCGATCGCGCTCGGCGCGGACGCGGTCGTGCACTCCACCACCAAGTACATGGGCGGCCACTCGGACGTGGTCGGCGGTGCGCTGGTGCTGGCCGACGCGAGCCTGGGCGAGGAGGTGGCGTACCACCAGAACGCGATGGGCGCCGTCTCCGGGCCGTTCGACGCCTGGCTGGTGCTGCGCGGCATCAAGACGCTGGGTGTCCGGATGGACCGGCACAGTGCCAACGCGGAGAAGGTCGCCGAGCTGCTGGCGAGCCACCCGAAGGTCAGCCAGGTGCTGTACCCGGGCCTGCCCGAGCACCCCGGCCACGAGATCGCCGCCAAGCAGATGAAGGCCTTCGGCGGCATGGTCTCGTTCCGGGTCCAGGGTGGCGAGGAGGCTGCGGTCGAGGTCTGCAACCGCGCGCAGCTGTTCACCCTCGGCGAGTCGCTCGGCGGCGTGGAGTCGCTGATCGAGCACCCGGGCCGGATGACCCACGCCTCGGTGGCCGGTTCGGCGCTGGAGGTGCCCGCCGACCTGGTGCGCGTCTCGGTCGGCATCGAGTCGATCGACGACCTGCTCGCCGACCTCAAGCAGGCACTGGGCTAGGACGCGTTCAGAGGCCCGGATTCTGTTGAGGATCTTCGGCCTCGATGAGCCGGCTGGGGACCTCGGTGGTCACCTGACGCGCTGTCGGCGCACTCGGCCGGAGGAGCCCCTGCGGGCTCCTCCGGCCGGTCCATCGCGTCATGCCCTCACGCGCTCGCGCCGGAGCGGTCCTTCAGGAGCGCTTCCAGGAAGTGGGCGACGCGGAAGCGCAGTCCTCGTTCGGACCGGACTCACCGCGTACCAGGTCCCAGAGGTTCCATCCGCCCCACAGGGTCCATGAGTCCGCTGAGGCCCATGAGTGCGGCGGGTGAGGGGGGCGCGGACACGGCTTCGGCGGGCACTTCTCGTCCTCGACCGTGATCGTCACACACGGGCAGTCCACGGTCAGTTCGACCGTGGTCACCGCGGTCTGGGGCAGTTCGTAGCCGGGGGGAGCGGCGGTTTCCTGCCAGTAGTAGGTGCCGAACGGAAGGTTGTCCGCGGAGCAGGTGCCGTTCGCTCCGGTGGTGCAGGGGGAGCCGACGGGGGTGTCGGGGTTGGTTCCGGTGGTTTGGAGGCCGGGGACGCCGTTGGTCTCGTGCCAGAGTTGGAAGGTGGCGCCGGCCAGTGGTTGTCCGGTGGCGGAGTCGACCTTGGTGACCGTGGTGGAGCCGGTCGGGGCGATGGTCTTGGTGTCCTGGACGGTGACGGGGATGCTCTGTCCGTCGGTGTCGAGGACCACGGTCGTCACCGCGGTCTGGGGCAGTTCGTAGCCGGGGGGAGCGGCGGTTTCCTGCCAGTAGTAGGTGCCCAGCGGGAGGCCGCTTGCGGAGCAGGTGCCGTTCGCTCCGGTGGTGCAGGGGGAGCCGACGGGGGTGTCGGGGTTGGTTCCGGTGGTTTGGAGGCCGGGG
>NZ_JBIVJF010000051.1:13269-23159 GCF_044750105.1 Kitasatospora sp. NPDC088861
GAGCCGACGGGGGTGTCGGGGTTGGTTCCGGTGGTTTGGAGGCCGGGGACGCCGTTGGTCTCGTGCCAGAGTTGGAAGGTGGCGCCGGCCAGTGGCTGTCCGGTGGTGGAGTCGACCTTGGTCACGCTTGTGGACGCGGTCGGGGCGGTGGCTTTGGTGTCCTGGACGGTGATCGGGACGTTCTGTCCGTTGGTGTCGAGGACGACGGTGGTGACGTTGAGTTCCGGCAGGTCGTAGCCGGGGGGAGCGGCGGTTTCCTGCCAGTAGTAGGTGCCGAGGAGGAGGCCGCTTGCGGAGCAGGTGCCGTTCGCTCCGGTGGTGCAGGGGGAGCCGACGGGGGTGTCGGGGTTGGTTCCGGTGGTTTGGAGGCCGGGGACGCCGTTGGTCTCGTGCCACAGCTGGAAGGTGGCGCCGACCAGCGGTTGCCCGGTGGCGGAGTCGACCTTGGTCACGCTTGTGGACCCGGTCTCGACGATCGGGGACTTGGTGTCCTGGACGGTCACCGGGACGTTCTGCCCGTTCGTGTCGAGGACCACGGTCGTCACCGCGGGCTGCGGCAGGTCGTAACCGGGGGGAGCGGCGGTCTCCTGCCAGTAGTAGGTGCCCAACGGGAGACCGGCCGTGGAGCAGACGCCGTTCGCCCCGGTCGTGCAGGGGGCGCCCACCTCGGTGTCCGGGGTGACCCCCGAGGTCTGGAGGCCGGGGACGCCGTTGGTCTCACGCCACAGCTGGAAGGTGGCCCCCGCCAGGGGCTGCCCGGTGGCGGAGTCGACCTTGGTCACGCTGGTCGAGGCGGTGGGAGCGGGACTTCCGCACGCCGGAAGGTCGCCGTTGAAGGGATAGGCGTGGAACTCGGTCCCGGTCATCCCCGAGCCGGAGTTCTGGAGCAGCGAACCGGTGGTGAAGAACCGTCCGTTCAGACCGGGCAGGCTCATGGCGGCGGTGCTGGCCGGGTTGCCGACCAGCACACTGCCCTGGAACTGCCCCGATCCCTTGAGCGTGACGGACGTCGCGGCGGGGAAGTTCCACAGGAGGCGCTCGCGCAGCCGGTTCCAGGGATCGGTGTCCTGGAGGCTCCCGCTGTAGGTGTTGATGGTGCGGGCGCCGCCCACGAGGTTGACGAGTACCGTCGCGTTCGCGGGGATGCCGGCGAACGCGATGCCCTGAGTGGAACCTCCGTTCCCGGCGATGTCGAAGTCGACGTTGAAGACCTGGAGTGCGGAGGTGCCGTCACCGGTGAACAGGGTCTGGTACCCCTGGTTGACCGCGGTTCCGGTGACGGGGCGGGGTGTGCCGACCCCGGCGTAGCACTCGCTCGCCGTCTGCAGCTGACCGCGCAGCGGCGTGTAGGCGGCCACGGCCTGTGCTTCCTGGACCTTCGTGCCGACGATGGTGCCCGTGGCCGTGCCCGCGTAGCGGACGACGCCGCCCTCCGCCAGGAGCCTCTGCCCCGGGGCCACCGTGACGTTGCCTCCGGCGGTGAGGAAGTCGGCGCCGTTCGGCGGGGGGACCCGTGAGCCGACGCCGACGATGCCGATGTTGTAGACGGAGCTGCCTCCCGGGGCCTTGTTCAGGTCGAAGTTGCCGAGGGTCACCACGTGCCCCTCGGCCTCCGCGGCGGAACCGCCGACGTTGAAGTCGCCGCCGACGAAGATGTTCACGCCGTCGTCGCGGCCTGCGAAGGGACCGTTGTTGACCGGGGGGAACGTCGCGGGACAGTCCGCACCCAGGCACGGCCCGAGGCCGCCCGGAAGACCGGCCGCGTACGCGGCCGGCGGTGCGACGAGTGACATGCCGAAGGGCACGAGCGTCAGGGCCAGGACGGAACCCACCGTCCTGCCGAGTCGGCGTCTCCAGGTGACGGTGGTCACCGGGTTCTGACTGGGCTTCACCTCAGTCCTCTCACCATGTGGACACAATGGGGCCCTCGGAGTGTTCCGGGCTGGAGGGCCGAGCATCGTGACTCGTTGGTGTTGTCATCTGAAAATCGTGTTAATGCACCCGTTCGGCTGTGTGTCGACGGGTGATCGGTCCGAGCGCGAGGGACGGCCTCCGGCCGTCGGCGGTCACTGGCCCTGCTGGTCCGCGGTGTACGACTCCATCGCGTGGTTGAAGCGGGCCAGCAGGGCGCAGAACGCCTGCTGTTCCTCGGGCGGCCAGTCGGCCGTCAGGCGGCGGGTCAACTCGGCCCGCCCGTCGCGGACTTCGGCCAGTCGGCCGGAGCCGACCGGGGTCAGCGCGAGGCGTACGGCGCGGCGGTCGGCCGGGTCCTGGACCCGGCCGACCAACCCGCCCGCGACCAGCGGGGCGACCTGCCGGGTCACCGTGGAGGAGTCGACGCCGAGCGACTCGGCCAGCGCCTTGACGTTGGCGGGCCCGTGCCGCTCCAGGCGGTCGAGCAGCAGGTAGGCGGCCCGGTCCAGCGCGCCGAGACCGCCGCCGGTGGTCCGGACCTGGTCCATCCGGCGGGCGAACACCGCCAGCTGGTACTGGAGTCGGGCGTGCACGGGGTCGGTGCGGTCGGTGGCCTGGGGCGAGGTCGTCGTCATCGCGGCTCACGATCGTCGTGCGGTGAGGGAGGCTCAGAAGCAGCAGCGTACGCGGGCGGGGCGGGCCCGGGAACAGCCCCGGCATCCCGGATTGCCGGTGTCGACCACCGTAGGCTGGCGTTATGCACAACTGGCCGGTCACCCTCGACGACGTCCGCGGCGCCCAGAAGATGCTCGCCGGAATCGCCCGGGTGACGCCGATGGAGGGCAGCCGGTACCTGTCCGGGCTGATCGGCGCGCCGGTCCACCTGAAGTGCGAGAACCTCCAGCGCACCGGTTCGTTCAAGCTGCGCGGCGCGTACGTGCGGATCGCCGGGCTCTCGCCGGTGCAGCGGGCCGGCGGGGTGGTGGCGGCGAGCGCGGGCAACCACGCGCAGGGGGTGGCGCTGGCGGCCTCGCTGCTGGGGGTGCACTCGACCGTGTTCATGCCGGTCGCGGCACCGCTGCCCAAGGTCGCGGCGACCCGGGAGTACGGCGCGCAGGTGCGGCTGCACGGTGCCACGGTGGACGAGGCGTTGCAGGCCGCGCAGCGGTACTCGGAGGCGACCGGCGCCGTGTTCATCCACCCCTTCGACCACTGGGACGTGGTCACCGGCCAGGCGACCGTCGGGCTGGAGATCCTGGAGCAGTGCCCCGAGGTGCGGACCATCCTGGCCGGGGTGGGCGGCGGCGGCCTGCTGGCCGGGATCGCGGCGGCGGTCAAGCCGTTGCGGCCGGACGTCCGGGTGGTGGGGGTGCAGGCGGCGGGCGCGGCCGCGTACCCGCCCTCGCTGGCGGCCGGGCGGCCGGTGTCGCTGGAGCACTACGCCACGATGGCCGACGGGATCATGGTCGGCCGGCCCGGGGACATCCCGTTCGAGGTGGTCAACTCGCTGGCGGACGGCGTCCGGACGGTCTCCGAGGACGCGCTGTCGCGGGCCCTGCTGCTCGGCCTGGAGCGGTTGAAACTGGTGGTCGAACCGGCCGGGGCGGCCCCGATCGCGGCGCTGCTGGAGCAGCCGGACTCCTTCGAGGGGCCGGTGGTGGCCGTGCTGTCCGGCGGCAACATCGACCCGCAGCTGATGCAGCGGGTGCTGCGGCACGGGCTGGCGGCGGCCGGCCGGTACCTGTCGCTGCGGGTGCGGCTGGCGGACAAGCCGGGCTCGCTGGCCGACCTGCTGGGGGTGCTGACCAGGCTGGACGCCAACGTGCTGGACGTCGCGCACGTGCGGATCGACCCGCGGCTGGGGCTGACCGAGGTCGAGGTGGACCTGCACCTGGAGACGAAGGGGCCGGAGCACTGCGCGGCCGTGGTCGGCGAGCTGCGGGACGCGGGGTACGTCGTTTCCAGCTGAGTCCCGAAGGCGCCTGAGGAGCCTGAGAAGCCTGGGGCGCTTGGGGCGCTTGGGGGGCTTGGCGCCTCGGGCGCCGGATGGTGCGGGGCGGGCCTCAGCGGATCTCGGTGGATGTCAGTGGTCCCTGTCACGATGGCGGAGCCCTATGCCTTGACGCGATATATCGCGTGCTGCCAGACTCGCGATACATCGCGTTCTGTGCGCCGGTAGGCGAAAACCGAGTCGCCCGCATGCCCGAAAAAGGGGCAGAGTGTGACAGATCGCCCATATTCGTCCGAGGAGATGAGGCAGGCCATGGCGCCAGCCATCCAAGCCGAGAACCTGGTCAAGACCTTCGGCGACGTACGAGCCCTGGACGGCGTGAGCCTCGACGTCCCCGAGGGCACGGTGCTCGGGCTGCTCGGCCCGAACGGCGCCGGCAAGACCACCACCGTGCGGGTCCTCACCACCCTGCTGCGCCCCGACTCGGGCCGCGCGGTGGTCGCCGGCGTCGACGTGCTCAAGCACCCCAACAAGGTCCGCAGTCTGATCGGCCTGTCCGGCCAGTACGCGGCGGTCGACGAGTACCTCACCGGCTTCGAGAACCTCCAGATGGTCGGCGAGCTCTACCAGATGAGCGCCCGTCAGGCGAAGGTCCGGGCGCTGGAGCTGCTGGAGTGGTTCAACCTCACCGAGGCCAAGGACCGCACTGCCAAGACCTACTCCGGCGGCATGCGCCGCCGCCTCGACCTCGCCGCCGCGCTGGTCGTCCGGCCGCCGGTGATGTTCCTCGACGAGCCGACCACCGGCCTCGACCCGCGCAACCGGCTCGCGCTCTGGGAGGTCATCGAGACCCTGGTCGAGCAGGGCACCACGCTGCTGCTCACCACCCAGTACCTGGAGGAGGCCGACCGGCTGGCGCACGACATCGCCGTCGTCGACCACGGCCGGGTGATCGCCCGCGGCACCGCCGACCAGCTCAAGGCCCAGATCGGCGGCGAGCGGATAGAGGTCGTGGTGCACGAGCCGGGCCTGGTCACCGACGCGGTCGCGGCGCTGTCCGGGTACGCGCTGGGCGAGCCGGCGGTGGAGAAGAACACCCGCCGGATCACCGTGCCGGTCAGCGGCGGCGCCCGGGTGCTCGCCGACGTCATCCGCGAACTGGACGCCCGCGGCATCGAGATCGACGACATCGGCCTGCGCCGCCCGACCCTGGACGACGTGTTCCTCACCCTCACCGGCCACGTCGCCGAGGCGGTGGAGGAGGAGAACGGCTCCGGCGGCCGCGGCCGGGGCGGTCGGGGCAAGGGCGGGCCGTCCGCCGAGGGGCCGCCCGCCGAGGGGCCGGACGGCTCCGACGGCCAGGGACAGGACGGCTCCGACGGCCAGGGACCGGACAAGCAGGCCGTCGCGGCCGGAACGGAGCGCTGAGATGAGCACCGCCACCGAGCACGCCATCGGCGAGGCGATGCCCAGGCAGCGCCGCGGCGTCGCCGCCACCCTGCACGACTCCTGGGTGGTCGCCAAGCGCAACCTGCGCCGGATGACCAGGATCCCCGAGATCGTGGTCTTCGGGCTGATGCAGCCGGTCATGTTCGTGCTGCTGTTCTCGTACGTGATGGGCGGGGCGATCAAGATCCCCGGGGCGAGCTCCAGCTCCGACTCGTACATCCAGTTCCTGATGGCCGGCATCTTCGCCCAGACCGTCACCTTCGCCGTCGCCGGCGCCTCCGCCGGGATCGCGGAGGACATGACCAAGGGCCTGGTGGACCGCTTCCGCTCGCTGCCGATGGCCCGCTCGGCCGTGCTGGTCGGCCGCACCCTGGCCGACCTGTGCCAGACCGCGTTCACCGTGGTCGTGCTGGCCCTGGTCGCGCTGCTGGTCGGCTGGCGGATCCACGACGGCGTGCTCAACGCACTCGGCGCCTTCGGCCTGCTGCTCCTGCTCGGCTACGCGTTCTCCTGGATCGGCGCGCTGATCGGCCTCTCGGTGCGCAGCCCCGAGGCGGCCACCTCGGCCGGCCTGATCTGGCTGTTCCCGCTGACCTTCGTCTCCAACGCCTTCGTGCCGGTCAGCTCGATGCCGGGCTGGCTGCAGGCGGTCGCGTACTGGAACCCGTTCAGCGCCACCGTGCAGGCCTGCCGGGACCTGTTCGGCAACCAGGTCGGCCCGGTGGACGCCACCTGGCCGATGCAGCACGCCGCACTGGTGTCGGTGCTCTGGTCGGTGCTGATCACCGCGGTGTTCTCCTGGCTGTCGGTGCGCAAGTACCGCTCGGCCGTGGGCTGAACCGCGCCCGGTACGCCGCGAGGGCGGCCGCGGAGTCCTGGACTCCGAGGCCGCCCTCGTCTGTCGGTCAGGCCTGGTCAGGCCGGATCGCGCCGGATCACGTCGGATCAGGCCTGGTCAGCCGGCGTGCGGCACGACCTTGACGATCTTCACCATGGCGGGCTTGCCGTTCGGCAGATCGTAGGTCGCCTCGTCGCCGATCTGCTTGCCGTCGATCGCGCGGCCCAGCGGCGACTGCGGCGAGTAGACGTCCATGGTGTCGGCGCCGGCGACCTCGCGCGAGGCGAGCAGGAACTCCATGGTGTCGTCCTCGTCGCCGTCGAAGGCGACCGTGACGACCATGCCCGGGGCCACCACACCCGAGTCGGCCGGGGCCTCGCCGACCTTGGCACGCTCCAGCAGCTGGGTCAGCTGGCGGATGCGCAGCTCGTACTTGCCCTGCTCCTCCTTGGCCGCGTGATAGCCGGCGTTCTCCTTGAGGTCGCCCTCCTCGCGCGCCGCCTCGATCTTCTGGGCGATCTCGATGCGCCAGGGCCCGGTCAGGTGATCCAGCTCGGCCTTCAGCTGGTCGTAGCCGGCCTGAGTGAGCCAGGTCACGTTCTCACTGGTCTGGGTCACGGGTGCTCCTCGTAGGTGCTGGGGCTGTGCTGAGGGTGTGAGTCGTCAGCAGGGTTGGTGGTGATATCGGTCGTAACTACAAAGCAACGCCCGCTCCCGTACCATCCGGTGCGGAAGGGGCGAAACCACGAGCCTAACAAGTCCTGCCGACAAGCAGAAGGGTCGTTGGCGCGCCATTGACGTCGGCGTTGCGCCACGGTGTACAGCGAATGCGCCACGGTGTACGGGGGCGGTGCGTGCCGGGCCGGGTGCGGGACTTCCTACGGATGCCCGTTCTCCCGATCGGTTATGCGCCGGTGCCCGGCAGAGTACCGGTGGTGCCCGGCAGAGTACCGGTGAGCGCGGCGCGCTGCCGGTGCGACTCGGCGGCCGGGCCTCCTCCTCCGCGCTCCTTCGGGGGCTTACTTCTTCGCCGGCGTGCAGCCCAGCAGTTCGGCGGTGGTGCCACGGGCGGTGGTCCGCAGCGTGACCACGGCGTCGTAGCTGGAGCCGTCGGCCGGCACCGGGAAGTCGGCCACCCCGACCACCGAGCCGTCCGAACCCTGCGAGCGGACCGTGCAGCTGCCGGCCGTCCCGCCGCTCTTGCGCACCGCCAGGTGCAGCTCGACCTCGGAGTCCGAGACCGCCTGGAAGGTCGGCACCGAGCCGTTGATCGTGGTCTCGCGCAGCAGGTAGGAGCCGCCCAGCCAGGCCACCAGGCCCAGGCCCAGCACGCCGCAGACCGCGCCGACCACCTTCAGGCGGCGGTCCGAATCGCGGTCGCCGCGCCGGCCGTAGCGCCCCTCGGGCAGCTGCGGGGTGGTGGTGCTCGCGTTCATCGGACCCAGTCCTCTCCTGACGGGAGGGGCCGCGCGGGTGGTGCGGGGGAATGCGACGCTCCTCCAGTCCGTCACTATAGGAGGGGCACGCCCGCGGCCGGTCCGGCGGGGGCGGGGCTCGACCGGGCCGGGGTTCGTCCGCGGCCGGTCCCGCGGCGACGCGGCCCCGACGTGAGCGGCTCGTACGGTGGGCGGACCGGACTTCGCGGAACGCCCGATATGTGGAAGGAACGCAAGGCGTTGACTGAGCAGTTGCGACTGATGGCGGTGCACGCCCACCCGGACGACGAGTCCAGTAAGGGCGCGGCCACCATGGCCATGTACGTCGAGCAGGGAGTGGACGTGCTCGTGGCCACCTGCACCGGGGGCGAACGCGGGTCGGTTCTCAACCCCAAGCTCCAGGGGGACCCGTACATCGAGGAGAACATCCACGAGGTGCGCCGCAAGGAGATGGACGAGGCCCGGGCGATCCTGGGCGTCAAGCAGGCCTGGCTCGGCTTCGTCGACTCCGGCCTGCCCGAGGGCGACCCGCTGCCCCCGCTGCCCGAGGGCTGCTTCGCCCTGGAGGACGTGAAGGAGGCGGCCGAACCGCTGGTCCGGCTGATCCGGGAGTTCAAGCCGCAGGTCATCACGACCTACGACGAGAACGGCGGCTACCCGCACCCCGACCACATCATGACCCACAAGATCACCATGCTGGCCTTCGACGCCGCCGGAGACCCGGACGCCTACCCGGAGGCCGGCGAGCCCTGGCAGCCGCTGAAGGTCTACTACAACCACGGCTTCCCGATGGGCCGCATCCGCGCCCTGCACCAGTACCTCACCGAGCACGGCCACGACTCGCCGTACGGGGAGTGGATCGCGGGCTGGGAGAAGAGCGGCCGCCAGGAGCGCGAGATCACCACCCGGGTGAGCTGCGGCGACTGGTTCGAGACCCGCGACCGCGCGCTGATCGCCCACGCCACCCAGATCGACCCCGACGGGCCGTGGTTCCGCGTCCCGCTGGACGTCCAGCGCGAGGTCTGGCCCACCGAGGACTACGAACTCGCCCGTACCCTGATCGACGTGGACCTGCCGGAGGACGACCTGTTCGCCGGCCTGCGCACCCCCACCCTGGCCGTCGAGGCCGCCGACACGCGCGACTGAACCACCCCCCGATGGCCCGGCTCCCCGTGAGCCGGGCCACCATAGAGATATGAGCGCCCCCGTGAACCTCGTCAACCTCGCCGCCGACCTCGCCGTCGACGACGCCAAGGTCACCCCCGGACTCCTCGGCTTCGTCGTCTTCGCCGCCCTCGGCGTGGCCACCTGGTTCCTGGCCAAGTCCATGAACCGGCAGTTCAAGAAGGTCGACTTCGCGGAGGAGCCGGAAGCCCCCAAGGAGTAGCGCGCGGGCGCGCGCGGGGCCCGGCTCGCCGCAGCCGGTGTCCCGGCGCCCGGCCCCCGATGCGCGAGGATGGGGGGCATGCCGAACCGTCTCGCGGACGCGACCTCGCCGTACCTGCTGCAGCATGCCGAGAACCCGGTCGACTGGTGGCCCTGGGGCCGGAGGCGTTCGCGGAGGCGGAGCGGCGGGGGGTCCCGGTGCTGCTCAGCGTCGGGTACGCGGCGTGCCACTGGTGCCAGTGAACTCGTCAACCCAGTAGTCGGCGGCGCTCACACCTCTCTGATGATCACGCGGCTCCCGCAGAGCTTCGACCAGTCGTCGCGGTCGGAGGTCAGAACGATTGCTGGAGCCGGGACGCGTAGCGCGAGTGCGGCGACGAGGGCGTCGATCGCGTACTTGTGCCCGTGCAACCCGCCTGCGTCGTGAAGAAGGTTCACTGCGGTCAGGGAGTCATCCTGACTGACCGGCTCCACCCGCAGCCGGGACAGCACCCACTTCAAGCGCGCCATGTCGGTCTTCCCGTGCACGGCTTCGACGATGGCCAGCGCAGACACGAGGACAGGAACTCCGACCTGCCGGGATGCCTCGATGCGCGCCACCATCTTGCGGTCGTTGCGGAGGAGCAGGGAGAGCGCCTCGGAGTCGAGCACCAGCGAGCGAGCCGGCTGCTCCTTCACGCAGCGCCCCGATCGACATGCCGGGCCTTCTCGTCCCCGAACAGCTCGCGATGAGCGGTTGCGATCTCCTGCTCTGTGAGCTCGCCGTGCGCATCCTCGTGGGATGCCACGATCTCAGCGAGCCCGTCCATGGCGATCTGATGTCTGAGAGGGTGTTCGATACCGATTTAGGCTGCTGCGAGAGGTTTCGGGCGGAGGTATTGCCCGATTTTGTCGGGACTGGCGGTCAGGCGGTTGG
>NZ_JBIVJF010000052.1:0-20507 GCF_044750105.1 Kitasatospora sp. NPDC088861
ATCCGGCGATCGTCGCAGAAACGGCTCGGCCGGCCCACAGATTATTCCGTTCCCCCTGCCACCGACGAGGCGAACGTTGCTTGATGCGGCACTAGCTAGTCCTGCTGGGCCCCCTCGGAACCACCCTCGCTCGCACCACCGACCTTGCCGCCGACGAAGACCACGCTCAGTGCGAGAGCGGCCGCACCGGCGGCTGCCACCACCTTCATCCCTGTCCCCAGGAACTGCTTGCTCTCGCTGTCCTTCTCAGACACTTGCCGCACGTTCCGGTCGAGACGGTCGTGGAGGGCCTCCCGCTGCTCCCAGCTGAGGTCGTCCCGACCGAGGTCGGCCCGCAGGGCGTCCCGCTGGTCCTGCGAAGCCCGGTAGAAGTGCTCCTGGCTGTTCTCGTTGGCCGCGAGCGTGGACTTGTGGGCCTCCTTGACCGCATCGATGTCGGCCTTGCCCAGGTCCTTGAAGGCGGGGAACTGCTCGATGAGCTTGAGCCGTACCCCGGTGGCCATCTCAGGCATCGCGGCCGCGAACTTGAGCACCTTGTTCTTGGACATGCTCCGCCAGGTCTCGATCCCCAACTTCCGTTTGACCGCTGCCTCGTCCGCGCTGCCCATGCCCTGACTCCGTCCGCCGTCCCCTGACGTCTCCCGGATCCTAGCGGTGCCCATCGCCAGGCAGCGGCGCGGTGCCGGGGGAGCCGGAGTACTGCCGGGCGACCCCGGGCGAGGCCTTGCCGTCCTTGGGGAACCCGGTTGTCGTCCACGGCCGACAACTCGGCCCGCACCGCCCGCCGCGCCAGGCGGGTCCGCATGTCCTCGACCGGCCAGGTCGAGGACAGAAAAGCAGCGTGCAGCGCTGCGCATCCGCTCGGCCAGCACCAGGACGGCGGTGCGCACCTGCTCCACCGACTCGCGCAGCGCACCGGTCAGCTGCCGCGCCCTACAGGTGCGGGCCGCCGACCCCCGCCACCCCGGCCTGCCACGGCGGGTGCCGGGCGTGGACGTCGTACGTCGACCTGGGTGCCAGCGCCTGGCGCCTGTTCTGGACCTACGACCACCTCGACGCCGACGGTCACCAGGGCGACGCCGAGAGGGATGGCACGGTCACCGTGTTGATGGTCGGTCCGCACCTGTAGCGCCAGGACGCCCCGCCGACCCGGGCCCGGCGTGGCGCCGGGCACAGCCGACAGAGAGAAGGGGGACTGGGGATGAGCGCCCAGCCCGCCGAACACGGGCCCGGCGGCGGCCGTCTCGGTCTGCCGCCGATGGACACGCTGCAGGAACTGCGCGCCGCGCTGCGAGCCAGCCACGGCTTCCCCGGCGACGCCGAGCGCCTGGACACCGAGCTCGCCGCCCAGTTGCTGCGCCGCGTGCCGGCTGACCGGCACGACCAGGTCCGAGCATGACGAACGCCCCGCACCAGACCGGTACGGGGCGTCGTGCTGCGAACGTCAGGCGGGGCGGATGTGCTCGGCCTGGGGGCCCTTCTGGCCCTGGGTGACGTCGAAGGTCACCTTCTGGCCCTCCTGGAGCTCACGGAAGCCCTGCGAGTCGATGTTGGAGTAGTGGGCGAAGACGTCCGGGCCGCCGCCGTCCTGCTCGATGAAACCGAAGCCCTTCTCGGCGTTGAACCACTTCACGGTGCCGGTGGCCATGCTGCTGCTCCCTGGTCGGGGACGAGATACGCGCTGGTGCGTACCCCTGGGGTTGAGGTGATCGCCCTGGTCCTCCGACTGCCGGTGCTGCGGTACTTCGGATCCACGACTGCTAACTCAGACGGTACCCACGACAGCAGAGATCATGCAGCTGCTCCCCCGGGCCGGCGCAGGGACGTGTTCTGGCTGCCGTCCTCGCGGACGAAGCCCGTCAGCGCGACGAGCTGCGTGCGTTCCTGGAACAGTGGTGAACCCGGCGCCGACGGGCTGGGACGGCTGGGGCTCATGCCTTCGGCGTGCAAGGCCACCCGGACCTGCGCAACGAGTTCTACGAGCACGCGCGGTGCCGTCCTGGACACCGAAGCCCGCTCGCGGGCCACGATCGCCAAGCTGAAGAAGACCGTCGCCGCGAAGAACAAGGAGCTCAGCCAGCTCCGGGTCGACGTTCCCGCCATGGTCTGCGTGGTCAACCAGCTCACTCTGGAGAACCAGAGCCTGCGCGACGAACTCACGACCGATGGCCCCAACGTCGTGCCGTTCAAACGGCGCCCGCCCCGGTAGCGAACACCTGGGTGCAGGGAGGCCGAACGCGGTGGGCGCCTTTCGGACGAGGCGAGGTCACGAGCCGAGCCGGCCGAACCCAGGAGCTATCCGCATCGCCTCATCGTGCGACGGACCCGCGAGCGTTACGCCGCCGTCCAGGACCTCCTGCGGCACCGCATCCTGCACACTCGCTGACGACATCACCATCCGTCCATATTCACGCTTCCGGAGGCAGGGCCCAAGTTCACGTCCTACTTCGGTCAGGGGGCCTTGCCGAGGAAGAGAACATTCGGGGCCATCTTTTGGGAACCCCATACCTGTGCGGGCAAGTAACCGCTGGTGTCCATGCCGATGCAGTCGTACGGCTTGAAAATGGAATAATTCTCCCCTTGAACGCCGTCGAGATATCCGTGGACCAAGCGCCAGCCGAAGTCTCCGACGTCGAGGAGGGTGAACCAGTTGTGGGTGGGTGCCACCTTGGATTGGACCGCTGGCGCGCGATCACCGGCGCCCACCTGGTCGCCGTGGTCCGCGCCGGCGGCAGGTTCGAGAACAGCGCCCTGGTCGAGCGCACCGAGGTGGCGGCGTGACCGAGCTCCTCAGCCCTGGCAGCCACACAGCCGAGGTGGAACTGCAGATCGACCAGGTCACCATCGTGAACTCGGCTGAGGCCATGGCCACGGTGCGCTGCATCCTCGGCCCGGTCCGTCGCGGCGCCCGCTTCGACCACATCCGCGACTCGGCAGAAGCCATCGACCTGGAGCTGACGCAGATCCTCGCCTACTTCGGACGATCCGTCGACGAACTCGACCCCGTCCACACCGGGCTGGCGACTCTCCGGGGCACAGGAGTACAACTCCTGACCTCGGCTGCCCCGCACTCCGGCTGGCAGGCCATCCGGGGAACCAACCCGCGGCCATGACCAAGCCATCCACAGGTATTGACTATTGCTCGGGTTGAGCTCTGCCAACTCAGACGAGAGTTGAGACTCAGGCCCTGGTAGCGGCTGGCGGTGACCCGGCCGCCGTAATCGATGTACATCCCGCTGGGGGAATGGTCCAGGTAGGGTCCGTCAAACTGCCAGGTCAAGGTCGAACCGTCGTTCCAGGTCAGAATCTCGGTGCCCGACCCGAGGGAGTCCGACCCGTGAGGGCCGCCACAGGAGATGCCGGTGAAGCTGCCGGTGAACGAGGCCAGACCCTCGGCGGTGGACCCCGAACAGTTTCCGCCCACCTCGGCGTGGGTGACGACCTCGTCCTTCGGAACGTCATCCAGCCCGGGAAAGAACGTGCCGGTATCGACGCCGTCATCGCATGTCACCCCCGGTTCCGCGGCGTCCGCGCTGGTGGCGGCAGCGGGAAGAGTGAAGGCGACCGTGGCGAGAAGTACCGCAGCGACCGTGGCTCTACGCGCAGCAGGCATGAACGTCCATCCTTCGGGTGAGAGCGGCCGGCGCCACCTGCTGCCAGCCACGAAAGCACCGCGCCTACCGGACCACATCCGGCACGAACCATCCGGCCTACCCCCCTCCAAGCCCTCCCTGACGTGGGTCTCACCCGGTGAGCACACGCCCGCTCAAAGGACGTCTGGCCCTGCCGGTCGCGGTCCCGGGCTCGCACTGGGCGTTGGCGGAGTCTCGGCGAGCCTGGCCGGTGGCGAACCACTCTGTCCGGCGTCACTGGACCCTGACCGTTCGCCACTGAGCGTTGACGACCGGTAGTTTCCTGCCACTGGAGTTTGGCAGGGTGGGACTCGGCGGCTTGGAGGAGAGGGGACTCGCTATGAAGGCGGTAGATGATGACGAGGCCGCTGCGGCCCTGACGTACCTCGCTGTGATTCAGATTCGCGCTATGGCCCGGCGGCGACAGCCCTTCTACCAGTGGATGGGCGATGACTATGTCGTCTGCATCGGGTGGCTTGCCGACCTCGTGCACAACCTGGCAGGGCCTCGTGGGCGAACGAGGCTGTGGAGGCTCCGCCGGAAGCGGCGCCGCTGTATGGAATACACCTGGGCAGTGGCAGGGGAGACTGGCCGGAAGTGGATCATCGACAGTTTGGAGGCGGAAGGACTCGTGTGGGAACCGCCGTCGGACACGTGCCTCCCACGTGAGCGCGACAACCGCGCGTGAGAGCACGTCGTGCCCCAAACGGGATGCGGTCAAACTCACCCGGGGACGACACCGATGGCGCCAGTCAAGAAATGCCATGATCCCTGAGCTTGGCATCCCCGATCCGTCTCATGAAACCTGGCGAGCTGTTGAGCGGCGCGGAAGAGTGCAGTCGGCAGCCCGCTGACCTGCGGACTGCACTGTTTCGTGCGGTGGGCCGGGTGCCGTCGACCGCGCGGAAGGGCGCAAGCCGATGAGCAAGGTTCGACCCGCGCTGGCGGACGGGCGGTCCGCTGATGAGGCGGAAAGTCCGTTGACCAGCGGAGACGTTGGCGAAAGTCCAGCCGACTGCACTCTTCCGCGCGGCACTGAACTACCTACTGCACTGTTCCCTGCGGTACTGCACTCTTTGGTGCCGCTCGACACGAGCCTCAGCCCAGCACGAGCGCCACCGCCATGATCAGTGAGACTGGGCAGGCACGACCAGGCGACGGGACGCGCCATGCACGGACCCACGGCGCAGGTGAGGGCAGCAGCAGTCACACCCCACGGTCCCGAACCGGATAGAGCCTGACGTGCAAAACCCGCACCTCCCGCCACGGATCGTCCGGAGCGGACACCAACGCGGTCACCAGCTCCCGCTTGTTCGGAGCGGGCAGCACCAACAGACCCAGGTCCTTTGCGGTGCGGGCCTGCACGCACCCCGGGCGCTCCAGCCGGTCGGGGCCGGCCTTCTCCCGCAGCTCCAGCTTCGAGCCCTCCTTCCCGCCGATCGAGCCCCGGCACGTCCAGCACGGGCGCAGCGCGGCGTTGGCCGTGCGGACGGCTTCCAGCTGCTCGAAGTCCGTCTGGTCTGTAGACGTCATGGAATCGCCCGATCAGCAGCGGAACGGCATCCTCCGGCTTGTTGCTGCTGACGCTGTGTCATGGCTCAGGGCACGCCGTACCCCAGCGACCTGTCCGACACCCGATGGGCCCTGATAGAGCCGACTCTGACGGCCTGGAGAAAGGCCCGGCTCGACCGCAGGCCCACCGGACAGCCGGCGAAAGTCGACCTGCGCGACGTCTTCAACGCGATCCTCTACGTCAACCGAACCGGAATCCCCTGGAAATACCTTCCACACGACTTCCCCAACCACGGCACCGTCTACGCCTACTATGCCGCGTGGCGCGACGAGGGAATCTTCGCCCAGCTGAACTACGGTCTCACCGGACTGGCCCGGGTGAAGGAAGGCCGCAAGCCCGAGCCGACTGCCTCGGTGATCGACACCCAGAGTGTGAAGACCTCCGCCAATGTGCCCGTGACCAGCCAGGGAACCGACGCCGCGAAGAAGATCGTCGGTCGGAAGCGGGGGATCCTCACTGACACGATCGGCCTGATCCTCGCCGTGGTCGTCACTGCCGCGAGCCTGTCCGAGAACGCCGTGGGAATACAGCTCCTTGATCAGGCCAAGAAGACCTGTCCGAGCATCTCCAAGAGTTGGGTCGACACCGGCTTCAAGAACGCCATGGTCGAGCATGGAGCCGGCCTCGGAATCGACGTCGAAGTCGTCCACCGGAAGTCCGACATCCCTGGATTCCATGTTGCGAAAAGGCGGTGGGTGGTCGAACGGAGTCTCGGGTGGATCATGCTGCGGCGGCGCCTCGCCCGCGACTACGAAACCCTCCCGGCCAGCTCCGAGGCCATGATCCACGTCGCCTCGATCGACAACCTCACCAAGCGCATAGCGGACGAAAGCACACCAACCTGGCGAGGAACCTACTAGGGCATAAGGTGCAATTAGCCCACACTAAACGCCCACTGAGGCCCGATCCGGTGTGCCGCCCGGAGACTACCGTCGTGCGGGTTCGCGCCGCTGTCTCCACCGCGTCGGCCCGCTGAATCCGGCGGCGGAACCGGAGAGCAGAACCTCCTCCGAGTCCCTGCGCCTGCCAGGGCAATCCCTGGACTGAAGGCCTGGAGGCCGCCACCCCGCGGGGTGACGGCCTCCAGTGCCTTCTTGGGGCCCTGGCAGGTTAACGCGCGCCTCGGACAGCAGCCCCGTCCGCGCGTCTTCTGGCTCCTGCCTCACGGCCGTGACCAGGAATCCGGCGGCCTCTCGGCCGTCCGCGCCAGCGATCGGCGCGAGGCAGGTTCGGGCGGCGAGGCGGCGGCCCGTCAGAGGGGAATGATGCGGGTGAGGTGTACGAGGTGGCTGTGAGTGTCGATGACGTACTCGGCCAGGCCGCGTCCGTGGGGGATCGGGAGTCGACGCCAGTCGCCGGCGCTGTCGCGGGCGCTGCTCTCCGGCAGCCATGGGTTCTCGGCGATCGCGACGATCGCGGAGAACAGGTCGACCGGCAGGCCGGGATCGGACAGGGCGTCCTGGACGGCTTCGGACGGCAGGACCGGCCACAGGCCGTCCGGCTCTTCGTCACTCACCCGGCAGGTCCCCGCCCCGCTCACGGCGCAGCCGTAGGACGTCGGCCATGGTGGTGGTGGGCAGGGTGGCGTTGCGGGCGGCGGCGATGATGCGGTCCTGGTCGGGGTCGGTGTCCATTTCGGCCTCGCACCACCAGCGGTTGAGGACCTGCTCGGCCTGGTCGATGGGGGCCTGGCCGAGTTCGCGGTAGAACTCAATCCGGCGCCCGCCCTGCAGGGCGGCGGTGATGCCGTCGGGGATGCGCGGCACTCGGGGCTGCGGTGGGTGGTGGTGGTACATGGGTTGGAGGCTCATCGGGTTCCTCCTGCCTCTGCCTCTCGGCACCACGGTATCGGGTGCCGGCCGGTCGCAGGGCCGCGCCCGCCATGGTCACTCCCGATCTCCACCGGCTGCGTCCGGGAGTTGGCTGGTCCTGCGAGACTGTCATCATGACCGCCAACCGCCGCAGCCTCGGGCTGCCCGCATTCTCCGAGCCCGCCGCCGACGCTCCCGCGCCTGCCCAGTCCGGCGGGCGCCAGCTGCTGCCAGTGGAGCAGGGCGCGGACTTCCGCCAGCCGCCTGGCGAGACCGCGCCAGCGCCCGCCCCGGCGCGGCGCCCGCTCGCCGCCGGCCTGACCTTCTCCGACCCGGACCGGCAGATTTGACCCGCTCCGACCATTCCACACAGCTCTGACCTGCGCAGGTTTCATAAACCGGACCAAGGCCGAGCCGCCTCGAAGCGGTCGCGAATCTATCCAAGGTTGTCGTTCCGGTGACGAGCCAGGGGTGGCGTCCCACATCGGGTTGTCGCTGAGCGCGGTTCGTCCCGCGTGAGCTTGTCGTCCGGGATAGCTACGCTTCCGGTCATGTGGAGACAAGTCGCCCGTGACGTGTTCCCCGACGCCGATTTCAGGGATCCCACCGACGAGGCAGTCCTCGCCGAGGCGGAGCGGAAGCTCGGGGAGGAGCTGCCGGCCGGGCTAAAGCAGTTGTTGCTGGAGAGCAACGGGATCGTCGGGCAGACCGGCGTGGACACCGTCTGGAGCATCGAGCAGATCGTCGAGCAGAACATCTACTTCCGGTCGGACGGCTCCTTCGCCCAGCTGTACATGCCGTTCGACGCTCTTCTGTTCTTCGGGGACAACGGTGGCGGCGACCAGTTCGCCTTCGTGCGGACGCCACGGAGGCCGGACGTCTTCGTCTGGGAGCACGAGACCGACAGCCGCCGTTGGGCGGCCCGTGACCTGCGGGACTACCTTGGACGCTCACTCGCCGAGGGTGGAGACGCCTGGTATCAGTAGTCCCATGCCCGGGTGCCCGCAGACCGGCCGGGAAGGAGGGGGAAAATCGTCTGCATGACGCCGCTTGCTTCCGCCGACAGCCGTTCCGGGCAACCGGCCGCCCGCCTTCCGCGCTCCCTCGGGGAACTGGAAGGGCCGACGGCCGGCCGGGTGGAGCTTCCGCTGCACCTCGCATGGTCGGGCCTTCGCAATTCGACCTGGAACAGCCGCGGCAGCGAATGGGCCTGTACCGGATCGTGCTGAACGAGGGCATGCGAGAGGACCTTCCACAGCTCCTGGACGCCGGCCTCCTCGTGGCACAGTGGCCGGTGCTGAGGACACTGGTCGGCCCCGCCGTCCGCACGGTGTGGGAGACCGCCTTCACCGAGCTCGCGATCGCAGCCCGCCCCGCCGCGGCGTGAGACTGACCCCGCTCCACCGGCGCCTACTGGCCGACGTCCTCGCCGTCGGCGCCCCCTACCAGCTTGTGCTGACCGACGGCTACGCCGTCCAGGCCCACGGACTGGCCGACCGGCTCAGCCAGGACCTGGACGTCGCGACCGAGCACCCGGCCGCGATGAAAGAGATCGCCGAAGCACTCACCGCAGGCCTGACCGAGCGGGGATGGCAGGTCCACGAGGTCGAGGTCGTCCCCCTGTCGGGCCGCCTGGTCGTCACCGACCCCGAGACCGGCGAGAGCTGCGAGGTCGACGTCCTCAAGGAACACCTCTGGAAGCCCGCCGTCCAACTGGAGTTCGGCCCCGTCCTGCGCGTCGACGTCGTCGTCGGCACCAAGATGCGCGCCCTCGCCGACCGCGGCTACGCCCGTGACCTGATCGACGTCCAGGCCGCCGCCCGCTGGTTCAGCCACCGGGACCTGGAAGACCTCGGACGCCGCCACGCCCGCGACACCTTCGACCTGGCCGAACTGCGTGACCGCCTGGCCGACGCGGACTGGATCGACGACGCAGAGTTCGCCGCGTACGGCCTCGACGGCGACGCGATCGCCGGCCTGCGGACGTGGGCGCAGGAGTGGGTTGGTGACCTGGACCGGCGCCTGGCCGCTGAAGGGGACTACGAGGACGGCTGACAAGGCCGCTTCCCTGGGTGCGGCCCCGGACGGCTACGGTGCCCGGGGCCGGGGCCTCCTCGCGTCGGGGCCGGTGTTCACTCGAGGCCAGGCCGCTACGTCAGGTGGTCGCTCCAGCCGGGGTGGCCGTTGACGCACCGACCCGAATCAGCCGCCGCCGGGCGTCTGCGTGCCGGAGGTGCCTCCGGTGGTGTAGGTGTGCCAGTCGCCCGGGCCCGACACACCGCAGAAACCGCCGTTGCTGACTTGGGCCCAGGCCACGACGCTCCAGGTGTCCGGGTCGTGGCTGTGGATGTTGGCTCCGTAGGGAGCCTGGCCGCCGGCAGCCCCGGAGAAAAACCCCTACAGGCCGCCATCGCCGACTACGCCGACATGGCCCTCCAGACCCTGCTCGCCGCCGCCCACGGCGTCCACGACGGCCTGCCCGCCGACCAACTGGACGACGCCGTCACCCGCATGCGGACCGACACCGGCACCCGAATGGCCAAACTCCTCGCCCAGACACAGCGCCTGTGGTCCGAGCGCCCGGCGGACCTGCAGACGATCGACGACATGGCCCACGTGCTGATCAGCGCACTCCTCGTCCTCACCGCCGACGGCGACCAGGAGAACGTGCTGCCGCTGCTCGCGCAACTGCGGGTCGGCGCGCTGGCCTCGGGAACCTGACACGGGAACGGTCGGCTCCGTTCAGCCGCACGGCCGCGCGCCGTCCGCTGTACGGCCCCGGTGCCGCGCTGTACGACAGTGTGATGACCACGGGGGGAGCGCAGACCGACTGGCGACAGGCCGAGGCCCCTCGCGCTCGAATCGGACGCAGTTGGTTAATCCGGGGGCCTGACTACTTCGCCCCGTCGAGCGGTTGCTCGGCGGGGCGAAGTGCTGCGAAGGGTCCCCGTTACGCATTGCAGCCGATCCCGCACCCTACCCGAGGTAGGTCCGCTGCCGCCGACGGATCATCCCGGATGTCCGGGACGGCAGTGGTCTACGTGGCTCGGTCGAGGAGGACCGCCGCTAGCGGGCCTGACCGCAGTGGCCCGTGCCCTCGCGGGGCACGGGCCACCACCTGGACATCAGTCCTGGAACTGCGGGCGGGCCTTCGTGGGTTGCGGCGCCGCAGGCCCCGGAGCCCCTCGATTCTCCGACGCACCCTCACACGCCCCGGCGCGCCGTCGTTCGGCCGTTTATGCCGCGTATATCTCCGCCTGGTTCGATGCCGGTCGGCGAACGGCGTCCCGCGGGAGCCGGTCCAGTTCCCGCGATGTGAGGACGGCATGCTCGAGCACCACAGCCCACCACGGCCGGTACGAAACCCGGTGAAACCACCGTTCCTCACTCGGCCTCGGGCATCGGGTGTGACGGGCGTACTGATCCTGGCCCTGCTCGCCACGCTGGTGCAGTTCCTCCCGGTGCTCACCTCGTCGGCGTCCGCCGCAGTGGCCGACCACTCGGTGGCGACCTGGAACATGCAGCGGAAGAAGAAGAACTGGCAGATCGCGCTGACCTACCTCCTCCCGGGGCGCGAGGCGGTGGCCCTCCAGGAGGTGCCGGACACCGTCACCGCACCGAGGGGCTACGACCTCTACTCGCCGGTGCCCAACGACCCGGTCGACATCGGGACCTTCAGGCGATCCGGAGGGGCGAAGAACAACACGTACTCCGTGTACAAGCACGAGTGGACGGTCACGGGCCGTCCCGCCCCGGACGCGGACACCGTCTACATCTACTACCTCAACACCAACAGCACCGGCACGAACATCGCGTTCATGACCCACGCGAACCTGGACGTCCGCGACGGGCAGGGGCAGGTCGACGTCATCGGCTGGCGGGACGACTTCGACGTTCCCGGCAAGTATCCGAAGCCCATGCTGGGGCTCAAGCTCGGTGACACCTGGTTCTACAGCGCGCACATGCTCACGGACGGTGGCGACGATGCCGTCGACCAGCTCACGGCGGTCGACGCGGCGAGGCCGGGGCAGAAGTGGGCGGTCATGGGCGATTTCAACCGCAAGCCGGCGACTCTGGCCGGGGCGCTCGCGGCGCACCCCGGGTAGCGCGCGATAAGGAGCCGTCAGGACACCCGGCCGACAAGCCCGGTACGGGAACGCGAACTGGACTACATGGTCGCGAGTGACCCGACGGGCATAGCCCAGGAGTACACCGGCTTCGTCCAGGGATACTTCAACGACACCCAGTCCGACCACCTGCCCGTCGGGTTCCGGCTGGAACCGAATCCCCAGGACCGTCAGAACGGGCGGGACCACTGTCCGCAGGGCCTTCCGCCGCTCCCCCGCGTCGCGGCCGTACCGGCCGCCGCCACCACCGCGGCCGACACCACCACCGCGCAGACACCCGCGAGCGCCGACCCGTCGGCACCACAGCACGGCAGGACCTCGGTCCTCACCTCGGCCTCCGGCAACCTGGTCGCCGACGTGACGGGCGGTTCACCGGCCGCCGGCACGGGGGTGCGCGCGGCCGCACCCGCCTGTGCCCCGCAGCAGAACTGGGCGACCTGGCAGAAGTCCGACGACACCTGGGTGATCGAGACCGGACTGACCAACGGCACCACCGCCGCAGGGCAGGGCAGCGTGCTCGGCCTCCCCACGTACGGCGACCAGGTGGCGATCCGCCCGATCGAGAACGACGCCACCGGAAAGCCCGACGGCAGTCCGGGCCAGCGCTGGCGGTTCGCCCCGGCCGACGTGGACGGCTGGTACCAGATCACCGCCGCGTCCACCGGGGCCTGCCTCACCGCCTCGACGGACGGGGCCGGCCTGGCCACGAAGGACTGCGACGGGTCCGACCGGCAGCGGTGGCGGCTGTCCATGCCCTGCTACGGGCCCGGTCACGCCGTTCCGGGATTCCCGGACACTCCGTGGCCGACCGTGGCGGACCACCCCGAGCTGACCTGGCCGTCCCTGCCCGCGCATCCGGCCATCGCCTGGCCGTCCGTCCCCGGCTACCCGAACATCCCCATGCCCGGCCACCCCGATCTGCCGGAGATCCGCTGGCCCGGGTTCCCGACCGTGCCGAGCCTGCCGTGGCCGACGATCGGCGGCCACCCCGAGGCCACCTGGCCTTCCGTGCCGGGTTTCCCGACCGTCCCCTGGCCCACGATGCCCGGACACGCCGACGTCCCGTGGCCGGTGCTGCCACTGCCCGGCAACGGGAACGACGACGGCACCGCCCTGGTCCCCGGCCTCCCGGCGGTCACCGACCCGGCGATCCCGGACCACCCGGGCCTCGCCTGGCCGACCGTCCCCGGGTTCCCGCAGGTCAAGTGGCCCTCCGTCCCCGGCAATCCGACCGTTCCGTTCCCCGGCCACCCCGCCATGCCCACCGTCACGTGGCCGGGCGCGCCGTCGTTCCCGTCCGTCCCGTGGCCCCAGCTGCCGGACCAGCCCTCCTGGAGCTGGCCGTCGATCCCGGGCTTCCCGACGATCCCGTGGCCGTCGCTGCCCGGTCTACCGAACGTGCCGTGGCCGACCACCTCGGGCTTCCCGAACGACCCCGCCGCGTCCGCCAATCCGCCCAAGGCCCCGGAACAGCCGAACAAGTGCGAGCCGGCGGACACCAACCAACCGGCCGCCGACGACGACGCCCCGCCCGGCCCCGGCGATCCCAACCCCGGTGGCGGTGGCACACCCGGCGGCGGCCCGTCCGTGCCCGCCCTCCCCGCCATCGGCCTGCCCGGCTTCCCGCCGCTGCCCAGCCTGCCCTCCTGGGGAGGCACCCCCGGCGGGCCGAGCTGGCCCAGCGGACCCGGCGGCGGTACGCGGCCGGAGCCGACCCAGGGGATCAGCATCGTCTCCGCCGCCGACGCCCAACTGGTGCCGGACGTACGCGGCGGCGTGCCCGCCGTGGGCACGCCCGTCCAGGCGTGGCAACCCAACTCGACCGACTCCCAGCGCTGGGCGTTCTGGGACCGGGGCAACGGCAACTGGCTGATCGAGTCCCGGCTCACCTACGGCGGCAACCGCCCGGAGGAGCGGCTGGTCCTCGGGCAGGACACCGCCTCCCACCGCACCGAGTTCCAGGCGGTGGCGGCGGACCGGACGAACCAGCTCTGGAAGTTCGCCGACGCCGGGAACGGCTGGTCGACGATCACCAACGGTGACGGCGGCGGCTGCCTGACCCTGTCCGCGTCCGGCCAGCCGCTGACGGTCGGCACCTGCGACGGCTCCGACCGCCAGAAGTTCCGCCTGACCGGCCCCACCGGCAGTGACGGCGGCGGTGACGCCGGCTCGGTGCCCGTCTACTCGGCGTTCCCGGGCAAGTGCCTGGACGTCACCGGAGGCAACACGGCCGACAAGACCCCGATCGACCTGTACGACTGCAACAACACCCGCTCCCAGCGCTGGACGCCGTCCGCGAGCAGCGGCGTCTTCACCCTGAAGGCGTTCGACAAGTGCCTGGACGTGGCCGGGGGCCTCACCAACCGCGGCACCCGGGTCGGCCTGTACACCTGCAACGGCACCCCTGCCCAGAACTGGCAGCAGGGCGACAACAGTTCACTCGTCAACCCCGCCTCGGGCAGGTGCCTGGACGTCACCGACGGCAACTCCGCGAACGGCACCGCCCTGCAGATCTGGGACTGCAACGCGACCGACTCGCAGCGCTGGGGCCTGGGCAGCGTCCCGCCCCGCGCGCCCCAGCAGCCGGCGCCGAAGCCGGGCACCGGCCCGGTGGTCAACCCCGGCGTCGGAGCCGGGCAGGTCTCCACCCTCGTCTCCGGGAACAACGGGATGGTGGCGGACCTGGACGGCGGCACCACCAACTCCGGTACGTCGATCAAGGCGCTCGGCGCGAACGGCAACGACGCGCAACGCTGGGTGTTCTGGGCCACCGCGAACGGGCGGTGGATCATCGAGACCCTGCTCACCGACGGGAAGACGGCGGCGGGCCAGGGCATGGTCATGGACCACGACCCGGGCAACCACCGCACTCACCTGATCCGGACCATGGACGGCAACGCCAACCAGCACTGGGCGTTCCGGGACGCGAGCAACGGCTGGTTCTGGATCACCAGCGACACCGACAACAACTGCCTCACCGCCAACAACCCCGGCGAAGCCCTCGCCATCAGCCCCTGCGACGGCAGCGACCGCCAGAAGTGGCGCCTCGACAACGTGGCCCAGGGGCCGTCCGCTCCCCAGCCGCAGCCGCAGCCGCAGCCGCAGCCGCAGCCGCAGCCGCAGCCCGGCGGCGGATCCTCCGGCGGGTCGCCCGGCGGTCCGGTGGTCGGTCCGAACATCGGCAGCAGCCAGGTCGCCACGCTCCGGTCGAACAACAACGGGCTGGTCGCCGACCTCGACGGCGCCAACACCGCCTCCGGCACCTCCATCAAGGCACTGGGCGGCAACGGCAACGCCGCCCAGCGGTGGGCGTTCTGGGACGCGGGCAACGGCCAGTGGATCGTCGAGACCCTCCTCACGGACGGCAAGGCCGCGCCGGGCCAGGGCATGGTGATGGACCACAACCCCGGCGTCCACCGCACCCACCTGACGCAGAACCAGCAGGGGAACGCCAACCAGCGCTGGTCCTTCCGCGACGCGGGCAACGGCTGGTACTGGATCGTCAGCGCCACCGACGGTGGCTGCCTCACCGCCAACAACGCCGGTGAGCAGCTCGGGGTGTGGCGGTGCGACGGCTCCGGAGGAGGCGGCGGCAACACCGGTGGCGGAGGCGGTGGCGGAGGCGGCAACACCGGTGGTGGTGGCCAGCCGTCCTCCGACTGCGCCCTCCAGTCCCCCGGCGCGGAGCGCCAGGGCTCCTGGATGTGGAGGAACTTCACCATCTGCCGCGGCCAGACCTTCGAGGCCACCGGGAACCCGGACCAGTGGACCGTCCTGAAGATGGAGGACAACGGTGAACTGGCGCTCTGGTACACGGAGGTCAACGAACTCGGGCAGGAGCGCCGGGTGAAGGAGTGGAGCGCTCCGGGCAGTGCCGGCTGCGGCACCCGGGCGACCATGCAGACGGACGGCAACTTCGTCGTCTACGGCGTCGGCAACCAGGCCTGCTGGTCCTCCGGCACCGCCGGCTACACCAACGCCTGGCTGGAGATCAACCAGTCGGGAACGCTCTCGATCTGGTGGACCGACCAGAACCTGGCCCAGATCGGACTGGGCGGGCTGCTCACCTGGATCGGCTTGATCCCGCACCTGGAGTGGAGGGCCGGCACCCAGCACAAGATCTCCGTTCCCAACTGCGGCAGGATCAAGTGCTTCTGACGCCGGATCCTGACCGATCGCGCCGCTGACGGCGTCCGGTGAAATCGAAGGCCCGCCCCCATACCTGGCGGTTCCTAACGGTCGTTGCAACACGTGGTCGGTTGTCTAGGCCGCGATGAGTTTAGCCAGACGCTCGGCTGGGGTTTCCCAGCCGAGCGTTTTGCGTGGGCGGCGGTTGAGCTGGTCGGCGACGGCGGCCAGCCGTTCGGGGGTGTGGACCGACAGGTCGGTGCCCTTCGGGAAGTACTGCCGCAGCAGGCCGTTCCTGTGACGCGAGGTCCACCGCCAGCTCGCCCCGCACACCGAGCCCATGCCCGGCACCCGCGACGCGTTCGCCCCGGTCGCCCATCGACCCCGCCACGAGTCAGCTGATCGTCCCCGACATCCGGCGCGGCCGAAGCCACAACCTGCGGCCGCCACCCAGACCGAGCGCCGCTTCGACCTCGTCGACCTCGATCCGTTCGCGTACACGACCCCCGCCAAGATCCGCGCGCTCGTCGACCACCTGGCCGGGATCGAGGATCAGCTGTGCCTCCTTCGCGCCCAGCCGGGGATGCTCACCTGCGGCGCCATGCCCGAGTACCTGTTCCGCCGCACCGGCGGCGTCATCGGCCTGCTACGGCGACTGATCGAGGACGGCTGCACCGAGGCGATGGCCCGCGGCCAGGAGCGGCTGACCACCGAGCTGCTGGACGGCGCCGTCATCCGACCCGAGCAACTCGGCGATCTCGACGCCCTGGCCGGTGAGGTCCCCGCCATCCCGACCGTCACTCGACCGCAGGTTCTGTCCGTACAGGATCGGTACCCACCCGCAGGTGGGGCGCTTGGGCATGACATGGTGTGCGTGAAGTCAACAACCGCCACCATCCCTCAAGGAAGAGGTTCTACATGAGCAGCGACGTGAAGTCATCTGAGAACCCGGAGAACACCGAGAGCCCGGAGGCCACGGAGGCTGCCGAGGCCCCCGCGCCAGCCACCCAGGACGACGTCAAGGCCCGGTTCCTCGCCGCTCTGGAGCGCAAGCACGGCGCCAAGTCCGATAGCGCGGCCGGCGGCCCGAGTGGCGACTCGAAGATCCACGGCGCTCACGGCGCGGTGGGCGGCAAGCGCAACTTCCGCCGCAAGAGCGGTGGTTGATGAGTCCGGTTCACGCCGGTGGCCGCCAGGCCTGGTCCTGACCGGGCGGCCGTAGCTGTACGCGACAGGCAAGGTCTTCGTTCGAGTGCGCCGGGTGCGGGGCCTTGCCTGCCGGGGATCGGCAGGGCACGTGGAGAAGGCGGCGCCGGGTGCCGGCCCCGGAGGCCGTCCCGCCGAGCACCGCCGCCCTCCTCTACAGCGCCGCCATCCTGGTGACGGGCACGTCCCTGTGTCTCGCCGCCCTGGTCCCGGCCACCGCACCCGCCGCCCTCGCCCTGCTGCTCCGCGCCGCCCGACACCTGGGGCCCGGGCACGACGCACTCGAGCGTCTGGACAGCGTGACCGTGCTGTTCCTGCTCGGCGCTCGGCCAGTACGAGCGGTTCCTGCGCCAGCCCGGCCGCTGGCTCTACGTGCCGTTGGCGGATTGCCCGTGCCACGATGTGCTTGGGGGCCGGGACAATGTGCAAGCCATGCTCGATGCACTGCCGTCGGCTGCACGCCGTGAACTGAGCCAGATCGTGGCCAGGCTCGACGCAGAGTTCGAGCGTCGCACCTTGCCGGATCCGTATGCGTCCCGATGGTTGACCAGCCCTTGGTGGGACTTGCCGAGCTGCCCCTGGTGGCACCGGCGGTTGACCAAGCCGTAGGCGATTCCGCGAGGCATCGGCCGCTCCCCGCCGCGGGCGGAAGGCCTTCAGCGGCGGGGATGGACGCACGAGAGCAGACTCGCTTGGCGGGGTTCATGGAAGTGACTACTCCGGTGCCGATCACGGTCAACCGACCCAATGTGGCTGGTCAACGCGACACTATGTCGGGTTGACCAGCCGTATTGCTGCTTGGGAACGCTTCCAGCCCTCCGAGCATGCGAGAGGCCGGAAGCGTCGTTGCTAGTCAGGCGGGGTTCGTGGGGCGGGCCAGAGGGAGGGGCGGGTGGCGCCGGCAGGTGTGGGTGTTCAGAGGTCGGCGCGCAGAGCGGGAAGATAGCCGTTTGCCTGGCCGGCGGCGTTGGGGTGGTACGAGCCGGAATTGAGAATGAGGCCGTTGAGGAACGGAGCCGCGTCGCAGAGCTCGTGGCCGGCGAACGGGGTGGCCACGTCCTGGTAGACGAATCCGGCGCACTTGGCGACCTCGCCCTCGATGACGCTGTTGAGCGTGTCGGCCCCTCGGTTGAGCGCGGCACGCTTGGTGGCGCCCATACCGGCGCAGAGGCTGGGGCTGGCCGGGTTGAAGAACCGCGGGTAGCCGGTGACCACGACACGGGCACCGGACGCACGCTCCCGTACCGCGCTGTACACGGCGTCGAGGCGGGCCGGCAGCTGAGTGCGGGCGGTCTGTTCGGCCGTGTCGACGGCGCCGACGCAGGTGTTGTCGCCGCCGAACTGGCAGCTCCGCATGACGTCCTTGAAGTCGACGTCGTTGCCGCCGACGGTCAAGCTGACCAGGGTGGTGGTCGGGCTGAGCGGGGCGAGCTGGGTGGCCGGGACGTCGGTGGTGACGGCTCCGCCGCACGCCTGGAAGCTGAATGAGGCCGGTGCCGTCTGCTGGGCGAACAGGGAGGGGTAGGCGGCCGCGCTGCGGTGGCAGGTGTCGTCGAGATAGCTGTCCACGACGAACCGGTGCCCGCGGCGTAGGAGTCGCCAGGATGGTGGAGGTGGAGCTGGGGCCGGTGGCGACGCGCAGTCCGTCTGCGGGGGCCTGCTTGAGCTGGGCGGGCGTCTCGGCTCAGATCAGGTCGGTGTGGCCGGAGCGCAGCGACTGGTAGCGGCTGTCGGCGTCGGGCAGCACCCGGTAGACGAGCTTGTCGGCGTGGCCCTTGTCGCCCCAGTAGGAGGGGTTGCGGGCGACGGTCACCGAGACGCCCGGCTGGACGCTCTCCACGGTGGACGGGCCGGAGCCGACTGCGGGTGCGTCGCCGGCTGGGGCCTGGAAGACGTAGCCGAGGGAGCGGGTGAACAGGTTGGGGAAGGCCGCGTTCGGAGTCTTGAGGGTGAAGACGACGCTGGTCGGGCTGTTCACTGTCATGCCGCCGATGGTGGCGGCGTCGGTGGCGCAGGAGCACTTGCTCTCCGGCTTGGCCAGCCGGTTGACGTGGTCGGCCACGGCCTGGGCGTCCAGCGGCTTGCCGTCGCTGAACTTCACGCCTTCGCGCAGCTCCAGGGTCCAGGCAGTGGCGTCCGCGTTGGAGGTGAAGGCCTTGGCCAGATACGGCTTCACGGCGCCGTTGTCGCCGGTGACCATCAGCGGGTCGTACAGCGCGTTGGCGAGGACCAGCACGGGGAGCGAGGTCAGTGTGCCGTCGGCCGGGTCGAGCTTGGCGAACGGGTGGTCCAGGCCGACTCTGAGTGTGCCGCCGTCGGTCGCCGGGCCGTCGGCGGCCGGGGCGGCCTGGGCGGAGCCGTCGGACACCGGGTCGTCGGAGGCCGAGCAGGCGCCGGCGGTGAGTGCGAGGGGGACGGTGCAGATGGCCGCTGTCAGAACGTGCTTGTGCCGTTTTATGGTTCCTCGGTCTCCTCGGAGGCGTGCCCGTTCGGCTGCCGTCGCGACCAACCATAGAAAAGTGGCGTCGCTCCACGGCATCGAGACTTGCAAGGCGCAGATCCGGCCCCGCCCCCGGCTTGGACCGGCACCCCGGGCGGTCGGCACGGGGTGCCGGCCGTCCCGGGGCGGGCTCTGCTGGCGAGGCAGGCCCTATCTCAGGCCGTAGTCGTAGCCGCCGGGGAAGGCGACCTGTCCGACGCGCCGCGCGGAGACGGGGTGGACAGGAGATGCCGGCCGGGGCGGGCCCGCAGCCAAAGGCCTCGACCAGGGAGCGCGTGATGCGGAGGTGCGGCCTACCGCGGTTCGGTGCTGTACGGGCTTACGGCCGGCGCATCGGGCGCGGTTCGCCGAAGCGTTCCTCGAACTCGGCGTCGCTCAGGGCCTGGAGTTCCTCTCCGGTGATCCGGCCCGCCAGCAGGTCGGCGAGGAAGACGGGGAGCGGCGCGGCACGCATGGTGTCGGTGATCCCGCCGGACACGGTGTGGACCTCGCTGTCGACGCGACCGTCGGGATGCAGGGTGTAGGTGCGGTAGCCGGGGCCCTGGAAGGTCCGGTTCAGGTGGTCGATGCTGAAGAAGGTCGACGGGCACACGTACACGGGGCGCCCCTCGAACTCGCCGGACAGGTCACCGTGCAGGTGGCCGGCGCCGATCGCGCGAATCTTGGGGAAGTCGCTCATCAGTGCGGTGAGTTCGCGGTAGCTCTGGACGTCCGGGGCGGTCTGGAGCAGCGGCGGCTGGTGCAGCCACACGAAGACGTGTTCCGCCCGGGTGGTGGCCAGGATCGCTCGGGCGCGTTCCTCCTCGACCGGGGTGAGGCCGGGCTGGGCGGGCCGCGTGCACCCGGTCGTCGCGGTCGCGGTAGGTGCCGTCGGCGGCGGCCTCGCGGCCGTGCGCGTTGGTGTCGAGGAACAACATCAGCCAGTTCCCGAGCCGGACAGCGGGCTCCACGTGGACGTTGGGGCGGGGCAGGCAGGCCTGCAGTGTGTCCTGCCGGTCGTGGTTGCCGGCGAGGCAGTAGACCGGGGTGGGGAGTGCGTCCAGGACCTCGCCCATCCGCTCGTACGCGACCGGCTCGCCGATGTCCGTCAGGTCTCCGGTGGCGACCACCAGCGCGGCGTCCGTGATCGCCTGCTTCGCGTCCGCGAGGACGGCGGCGAGCCCGTCGTCGGGTTCGTGACCGACGAAGCTCCGGGCCCCGGAGCGTCCCGGAGGTGCAGGTCGGATATCTGGACGATGCCGATGGTTCCGGTGTTCGGAGCGGCCGGGTTCGTGTGTCGCTTCATGCGCCCTCGCTTGGTGAGGAAAGACCACAGGTTCGTCGACGGACGCTCCCAAGGTAGAGAAGTGGCACGACTGCCAAATGGCATTCATGCAAATCTCTACCGGCCGCTGGCTTGCGATGCGGGGCCACGAAATCACTTTGACGACACTGCCTAGTAGGGCTTGGTCAGGTTTGTATGGATGTGGGTATGTCGCGGTGGCAGGTGGGGCAGGCGCCGGCCCAGGTTGCGAGGAGGAACTGCATTTC
>NZ_JBIVJF010000053.1:0-17486 GCF_044750105.1 Kitasatospora sp. NPDC088861
CGGACCCGGCCGCCACGAGATCCTGAAAACGAGTCCGTGCCGCAAGAACCAAAGCCGGACAGTTGGGGGGAATCCCCTATCGAACACCCTCTGAGGCGGGGACTGCGTGGATGGCGGCCAGGGCGATGGCGAGGCGTGCGAACGGGGTGGCGGCCTGGTCGAGCACGCCAGCCAGCAGGTCGGAGGGGACCGGACGTGGAAGGCCGGTCACGTCGCCCACGGGCAGGTGGCGGGCCAGGTCGCGGAAGACCAATCGCTCGCGCTTGAGCGCCCGGAACAGGCTGCGCAGTGCGATGGCGAGCTGGCGTCGGGCGGTACCGCCGAGGCTGTCCAGCGCGTCCTGGAGGTGGTCCGCGGTGACTTCCCGAAGGGTCGTCATGCCGCCCGCCGTCCACGCGGTGAGGACCGGCCGCAGGTAGCCCCGGTAGCTGCGGATGCTCTCCCAGCTACGCGGTTCGTTCTCCCGGGGACCCCGGCCGCGCAGCACCTGCGCCCATGCGCCGACCTCCTCAGCGACGGGTCGCGGCAGTGTGGCCAGCACCCTCTCGATCCAGACCAGGTCGCGGTCGCGGTGCATCCCGGGATCGTCGACGAGCAGGCCGCGAGCGCGCAGGAACTGGCAGACGGGCTTGGCCGCGAGGTGCTCGTCCAGGCGGGCCAGGTCGTGGACGTCCCGCTCGTGGAAGGCGTTCTCGACTCCGAGCCAGTAGGCCAGGATCGTGAGGGTGCGGATGTTCTTGCGGAAGCCCGACTCCTTCTGGTCACGGCGAAGCTCGGCGAAGTCCTCCACCAGCGCGGTGGCCGCACCGGTCAGCGGCAGTTCGCCCCAGGGCCGACTGCGCAGCCGGGCCAGCACCGGGGACCAGTCGCGGCGCATCGTGAACAGGGCCTCCTGCCCCCGGCAGAGCGTCGTCGCGGGCGTCGCGTCCACGGGCACCGGCCAGTGCTCGCCGGCCTTCGGCTGCGGGCCCGGTCCGCCCGGGCCGGTAGGCAGGTGGATCACCAACTGCGTGGCGGCAGGCACGCTCAGGTCGTCGCGGTGAGGGTGGCAGGCGCGGCAGTGGCCGGCGCCCAGCGCAAGCCCTTCGCGGCGGCAGCGCGCGCACTGTCCCGGCTACCGGTGGCGGCGTCTGCTCCAGTTCCGGCACGGGTCGCAGCGAAATGCCGCGTGCTCGCCCCCGGGCATCCAGGTGTTGCAGTCGCGGCACGAGCGCGGTGCGAGCCGCGGGTCGGGAAGGGACTCGTCGGCCAGCAGGCCGGCGCCCAGGAGGACCAGGCAGACCACGTCGGCGAACTTCGGCAGCTCCCTCAGCAGCCGCCCTGAGGTGGGCTTGGCGCCTTCGGCCTCGCGCACCGCCAGGGCGAGCCGGACCATCTCGGCGACCTGGCAGCGCCAGGCGTTGCTCATGCGGCGCTCGGCCACCAACGCCAGCAGCGCCGGTTCGGCCCGGTCCCAGCCGGACAACTGCCGGACAACTGCCGGACGGCGATGGCGCGGGCCGTATCGCGAGTGAGGGTGCGCGCCATGGTGAACAGGGGAATCTGGCCCCACGCCTGCGGCTCCAGCACGGCCGACTGGTCGGGCCCGACCGTGCGCTGCCTGTTCAGCTTGCGCTTCCACCCGGAGTTCACCCAGCGCCCGCCGCCCTCAAAGCGCACGATCTTGCGGGCCTGGGCCGCGTAGCGGTGTGTGCCGACGATGAGCTGGAGCGGGCGCGGCCGGGCACCCGGGACGCCCAGGGCCCAGGGATGAGAGCTGCCATGGCACCGTGCCGTAGTACTCGCAGACCTCGATCACCGGCTTGATCAGCCCGTCCAGGGTCTTCGGCTCCAGGCCGGCCGCGTCGCGTGCCCACTGGTACTCGGACAGGGTGTCGAGGAAGAAGCTCTCCTCGTCCTGCACCGAGATCCGGGCCTGGCGCCGCCGCTGGAGCGTGACAACGTCCGCCAGGCCGGACTCGACCGAGACCGCCGCCGGGTCGACCGGGACGGCCGAGTCCGGGGCGGGCCGCACGAGCGTCAGCACGCGAGTTTCGGAATCTGCCACGAGCCAGCAAATTACGGGACACACTGACAGATTCTGCGAGTTACCGCTGGAATCTCACACGATCGAGCGACGCCCCGGTAACCCCGCTCCTACCTGCTGAGATGCCGCGATGGTGCTCGCGAGCAGCCAGCGGGAACCCGCTCGTACTCCACTAGGCCTGCACCTCGGCGGTCGCTTCTCCCTAGACGGCGACGACTCCCCAATCCCGGACTACTACCGCGGCTCCAGCACGAGCGTCCTCAAGCAGCTCGCCACCCTCCTCGGCACCGGCGGGCCCGGCCTTTCCGACGAGGCCCTGCCGCGCGTGCAGGCGTGGTGGACCTGGCGTCTGGCCGCCGTGACGAGCGCGACCGAGCCGGACGGGCGCACCGAGCTGATCGACACCCTCCCGGCCCTAGCCGCCAGCGGCCGCTTCCCAGACGAGTGGATCCTCCAGCAGTTCCACGTCCTGCTGGACGCCAGCGGCTAAGAAGTCATCTCATTTGGGGATCCTCCGGAGGCAAATGAGGGCTGCGGCGATGCTGGCGAAGGCGGCGAAGTGGTCGGCCTTGCGTTCGTAGCGGCGGTGCAGTCGACGGAAGCCGCCGAGCCAGGCGACGGTGCGCTCGATGACCCAACGGTGGCGGCCGAGGCTTTGGGAGGACTCGACGCCTCGGCGGGCGATGCGGGCGGGGATCTGGCGTCGTCGCAGGTAGGAGCGGATGAAGCGGTGGTCATAGGCTTTGTCGCCGTGCGGCTTGCCGGGCCTGCGTCGCCTCGGTCCGCGCCGCGAGCGGATCGGCGGGATCGCATCGACGAGCGGGATCAGGGCCTGGCTGTCATGGACGTTGGCTCCGGAGATCGCCAGCGACAGAGGCAAACCGGTACGTTCCGTCAGCAAGTGGATCTTCGACCCGTACTTGCCCCGATCGACAGGATTCGGACCCGTCAACTCCCCTTTTTCAGAGCCCGCATGTTCACCGAGTCGATGGCGCACCGCGACCAGTCCAAGTCGCCCCGCGCGCCGAGCTCGTCCAGGGCGACCCGGTGGAGCTTGGCCCACACTCGAGCCCTGCTCCACTCGGTGAAGCGGCGATGGGCGGTGGGCCCGGACGGACCGAAGCAGGGCGGCAGTTGCGCCCAGGTGCATCCCGAGGTGGCCACGAACACGATCGCCGCCAGCACTTCGCGGTCCCCGTATCGGCGTCGGCCACCGCCCTGCGGCCGACTCGGCGCCGCCGGCACCACCAACTGGAACAGCTCCCACAGCTCATCCGGCACCAAGCGCTCCACGATCGTCACGCGAGCAGCCTACAAGGCCAAATGAGATCACTTCTAACTGCGCACCGACTCCACGACGTTCACCTACCTCACTCGCGCCGCCGACGCCCACACCGAGCAGGTCCTGCTCCTCCTCAAAGACTGGATCATGACCCTCGGCCCCTACGACCAGACGCCCCGCTACCGGGAAGCCGACATCCGCACTCTGCTGCGCACCGGTCTGGCCGATCCGAAGTGGGCCCAGTTGGCGGAAGAGATCATCAACCGCGCAGCGACCCGAGGGCACAGCCAGTTCCGCGGGCTCCTCCAGGCATCTGGAGACGCCAGCGAGTAGGCCGCTGAACCTGAGCGGGAGGACGGTTGAGACCGGCGGTCGGGCCAAGCCAGTACCCACGGCGGTGCGAGCGTGGTCTCGACGTCGACCTGGATGTCGCCTGGGAGCACACGCTCACCGTGATCCCGTAAGGACCGAGTTCCCGCCCCGGATCTGGCTGAACGGTCGGGGCTGCGAGCCCCGGGCGTACCGCGTCTGGGCGCGCAGGACGCCGGGCGGCCTACGCGGCATCGCCCTTTCTGAGGGAGGTCATGGGCTCACCCTGCCACGCCGCGTGCCGACGCGCTCCCGGGTTTCCCGGCCGGGAAACCCGGGAGCGTGGACTGCGGACTACTGGCTACGGGCTACGGGTTGGGGATGCTGCAGTTGCTGTCCTGTGGGCCCGCCAGGGAGGCGCCGTTGGAGTAGTCGTGCTGGGTGCTGTAGGCGGGGCAGATCTGGTCGAGCGACGCGATGGCCGTCCAGATGTCCGGGGAAGTGGCGTGGATGTTGACGTAGCCGTAGACGTCCTTGCTGCTCTGGTCCCCGATGGTCGCCTGACCGGTGTAGCCGTTGCTCGCCATCAGGTACACCTTGACCTGGGAGCCGTTTCCCTGGAAGCCGCCGGACCACTGAAAGTGGGCGATCGCCGTCCGGCTACAGCTGTCGTACTGCTGCTCGACCTGGCCGACGTAGACGCCATTGTTGTAGATGTTGCCCGGGAGGCCTTGGTCGCTCACCCCGCAGGCGAGACGCGGAGCCGGGGCGGCCGAGGCGTCGGTGCTCATCGTGAGCGCGACGGTCGTCGCGAGGGTGACCGTGGCGACGGCGTGGCGAATACGCATTGGGTGTTCCCCCTGGAGTCGGTCCCACGGCCGGAGCGGCCGGGGTTCGAGGGGAGCGTAGGCAGGCGCCGAGGAGGCGACGTAGGCACGTTCAGGCCAAAGCCCTTAATTGGGCCGCTAGTTGAGAGGGATTTACCACTCCGCTGGCGGACGGATGACGGGAGTTGGGATCCCGGCCACCCGCCCGTCGTGTAGCCCTACGCCCCGGCGGGGCGGGTGAAGCCGTAGGAGCGCTCGACCTTGGCAACGCGGAGGGAGCAGGCGGGCCCGGACGGCCTGGGCCTGGCGTGGGAGCGGCGCTGGCGATCGTTCCCGCAGCTGCTGGTGGTCCTGGCCGGCGTGGCGGCGGCCGGGGTTCGCGGCGCGGTGGCGGACCTGTGGCTGACCGCCGAGGAGAACCCGGCCACCGCCGAGCTGCTCACCGCCGAGCCGCCGCAGCGCGCGAGGTCGAGGTGGGAGCCGCAGCAGGGACTGCTGCGGTCCGGTCAAGGTCGTAGCGCACGGCGCGGGTGCGCAGAGCGGGCCTGGTGATGCCGCGCAGGGCGTCATGGTAGGCGTGCTCGATGAAATGCCAGCCGCGGAGGACGAGGCGGTGGTCAAGTTCGCGGTGGCGCTGGAGGAACTACTGGTAGAAGACACTGTTCCGGGAAGAGACGGTCATGGTGACCTGTTGTCCGTCGACGACACGCAGGCCGCCGTAGACCCGGGTCTTCTCCGGGCCGCGGCTGCAGTCCAGCTCAGCCTTACGGGACCTTCGTCACCGCGACGCCGTTGACGAACACCGTGACGTCCTGCGGCGCCCGGCGCAGGATCTGCAGGACGTCGGGGGGCATCGGCCCGGACCAGGTGACGGAGACGACTTGGTGCTCCTCGTCGACGGTGACAGACGGAGCCGGGCCGGTCTGGTGGTGCTCGTGGGCGAGTTGCCGGACGAAGTCGCCGAAAGGCACAACGGGGGGCGGGTCGGGCAGGGTGAGCGGCTGGTGGGTGTTGTGGACGACGATCTGGCCAGGGAAGGCCTCCTCGAAGGCATGCTGGGCCCTGGCCTGGTCGCCGATGACGCCCGCGCGCACCCGGTGGTCGGGCATCTGGTCGACCATGTAGACGGCGAAACCGTCGCCCCGGACGGTGCGGGCGTAGCGGTCGGCTCCGGGGTGCGCACGGTTGCCTTGTTCGATGCCGGGATCGAGGTGACAGGTGTGGAGGGTGACGTGGCGTCCGGTGGCTTTCTGGAGTTCGCGGCTGGCCTTCTGGTGGTCGCCGATGATGTCCGCGTCCAGGCCTTCGGCGGTGAGGCCGATGTTGCAGACGTGGTAAGTGTTGCCGCCCATGCGGGAGGCCAGGGTGAGGATTTCGTCGTCGCCGGGGTGGGTGGTGGCGGCGGCGAGCATGGTGATGGTGGCGCCGATGCCGACGGCGACCGCGGTGGCGGTGGCGGTGAACAGGGTTCTGGTGGTACGCCTCATGCGAGTGAGATCCCGAACTTGTTGGTGATGGCGCCGATCGGCGCGTAGGAGACCCCCGAGTAGCAGGTCGGCTTCCAGCCGGCGGCGGTGTCGGTGCCCCACTTGCAGGCGACGGGCTCTCCGGCGGATCCGACGATGATGCCCTTGGCGGCCGAACAGCGTCGCCCACCGGGTAGGGGGCAAGGACAATCGGTGTCGGCACTCCGGCCGACCGACTGACGGATCGCCACAAACACACTCTGTCAAACGGGTTCGGCACCCGACGCCGCCGCGGTGGACGTCTCCGGCCAGGAGGCGTCCACCGCGGGCGGCGGGGCAGGACCAGCGCGACGATCTCCTCCCTGGGGCCGGCTGCCACGGACGAGACGACGTCACCCAGGAGCGCGCTGCCTCCGCTGCCGCCACACTGCGGTGGACGCCGTCCGGCCGGAACACGATCACCGCTTCGGCCGGACGGCGCGCGGGAAGCCGGGCGTAGTACGCCAGTTGTAGATCGCGACCTTGCCCATTGGCGGCCCTCAAGGGCCAGTCGGGACACCAAGCTGCCCGTCCCGTTGGTGACAGGGCGAAGCCATTCTGCGGGGTGCCCCGTACCAGCAGGATGGTGATCACCGGCGCGGGGCGAGGACGACTCCCCCGGACGAACGCCGTGCCGACGGGGTTCGCGGTAGGTAGAGGCTCCGTATCCGGACCCGCCCGTACCGCGCCGATGCTCCGCCGCGCACAGCCGGGCGGACGACAACCGGCCTGCTCGCAGGATCGTCCGGAGTCCGGCCGGGCTCGGCGCGGACAACCTCGGATCCCGCTCTTCCCCCTCTGTTGTCCGCGGCCACCTCGGGTTGTCCGCCACTCACCTGGGCCTTCACGCCCTCCTGTAGACGGACAATCACTGCGGATCCCACGCTGGAGATTCCACCGGCTCTCAGAAGGGAGTTCCTTTGACACACAGCCTCGACCCGGCCGACATCGTCGTCGTGCGCGCTCCGGACGTGGAAACGGCCATCACGCCCGATGACATCAGCTTCGGGCCCGCGGACGACAACAACAACAACGACTCCGGTCATAAGGACTTTTTCATCGACGACACCGACTGACCTCGCCTGAGCAGAGCCCGCCCGAGAAGTCTCACGGGCCGGGGAGGGGCCGCGCTCCCGGCGCGCCCCCTCCCCGAAGGACAGCAAGAACGCCAAGGAAGACATGGCTGCCGGTTACCGCGTCAGCAGAGCCGGCCGACCTCTGTTAGGAGACACGAGATCTCGATGACTTCTCTGACGGACCGGGTGGGGGCCGAGCCCGAAGACGGGCCTTCCTTCGGCCTCTCCCGCCTTCTCCACCCGGTCTCCCTTCCGACGTTCCGCGACGAGTACTGGGAGCGGCGGCCACTGCACATCCCGAGGAACGACCCCGAGCACTTCGCGGATCTCCTGACGCTCGACGACGTGGACCGGGTGCTGGGCCAGTCCGGTCCGGACTTCGGGAACGTCCGGGTCATCCGCGAGGGCAAGGAGACCCCGGTGTCCGAGCTGGGCGCCCCCGGCCGCAACATGACCGCCAGCCGGCTGGAGGCGCTGTACGAGCGGTACCGGTCCGGCTCGACCGTCATCCTGAACGCCCTCGAACGCCGCTGGGAGCCGTTGGCGCGCTTCACCTCGATGCTGAGCGCCGAGGTCAACGCCAGGTTCCAGGTGAACGTGTACCTCACCCCCGGCGGGCAGGCCCGCGGATTCGACCCGCACTACGACAGCCACGACGTGATCGTGATGCAGGCGTACGGCAGCAAGCGCTGGCGGCTGTACGGGGCACCGTACGCGCTGCCGTTGGAGGGTCAGAGGTACGACCACTCCGGCGAGGTGCCGGAGGTCGAGGAGGAGTTCGACCTCCAGCCGGGCAGCCTCCTCTACCTGCCCCGTGGCACCATCCACGCCGCGACGTCCAACGACGCCGCGTCGATGCACCTCACCTTCGGTGTCCACCCGGTCCTTATACCCGCGCTGATCAGCGACGCGGTCCGGGAGGTCTTCGAGGGGGACGAGCGGTTCCGCAGGAGCATGCCCATCGGATTCGCCAACGACAAGCACCTCCAGGAGCAGGCCGAGGACGTCTTCGCCGAGCTGATCGATGCGCTCGCCGCCCGGCTCTCGCCCCAGGAGATGACGGCCAGGGCCGTGAAGCAGACGACCTCGCTCGCTCCGGTGACGCTCCGCGGTCACCTGGGCGACCTGGAGAGCCTGCCGCGGCTGAACCTCGACACCCGGGTGCGGCGTCGTCCGGGTCTGCGGTGGAGCGTGGCACTCGGCGAGGAGGTCGTCGAGCTCGAGTTCCACAGCAAGACCATCCAGCTGCCGGTCCACGTGGCCGATGAAGTCAGGTTCGTGACGGAGAGCGACGGTCAGGGGTTCACCGCCGGCTCGATCCCCGGCGGCCTGGACCAGCCGGGCTGCCTGCTGCTCGTGCGCACGCTGGTCCGCGAAGGATTCCTCACCCTGTCCTGACGGACGGACGGACGGACGGGTGCCGGGCCGGGCCGGGCGGCGCCGGCCGGTCCGGCATGACGACTCACGCAGATCCTCCCGGTGCCCCGGCCCGCGGGCCGGGGCACCTGACGGACGCGTCCGACGGAGAGAAGGGAGGAGCCCCGTGGCCGGAGAACGGAAGAACAGGCGGCACGCTCCACTGGTCAGAGCCATGGGCCTGTTCGTGCCGCACCGGCTCCGGCTCGGCGCCGTGCTGCTGCTGGTCGCGGCCGGATCGCTGGCCGCGATCGCACCGCCGTTCATGCTGCGGCAGATCTTCGACGTCGCGCTGCCCCAGGGCCGGCTCGGACTGCTGACCGGGCTGGCCGCCGGGATGCTCGCCCTGGTGGTGGCCAGCACGTCCGCCGGAGTGCTCCAGGCCTACCTGTTGGTCACGCTGGGGCAGCGGGTGATGGACGACCTGCGCACCGCGGTCTACACGCATCTGCAGCGGATGTCCCTGTCCTTCTTCACGGCGACCCGCACGGGCGAGGTGCAGTCCCGGATCGCCAATGACATCGGAGCCATGCAGTCGACGGTGACCGGCGCGGCCGCCACGATCGTCGCCAGTGCCACCACGGTGGTGGCCACGTTGCTGGCGATGCTCTCCCTGAACTGGCAGTTGACGGCGGTGTCCCTGGGGGTGCTCCCGTTCTTCGTCGGGATCAGCCGCAGGGTCGGCGCGGAGCGGCGCGGGATCGTCGAGCAGCAACAGAGCCTGCTCGCCGTGATGTTCAGCCTGATCGAGGAGTCGCTGTCGGTCAGCGGCTTCCTGTTGGGCCGCACGATGGGGCGCACCGACACGCTCGTCAAGGAGTTCGCTGGGCGGTCGCGGGACCTCGCCGATCTGACCGTCCGGTCCTCGATGGCCGGACGATGGCGCCAGTCCATCATCTCGATCATCGTGGCCGCGATGCCGATAGCGTTCTACTGGACGGCCGGAATCGTCGGTGGGTACGGTGGCCCGACCATATCCGTGGGTACCGTCGTCGCGTTCACCGCTCTCCAACAGGGCCTCTTCGGGCCGGTCATGACCCTGTTGCAGACCGGCATCGGCATCCAGAGCTCCATGGTCCTGTTCGACCGGGTCTTCGAGTACCTGGACCTCGAGGTCGACGTCGCGGAGCCCAGGGATCCCGTTCCGCTCACCGGGCGCCACGGACACGTCCGCTTCGAGCAGGTGAGCTTCTCCTACCCGGCTTCGGGGCCCGTCCTCCGGGGGGTCGACTTCGATCTGCCGGCCGGTGAGAAGCTGGCGGTCATCGGCGCCACCGGCGCGGGCAAGACCACCCTCGGCCATCTGGTTCCGCGTCTCTACGACGTCACGGGCGGACGGATCACCATCGACGGCGTCGACATCCGTGACCTCAGCTTCGCCACCCTTGCCGAGACGGTCGGCATCGTCCTGCAGGACACCCACCTCTTCCACACGACCGTGGCCGACAACCTGCGGTTCGCCAAGCCCGGAGCGACCGCGAGTGAGCTGGCGGCCGCCGCCGAAGCCGCTCAGATCCATGAACTGATCGAGAGCCTGCCGAAGGGGTACGAGACGATCGTGGGCGAGCGCGGGTACCGGTTCTCCGGCGGCGAGAAACAGCGCCTGGCGATCGCCCGGACCATGCTGAGGAATCCGCCGGTCCTCGTCCTGGACGAGGCCACCAGCGCACTGGACACGATCACCGAGAAGGCGGTCCAGCGAGCACTGGAGGCGCTCTCCGCGGGCCGTACCACGATCACGATCGCCCACCGGTTGTCCACGGTCCGGCATGCCGACCGGATCATCGTTCTGGACGGCGGCCGGGTCGTCGAGTCGGGCACGCACGCGGACCTTCTCGCCCGCGCCGGACGGTACGCGGAGCTCTGCCGGGCGAGCGGCTCCCTCGGCCCGAAGCCCTGAAGGACGGAAGTCGCCTACGCCAGACGCCCGCTCAGAGCCGCAGGTCCATCCGCTGCTCGACCGTGTCCAGGCCGAACTTGCGGGCGGAACGGGAGACGGTGAGCTCGAAACCGGCCTTCGCGTACAGGTGGTGGGCGGCGTCGAGGCCCGCGATGGTCCAGAGCAGCACGCCCTCGTACGCACGGGCGCGGGCCTCGTCCAGGGCGGTCTCCAGCAGCCGGCCGCCCAGGCCCCGGCCCCGGGCGACCGGGTCGAGGAGCACCCACCGCAGCTGGCCCCAGCCCGGGCGTTCGTCCGCCCGGACGAGGCCGGTGGCGCCGACCACGCGGCCGTCGAGCTCGGCGACCCACAGACGACCGGGCGCCGCACCGCCCTCGCGGGCCCGGGCGAGGACCAACTCGGCCATCCCGGAGGCGACATAGGCCTCCATGGTCTCGTCCGTGCCGTACTCGCGGGCGTAGAGGACACCGTGCAGGGCGGCGACGGTGCCGAGGTCTCCGGGGCAGACGGCCTCGCGGACGGTCGCGAATCCGGGTGCGGTGGCGGCCATGGTGGCATCCCTTCCAGGAGGGCACTTCCACTGAAACAGTCGTTTCAGTGGAACGATAGACCACGTGTCCACCCCCACCCCCGCAGATGCGCGCTCCCGCCCGTCGCGGCGCCGCGAGGAGATCCTCGCCGCGACCGTCCGCTACGTCGCCGAGCACAACGTGTCCGACCTCTCGCTGCGCCCGCTGGCGGCCGAGATCGGCTCCAGCCCGCGGGTGCTGCTGTACCTGTTCGGGTCGAAGGAGCAGTTGGTCCGGGAGGTCCTGGCGGTCGGCCGGGCCGAGCAACTCGCGCTGCTGGAGCGCTCCGAGACCGAGGGCGGCGACGCCCGCGAGACCCTCGAACTGCTCTGGGAGTGGCTGACGAAGCCCGAGCACCGGGGCGCGCTACGCCTGTTCTTCGAGGGGTACGTCCGCGCCTTCGGCGGCTCCGGGCCCTGGCTGGACTTCGGCACCGTCTCGCTGGACGAGTGGCTGCCGCCCCTGAAACGCGCCCTGGACGGCACCGGCGCGAATCCCACCGTGGTGCTGGCCGTCCTCCGCGGCCTGCTGCTGGACCTCCTCGCCGACGGCGACGGCGATGGCGGGAGCGGGAGCGGGAGCGAGGACGGCAACGACGGTGGCGGGAACCACGCCGGCCGCGTCCACGCCGCCTGGCACGCCTTCCTCGACGCCGCCCTCGGCTGACGCCCGGCAGTCAGCCCGCGCCGCACCCGAAGGCCGGGTGCTCGCCACCTGCCAGCGGCGCCTGAGGACCTGGCGCCTGGTCGCCACTCACGCGGACAGGCCGAAGAGGACACCGGCGGAGTCCAGGCAGGGGCCTGCGTCATGGACAAGGGCGACGCCTCGTGTTCGTGTGCCGGCGCCCGCGTCCTGGCGGTGCCCTGCCCATGTGCAGGCGGGGGTCTGGCGGTCGCGCTTTCCGCGGTGCCGTGGTTGCCGGGCACGACTACTGTGCCGTTCATGTCTGACGATCTGCGGGACTTCCACCCGCGTGCTGAATCCGCCGCGGCCGTTGGGCGGTTGGCCGATCCGGGGTTCCTGGTGAACGCGGACCCGGGATCGGTGCTGGCGTTGCTGGATGCGGCGTCGGGTCCGGTGGCGCGATTGGCCGCGTCGGTGTACCGGGCCTCGACACACCTGCATCGTGACGTCACCGCGGGGGTACGCCGGCAACTGCTGGCGCTGGACGCGGCCCGTCACGGGGACCGGGAGCTGTCGGCGCGGATCACCGCGGTACCGGTGGAGGACGAACCCGCCGCACCGTGGGGCGTCGAGTGGGCCACCGGCTCCCAGCTCGACCGGTCCGTGCGTCGTATTCCGACCGCCCACACCGACGCGTTGCTGGCGGTGGCGACGGCGGTGGTCGACGGCCGCCCCGTCGCGGTCACCGGCGGTACTGACCGGAGCGTGCGGGTGTGGGACCTGACCACCGGCCGGCAGATCGGCCAACCTCTCGCCGGCCACACCGGCCAGGTGTGCTCGGTGGCGACGGCGGTGGTCGACGGCCGTCCCGTGGCGCTCATCGGCAGTGGTGACCGGACCGTGCGGGTGTGGGACCTGACCACGTGCGAGCAGATCGGCCAACCCCTCACCGGCCACACAGCTGCGGTGTCGGCGGTGGCGACGGCGGTGCTCGACGGCCGCCCCGTCGCGGTCACCGGCAGCGGCGACGTGCGGGTGTGGGACCTGACCACGCGCGAGCAGATCGGCGAGCCGCTCACCGGCCACACCCATGCTGTGTGCGCGGTGGCGACGGCGGTGCTCGACGGCCGTCCCGTCGCGGTCACCGGCAGCCACGACGAGACCGTGCGAGTGTGGGACCTGACCACGCGCGAGCAGATCGGCGAGCCGCTCACCGGCCACGAGGAGGCGGTGCGAGCGGTGGCGACGGGGGTGGTCGACGGCCGCCCCGTGGCGGTCACCGGCAGCGAGGACGAGACCGTGCGGGTATGGGACCTGACCACCGGCCGGCCGATCGGCCGACCTCTCACCGGTCACGACGGCTGGGTGCTGTCGGTGCTCACGACAACGATCGACGGCCGCCCCTGCATCGTCAGCGGAGGCGAGGACTGGACGCTCCAGGTGTGGGATCTGACCACCGGCAAGCAGATCGGCGAGCCGGTGAACGGCAACACCGACAAGGTCCGGGCGATGGCGACCGCGGTGCTGGACGGCCGTCCCCACGTGATCGCCGGCAGTCAGGACGGGATGGTGCGGGTGTGGGACCTGGCCTCGGGCGGCCAGGTTGGTGAGCCGCCCACCGGCCACACCGGCGACGTGAACGCGGTGGCGACGACAGTGGTCGACGGCCGCCCCGTGGCGATCACCGGCGGCGACGGCACGGTGCGGGTCTGGGACCTGACCACCGGCCGGCAAATCGGCCTGCATCTCACCGGCCAGGACGACTGGGTGGGGGCGGTGGCGACGGCGGTGGTCGACGGCCGCCCCGTCGCGGTCACCGGCAGCCACGTGCAGGTATGGGACCTGACCACGTGTAAGCAGATCAGCGAGCCGCTCACCGGCCACGAGGAGGGGGTGAACGCGGTGGCGACGGCAGTGGTCGACGGCCGCCCTGTAGCGATCACCGGCAGCTGGGATGACGTACGGGTCTGGGATCTGACTGCGGGTCAGCAGGTCGGCGAGCCCCTGACGGGCCACACCGGCGAAGTGAACGCGGTGGCGACGGCGGTGGTTGACGGCCGCCCCCTGGCGGTCACCGGCGGCGACGACGGCACGGTGCGGGTCTGGGACCTGACCACCGTCCAGCCGATCGGCCAACCCCTCACCGGCCACACCGACCGCGTGCTGGCGGTGGCGACGGCGGTGGTCGACGGCCGCCCCGTGGCGATCACCGGCGGCGACGACGGCTCCGTGCGAACCTGGGACCTGACCACCGCCCAGCCGATCGGCCAACCCCTCACCGGCCACACCAGCGACGTGAACGCGGTGGCGACGGCGGTGCTAGACGGCCACTCCCTGGCGGTCACCGGCGGCGACGACGGCACGGTGCGGACCTGGGACCTGACCACCGGCGACCAGGTCGGGCCGGAGCTAGTGTTCCCGCTGCCGGTCCACACGGTGGCCGTGGTGCCGGATGGCCGGTTGGTGGTGGGCTTCGGCTGGGAGGTCGCGGTGTTGGCCCGCCGCTGACCGGGCCCCGCACGAACGTCTCGCCGCCGGACGGCGGTGGCGGCCCGCGGTCAGTCCGCGCCGGGCGGGAGCCAGCGCAGGGCGAACCAGAGCTCCATCCGGACCTCCGCGTCGCCGAGGTCGACGGCGAGCAACTCGCCGACCCGGGCGATGCGTTGGCGCACGGTGTTGCGGTGGAGCTGGAGCGCCGCCGCAGTGCGGTCCCAGCTGCCGTGCAGGGCGAGCCAGGTGCGCAGGGTCTCCCGGAGCACGGCCGGCCCGGGGGTGCCCGCGGCGGCCAGCGGGGCGAAGGTGCTGCGGGCGAGGGCGGCGGCGTCCTCGGGGGCGACCAGGGTGTGGACGCTCGGCCCGACGGCCTCGCGGTGGTGGACGGCGGCGGCACCGGTGGCCAGCGCGTGACGCAGGGCCCGGTCAGCCTGGGCGTCGGCGGTCCTCAGTTCCGCCGTGGGGGCGGGCGCGCTGACGCCGAGCGTCCAGCCGAGCCGGGCGGCGGATTCGGTGTCCACGACCCGGTCCGGAGCCGCCGAGCCGGGCAGCAGCGCCCGCAGCCGGGTCCCGTCCAGGTTCAGGTGCGGTGTGCCGAGGGCGGTGCCGAGGGCGGCGAGTTGGACGGCCTCCCCGCCGCCGCCCGCCCGGCCGGTCAGCCGGCCGTGCACGACCACCCAGGCCCCGTCGGGCGGCAGCAGGGCGGCCGCCGCCTCCTCCGGTGCGGCGCCGAGCAGCAGCCGCACCAGGGCTCCCGCGCTGCGGGCGTCCGTGCCGAGCGCGTGCCGCGGGCTGGTGAGCAGCGAGAGCAGCACCACGGCCACCCCGGCCACGGACCGGTGGACGACGGTCGGCGGCTCCTCGGCGGCGGTGACGAGCGTGAGCGGGCCGCCGGAACCGTCCGAACCGGGCAGGGTCCGCACGGTCAGGTGCCGCCCGGCGTAGTGCTGGGCGGCGGCGGTCGGCGGCTGGGCGCGGCCCGCTGCGCGCGCGGTGGTCCGTTCCGCGAGGGCGCGCAGTTCAGCCGGGACCGGTACGGGCGGGCGCACTCCGGCGCTGAACAGTTCGACGCCGCGTCCGTCCAGCAGTGCCGTCCAACCGCCCAGGTGCACGGCGAGTTGCTGGACGACCGCGCGCAGCGCGTCGGGGCGGGCGGCCGCGGAGGCGAGTGCGGACTGGGCTTCGGAGATCTGCCGCAGGCCGCGGTGGGCGGCTTCGGCCATCGCCGAGTAGGCGGCCCGGCCGACGGCGACGAACGGGGTGCCGTCGGGCACCCGTAGCAGGGGCAGGTCGTGCCGGTCGCAGGCGGCGACCAGGTCGGCCGGCACCTCGTCGTAGACCGGTGCGACGCCGAAGCCGAGTGCGGCGGCGCCCGCTTCGACGACGCAGCGTACGTAGGCGTCGATGCCCTCGGCGTCCTTCGGGAGGCGGACTCCGGCGGTGAGCAGCAGTTCCCCGCCCAGCAGGTAGGGGCCGGGGTTCTCGACCTCGGTGGTGCCGACGGTGCCGATCAGCCGGTCGTCGAACGGTCCGGCGATCTGGCGCAGTCCGAGCGCGGGGTCGGCGAGCAGGACGGTCAACGGGACGGCGGGGCTGCCGGAGGCGGGAGCGGGGGCTGGGTTGGGCACGCCGGCGGCCTTTCGTCGGAGGTTTTGCACATCTGACCCCACGATATTGGATGAAACCGATACTTCTGCAGGCCAGGTGGGGCGGTTTAGGTTCAGCGCACGGCGTTTTCCTTCGGGCGCCCCCGGCTCGTCCCCCCGCTCCCCGCCTTTCCTGTGAGCCCTGCCAGTCCCGCCCGTCGCCTGCCTGTTCCCCCACCCACAGCCCTGGCCCGGCCCGCTCCCCCCAGCGCGTCCGGCCGGATCGGAGGACCCCCCATGACCCTCGACTACGTCGTGATGATCGGCTATCTGTTGGGCATCGTCGGCGTCGGCTGGTGGGGCAAGCGGCGCGCCTCCTCGAAGGCGGACTTCCTCGTCGCGGGCCGCCGTCTGGGCCCGGTGCTGTACACGGGGACGATGGCCGCCGTCGTCCTCGGCGGCGCGTCCACCATCGGCGGCGTGCGGCTCGGCTACTCCTACGGCCTGTCGGGCGCCTGGATGGTGTTCGCGATCGGGCTCGGCCTGCTGGCGCTGAGCATCCTCTTCTCCGCCCGGATCGCCCGGCTGCGGGTGTACACCGTGGCCGAGATGCTGTCGCTGCGCTACGGCGGGGCGGCGAGCGTGATCTCCGGCGTGGTCATGTGGGTCTACACCCTGATGCTGGCGGTGACCTCGACGATCGCCTACGCCAGCGTCTTCGACGTGCTGTTCGACGTGCCCCGCTGGGCGGCCGTGGTGATCGGCGGCACCATCGTGGTCGGCTACTCGGCGCTCGGAGGCATGTGGTCGATCACCCTCACCGACATGGTGCAGTTCGTGGTGAAGAGCATCGGGGTCCTGTTCCTGCTGCTGCCGGTCGCCGTCGTGAAGGCCGGCGGCCTCGCCCGGCTGAAGGCCGAACTGCCGTCCGGCTACTTCTCGTTCGGCTCGATCGGCGGCGACACCATCTTCACCTACGTGCTGATCTACACCTTCGGCATGCTGATCGGCCAGGACATCTGGCAGCGGGTGTTCACCGCCCGCACCGACCGGGTGGCCACGTACGGCGGCACGGTGGCCGGAGCCTACTGCCTGGCGTACGCCGTCGCCGGCGCGGTGATCGGGATGGCCACCAAGGCGCTCTACCCCCAACTGGCCAGCCCCGACAGCGCGTTCGCGACCATCGTGAAGAGCACGCTGCCGGCCGGGGTGCGCGGCCTGGTCCTGGCGGCGGCGCTGTCGGCGATGATGTCGACCGCGAGCGGCGCGCTGATCGCCTCCGCCACCGTGGCCAACAACGACATCTGGGCCCGGGTACGCACGCTCGTCGGCCGGGGAGGGCCAGGCGCCGCGGCCACGGACCATGACGAGGTGCGGTCCAACCGGCTGGCGATCGTGGCCCTCGGCGTGCTGTCGATCGGCGTCGCCTGCGTACTGGACGACGTGATCTCGGCGCTCACCGTCGCGTACAACCTGTTGGTCGGCGGTCTGCTGGTGCCGATCCTGGGCGGGCTGGTCTGGCGGCGCGGCAACCTGCCGGGCGCGCTCGCCGCGATGATCGCGGGCGGCGGCACCGTGATCGCGTTGATGGCCGCCAAGGGTGTCCTCGCCAACGAGCCGATCTACTTCGGCCTCGCCGTGAGCCTGGTCGCCTACCTGGCCGTCAGCCTGGCCACCCGCCCGACCGATGCCACCGTGCTGGAGCACTGGCGCGGCCGGCTCGCCGGGCAGGCAGCGACCCCGGCCGCTCCCGCCGCCACCGCCCCGGCCGCCGCGCTCTGAGAGGGTGTTCGATAGGGGATTCCCCCCAACTGTCCGGCTTTGGTTCTTGCGGCACGGACTCGTTTTCAGGATCTCGTGGCGGCCGGGTCCG
>NZ_JBIVJF010000054.1:0-15611 GCF_044750105.1 Kitasatospora sp. NPDC088861
GGAACGGACACTTCCTTCGGACCGCCTTCCAGCGGGCCCTCCGGGCGCTTCGTTCTTTCGTGTTTCCAGCTTACCAGATGTTTTCCGCTCCGTTTTCCGGAGTTTCATTCATCCGATTTCCCGAACTGGTCGGGCCGCTTTCCGCGACGGCCTCCACATTAGCGCATTTCGGTTGTCACCCGAAATTCACACTCACCACGGTTGACGGGAACGCCAACAAACCCATGTCAATGGGTATCGAGGTGAGGGTGGGTCCTGCGGAGTGGGATGGCCGCATCAGCGACTCGTTCAACACTAGGCCACCCGGACGACATCGTCAAACACCGAGGGCGGGATCCGGCTGGATCCCGCCCTCGTATGTCGAAGCCGCAGCTCAGCGGCGTCGTGTTTCGGTCACACCGTAGCCGGAACCAGCTCCGCCGCCGCCAGGTTGCGCTTGCCGCGGCGCAGTACGAGCCAGCGACCGTGCAGCAGGTCGGCCTCGGCCGGCACCGCTTCCTCGTCCGTCACCTTGACGTTGTTGAGGTAGGCGCCGCCCTCCTTGACCGTGCGGCGGGCGGCCGAACGGCTCGGTGCGAGGCCGACGGCGACCAACAGGTCGACCACCGAGTGGAGTTCGGCCACCTCGGCCTTCGGGACCTCGGCCAGGGCGGCGGCCAGGGTCGGCGCCTCCAGGTCGGCGAGGTCGCCCTGGCCGAACAGCGCCTTGGACGCGGCGACCGCGCGCTCGTACTGCTCGGCGCCGTGGACGAGGGTGGTGAGCTCCTCGGCGAGGGCTCGCTGGGCGAGGCGGGCGGCGGGGCGCTCGGTGGTCTCGCGCTCCAGCTCCTCGATCTCCTCCTTCGAGCGGAAGCTGAAGATCCGCAGGAAGTTGGGGACGTCCCGGTCGTCCGCGTTCAGCCAGAACTGGTAGAAGGCGTACGGGGTGGTCAGCTCGGGGTCGAGCCAGACCGTGCCGGACTCGGTCTTGCCGAACTTGGTGCCGTCGGCCTTGACGATCAGCGGCGTGGCCAGCGCGTGCACGGACTTGGCGTCGGCCTTGCGGATCAGGTCCGTGCCGGCGGTCAGGTTGCCCCACTGGTCACTGCCACCGGTCTGCAGGGTGCAGCCGTAGCGGCGGTTCAGCTCCAGGTAGTCCATGCCTTGCAGGATCTGGTAGCTGAACTCGGTGTAGCTGATACCCGCGTCGGAGTTGAGCCGTCGGGCGACGGCCTCCTTGGCGATCATGTTGTTGACGCGGAAGTACTTGCCCACGTCGCGCAGCAGGCTGATGGCCGACATCCCGGACGTCCAGTCCAGGTTGTTGACCATGCGCGCCGCGTAGGGGCCCTCGAAATCGAGGAAGCGCGAGATCTGGCCCCGCAGCCGCTCGACCCAGCCGGCCACCGTCTCGGGGTCGTTGAGGACGCGCTCGGCGGTGGGCTTCGGGTCACCGATGAGGCCCGTGGCCCCGCCGACCAGGCCGAGCGGGAGGTTTCCCGCCTGCTGGATGCGGCGCATGGTGAGGATCTGCACGAGGTTGCCGAGGTGCAGGCTGGGGGCCGTCGGGTCGAAGCCGCAATAGAACGTGACCGGGCCGTCCGCGAACGCCTTGCGCAGTGCGTCCTCGTCGGTGGACAGGGCGATCAGCCCCCGCCACCGCAGCTCGTCGACGATGTCCGTCACGGTCACGCTTCTCCTTCGATCGGGCGCCCGCCCGGTGGCGGCCCGTTCTCTCGGACCCCGGGTCGGTGCGACTCCAGCGTGGTAGAGCCTACGCGGTCGGGGCCAGCGGGTTTTCCCCGAGCGTCGTGCCGCAGTCCTCCCCCGGCCGCTCCGGCGCCTGCCCGATACCGGAAATTCCGTTGTTCGTCGGCTGTGGGCCCGTTCAGAGTGGTGTCACCGCCGTGCGGCGGCAGTGACGTGTGTGGAGACGGTCGTGCCGCCGTGGCACGCCCGCGGGAAGGGTGTGCCGAGTGCGCAACACGCTGGTTCTGAACGCGAGCTACGAGCCCCTGACGACGGTGTCGCTCCAGCGCGCCGTCGTCCTGGTGCTCCAGGACAAGGCGGTGGTGGAGCAGGCGCATCCGCTGCGCACGGTCCGGGGGACGGGCGTCAGCATCCCGGTGCCCCGGGTGATCAGGCTTCAGCGCTACGTGAGAGTGCCGTTCCGACAACAGGCGCCGTGGTCGCGGCGGGGTGTCCTGGCCCGGGACCAGCACCTGTGCGCGTACTGCGGGCGGCGGGCCACCACGGTGGACCACCTGCAGCCCAGGTCGCGCGGTGGGGAGGACAGCTGGTTGAACACCGTGGCCGCGTGCCCGGAGGACAACCAGCGCAAGGCGGACCGGACACCCGAACAGGCCGGGATGAGGCTGCTGCGCCGGCCGTTCGTGCCGACCCCGCAGGCCACCCTCATGCTGGCGCTCGGCCTGCGCGGCTCGGAGGCCCGGGAGCTGGCCGACTGGCTGCCGGCCGTGCCGGGCCAGCCCGCTCCGACAGCCGTCCCGGCCGCGTGAGCGCCGCCACGAGCCGCGCCCTACGGGGCCCGGGCTAACCCTTCGCCTGGTAGCCCGCCGCCGTGCCGTAGTTGGCCGAGTGCTCGGGCATCACGACCACCCGCCCGCCGCCGATCAGCACCCGCCCGGAGACCAGCAGCGAACCGGTGCCCTGGGGGAAGTTACCTCCGGTCGCCTCCTGGCCGCCGGCCAGCGGGAACCGGCTGAGGCGGGCGGGCTGGTCTCGGCGTTCGTCGGCGGCGAGCACGAGCGCGCCGCCGTCGACGCCGACCGCCCGGACGGTGCCCTTGGCGGCGGTCGGCGCCTTCCAGCGCTGCTTACCGGTGTCGAGGTCGTAACCGACCGCCGCGGCCGGTCCGCCGCCGTTCGCCGGGACGAGCGTGGTGACCATCGTGCGGTTCTGGAAGAACACCTCGGGCGTGGCCGAGAACGTGCCGTGGCCGACGTCCAGCCGGCCGCCGTCGCCGACCACCGGGATCTCGGCGGCCGGGTCCCCGCCCGCGCCCCAGGAGAACACCCGGTCGTCCTCCGGCTTCTCGCCCGTGGTGAGGACGACGGACGGCTCGGCGGACAGCACGGTCACCGTCTTCGGCCGGTTGTTCAGGCCGCGCCACCAACTGACCTTGCCGTCCGCCGTGTTCAGTGCGACGGCCTGGTCGGCGGGGGTCGAGTCGGCGCAGGAGGAGGCGACCAGCACGGTCTTGCCGGTCACGCCGCCGGACAGGGTGCAGAACTTGCCCTGACCGGTGTACTGCCAGACGTCCTTGCCGTCCGCGGACTCCCAGGCGACCGCCCGGTCGTCGCCGACCGCGATCACCTTGTCCTCGGTGACGCCGATCCGCGCGCCGTACGCGCCCTTGGCGTCCGAGACGGTCTTCGTCCACGCGGTCTTGCCGGTCTTGGTGTCCACGGCGGCGACCAGCGTGCACGGGCTCTTCGGGTCGGCCTGGGCCCGGAACAGCACCGCGCCCAGCCCCGCCTGGTTGACCCCCGCCGACAGCCCGCACGGGACGGCCCCGGCGGCCGGTGGCTCGACCGACCAGACGGGCTTGCCGGCCGCGAGGTCGTAGGCCCGCACGCCGGCGGCATCGGCGCGGACCACCGCATCGGCCAGCAGCCAGCTGCCGACCAGCGTGTCGTCACCCGACGACCCGGACGCGGCGGGCTGGGCGGACCACACCTTGGTGTGCGCGACGGCGAAACCGGGCTCCCCGCCGCTGCTCGCGGCCGCGCTGCCACCGCCCTCGGCCCCGACCATCAGACCGGCCGCGACCAGCACGCCCAGCGCGGCCACCCCGGCTCCGGTGCGCACCAGCAGGGTCCGCCGGCTGGGCACGTGCTCGCCGGTGAGCACCGCCCCGGCGGCGGCGCGGGCCCTGGCCGAGAGCGAAGAGCCCGCCGTCGAGGAGCCTGCCTTCGGGGACCTGCCCCGACGGGCGGCAGCCCGCGACGGCGCGACGGGCGCGGCCTCGGGCGTCGTGTCCGGCTCGGGCTCCGTGGACGGCTCCACCGGAACGGGCTCGGCGTCCTCGATGTGCACGTACCCGTCGGCCGAGTACTCCGCCCCCACCGGGACGTACAGCCCCTCCCCCGCAGGCTGCTCCAGGACGGCGTACGGCGCGTACTGCTGCTGCCCACGATCCGGGTACGGCTGGTACTGCTGGTACTGCCCCTCGGCGTAGCCGCCCTCGGCGTACCCAGTCTGGGCGTAGCCGGTCTGCCCGTACTGCGGGTCCTGTCCGTACTGCGCGTCCTGCCCGTCCTGGCGCGGGTCCTGTCCGTATGGCGAGCCCTGCCCGTACCCGCCCTGGCCGTAGCCCGCCGCCGTCTGCCAGTACTCCTGCTGCGGATGGTCCTGCGGCTGCGGCTCCTGGTGCCCGCCGACCGGCCAGGCCTGCCGGCCCTGGGGGTACCACGGCTGCTGCTGGGCGTCTCCGAAGGGCTCCTGCGCCATCCGTTCCCGTCCCTCCCGAGCCGCCTGCCGATGCGGCAGTCAGCATCTCACGCCCGTTCGAGCGCGCCGCCCCGGCCTCGGGGGGTCGGGGAGGTCAGCCCGCGGACTCGGCCTTCAGCGCCTCGTCGATGCGGGCGGCCAGGGTGAAATCCAGGCCGGTCAGCCCGCCCGCGCTGTGGGTGGAGAGGACGAAGCGCAGGGTGCGCCAGCGGATGTCGACGTCGGGGTGGTGGCCGAGCGCCTCGGCCTGTTCGGCGACGGCGACGACCACCCGGATCGCCGCCGGGAAGTCGGGGGCGTCGGCCACGCGGACGATGCTGTCGCCCTCCCTGGTCCACCGCGGCAGTGCGGCCAGGGCCGCCGTGATCTCGTCCTCGCTCAGCCGTGCCCTGCTGCTCATCGAAGCTCTTCCGTTCGTCGTCTCGTCGTCCGGTCCGGCGTGCACTGCGAGGAACATACCGAGCCGGGGCCCTCCGCACCGGACGACACAGCCGCTGACGGGCAGCCCCCGGCGGGCGTCCCCCGACGGATGCTCAGCTCATCAGCTCAGCAGCAGTTTGGTGACCGCAGCGAGGCCGACCACCACGATGATCCCGCGCAGCGCGACCGGCGGCAGGCGGCGGCCGACCTTGGCGCCGAGCAGGCCGCCGACCAGCGAGCCCGCCGCGATCAGGCCGGCGGCCGCCCAGTTGACGGTGGAGGTGAACAGGAAGAACAGCGCGGCGACGCCGTTGACGACCATCGCCAGCGCGTTCTTCACGGCGTTGATCCGCTGCAGGTCCTCCTGGAGCAGCATGCCCATCAGCGCCAGCAGCAGGACGCCCTGCGCGGCGCCGAAGTAGCCGCCGTAGATGCCGGTGAGGAAGACGCCGACGAACAGCAGCAGGCCGCCGTCCGGGTCCCCGTCGGGGCGGCGGCGGGCGGCGACCGCCTTGGCGACCTTGGGCTGGATCACCACCAGGACGAGGGCGAGCAGGATCAGTACCGGGACGATCGCGTCGAAGGCGCCGTTCGGCAGTCTGATCAGCAGCAGCGCGCCGACCAGTCCGCCGAGCAGTGAGGCGGTGCCCAGGCGCAGCAGCCGGTGGCCCTGGCCGGCCAGCTCGCGGCGGTAGCCGATCACGCCGCTGAGCGAACCGGGCACCAGGCCGAAGGTGTTGGAGACGTTGGCGGTGACCGGCGGAATCCCGATGGCGAGCAGCACCGGGAACGTGATCAGCGTGCCGGAGCCGACGATCACGTTGATCATCCCGGCGCCGACGCCCGCCACCAGGACGGCGATGCCCTCCCAGAGCGTCATGGGTCACCTCTCCTCTCGGTCCTGTCCGGGGGGATCATGCCGGACGGCCCACCGGTCGGACCAGGGCCGCCCACGATTCGGGACACGCACCACCACGACCGCCACACGCCACGACCGCCACGACCGCCACACGCCGGGGGCCCGCCACCGTGCGGTGGCGGGCCCCCGGGCCGGACGGTTCAGCCGGTCACTCCGGGTCGATCTTGCGGTACTCGCGGGCCGGGTCCACCCGGGGGCGGGCGGCACCCTTCTCGGTGTCCACCGGGCGCGGGCCGGCCGCCGGGTCGAGCGGCACCTGGGTGGCCGCGGGGGCCGCCTGCGGGACGCTCGGGGCGGCGACCGCGCCGCCGTTGACGCCGGGGTTGCCGGTCAGCCCGCCGAAGGCGCCGCCGAGGCCCTTGAGGGCGTCGCCGACCTCGCTGGGGATGATCCACAGCTTGTTGGAGTCGCCCTTGGCCAGCTCGGGCAGGGTCTGCAGGTACTGGTAGGCGAGCAGCTTCTGGTCGGCGTCGCCGTCGTGGATGGCCTCGAAGACCGTCCGGATCGCGGCCGCCTCACCGTCGGCGCGCAGCACCGCGGCCTGCGCCTCACCTTCGGCCCGGAGCACGTCGGCCTGCTTCTCACCCTCGGCCTTGAGGATCTGGGCCTGCCGCTGGCCCTCGGCGGTGAGGATCGCGGCGCGCTTGTCACGGTCGGCGCGCATCTGCTTCTCCATCGAGTCCTGGATGGAGGTGGGCGGCTCGATCGCCTTCAGCTCGACGCGGTTGACCCGGATGCCCCACTTGCCGGTGGCCTCGTCCAGGACGCCGCGCAGACCGGCGTTGATGACCTCGCGCGAGGTCAGGGTGGATTCGAGGTCCATCGAGCCGATGATGTTGCGCAGCGTGGTGACGGTCAGCTGCTCGATGGCCTGGATGTAGCTGGCGACCTCGTAGGTGGCCGCGCGCGGGTCGGTGACCTGGTAGTAGATCACCGTGTCGATGTTGACCACCAGGTTGTCCTGGGTGATCACCGGCTGCGGCGGGAACGGCACGACCTGCTCGCGCAGGTCGATCCGGTTGCGGACCCGGTCGATGAACGGGACGACGATGTTCAGGCCTGCGTTGAGCGTCCGGGTGTAGCGGCCGAAGCGCTCCACGATCGCGGCGCTGGCCTGCGGGATGACCTGGATCGTCTTGATCAGCGCGATGAAGGCCACCACGACCAGGACGACCAAAACGATAAGGACGGGTTCCACGGACTCTCCCCTAGATGACCAGGGCGGTCGCGCCCTGGATTTCGACGACGTCGACCTGCTGCCCCGGTTGGTACACGCTGTCCGGGTGGAGCGCGCGGGCCGACCAGATCTCGCCGTTCAGCTTGATCCGTCCGCCCTCCCCGTCGACGGTTTCCGCGACGACCGCGGTGGCGCCCTGGAGCGCCTCGATGCCCATCTTGATGTGCGGGCCCTGCCGCAGTTGCCGGTAGGCGATCGGGCGGACGAAGACCAGCAGCGAGACCGAGACCGCGATGAAGACCAGGGTCTGCCAGACCGCGTCTCCGCCCAGCCCGGCCACGCCGGCGGCCGCCAGCGCACCGACCGCGAACATGGCGAACTCCGGCATCGCGGTCAGCACCAGCGGTATGCCGAGCCCGACGGCGGCCAGGAGCCACCAGATCCAGCTGTCCACGTGTCCATCCTAGGGAGCGAAGGGCCTTCGAGGCGGACAGTTCCCGCAGGTCGAGGGGCGGAAACCGGTCGCGCGTGCGACCGGTCCCCGGAAACCCGACGACATCGGAGCGTGCGAGGCGCGGGCGGGGCGCGGGCGGGGGCTCAGCCCAGCGGCAGGCCCTGCGCGGACCAGCGGTCCCCGTGGCGCTCCAGGGTGAGCGGCAGGCCGAAGCACTTGGAGAGGTTGCGGGCGGTCAGCTCGGTGTCGATCGGACCGGCGGTGAGCACCTTGCCCTGGCGGATCATCAGGACGTGGGTGAAGCCCGGCGCGATCTCCTCGACGTGGTGGGTGACCATCGCCATGGCCGGGGCGAACTCGTCCTGGGCGAGCGCGCCGAGCCGGCGGACGAGGTCCTCGCGGCCGCCGAGGTCCAGGCCGGCCGCGGGCTCGTCGAGCAGCAGCAGCTCGGGGTCGGTCATCAGGGCGCGGGCGATCAGGGTGCGCTTGCGCTCGCCCTCGGAGAGGGTGCCGAACTTGCGGCCGGTGAGGTTGGACATGCCCATCCGGTCGAGCAGCGCGAGCGCGCGGGACTCGTCGAACTGCTCGTAGGTCTCCTGCCAGCTGACCGTCATGCCGTAGGCGGCGGTCAGCACGGTCTGCAGCACCGTCTGCTCGGCCGGCAGCTTGTCGAACATGGCGGCGCCGGCCAGGCCGATCCGGGAGCGCAGCTCGAAGACGTCGACCTCGCCCAGCTTCTCGCCCAGCACCGACACCTTGCCCGCGGTCGGGAACAGGTAGGTGGCGGCGATCTGCAGCAGGGTGGTCTTCCCGGCGCCGTTGGGGCCCAGGATGACCCAGCGCTCCCCCTCGGAGATGGACCACGAGACCTGGTCGACCAGCGCGCGTCCCTCCCGGACCACGGATACGTCCACCAGCTCCAGCACGTCGCTCATGCCTACGCCTTCCCCAATACAAGAATTTCGGCCGTCGGTGCGGGCGGCGAGCCTACTCCGGCAGCCGGTGGGCACGGGGTGGGTGCGCCGCACACGCATGGGCAAACCTACGCCACGCGGATGACCGCCGATTCCGTAGGCTGGCCGGATGCTCGCGACTCCTCCCGACAATCCGTACGAAGAACCCCGTTCGGGGCGGCTGACCGCGTGGGGCAACGCCCTGCTGGCCGGTCTGGTGCCGCCGGACAACGCCGCGGCGGCCGTGCTGGGCGACGACGAGAGCCACCGGGTGACCGGGCTGCCCGGGGACGGGCCGGGCGAACGGCACGGCCTCACCTGGGCGCTGGGACGGCTCCGAGTGCTCGGGGTCAAGGGCCTGCGACTGGCGCTGCCGTCCGCCGGGCACCCGCTGGGGCTGACCGGTCCGGCACCGTTCAACGAAGCGGCGATGGGCGTCGGGGAGGCGGTGCTGGCGGTGGGCGTCCCGCTCGGACTGGTGCCGGAGGTGGAGGTGTTCGGCCCGGCCGGGGACCGTTCGGCGACGGTGCTGTGGCGCTGCCTTGAGACCAACGACACACCGCCGGCCGACGTCCCGTCGCTGCACGAGGCCGAACGGGAGCTGGCCGACGGGCTGCGCGAGGCGACGCTCCTGCTGACCCGCCTGGACGTGGCGGGCGCCGGACCGGAGGCGCTGCGGGCGCTGGAGGCGTACCGCCGGCGCGGGCACGCCGAACTGCTGGCGCCCGGGTACCCGCCGCGTGCGGTGCGGGTGCTGGAGTCGGCCCGGCAGGTGTCGGCGCTGCTGGCGATCGCCGCGGGCGGGCACGGCGCGGCGGTCAGCGCCTCCGAGATGGCGGCGCGGCAGGCGGTGCTGGCGCCGCTGCGGCGCACCGCCCGGCGGGCGCAGGTGGCGGCGTACAACGCGCTGGTCGACGAGCGCGAGGACCGCTGAGCACGGGGCCCGCTCAGGACGCGGACCGCTGAACACGGGGCCCGCTAGGACGGGCCGCCGTCCCGCGCCTCGCCGTTGCGGACGGCCCACAGGGCCGCCTGGGTGCGGTCCGCCAGGTCCAGCTTCATCAGGATGTTGGAGACGTGGGTCTTCACCGTCTTCTCCGACAGGTGCAGGCTGCGGGCGATCTCCCGGTTGGAGCGGCCGTCGGCGATGTGGCCGAGGACCTCGCGCTCGCGTTCGGTGAGGGTGCCGCCGCGGCCCTGCGGGGCGCGGGGGCCGTCGTCGGCGAGCAGCGCCTCGGCCAGTTCGGGCTGGAGCAGGACGTGGCCGGCGTGCACCGAGCGGATCGCGCCGGCCAGCGCCTCCGGGTCGACGTCCTTGTAGACGTACCCGGCGGCGCCGGCCCGCAGCGCGGGGACCATCGTGCGGTGCTCGGTGAAGCTGGTGACGATCAGGATCCGGGCCCGGCTGCCCTCGCCCTTGAGCGTGCGCAGCGCCTCGATGCCGTCGACACCGGGCATCTTGAGGTCCATCAGGACGACGTCGGGGTCGAGTTCGCGGGCGCGCTCGACGCCCTCCGCCCCGTCGGCGGCCTCCCCGACCACCTCGATGTCGTCCTGGACCTCCAGGAACGTGCGCAGCCCGCGGCGGACCACCTGGTGGTCGTCGACCAGCAGGACGCGGATCGACGGCGTGCTGTCAGGCGGGTTGTCAGGCACCGGGGACCTCCATCTCGACGAGCGTCCCCCGGCCGGGGGCGGACTCCAGGGTGAGCGTGCCGCCGACGGCGGCCGCGCGGTCGCGCATCGAGGCCAGGCCGAGGTGGCGCCCGGCCCGGCGGACGGACTCGGGGTCGAAGCCGTGCCCGTCGTCGCGCACCCGCAGCACGGCGCCGCGCGCGGGCGTGCCGGCCAGGGTGACGGTGACGCGGCCGGCTCCGGAGTGGCGCAGCGCGTTGTGCAGCGCCTCCTGGGCGACCCGCAGCAGCGCGGCCTCCTGCGCGGGCGGCAGGGCGCGGACGCCGTCGGCGGCGAAGGCGACGTCCGCGGTGTGGGCCCGGTCGAGGACCTGCACCTGGGAGGCGAGGGTGGCGCTCAGCCCGTCCTCCTCCAGGGCGGCGGGGCGCAGTTCGACGACGACGGCGCGCAGTTCGTCGGCGGCCTCGGCGGCGAGCCGGGCGACCTCGGCGAGTTCGGCGCGGGCCCGGGCCGGGTCGCGGTCGACGAGCGTGGCGGCGGCCTTGGCGGTGAGCCGCAGCGAGAAGAGCTTCTGCGCGACGGCGTCGTGCAGGTCGTGGGCGATGCGGGCGCGTTCGCCGGCCAGGGTGAGCTCGCGGCTGCGCTCGTACAGGCGGGCGTTGGAGAGGGCGAGGGCGGCGTGCGCGGCGAGTATCCGCAGCAGTTCCTCGTCGTGGTCGGTGAACAGGCCGCCGCCGCGCTTGTTGGCGAGGAAGATGACGCCGGTGACCTGCGGTTCGTCCTCGGCGGCCTCGGCGTCCAGGATGGGCATGCCGAGGAAGGCGTCCATCTCGGGGTGGGCGGCCGGCCAGCCGCCGAAGGCCGGGGCCCTGCGGACGTCGGCGAGCCGGGTGGGGCCGGTCTCGTGCAGCATCTTGGCGAGGACGCCGTGCTGGCGGGGCAGCGGGCCGATCGCCCGCCACTGCTCGTCGGTGACGCCGTCGACGACGAACTGGGCGAAGCCGCCGTGGTCGTCGGGCACGCCCAGAGCCGCGTACTCGGCGCCGAGCAGGTCGCGGGCGGAGGCGGTGATGCGGCGCAGCACCTCGCGGACCTCCAGGTGCCGGCTCATCGCGAGCAGCGCCTGGCTGACCGCCTCGATGCCGGCCAGGCAGGGGTCGCAGCCGGGCATCGGGCGGGCCGGGCCGCGCAGGTCGAGGTGCGGACCGGCCGGGCTCCGGTGGTCGCTGGGCGTGCTGGGCATACCGCCAAACTACCGCCGCCGCGGGCGCCGCCGCGTCGGTCCGCGGCCGGGGTGGGCGCAGGTCCGGGGACCTAGGTCTCGGGGCCCGCGCAATGGAGGAGGGGCGGCTCTCCGGGTGATGGGAGAGCCGCCCCTCGTCGGGCGGGGCGAAGGGGGTCAGCCCTTCTGCATGACCTCGGGCTCGTGGCGGCGCTGGAGCCGGGTGACGATGACGCCGATGACGATCGAGATCGCGATCAGCGCGCCCGCGTCGATCGCCCACTGGGCGACGCTGGCGGTCCACAGCGGGTCGTACTGGGGGTTCTGGAAGTCCTTGTTCCAGGGGCCCATGAGCTTGGACAGGTCCAGTGTGGTGGCCACGATGCCGGTGCCCCAGCGGGCCGGCATCAGCCAGGCGGCCTGCTCCAGGCCGGGCTTGCCGAAGAGCTGGAACAGGCAGCCGGTGAAGACGACCTGGATGATGGCGAACATGACCAGCAGCGGCATGGTCTTCTCGGCGGTCTTGACCAGGGCCGAGATCATCAGGCCGAACATCATCGCGGTGAAGCTGAGCAGGATCATGCCGATGGTCATCTCGATGATCGGCAGGTCCTTGACGATCAGGCCGTGCTCGGGGAGCTTGCGCGGCAGGAAGCCGACCGCGGCGACGATGGCGCCCTGGATCACGCTGAAGAAGCCCAGCACGATGATCTTGGACATCATGTACGCCGAGCGGGAGAGCCCGGTGGCCCGTTCCCGTTCGTAGATGGCCCGTTCCTTGATCAGTTCGCGGACCGAGTTGGCCGCTCCGGAGAAGCAGGCTCCGATCGCCAGGATCATGATGATCGTCGCGGCCCCGCTGTTGAGGTGGAGCTGCGTGTTCGGATTGGGCGCGAGGCCCGCCCCGTTGGGGACCAGCACGCTGACCGCGCCGATGACGGCGGGCAGCAGCACCGACAGCGCCAGGAAGCCGCGGTCCGAGGCGAGGACCGACATGTAGCGGCGCATCAGCGTCCACAGCTGGGAGCCCCAGCTCTGCGGCTTCGGCGGCCGGACGGCCTCCTGGGCGACCTGGGCGTGCTGCACCTCGCCCGACTCCACGTCGGGGGCGGAGTACTGCTGGTAGTGCACCGAGCCGCGGTAGCGGCCGGCCCAGTCGTGGTCCGGGTAGTTCTCGAAGGCCTGGAAGACGTCCGCCCAGGTCTCGTACCCGAAGAAGTGCAGCGCCTCGTCCGGCGGGCCGAAGTAGGCCACCGCGCCGCCCGGCGCCATCACCAGCAGCCGGTCGCAGAGCGCGAGTTCGGCCACCGAGTGGGTGACGACCAGGATGGTGCGGCCGTCGTCGGCGAGACCGCGCAGCATCTGCATGACCTCGCGGTCCATGCCCGGGTCGAGGCCCGAGGTGGGCTCGTCCAGGAAGATCAGCGACGGCTTGGTGAGCAGTTCCAGGGCGACCGAGACGCGCTTCTGCTGGCCGCCGGAGAGCGCGGTGATCTTGTTGTCGGCGCGCTTGTCCAGGCGCAGCTCGTACAGCACCTCGTCGATCCGGGCCGCGCGCTCGCGCGCCTCGGTGTCGCCGGGGAAGCGCAGCTGGGCCGCGTACTTGAGGCCGGTGCGGACGGTGAGTTCCTTGTGCAGGATCTCGGACTGCGGCACCAGGCCGATGCGCGAGCGCAGTTCGGCGAACTGCTTGTAGAGGTTGCGGCCGTCGTACAGGACCTCGCCGCGGTCGGCCGGGCGGTAGCCGGTGAGGGCGCGCAGCAGGGTCGACTTACCGGAGCCGGACGGGCCGATGACGGCGACCAGGGACTTCTCCGGGACGCCGAAGCTGACGTCGTCGAGCAGGATCTTCTTGGCGCCCTTGTGCTCGACCTCGACGGTCAGGTGGCGGGCGGAGAAGGAGACCGCGCCGGTGTCGACGAACTCCTGCAGCTGGTCGCCGACCAGGACGAAGCTGGAGTGGCCGACGGTCAGCCGGTCCTGCGGGCCCATCAGCTGGCGCTGCACCCGCTGGCCGTTGAGGAAGATCCCGTTGTGGCTGCCGAGGTCGACGATCTCGTAGCGGCCGTCCTGGAGCTGGCGCAGCTCGGCGTGGTGGCGGGAGACCTGGAGGTCGGAGACCACGACGTCGTTGTCGAGCGCGCGGCCGATCCGGACGGTGCGCATGGCGGCGGTCAGGTTGCGGATGATCGTCGGCTGCGGGCCGTCGCCGTCCTGCGGGGCGGGCGGGAAGGCCTGCTGCTGCGGGAAGCCGCCCTGCTGGGGCTGGGGCTGGGGCGGGTGCTGCTGGTGCGGGAACGGTGGCTGGGGCCGACCCGCCCAGGCCTGCTCGGGCTGCGGCGGGTAGGGGGCCTGCGGCGACCAGCCCTGCTGCGGGGCCGGCGGCTGGGGCGTCGGCGCGGCGCTGCGGCTGGTGGCGGCCTCGTGCCAGGCGGGAGCCTGGGGGGCGGCGGCGTGCGGGGCGGCGTGGGCGGGCGCGGAGAAGCCGAGCCGGGGTCCGTTCTCCGGGTTGCCGAGGTTGACGACGGCGCCGGGGAACAGCTGGGCCTGCGTCGTCCGGGCGCCGGCCGTGTAGGTGCCGTTGGTGCTGCCGTGGTCGTCCAGCTGCCAGCCGCTGCCGTTGAAGGTGATGGTCCCGTGGTTCCAGGAGACCCTGGCGTCGTCGAACGGGAAGTCCGACTGCGGGTTGCGCCCGATGGTGTAGGACCGCCCGGGCTCCAGAGTCCGCTGCTGTCCGTTGATATCGATGACGAGTTGCGGCACTGTGCGCCTGCCCCGCTCTCTCGGTTCCCCCGAATTGTGCCCCCGACCAGGGGTGCGATGTTTCCGAAACTGACGGGGGGAATCATTCCAGCCTGCTGACCGCCGATAGAAGTCGCCCCGGGTGACTGTGACCAGGCTGCTACCCGGCACCCGTCCGCGACGTGGGACGGGTGCTCTGGGCCCGCCGGCCGGCGGGTAGCGTGGGAGGCACCATGAACGCATCGCCCCTGGCCGCTGAGCCCCTCCCCGCCGCCCAGCCCCGGACCGCGGACGAGCGCACCCTGCTCGTCAAGGTGTTCGGCAAGGACCGCCCCGGCATCACCGCCGGCCTCTTCGCCACCCTGGCAGGCTTCGCCGTCGACGTGATCGACATCGAACAGGTCGTGACCCGTGGCCGCATCACGCTCTGCGCACTGGTCACCCCGCCCACCGCTCCCGGCGCCGAGGGCGGACTGCGGGCCACCGTGCACCGCTGGGCGGAGGAGCAGAAGCTCCAGGCCGAGATCCTCTCCGGCATCGGCGACAACCGGCCGCGCCGCGAGGGCCGTTCGCACGTCACCGTGCTCGGCAATCCGCTGACCTCCGCCGCCGTCTCCGCGCTCACCTCCCGGATCACCGCGGCGGGCGGCAACATCGACCGTGTGTTCCGGCTCGCCAAGTACCCGGTGACGGCGGTCGAGCTGGCCGTGTCCGGTGTGGCCACCGACGAGCTGCGGGCCGAGCTGGCCCAGGAGGCGGCCACCCAGCGGGTGGACGTCGCGGTGGTCGCGGCCGGGCTGGAGCGCCGGGCCAAGCGCCTGGTGGTGATGGACGTCGACTCCACGCTCATCCAGGACGAGGTGATCGAGCTGTTCGCGGCCCACGCGGGCTGCGAGGAGGAGGTCGCCGAGGTGACGGCGCAGGCGATGCGCGGCGAGCTGGACTTCGCCGAGTCGCTGCGGGCCCGGGTCTCGCTGCTGGCCGGGCTGGACGCCTCGGTGACCGAGAAGGTGCGCGCGGAGGTCCGTTTCACGCCGGGGGCGCGCACCCTGATCCGCACGCTCCAGCGGCTGGGCTTCCAGGTCGCGGTGGTGTCGGGCGGGTTCACCCAGGTCACCGACCACCTGGTCGAGGAGCTGGGGCTGGACTTCGCGGCGGCCAACACCCTGGAGGTGGTGGACGGCAAGTTCACCGGCCGGGTGGTCGGCGAGATCGTGGACCGCGCGGGCAAGGCCCGCTGGCTGGCCCGGTTCGCCGAGCAGGCGAAGGTGCCGCTGTCGCAGACGGTGGCGATCGGCGACGGCGCCAACGACCTGGACATGCTGAACGCGGCCGGGCTGGGCGTGGCGTTCAACGCCAAGCCGGTGGTGCGCGAGGCCGCCGACACCGCCGTCAACGTGCCGTTCCTGGACACCGTGCTGTACCTGCTGGGCATCACCCGGGAGGAGGTCGAGGCGGCCGACGCGGTGGACGGCAGCCTGACCGAGTAGAGCCCGAAGACGCACACGAGGGGCGGGGGGGGCGGGGGCCCCCGCCCCCCCCGCCCCCCCCACCCCCCCACCCCCCGCCCCCGACGGAACAAAGAGGAACCGAGCGGCGGAGTACTGGGGGGGGTAGTTAGAGGACACCCCGGCCCC
>NZ_JBIVJF010000055.1:0-14937 GCF_044750105.1 Kitasatospora sp. NPDC088861
CTCGCGCGCAAGATCGGAGTCCACCCGTCCTACGTCTCGTTCGTCGAACTTGCGCAGCGACCGCCGAGTGAGAAGTTTGCTACCAAGGCCGACGAGGTCCTGCAGACCGGCGGGACCCTGCTGCTGATGTACTGGCAGCTCAAGCACACTGCCCTGGTCCCGGGCTTCCCCGAGTACGCCAACTACGAGTCGACCGCGGAGCAGATCAAGCTCTTCGAGATCAACGTCATCCATGGCCTTCTGCAGACCAAGGCATACGCCACTGCTTGGGAGCAGGGGAATATCAGGCGAGGCACAGCCACTCCGGAGCAAGCCGAAGAACGCATCAACTACCTCCTCACCCGGCAGCAAACCCTGCACCGAACGCCTCCGCCGATTCTGCACGCGGTGCTGGACGAAAGCTGTCTCAGGAGGACCATCGGCGGCCGAGACGTCATGATCGAGCAACTACTCCACCTTGAAAGACTGGCCAGTCAACCCAGGATCTTCATCCAGGTGGCTCCCTACTCTCTCGGCGGGAGCAGGCCGTTCACTCGCGTAGTAACCATGCTGATGCTGCCGACACGCAAAATGATCGCCTACAGCGAGACCGAGCAGCGCGGCTACCTCGACCGCGATACCGAGTCGATCGCAGCCTTGCTCAGGGACTACGATCAACTGCTGGCCGAGGCCAAGAATCAGGCCGACTCAGTAGCTATGATCCGCTCGGTACGGAGGGACCTTGAATGGACGTCAAACTGACTCGCGCTTCCTGGCGCAAGAGCTCCTATAGCGGCAGTGGCGGTCAGTGCGTCGAGGTCGCCGACGGCTTCACCGGACTCATGCCCGTCCGCGACTCCAAAGACCCCGACGGGCCCGTCCTCCTCTTCCCCTCCCCCGCCTGGCAGGCCTTCGTCACCGCCATCCACGCCGGCGAGTTCGACGCCCGGTAGCAGCAACTCCGGCCCCGACGCCCCGATCCAGGGCGGCGGGGCCTTCTCAACCCCTCCACCCGGTTCAACCCGCCGCCGTGACCTCAGGGGGTGATGAACGGATGATCTGGCCCAACACCGTCCGGGCGAACGTCAAGACCGGGCACGACCGGGAGGTGTTCGCCGTCTACCCGTACCGCTCGGCCTGCCCGCAGTCGGTCTGGGCGCAGCTGATCGCCGAGGCCCGGTCCGACATCTTCCTCGCCGGCTACACCAGCTACTTCGTGTGGCTGGAGCAGCCCGCCCTGTTGCAGACTCTGCGGCGCAAGGCCGAGAGCGGCTGCCGGGTCCGGTTTCTCCTCGGGGATCCGGTCTCCGACACGACGCGTCAGCGGGAGCAGATCGAGGACGTGGCGCTCACGGTGTCCACCAGGATCAGGGTCACCCTGGAGAACCTGGCCAAGCTCTCCGGCACCGAGGGCATCGAGGCCCGGTTCAGCGCTCCGGACGACGGCCCGAACCACGTCGGCCTCTCCGTCTTCCGCTTCGACGAGCACGCCCTCGTCACGCCCCACCTCGCCCGCACCGTCGGCCACGACTCACCCCTGATGCACCTGCGGCGCAGCGAGGAGAACGGCATGTTCGACCGCTTCGCCGAACACGTCGAAGAACTCTGGTCCCGGGGCAGCGACATCCGTTCCGGCCCGCGCTGACACCTGCGTCTAACCCGGCGCCGGAGTGGGAAGTCATCCCCATCGACTTTCCACTCCGGCCGCAGGAGGCAACCGCGATGGACACCACTTGGCGCAAGAGCAGCTACAGCGGCGGCGGAGGCGAATGCGTCGAGGTCGCCGACGGCTTCACCGGTGTGCAGCCCGTCCGGGACTCCAAGGACCCCGGCGGGCCCGTCCTCCTCTTCCCCTCCCCCGCCTGGCGGGCCTTCGTCACCGCCGTCAGCGCGGGTGAGTTCGACGCCCGGTAGCGGCAATTCCTGGGTGGAACAAAGGAACTGTTGGGTACTGGTGACAGCCTCGTCTCGGCCGTCCAGTCGCCCGTGGGGTCCGTGTGGACGCGTGCGTCAGTGGTCGGGGGTGTGGGCAGCGGGGCGGACGGCGTCGGGCAGCAGGTGGAGTTCGTAGGGTGTGTAGCAGTCCGACATCTCGCTTCCGACCACGGCGCCGCAGTGGCAGGCACGGTTGGGTGGGCCGTCGCCGGGGGCTCCGCAGCAGCTGGGTGGCCCGGTCGTTGTTGTGTGCCAGGTGAGGCCGGTCCCGTCCTCGGGGTGCAGGACGAAGGTGTTCCGGGGTCCGGCCGAGACGACGACCGTTCCGTCGAAGTCGCTGATGCACGGGCCGCCGGGGTAGGCGGGAGGCCAGTCGTCCTGGTCCTCGGCCGGGACGAACGGCGGCCCGTGCGGCTGCGGATCGACGGCGTAGTGGCCACGGGGCATGGTGGGCGGGGCCTGTCGCCGGCCGTTGACGAGCTCGCCCTCGAACAGGTGCCGGGCAGGAACCGCCGGGAGGGGCTCAAGGTCGGCCGTGAGGGCCTCGCCGCAGGCGGCGCAATGAAAAATCGTCATCGCGGCATGTCTACAGCGCAGGCCCTCACGTCACAACATAATTCCGTTCCCCCGCAGGCAGGGGCTCGCTCGTCAGCCGAACCGGAACACCTGGTCGGGCCAGCCGCCGTCGGGTACCGCGCTGTCGAGGGCCTCGCTGATCGTGCGTTCCTCGTAGGCGAAGTGGGATTCCATGATCGCGGTGAGTCCGTCGAGTTCGCGCCCGACCGCTTCCAGCCCGTCGCCGGGCGATTCGGCGGCGTGGTCGGCGAGTTCGCGCACCCTGGTGAGGATGGCGGCGATCATCTCGTGGTCCTCGACGAGCTTGGCGACCGTCCCGGCGAGCTGCGGGCGTTCGCGCAGCAGGTGGGCGAACATGCCCTCGTCCTCGCCCTGGTGGTGTGCCGTCAGCGCGGCGCAGAAGGCCAGGCAGTGGGTGCGCAGTGTGTCGTCGCCCGGGCGGCGCTGTCCGATTCCGGCTCTGATCCGGCCGATCCGGCGGCGCAGTTCCTGGTGCGCTTGGGAGAGTTGAAGGCTCAGGGCGACCGCGCGGTCGCCGTCCTGGGAGGCCACGGGAGGCGGTCCCTTCGGTTCCGCACCTCCATGCCTGACGCTGTCCGTCACCGGCACGCGATGCTCGCGCCATCCGATCACGGGCCGCGGCGCCACGGCAAGCGCCGTCGTGGGTGGGTGCCGAAGGCTTCCCCGGACATCGTGGCCCCGCGGCCGGCTTCCGGCGGGTTTCCGAGCGCGGTCGAGCGGCATGCGGGTGGTGACGGCGGGGGCTCCGGCGTCGCCTGACGTCCGCGGCGATGCCGGAGCCGTGCGGGATCCGCGCCGAAGGCCGGCGGCCGGGCGGGCGCGGTGGACACCCCCGAAGGGGCCCCGGGCGGGGCCCGGGGGCCGGTCAGGCGTCCAGCGGGTGCCAGGCGGGGCCGGGGCCGTCGTGGCGGACGCGGCCGAAGACGACGTCGGCGAAGTGGACGCCGAAGCCGATCGTGTCGGGTTCGGCGAGTTCGGCGACGAGGCGGCGGCGGGATTCGACCGCGCGGGCCGGGTCGTGGTCGACGGACACGGACCACTCGGGGTGGTCGACCTGGACGGGCGAGTGCATGGCGTCGCCGAAGGCGATCAGCCGTTGCCCGCCCGCGGTGACGGTGTACTCGGCGTGTCCGGGGGTGTGGCCGGCGCCGACGTGCACCCGGACGCCGGGGAAGACCTCCTGCCCGTGCGCGACCGTGCGCACGCGCGGGGCCAGGACGGCGGCCCCCTCGACCGCGCCGGGCCCGTCCGGCCGGGCGAGGTGGCCGGCCCATTCCGCCTCGGACACCAGGTAGTCGGCGTGGGCGAAGGCCGGCCGGTCGCCGCCGGGGGCGGGGTGCCAGGCCCAGCCGGTGTGGTCGGAGTGCAGGTGGGTGAAGGCCACCGCCTCGATGTCGTCCGGCCGGCGGCCGAGTTCGGCGAGGTTGTCGAGGAGCGCGCCGCCGTGGCCGGGGCCGTGCGGGACGCTCGGGTCCGCCGGCAGCGAGCGGGGCCCGAAGCCCGCGTCGATCAGCAGGGCGCGCCCGGCGTGCTCGACGAGCAGCGCGCCGACGGTCGCGACGAACTGGCCGGAGGCGTCGAGGTACTGCGGGCGCTCCGCCCACGTCCGGTCGGTGGTCTCGGGCAGCCAGCCGCGCGGCGGCAGCAGGACGACGCCGTCCGGCACGAAGGTCACCTTCGTGTCGCCGAGCTGTACGGAGCGGATGCCGGAGGGCCGTCGCAGCCGCTCGTCCCGGTGGGCCGCGTCGGCTTCGAAGTTCGCCATGGTCCCTTCCCCTCTTCGGTGTCGGTCCGCCGCCGGGCCGGTGGCGACGGCGGCGGGCCTTGCCACCATAAGCATCAAGCTAGAAAGATTCAAGGCATAAAGGTTCAAGTGATAAATATGATGGCTTGATGGACTCGCTAGGATGGAGCCATGACGACGCCCCCCCGACCGCAGGCCACCCCCGAATGGGAGCTGTGCGGCCTGGTGAACGGGCTGGCCCAGCAGATCGCCGACCACGTCCGCGAACGCGCCGTCACCCTGGGCCTGACCGCGCCCCAGGCGACCGCGCTGCGGGAGATGACCGGGCCGCTGACCATGCGCGAACTCGCCCAGCGCATGAACTGCGAGCCCTCCAACACCACCTTCGTCGTCGACCGGCTGGAGAAGCAGGGCCTGGTCGAGCGCCGACCGCACCCCACCGACCGCCGCGCCAAGCACCTCGTCCTCACCGCCGAGGGCGCGGCGCTGCGCACGCGCCTGCTCGCGTTCCTCACCCAGGACTCGCCGCTGGCCGGCCTCACCGCCCCCCAGCAGCACGCCCTCCGGGACCTGCTCGAACTGGCCACCCGCCTCTGCCCCGGCCAGCCGCCCGGCCCGGCCGGAGGCCGCCCGCCGGGCCGGTAGATCGGCGCGGGCCCCGCACTCCCCCGGCGCAGCGGCCAGGTCCTGTCCGGTCGGCAGGGCGCGCGCCGGGTGTCGGGAACGCCGGGTGACCGTGTTCGCGTGGGCGGCCTGCGACCGCCCCCGATCGCCGGACCGCTGACCAGACTGCCCGGCTTCTTCGCCCTGGAACCCGGGCCGTGGGACGCCCCGCTCGCGCCCTCCGACGCATGCCTGCCGGTCTTCGCCGGGGGTCCCTGCGTCGGCGATCCGGACGGCGCCGGGTTCCCGGTGTTCCGCGGGGCCCCGGAACACCGTGGTCCTGCACCCCGATGACGCACCGTCACTCCAGCCGCATCCCGGCGGGAGGCATTCCCGGGGGTGCTGCGGCCCCGCCGGCCCGAGCGGCATGAACCAGCTGTGCCCCCTGCGGCGCGAAGGCGGGCACGCTGATCAGCGAGTGCAGCACCGCGTACGAGCCGCACCCGGACCCCGGCCGGGTGCGCGCGATCACGGGCTGAGCCTGCGGGCCCTACGCGGACGGCGCGCCCGTGTCCGCGTCCGCGGCGGGGGTGGTGGTCAGGCGGTGGCGGGCCGCGGTGAGGAGTTCGTCGGACAGGGCGGGGTCCTCGCTGGCGCGGGCCAGGAGGAGGGCTCCGACCATGGTGGACAGGTCGGCGAGGGCGCTCTCGCGGTCGGCGGCGTCGGGCAGGTGCTGGAAGCCGTCGGCCAGGTCGCGCAGTCCGGCGGTGAAGGCGGTGCGCAGCGGGGAGCCGGGTTCGGCGCGGGCCGCGTCGGCGGCCAGGGCTGCGGCGGCGCAGCCCTGGCCGGGGTTGTCGCGGTGGGGGGCGGAGAGGTAGCGGGCGAGGAACTCGGCGCGGGGGGTGGGGTGTTGGGCGGCGGCCGGGTCGGGGGTGGGGTCGTCGGCGAGGCGGTCCATGGCTTCGCGGCGTTCGGTGAAGGCGGCTGTGAGGGCTTGGGCGACGAGGTCGTCCTTGGAGGTGAAGTGCCGGTAGAAGCCGCCGTGCGTCAGGCCTGCGGCGGCCATCGCCTGGGGGACGCTGACCTGGTCGGAGCCCTGCTCCCGGATCAGTCTGGCGGTGTGGTCGATCACCTCCTGGCGGTGGCGTTCGGCCTCGGCCCGTGACACGCGGGGCATGCCTGCGTTCCTTTCCTCGTCCTGCGGTGGTGGTGGTCCTACTTTCCCATCCGGGCTTCCCCATCCAGTTTAGATGATGGTAATAATCTAAACGTTGCGGTACCCCGGCTGCGGGCGCCGCCTTCCGAGAGCGAGGAACACGCACATGACCGTGATCGACGGCTCCACCGCCCTGGTCACCGGAGGCCTGCGCGGCCTCGGCCGGGCGTTCGTCGGGGAACTGCTGGCGCGCGGCGCGAAGAAGGTCTACGCCACCGCCCGCACCCCCGTGCCCAGCGAGGACGGGCGGGTGGAGGTCCTCGCCCTGGACGTCACCGACGACGCCTCGGTGGCCGCCCTGGCCGAGCGCGTCCAGGACGTCGACCTCGTCTTCAACAACGCCGGCGTCCTGTACCCGGGAGCGCTGCTCACCGGCGACCTGCGGCAGGTCCAGGCGACCTTCGACACCAACGTCCTGGGCCCGCTGCGCATCGCCCGGGCCTTCGCGCCGGTGCTGGCGGCCCGTGGCGGCGGAGCGCTGGTCGACATCCACTCCGCGCTGTCCTGGGGCGCGGGCGCCGGCGCCTACGGCGCCTCCAAGGCCGCCCTGTGGTCCCTGACCAACTCCCTGCGCCTGGAGCTCGCCGCCCAGGGCACCCAGGTCGTCGGCGTGCACCTGGGCTTCGCGGACACCGAGATGGTGGCGGCCCTGCCCGTCGACAAGATCCCGGCCGCCGAGGTGGCCCGCATCGTCCTGGACGGCGTCGAGCGCGGCGATCGCGAAGTCCTCGTCGACGACCTCACCCGGGCGCTCAAGTCCGCGCTCCCCGGCCCGGTGGAGGGCCTCACCATCCCCATCCGCCGCTGAACCGCACCCCGCCGAAACCCGTCGAAACCCGCCGGCCACCGCCGGCCGACACCGAGGAGAACACCCATGCCCCTGTGGCACGTCTACCACCCTCCCGGCACCTACACCCCCGGGCAGAAGCAGCAGCTCGCCGCCGACATCACCGGGTTCTACACCCGCTTCGGGCTGCCGAAGTTCTACGTGATGACGCTCTTCCACGAGATCGGCGCCGACTCCTTCCACGTGGGCGACCAGCCCGCGCACGACGCGGTGCGGATCGTGGTCGAGCACATCGCCCGGCACACCGAGGACCCCGACCTGCGCAAGCGCACCCGGGAGGCCCTCGCCGCCCTCCTCGCGCCCCACACCACCGGGCGCGGCCTGTACTGCGAGTTCCACATCGACGAGACGCCCCGGGACCTGTGGATGATCAACGGGATCGCCCCGCCCCCGTCCCAGAGCGAGGCCGAACAGCTGTGGGCCCGCGAGAACCGCCCGATCCCCTACTGATTCCCTACTGACCTCCTGCTGACCTCCTGCCGATCCCCTTCCGACCTCCTGCCGACCTCCTGTCGACGGACGCCCCGGCACGGCGCCGCCACGAGAAGTCGGACAGGTCGACTTCCCACTCCAGGACCCACCGCCCCGGCACCCCGCGAGCGGTGGGTCCTGGCCGGTTCAGGCGGGCTCAGGCAGGTTCACGCAGGTTCAGCCGTCGAGGGCGGCAGGCGCACCGGCGAGGAGGGCGTCGAGCAGGCCGGGGAAGCGGGCGTCGAGGTCGGTGCGGCGCAGGCTGACGAAGCGGTTGCGCCCGGCGACGCGGGTGGTGGTGACGCCGGCCTCGCGCAGGACGCGCATGTGGTGGGAGACGGTCGACTTGTGGAGGTGGTCCAGGCCCAGGTCGCGGGGGGCGCAGGAGTGTTCGGCGCCGTCGGCGTAGCTGAGCAGCAGGGTCATCCGGACGGGGTCGCCGAGGGCGTGCAGGACCGTGACGAGGTCGATGTCGGCGGTGGTGGGCTGGGGCAGCCGCTCGTCTTCGGTCATGGCGCGTGGTCCTCGTCGGCTGGACATTGGTTTGACAATCATCCACCCATCCCTAGTGTTTGACGAGCGTCAAACTGTTGCCCTATCGTCAAACAATCGGGGGGCTTTTCCATGCCCGTACGCCTGCTCCTGCTCGCCCTCGGCACCTTCGCCATGGGCACCGACTCGATGGTCGTCGCCGGCATCCTCGGCCCGATCGCCGCCGACCTGGGGGTGTCCGTGCCGGCCGCGGGCCAGCTGGTCACCGTCTTCGCGCTCGGCTACGCGCTGCTGGCCCCGGTGCTGGCCGCGCTCACCGCCCGCTGGCCGCGCCGGCGGCTGCTGCTGACCGCGCTCGCGGTGTTCAGCGCGGCCAACGCGCTCAGCGCGCTCGCCCCCGGCTACGGCCTGCTGCTGGCCACCCGGGTCCTGGCGGCGGCCGGGGCCGCGCTGTACACGCCGACCGCCAACGCGGTGGCCACCACCCTGGTCGCCCCCGAGCGGCGCGGACGGGCGCTGGCCACCGTGCTGGGCGGGATGACGGTGGCCACCGCGCTGGGCGTACCGCTGGGCACCTGGGTGGGGCGCGGCGACTGGCGGATGACGATGTGGCTGGTCACCGCGCTGGGCGTGGCGGCGCTGGCGGGGCTGGCGCTGCTGCTGCGCGACCTGCCGGCGCCGGTGGCGGCGCCGGGGCTGCGGGCGCGCCTGGCCCCGCTGGGGCAGCGGCGGGTGCTGGGGGCGGCGGCCACCACGCTGGCGTTCTTCCTGGCCTTCCAGTGCGTCTACATCTACCTGGCCACCGCCGTCTCGGGGGCGACCGGGGGCGACGCGGACCGGCTGAGCCTGGTGCTGCTGACGGCGGGCGTGATGTCGGTGGCGGGCAGCTGGCTGGGCGGGCGCCTGGTGGACCGGGTCGGGGTGCGGCGGGTGCTGCTCACCGGCTCGACGGTGGCGGCGGGCGCGTTCGCCGCGCTGCCGTGGCTGGGGCGCAGCATGCCGGGGGCGCTGGTGTACGCGGCGGTGGTGCCGCTGGCGGGGTGGGCGGTGTCGGTGGCGCTGCCGCACCGGCTGGCGTCGATCGATCCGGGGAACGCGCCGCTGCTGATCTCGCTGAACAGCAGTGCGCTGTACCTGGGGACGGCGGCCGGGGGTGTGGCGGGCAGTGCGGCGATCGCGGTGCTGGGCGGGCGGTGGTTCCCGTTCGCGGCGGCGGGGCTGGCGCTGGTGGCGGCGGTGACGGCGGCGGCGACCACGCGGGACGCGCGGGCGGGTGCGCCGACGGAGGAGGAGGCGACGGTGCCGGCGCCGGCACCGGCACCGGCGCCGTCGCCGTCGCGGTCCTGATCCTCGGGCGGGCGGGGTTCAGCGGGCGGGGTCTCAGCGGGCGGAGCCGAGGTTGCGGTCGGCCTCGGCTCCGGCGAGCAGCAGGGTGGTCTCCTCGATGCGGCGCAGGCGCCCGCAGGGGCCGTACTGGCCGAAGAGGTAGACCTCCATGGAGACCTGGGTGCCGTCGGTCTTGAGGACGTCGACGGTGTGCCGGGTGGCGGTGCGGTCGCCGTCGTGGAGTTCCTCGTGGACCTCGACGCGGCCGGAGGCGACCACGGCGCGCAGGTGGCGGATGTGGTCGGTGAAGGCGGCGCGGTCGTCCCAGCGGCCGTCGGTGCGCTGGCGGTAGTCGGGGGTGAAGTGGCGCTCGACGGCGGTCTCCAGGTCGAGGCCGGGGGTGAAGAGCAGGTCGTCGAGGGCGGCGGCGATGGTGGTGCGGGGGGCGGTGGCGGGCATGGGGGTTCCCTTCTCGGAATCCGACAATGCGTGCGTGGCGCACGCTTCATGGGATGAGCGTACCCCAGGAACGCGTGCGTCGCGCACGCTATGATCGGGGGGTGGACCACTCCCCCGAAATCCCCGACCCCGACCCCGGCCCCGTTCCTGAAACTGCCTCCGGCCTCGGGGACGCCGTCGCCCAGGCCCTGGCCGTCCTGCTGCGCCGCCCCGCCCGCGCCGCGCTCTACCGGCGCCTGACCGAGGGCCTGGGCGAGGCGGTGGACGAGGTCACCTACCCCGTGCTCTCCGGCCTGGCCCGCACCGGGGCGCGCAGCGCCGCCGACCTGGCCGCCGAGATCGGCCTGGACCGCTCCGGGGTCAGCCGCCGGGCCACCCGTCTGGAGGAGGCCGGGCTGCTGCGCCGCGAGGCCGACCCGCGCGACCAGCGCGCCACCCTGCTGACCCTGACCGGCGCCGGCGAGCGCACCGTGGCGGTGATGCGCCGGCGCCTGGCCGGCGGCATCGAGGAGGCGCTCGCCTCCTGGCCGCCCGGGGAGGCCGAGGCGTTCGCCCGGTCGCTGCGGCGCTTCACCGAGCAGGGCCCGTTCGGCTGAGCACGGGGCGAAGGGGCGGCGGAGCGAAGGAGCAGCGGGGCCAAGGGGCGCACGGGGCGGCGGGGTTAAGGGGCGACGGGGCGCGCGGGACAGCGCCTCCGGGAAGGACGGGCCCGGAAAACGCGGGTGCCCCGGGCCGGGGAACCGGTCCGGGGCACCCGCGGGCGCGGGGATCAGGCGCCGAGGACCTCGCCGACCAGGGCGCGGGCCTCCTCCTGTACCCGGGCCAGGTGGCCGGTGCCGAGGAAGGACTCGGCGTAGATCTTGTAGACGTCCTCGGTGCCCGAGGGACGGGCCGCGAACCAGGCGTTGTCGGTGCACACCTTGATGCCGCCGATCGGCGCGCCGTTGCCGGGCGCCTCGGCCAGCACCGCGGTCACCGCCTCGCCGGCCAGCTCGCCCGCGGTGACCTGCTGCGGGGAGAGCCGGGCCAGGCGCGCCTTCTGCTCGCGGTCGGCCGGGGCGTCCACGCGGGCGTAGGCGGGGGCGCCGTGGCGCTCGGTCAGCTCGCGGTAGTAGGCGCTGGGGGTGGCGCCGGTGACGGCGGTGATCTCGGAGGCCAGCAGGGCCAGCAGGATGCCGTCCTTGTCGGTGGTCCACACCCCGCCGTCGCGGCGCAGGAACGAGGCGCCGGCCGACTCCTCGCCGCCGAAGGCGATCGAGCCCTCCGCCAGCCCGTCGACGAACCACTTGAAGCCCACCGGCACCTCGACCAGTTCGCGCTTGAGGTCGGCGGCGACCCGGTCCAGCATCGAGGAGGACACCAGCGTCTTGCCGACCGCGGCGTCGACGGGCCAGTCCGCGCGGTGGCGGTACAGGTAGTCGACGGCCACCGCCAGGTAGTGGTTGGGGTTCATCAGGCCGCCGTCGGGGGTGACGATGCCGTGCCGGTCGGCGTCCGCGTCGTTGCCGGTGGCGATGGCGTACTCGTCCTTGCGGCCGATCAGGGAGGCCATCGCGGACGGCGAGGAGCAGTCCATGCGGATCCTGCCGTCCCAGTCCAGCGTCATGAACCGCCAGGTCGGGTCGGTGACCGGGTTGACCACCGTCAGGTCCAGGCGGTGCGTCTCGGCGATGCGCGCCCAGTACGCCACCGACGCCCCGCCCAGCGGGTCCGCGCCGATGCGCAGCCCGGCCGCGCGCACCGCGTCCAGGTCGAGCACGGCGGGCAGGTCCTCGACGTAGGTGCCCAGGTAGTCGTGGCGCCCGGTGGTCGCCGCCGCCAGCGCCCGCGCGTACGGGACGCGCTTGACGCCGCGCAGGCCCTCGCGGATCAGCTCGTTGGCGCGGTCCTGGATCCAGCCGGTGGCCTGCGAGCCGGCCGGGCCGCCGCTGGGCGGGTTGTACTTGAAGCCGCCGTCGCGCGGCGGGTTGTGCGAGGGGGTGACGACGATGCCGTCCGCCAGCGCCCGGGGGCTGCGCCGGTTGTGGGCCAGGATCGCGTGCGAGACCGCGGGCGTGGGGGTGTAGCCGTCGGCCGCGTCCAGCAGCACCTGGACGCCGTTGGCGGCCAGCACCTCCACCGCCGTCACCTTCGCCGGCTCCGAGAGCGCGTGCGTGTCGGCGCCCAGGAACAGCGGTCCGGCGATGCCCTGTTGGGCCCGGTACTCGCAGATCGCCTGCGTGGTCGCGGCGATGTGGTCCTCGTTGAACGCGGCGTCCAGCGAGGACCCGCGGTGGCCCGAGGTGCCGAACGCCACCCGCTGGCCGACCTCCTGAGGGTCCGGGTTCAGCGCGTAGTACGCCGTCACCAGCCGCGCCACATCCACCAGGTCATCCGGCTGCGCCAACTGCCCGGCCCGTGCGTGTGCCATCCGTCTTCTCCCGCCAACTTCCCGTACGCGTCCTTGCCCCGTGCCACCGATCGTAGCCAGAACGCGACCGTGCCCCGAACCGCGAGGCGGGGCGGGGCACGGCGGGGCCGGGGTTCAGGGGCCGGGGTTCAGGCGGGCAGTTGCTGGCGGTAGGCGTCCAGGGCGGGCGCGGTGGTGGTGGCGAGGAACTCGGTCACCGTGTAGGCGACCAGGCCCTCGCGGGCGAAGGGGTCGGTGCGGGTCAGCTCCTCGACCGCGGCGCGGTCCTCGCCCAGCGCGATGATCACCCCGCCCTCGCGCGGCACCTTGCGGCCCGAGGCGAGGAACGTACCGGCCTCGTAATGCCCGCGCAGCCACTCCACGTGCTGCGGCAGGGCGGCGTCGATGCGCTCCAGCGGGGCGGTGTACGTCAGCTCAAGTACGAACATGCGACCAGGCTAGCCCCGCACGGCAGGGGCCTCGCGGCCGGGGCTCGCGGCGTGTACCGAACCCCATTGTGCCAGTTCAGCGGGGGGTTGCGGTAGGACGCAGAGCACCCGGATCACGCCTTGCCGGGCGGCGGGCGCAGCCCGCAGACTCGTCCGCATCCACTCCTTCGGCCACGCGCCGGCCCCCTGCCCAGGGCGGCCGGGGCGCGCGCCGTGCTGCGCACGGGCCGTACGGCGCCGGGGGCGGTGGGCGGTGAACGGACGAAGGGGGACGCGAGGATGACAGTGCACAGGGACGTGACGCACAAGGACGTGGCACGCAGGGACGTGGCGCACAGGGACCTGGTGCTCAAGGCGCGGGTGCGGCTGCTGAGCCACAACGAGTGGGTCCTGGACGCCCCGGAGGGGCTGTGGGTGTACCGGGCGCTGTTCCCGGCCAGCCCGCGCGTGTACGCCTACAAGCTCGCCCACGTGCTGTGGACGGCGGCCGACTCGCCGCGGGTGGCGCACCTGCCCGAGGCGCGGCGGGCGCTGCTGGAGGAGGCGCGGGCCGCCTGCGCGCACATCCCCGCCGGCGCCCCGGCCCACCAGGTGCGGATGCGGGAGTACGTCGCGGCCGCGCTGGCGGGGCTGGAACGGGAGCAGCAGGAGGGGCGTGCGGGGAGGTAGGTGGTCGCGGGGTGGTTGCGGTACAACAATCCCTATTTGACGACTGATCGGAGAAGTTCTCGTATGAGCAGTTCAGGTCTGTCCCGCCGCGCACTGATCGCCGGCGCCGGCGCCGCCGTCGTCGGCTGGAACACCGCCGCCCGCGCCTGGGCCGCCGAGCCGGGCGAGAACGTGGATCAACTGCCCGCCCTGGACGGCACGGTGGCCCTGCGGGGCGCCGAGGTGGAACGGTTCTCCTCCGACTTCGGGCACCTGGTCACCGCCTCGCCCCGCGCGGTGCTGCGCCCGGCCTCGGTGCGCGACGTGCAGAAGGTGGTGGCCTTCGCCCGGCGCCACCGCATCCCGGTGGCGGTCAACGGGCAGAGCGGCGACCAGGCGGTCGTCGGCGACGGCGGGCTGGAGTCGCACTCCAGCTACGGCCAGGCCAACCCCCGCGGCGGCATCGCGATCGACGCCCGGGGGCTGTCGCGGATCCTCTCCGTCGAACCCGGGCTCGCCGTGGTGGAGGCGGGCGCCACCTGGGCGCAGCTGACGGACGCGGCGCTGGCGGCGGGCTGGATGCCGCCATGCCTGACGGACTACCTGCACCTGTCGGTGGGCGGGACGCTCAGCGTCGGCGGCATCGGCGGGGCGGTGCAGCGCCACGGGCTGCAGGCGGACACCGTGCGGTCGCTGGACGTGGTGACCGGCACCGGCGAGCTGGTGACGGCCTCGCGCGAGCACAACCGGGAGCTGTTCGAGGCGGTGCTGGCCGGCGGCGGGCAGGTGGGGATCATCGTGCGGGCCACGCTCGCCCTGGTGCCGGCGCGCGAGCGCGCCACCGTGTTCACCCTGGCCTACGACGACGCGGACCTCTACCGCGCGGACCAGGAGAAGGTGCTGGCCCAGGGCCGCTTCGACCTCCAGGTCGGCAACGTGGTGCGCAGCGCGGACGGGCAGCGGTGGCGCTACACGGCGGAACTGGTGGCCTACGGGGACGCCGGGCGGGCGGTGGACCGGGAGGCGCTGCTGGCGGGGCTGCACGGGGTGCCGGGCGAGACGACGGTGGTGGAGCAGAGCTGGCGCGAGTACGCGTTCCGGGTGGACGCGTTCGCGGGCTACCTGCGCGCGGCCGGGTTCTGGGGGCTGCCGAAGCCGTGGCTGAGCCTGTTCCTGCCCGCCTCGACGGTGGGGGTGTTCATGCGCGAGGCGACCGCGCTGCTGACGGCGGCCGACCTGGGGGCGGGGCTGCTGCTGTTCTACCCGTACGCGCGGGCGCGGGTGGGGGCGCCGCTGGCGGTGCTGCCGCAGGAGCCGGTGGGCTGGCACTTCGACCTGCTGGCGTTCCCGGCGCCGGGGGCGGACACGGCGGCGATGCTGGAGCGCAACCGGCGGCTGTACGACCGGGCGGTGGCGCTGGGCGGCAAGCGCTACCTGATCGGGGCGGTGCCGGGGATGACGGGGGCGGACTGGCGGCGCCACTACGGCGGTCTGTGGGAGCGGGTGGAGCGGGCCAAGCGGCGGTGGGATCCGGCGGGGATCCTGGCGCCGGGCCAGGGCATCCACGCCGGCTGACGGCCGGGCCCCGGGCCGCCCGCGGGGGGGGGGGGGGGGGGGGGGGGGGGGGGGCGGGGGGGGGGGGGGTTGGGGGGGGGGGGGGGGGGGGGGGGGGGGGGGGGTGGGGGGGGGGGGGGGGGGTGTGCTATACTTGCGGGGGGGGGTGGTTGTGGTGGGGGTGTTGGGTTTCGCCCGTGGGGGGGGGGGCGGGGGGGGGGGCGCCCC
>NZ_JBIVJF010000056.1:0-14108 GCF_044750105.1 Kitasatospora sp. NPDC088861
CCCGGCTACGCCGGGTAACCACGGGCCTTCGGCCCGGGTTGCTTGCGCCTTCGGCGCTGCGCGGCGGCTTCGCCGCCGGTACTGCCCGGCCTTCGGCCGGGGGCACCGGGCTTCGCCCGGTGCTGGGTGGCGGCTGCGCCGCCACAGCGCCCGGCTTTGCCGGGCCTGCCGGGGCTGCGCCCCGGCTGGGGTGGCGGGTGCCGTGACGGCGCAGGGGTCATGTGGGGGCCAACTCAGGGGTTTGCCCGTGGAGTTGACGGCGCGTGGGCGGGTGGGGCCTTCGGCCCGGGTGGTGCGGAGTTCGGGAGGCCGGCCTGGTGGTGCGTGGGCTTGATGGAGGATGCGGGCCGGGGGCGGTGGGCGGGTTGGGGTGGGGGCGAGGGGGTGTCACGTGGCGGGGTCGCTCGTTGGGGTGGCGTGGGGCGGGCTTCGCCCGAACCGTGTGCATCAAACTTGGCATGACGCTAGACTCTGTGCTGCACGGCCGCCTTTGGTGGGCCTCCTGGCTCGCTGGATCGGGCCTCCACCGCGAAGGGGAATTCGATGGGTGCCAATTCCGTCTATTATGCTCGGCCTGCTGTCCGACGTGAGGCGCAGGGGAAATCGCTGGAGTACCTGGTCGAGAAGGCGGAGCACGCTCGCTGGTGGGAGCGGAAGGCCGGCCGGGTGGAGGACTCCGCCTCGGTGGCCACCGAGGAAACCGAGGAGTGGGCGCGGATCGTGGATCTGATCCGAGCCCGGCACCTGACGGCGTACGACGTCGACCAGGACGAGCAGGCGCAGCTCTGGCTGACGGAGCACCAGGAGCGGCGTGCGGCACAGGGTGAGGAGCAGCAGCGGGCTCGGCGGGCGCGGCAGATGAGGTTGGGTCGGCGGCACCTGCGGGTCGGGTTGTCGGCTGAGGCCGAGCAGCGGTTGCTGGAGCTGGCGGCCGGGCTGGGGGTCGGGATGGAGCAGGTGCTGGCGGAGCACGTGGAGAGCGCGGGCGAGGGCCTGGTTCAGGTGCCCGCCGTGGCGGTGGACGCGGAGAAATACCCCCGCTGAATAGCTTTACCAGCGCTCTTGAATTCCCCACTCCCACTGTCGTCTGATTCCCTGGAAAGGAATTGTCTGCCATGCCGAAAAAGCTCCGTGCTAATCAGGAAGAGGCGTGTGACGCTTCCGTACGACTTCTGACGCCTCCGGCGTCGGGTCTGCTGCCGCCGGAGGGGCTCCGCTGTCAGGTGCGGGCGGCGACAGGCTCGGGCAAGTCGCTGACGGCCGTGCACGTGGCCGAGCGGCTCCACTCGGAGTGGACGCTGGTGCTGGTACCGTCGCTGCCGCTGCTGGAGCAGACGGTGGCGGTGTGGAAGGGCGAGGGGTACGGCGGCCGGATGGTCGGGCTGTGCTCGCTCAAAGGCTCCGAGCAGCCCGGCATCCCGTGCACCACGGACGCGGCGGAGCTGATCCGCTGGACGGACGGGCCGGGCCGGGTGACAGTCTTCGCCACCTACTCCAGCCTGGGCTTGGGGCACCTGGAGAAGGCGCACCAGCAGGGCTTGAGGCCGTTTTCGCTCGCCATCGTGGACGAGGCGCACCGGGTCTCCGGCGCTGCGGGGAAGCCGTGGGCCGCGATTCTGGACAACGCCAGGATCCCGTGTGACCGCCGGTTGTTCATGACGGCGACGGCCCGCGTGTGGGCGGTGAAGGAGCGGGACCGGGAGCGGGCGGCGTCGGCCGGCATCGAGACGGCCGAGCTGATCGCGAGCATGGATGACGAGAGCATGGGCGCCTTCGGCCCCATCGCGCACAGCTATGCGCTCGGGCAGGCAGTGTCTGACGGCGTGATCGCGCCGTACCGCATCGTGTGTGTGGACGTGGCCGACCCGGTGCTCCAGGGGCTGGTGCAGCGCGGCGCGGACGAGCGGTCGGTCGAGTACCGGGGCGCCCGCCTGGCGGCGCTGCAGACGGCCGTACTGACCGCCGCCGCCGAATGGGACCTCGCCCGGGTCCTGTCGTTCCACCACTTCGTGGCGGAGGCCCGGGCGCTCAGCACAGGCCTCCGCGACGTGGCCAAGGTGCTGTGCGAGCAGGACTCCGCGCTGCACCCGAACCCGGAGCTGATCGGGACCAGCTGGCTGGAGTCCGAACACACCGCCCGGGAGCGGCGCCAGACCCTCGCGGACTTCTCCTCCCTCGTCGCCGACGACGGCCTCCGGCTGCTCCGCTACATCCTCGCCTCGGTCAAGGTCTTGTCCGAAGGCGTCGACACCTTCGACTGCGACAGCGTCTTCTTCGCCGACGTACGCGGCTCCATGGTCGACCTGGTCCAGGCCGTCGGCCGGGCGCTGCGGATGAAGCCCGGCAGCGGCAAGATCGCCACCATCGTGGTGCCGGTCATCCTGGGGCCCGGGGAGACCGGCGCGGAGCTGCTGTCGTCGCGGGCGTTCGACGGGCTGGCCAAGCTGTTGATGGCGCTCCGCAGCCACGACGCGGCGGCCGTAGAGCGCCTGGCCCTGCCCCAGTCCGAGACCCGGCCGGCCCGCGAACCGAGGCACGCCGGAGACCCCGACGAGCGCCGCTCCGGCCCGGCCGGGGAGCAGCTGCTCCAGTTCTCCACCCAGCTCGACCCCGCGCTGATCGCGGCGTTCGTGCGGACCCGGGTGCTGGAGCCGGAGCGGGAGGAGTTCCGGCGCGGCCTTCAGGAGCTGCTCGCCTACAAGAAGGCGTTCGGCGACGTGAAGGTCGCCTACGCCTACACCGCGCCGTCCGGACACCGGCTCGGCGGCTGGGTGGCCGACCAGCGCCGCTACAAGGCAGCCGGCGTCCTCGACGCCGAGCGCGTCGCGGAGCTGGACGACCTCGGCATGATCTGGTCTGCGTTCGACTCGGCCTTCACCGACAACCTCACCACGGTCGCCGGATACGCCGCCGAACACGGCCACGCCTGCCCCCCGAACGAAGCCGTCTGGGAGGGCCGTCCGGTCGGGGTCATCATGAAGAACCTGCGCACTGCGCAGCGGCGGACCGAGGCGCTGGAGAAGCGGGCGGAGGCCGGGGAGACCGGACTCGACTGGACCGGGGCCCTGTCGGCGGAGCGGAAGGCCGCGCTGGACGAGATCGACCCGGGGTGGTGCCCGGCCTGGTCGGTGGAGTGGCAGCGATGCTTCGCCCTCGCCTGGCGGCACGTGAAGGCCGGCGGCACGCTCGCGGGTGACCCGGGGACGGTCGTGGTCCAGGGTGAGGACCTGACCGGGTGGGCGCGGGCGCAGCGGGTCGGTTGGGCGAAGCTCGGTCCGGCTCAGCAGTGGCTCGTCGAGCACGTGCTGGGGTTGGAGCCGCTGGCCGCCGCCGAGTTGCCGCCGGTGAAGGTGCCGCACGCTGAGAAGGAACGCCGCAACCTGCTGGCGGCGGCGCAGTACCGGGAGCGGGAGGGCCACTTGAACGTCCCCCGTAAGCACCCCGAACGGCTGGTGCTGGACGACGGGACCGTGGTCGAGGTGAGCCTGGGCCTGTTCATCGCCAACAGCCGCCTACGACGCGCCACCATCCCGGCCGAGCGGGCCGCCCGGCTGACCGAGCTCGGGATGCGCTGGGAGTAGGGCGGTCAGCGGGGCGGGCCCGGGGCGGCAGGCGGTTGTCCTGTCGCTCCGGGCCTTGTCGCGTCCGGGTCTCACACGGGGGTTGGCGGGTATCTGTGCAGGTCACAGGGCGCGACAGCGCCCGACGCGACAGGGGGCGCGACAGCCCCCGCGACAGGGGCCGGCAGGGCCGCTCAGCGGCGGTCCCTCGCAGGGTAGAGGGTGGCGTGCTGCACCCGGAGGTCCCACCACTGGTCGGCCGGGGTGGCGACCCGGGCGGCCAGCGTCTCCCGCATGGTCGGCAGCGGCAGCACCAGCGGGCCCCGCTTCTTGTCCTTGCGGGTCTGCTCGCAGTGTGGGCACTCCAGCCGGTTGGGGCCGGCCTCCTCCGTCAGCTCCAGCGGGGAGTCCTCCTTCCCGCCGATCGACTCCCGGCAGGTCCAGCACGGGCGCAGCGCGGCGTTGGCCGCGCGGGCCGTCTCCAGTTGCTGGAGTGCGGCGGCGGCCTGGTCCTCCTTGTGCTTCCTGTGGCAGGGGTAGCAGCGGCCTCCGGGGCGGCGGGTCCAGTTGCCGCCGAGGCCGTACTCGTAGGCGGTCTCCTCCTTCGGGATCTTGCCGCAGTCGGCGCAGGCGAGGGTGCGCATCCACTCGGCGTGCTCCTGGCGGGCCTTCTTCTCCCGGGCTTTCTGGCGCTGCTGGTAGGCGTCCTTGTTGTTCGGGTTGTCGAGTGCGTCGGTGAGGGAGTGCCGTCCGGCGCGACCGTAGCGCCACCAGATGGGGCCGAGCGGGCCGTGCTCGGTCAGCAGTTGAAGGGTGGTGGTGACGACGGGTACGGAGTCGTCGTAGTTGCGCCAGCCGTCCCCGTCGTTGTCGTCGTGGTGCACGGTGCGCCACCGGCCGCCCCATGCCTCGACCGAGAGGTCGGCGACCTTCTCCTGGCGGTTGGCCAGGACGGTGGGGGAGGCGTCGGTGACGACCAGGGCGACGGGCGGGTAGCCGGGGCGGGTGTGGGCGGGCCAGTCCCGGCGCCACCAGTGCACCATCCGGTCCTCCAGTTCCTCGTCGGCCAGGGCCGGGTCGTTGCTCTTCACCTTGGTGCGGAACAGCTCGCGGTAGGCGAAGAACTTGGCGGCCAGCCGCTCGGTCGACATGGTCGAGCGGTCGACCTCGACCATCAGCACCGGCACCCCGATCTCCGGGGCCTGCCAGACCGCGTCGGGGCGGACCTTGCGCCGGCCGCCCGGGAGCACGTACTCGACCTCGGTGGCCCAGTCCGCCAGCGTGCCGACCCCGCCCGGAGCGTCCTTGTCGGTGCCGCCCAGGACGAACGCGGCGATCGTCTCGTTGACCGCCATCGCGTGCTGCGCACCCGTGCGCCCGGCGCCCCGGGCGGTGGAGCCCATCTCGGAGCGGAACAGGCCGAGCACCTGCCCGGCCGCCTCCAGCCCGGCCGTGCCCTCCAGCCGCCAGGTCTTGTGCCCGGCCTTCGTGTTGCCGTCGGAGGCGACCAGGGCGTGCAGCGCGAGATCGCGCAGGCCTTGGCGGATCACCGTGTTCGACGCCGCGCCGGGGCGCAGCAGGCGCTGGAGCTGGTCGGCGGTGGCGACCTTGAGGACGCCGAGCGCGCCGAGGATGTCGGAGCGCAGCGGGGCGGTGGAGCCGTTGGGCCAGAGCCTGCCGCGCCGGTAGGCGGTGCGGCCCGGCGGAGGCCGCCAGCCCAGCCGGTCCGGCCCGACCACGTCGGCCGGGTCGGCCAGTGCGTCCGGCTCGGCCAGTGCGTGCGGCTCGGCCGGTTCGACGGCGTGCTCCTGGCCGTCGATGTCGTGCGCGCTGTCGTCGGGCTGGGCGGGGCGCTGCGGGGTGCTCACGGGCTTCTCCCGGGGTCGGCGGTGGATCTGATGCTCCGAGGGATATCCCGCCGCTCCGACAGCCGCCAGCCCCTTTTCCACCCCATCCCACCACCCGGCCCGAAAGGGCCCGCGCCGCGCGCCGCTCTCCCCCAATCCGCACGGACGGCATCAGCCGGACGCAGAAAGAGAAAGCCCACCGCAGGTGGGACGACACGCGATTGACAGCGGCTGGCGACACCGAGGTGTCAGTACCAGAGCTGGCGGTGGTCGGCAGGCACTTCGTCCAGACTGCACTCCTACGGGTGTCCAGCACTTCAGGGCTCGGGCCAGGGCGATAGTACGCAAGCGACCCTGTTGCTATGGCAAGGACTGGACCGCAGGTGCAGGCGGCGGTCGTGGCGCGACTTCGGCAGCTGCGCGACGACGGCGCGCTGAGTTCCAGCCACGTGCGCGTGGTCGCCGCTTCCATGGGGGTGTCCGAGCGCACCGTGTGGCGGTGGCTCTCCACCCCGCCGCGAACAATGCAGCAAGCCCGTTCGTCGTATCGCCTGACCGACATCGATCGGGAGGCGTTCGCGTTCTTCCGCGGCAACGTAGCAGCACTTGCGCGTGCTCGGCGGGCGGTGGTCGACGGTGTCGGTCAAACAGCCGGTGCCAATGTGCCGGACTTCCTGGCTGAGGGCTGGCGCGGTGCCCGGCCGGTGGCTCTTCGCACCCTGCAGCGTGCGTTCGCCGCGGCGCTCACCCCGGCGGAACGGGCGGCCTGGCGGGTCGGCGAGAGCGGCGAACGCGCGGCCCAGGTGTACCTTCGCCGGACCGATGCACCGCGCGGGCGGGTGTGGGAGATGGACCACAAGCAGTTGCCGCTGTTGGTGCTGCCGCCGAGGGGCGGTGCTTTGTCGCCGTGGTTGACCACGGTGGTGGACGACGGCTGCCGGGGGTTGCTCGGGTGGGCGTTGTCGGTGCATCCGAGCGCGGGCACGGTGTTGACCGCGATGCGGATGGCCATGGCCTACGAGCCGGAGGTCTCGCCGTTCGGGTCGGTGCCCGAGCGGGTGCGTGTCGATCGTGGTCTGGAGTTCGCCGCCGACGCCGTCGAGGCGGCGTTGGGCGCGTTGGCCGTCGTGGTGCACCGGCTACCGCCCTACACCCCGCACCGCAAGGGCAAGGTCGAGCGGCTGAACCTGACGATCGAGCAGACCCTGCTCTCCCAGTTGCCTGGCTTCACCGGTGGTCCTCGGGATGCGAGCGGGCGCCTCTACGGGCCCGTCGACGACTCGGCCAAGGCGAAGAAGGCGGCTGAGCAGACCGGCGGGCCGATGCGCATCGAGGAACTCGTACGACGGTTCTCGTCCTGGGCCCGCTGGTACAACACCGAGCGCCCGCACAGGGCGCTCGGTGGGCGGACCCCGGTCCAGGCGTGGTCGGAGGACGAGGCGCCGCTGCGGCGGATCGACCCGGCGCGGCTGCGATACCTGCTGCTGGCCGGCGTGGAGCGCAAGGTCGGCAAGGACGGCATCCGGTTCAACGGCCACGCCTACCTGGCACCCGAGCTGTACGGGCGAGGAGGCGAGGTTCTCGAGGTGCGGTACATGCCGCACGACGAGCGGTGGATCGAGGTGTACCGGCGCGGCGAGTACCTGTGCACCGCTCACCCGTCCGCACAGCTCACACCGGAGCAGCGGGAGGCGTTTCGTGAGCATGCCCGGTCCGAGGCTGAGCGGCTCGGCCGTGAGCGGCGGCGGGCGGCGCGCCGGGCGAGGCGTGAGTTGGCGCCGATGACCGCGACTCAGGGGGCGGCGGAGCCGTCCCGGCTCGTGCGGCCCGGTGAGGCGGCGCAGTCCGTCCAGCACGCCGGCGAGGCGTTGCTGAAGGCTCGGGCCCGCAGTGACCTGCTCGGCATTGTCCCTGTCACCGATCTTCTTCCGGAGCTGTGATGCCCCGTCAGTTCGTCGATCTTCAGGATTCGGTCACCTTGCCCACCGGCTACTTCCAGCTGGCGGCCAAGGTCCTCGACGACCTGGTGGCGAACGCCGCCACCGGTGTCGTCCACGGCCCCGCTGGCACGGGCAAGACCTTCGCGGTGGAAGCGGCGCTGGAGGCGCTGGAGCGGCGCCCGTCCGGGGAGCGTCCGGCGGTGGTGTCGCTGCAGTTCCCTTCCCGTCCGACGATGCGTCTGATCGCCGACCAGCTGTTGCAGGAGCTCACCGGTGCCGAGAGCCCTTCCAGCCGCAACCGGTTCGACCTGACGACCAAGCTGGTCGGTCTGCTGGCCTCGCCGATGCGCCTGATCGTCGTGGACGAGGCCCAACGCCTGACCGGGGACTGCATCGAGTTGCTGCGGCACCTGCACGACGATCGGCGCACCCGCTTCGCGTTGTTGTACGTCGGCGGCGACGGCTGCTGGGAGGTGCTCTCCCGTGAGCCGATGCTCCGTTCTCGGATCTTTCGCCGGCTGCGTTTCGAGGCGCTCGCCCAGGCCGAGATCCCCGTGTTGATGCGCCGCTACCACCCGATCTACTCAGGTGTTGACGACCATCTGCTCTTCGAGATCGACAACGCCTACGGGCACGGCACCATGCGGGACTGGGCGGTGTTCACCCACACCGCGGCCGGGCTGTGCGCGGCGGCCGGCCGGCCCGTCCTGGACGAGGAGATCACCACCAGCGCCTACGCGCTGCTGGGCGGCGGGGTCTGTGTCTGACGGCCCGGGCCGGCGGGCCGCGCTGGTCCTCAACCCGGACGACGACGTCGCCCTCACCCGGCGTCTGGACGCTCTCACCGGAGGGCGCCGCCTGGTGGTACGGCCTTCGCCGGGCGGCGGCGCGCGCGACCTCGCCCGCGACATCCTCGCCGCCCTCGGCAAGAGCCCCGAAGTCGTCCTCGACAAGACCTCCACCATCGCCGACGCCTTCCGCACCTGCGCCGCCTTCAGCACCGCCGCCGGCGTCACCGACATCGTCGTCGACCGGGTCCACCGGCTCGCCACCCGCACGGTCGAACCGTTGCTGGAGCTCGCCGGTACGACCGGAGCCGCCCTGTGGCTTATCTGGTCCGGTCCCCAGCCCACCGCCGCCCTGATCGCCCTCCTGCGCCAGTCCCCGCTCGAGGCCCGCACGGAACTGCTCGACCCCGCCGCCTTCTACCGGTGCCTGCCGCTGCCAGCCGGCGAGCAGCCGGACACGCCGCAAACCGCTCTCCCTCGGCCCGCACAGGCATGGCCGCGCCTGCCGATGGCGGACTTCCCCCTCTTCCTCGCCACCTGCCGCCGTACCTTGCCCACAGCCGTCCTACGGCGCGTCACCGACCTCTACCGGAGCGAGATGCACGCCGCCTCCCGCTTGGCCGACACCACCGCCCACACCCTCACCACCTATCTGCGTGACCAACGCCTGGGGCCGGCCCCCACACCCGAGGACGCGCTGATCCGCCTACGCGCGATCCAGGCCGCCCTGTTCGCCCGTGGCGCTCTGCTGCGCTGGCAGCCCTCCACTCTGGGACCGGACCCGGCCACCCGGCTGGTGACCCGATTCACCGAGCACACCGCCCACGCCCTGCGGACGTCGGCCGACACCGAATCCGGCGCCGCCACCGCCCTGGCCCTGTACTTCGGTACCGGCCCGACCGGCTTCGACATGATCCGGTGCCACGACATCGCACCCGACGGATCCCTCTTCCATCTGCCGCACCTGCCCGCCGAGGAACACGAGTACCTCCGCCCGCACTGGAGCAAGCAGCGCGACCGTGAGGAATTCACCGGTCCCGGCGAGAGCGACCCCCTGCGCACCCCGGATCCCGTGGTCATGCCCGCACACGCCCGCGCCTTCCTCGCCGCCCACCACTTCTACCGCCGTACCCAGGGCGCCCCGCCCCCGTGACCCCTACTTCATCCACCCCCACGAACCCGGCGTCCTCAGCCCCGTCCCGCGCCTACGCGAAGCGATCATCCGCACCTGCCACCGGCTCCACCTCGACATCTCCTGGCTCCACCGCTCCCACTGCCGGCACGGCGACCAACTCGGCCAGGGAAACGGCGACTGGCTGGCCCAGCGGGGCCTGAGCGTCCACCACCTCGACCCGCCCACCACGGAGCGCCAGTGACACCGCCGCAACGCCGCGGCCCCAAACGCCACCGGTACAAGAGCCTCTCGGTGCGACGTGCCGACGCACTCCAAGAACGCCTGCACGCCGCCGGGATGACCGTGTGGCAGCTCGCCGACCTCCTCGGCGTCCACGAACACCAGATCGACCTCGACGAACTCCCCGACCTGCCCGTACGAGTCCTGCACGAGATCGCGCGCCGCCTCGACCTCCACCCCGCCGACATCCTGCGCGAGACCGACGACCTCTACGCGCTCCCCCGCGCCCACCCGCCCGGAAAAAAGCCACCGGTCAAGAAGCCCCCCGGTATCGCCCACGACGCCCTACGCCTCGTCAACGCCCTCGCCCTGGCCGACCGGCCCATGCTCCCCGAAGAGCTCGCCCACGCTCTTACCTGGCCCGTCAAACGGGTCGACAACGCCGCAGCCCATGCCCTCGCACACCCCGCTATCGGCGGCGCCGTCGCCCTACGCGGCGAACCGGGCGGCTACCTCAGCACCTCACCCCGCCTCGACCTCCTCATCACCAGCCAGCAGACCGAACTCATCGCACCCCACGACGACGACACCCACCAACCCGGCCGCTACCAACGCGACCCCCTCACCCCCACCGAAGCCGAAACCCTCCTTGCCATCTGGCACACCGCGGACACCGACCACACCAACCCACTCCAGGACCACGCACTCCACGGCCTCATCAACGCCGGATACGTCACCCAACCCGGCGGCCTCACCCTCGCCCTCACCGACGACGTCCTCTACAGCCTCAACCCCACCCAGCTACCAGACACCCCACCCCGCCCCGCCACTGACACATCCCATGACGCCGACTACTGACACAACCTGTCGCTGACCACAGACAAACCCACGTCGTCCGACAAGGGCAGAAGCCCCGCCGTCCGGACCGTCACCCAAACCGCACACACCACACCACCAGCAACCAGGGCAGAGGGACAGACAGAGGGGTTGTTTGAATTTCCGGCCCTCCAAAAACCGGCTCTGAGCTGCGGAAACGCCGGATCGACGCGGGAAGGTCCGGGGTACCTGCGGTGGTGTCTACGTGGCACCCGGCGCGGCTGGTCGCCGGGCCGTCGGCCGGCCCCGCAGGCCGCGGACGGCTCCGCCGGACGCGACAAGACCAAGGAGAAGAAGGGGTTGTCGGCATTTCCGGCCTGCTCCGCACGGGCTCTGACCTGCTGCGATACCGAGCCGGGGAGAATCATCAGGTGCTCACAAAACGCCCGGGTAGGCGCTCTACAAGGCGCCTGACAAGGTGTCCGACAAGATGCAGCCCAGGTCAGCCGAGCACCGGAGCGGCGTCGGCGTCGACCAGGCCCGCCGCCAGGGCGTCGCGGGCGAGCAGGGCGGCCTGCTCGACGGTGGCTTCGCCGGACGTGCGGAGCTGCCGGTGGTGTGGGGTCAGGTCAGCTGCTGGTTCCGGGCGGCGCGGAGCAGGGCGACGGCGTGGGGCGCGTCCGTGGAGAGCCAGGTGTCGCCGCCGGTGGCGTCGATGATCAGGCAGCCTTTGATGTAGGTGCCCCAGCCGTCGCCGAGCGCCTCGACCCAGCCCAGTAGTCGGCGGTTCGGGTCGCGGACGGCGAACAGGTCTGGAGTGCCCCAGCCCTCCACCACCAGGTCGCTCCCGTCGATGCTCCAGGAGTCGGTCGGGGCGCCCAGGCCTCGGGCGAGCGGTGAGTGGGCGGTGGGCTCGGCGGCAAGAGCCAGGCGCAGTTGCTGGGGGACGGTGGCCGGGTTCTGCGAGGCGGCGGAGTCCTTGGTGGTGTCGGTTCTGGGTGCGGTGGTGGTCGGCGACGGGGTGGGATCGACGTTGACGACCGGGTCGCCGGTTTCGATGCGCGAGGAATCAAGCGGGGCGGCGGCCGGCTCGGGAGCGGGCGCCTCGGCGTGGTCCTGCTCGGTGCGGAGCCGGTCGGCGGTCATCTCGTAGCGCAGCACGTGGGCCTTGCGCAGGATGCGCTGTGTGGCGCCGGTGAGGCTGGTCTCCAGCAGGGCGAGGGCCTGGTTGCAGCGGGGGTCGTCGCCCTCGCCGCGGCGGGCTCGTTCCAGGTTCTCCAGGAAGCGGGCGGTGCTGCGCTGCACGGCGGCGGCGAGTTCCAGCAGTTCGTGCTGGCCGGCGTCGCCGCTGGGTTCTGCGGTGGCGCTCAATTCGACGCGCGAGGTAACAAGGGCGTTGGCGACGGCGTCCTGCTGGTGGGCCGCCCGCCGGCGCCGGTAGGCCTTCGAGGAGCAGGCCCGGCCGCAGTAGACGGGGCGGCGGCCCGGTCCGGCGGTACGCAGTTCAGTGCCGCACTCCGGGCAGTGGGGCGTCCCGGACTCCACATCAATTCGACGCGCGTCGATTCCAATGCTGGCCTTGATTCCTCGCGCGTCGTTTTCCGTCTCCATGATCGAGGAGCGTAACCGGCCCACGGACAACGCGCGGACCTCTCCCGCCGCGCGCCCGGCCGCTTGCGCGTTGCGCACGGTGCGGCCGGGCCCGGTGGGGTGTCAGTCGCCGACCGCGTCGGCGGTGTAGGAGAGGCCGCCCTTCCCCAACGGGCGCCGCCCGCCGGTCGCGGGGCGCGCGGCCGGCACGGCGGGGACGGAGAACGGCGAGCCGAGACGCTCGGCCGGGAGCAGCCGCTCGGCGGCCGGTTCGTCGGCGGCGCCGCTCGTGTGCGAGAACGGTTGGGCCAGCGGGCGCCGGGGCGGACGGCCGATGTGATCACTCATGGCTGACAGTCTGTCACCCCGGGCGCCGATCCTGGCCGGGACGTCGGACCGGACGATGCGCTCCGTGCCGTAACCCGAACGGCGGCGGCCGGGTTCACCGGTCATGACGAACGTGATTCCCCTGCCCGGCGGCCGGCACCACCGCGACGAACACGGTGGCGGTGGCGGTGGTGGCGCGGTGTCGGTCTTCGCCGCGGAGCGGGCTGCCTTCGAGGCCGCCCGCGCTGCCCGGGCGCAGCATGATCTGGCCGAGGATGCCGAGGCCGATCGGGCGCAGGCCGAGTACCGGGCGCGGTTGGCGTCCGCGATGGGGATCGCGGCGGCCGCGGCGTCGCGGGCGGCGGTGTGGGTGTCCGAGCTGGCCGCCCGTACCGGTAGCCGGTACCTGGCTGAGTTCGCGGCCGCGGTGCTCGCCTGCGGCCGGGACTTGGACCCCGAGGACGACGACCATGGCGGCGTGCCCGTCGACACCGCCTTCGTGCTCAGCGGCATGGTGCTGCTCGACGAGCCCGGCCTCGCTGGCGGCGAGGGCCTCGCCTTGGCGGCGGTGGGCGCGATCGCCCTCGCGATGCCCCGCACCATCACCGCCGGCGACCCCGTCGGGCATCTGCCCGAACTCGCCCACCACCTCGACCAGGCCGTCGCCGCCGGCCGCGCCGCCGACGTGGCACCGCACGTGGCGGGACCGGCGTCGTACCAGTCCTGAACTGCGGTGGGGAGTTTGGCGGGGCGAAACTCACCGGCCTTACGGGGCGGAACTCACCGGCCCGTCTGTGACTTCAACGGATAGTCTGCGAGTCCGCCGTCTGCGACCTGGGGTTTCGACTTGTAGTTTGCGAGCCGTTCCGAAGGCTACTTTGCGAGGTGCCGTCCGACGGTGGTGACCGTAGGCGACGGGTCACTAAGCCTTGATTGATGCGGCCGACCTGGCGGCCTGCTCGATCTTCGCGCAGTAGGCTGCACGGGCTTCCTCGTCGATCTGCCTCTCGTGTTCGGGGCGCATCCCGGTCCGGCCGTCGAGGCCCTCGCGCAGGATATCGGCGTGCCCTGCATGCCGGTTGGACTCGCCGAGGACATGGACCATGACGGCGAACAGGTTCGTGTCGGCATAAGGCTCCGGCCACCACGGCACGTGGCCGGGGGCGTCGAGGGGAAGCTCGTTGATCGTCGCGTCCGAGTGTTCCCACGTGCGCTGGTAGAACCCGATGATCTGAGCGCGAGTCTCGTCCTCGGCCGCCCACAGATCGCTGCCGTCGGAGTCCTGCCACCGGGGCAGCGGTTCCGGGGAAGGGCGGTCGAAGACCTCACCGAAGTACCTGGCCTCGACGCTGGCCACGTGTTTGACCAGGCCGAGGAGGTTGGTCCCGGTCGCCGTCAGAGGCTGGCGGGCGTCGTATTCGGACAAGCCGTCAAGCTTCCAGAGCAGCGCCTCGCGGTCTCGCCGCAGTCTCCCGTGAAGGTTGTTCTTCGCGAATTCATCGATCATGCGGCCTGAGCCTGCCATGGGCTGCTCGTGGTCTCTAGATCCCGTACGTGGTCCGCAACGACTGGCAGAGCCGAGGCCTGGCCATGGCCGCTCCCCCAACGGCCACGAAACCTCCGTATCGCAGACCAACCACGTACCGACCCAGCGACGCAGCCAGCCATCCGCCAACCGAAGACGATCCCACTCGGCGGCATCACCCGCGTACGCCACCACCAGGTCGTCCACACCGCACCCATTGGACCCAGCCGAAGAATCCACCTGTTCCACAGCACCACGGCCACACTCCTCAGAGGGTGTTCGATAGGGGATTCCCCCCAACTGTCCGGCTTTGGTTCTTGCGGCACGGACTCGTTTTCAGGATCTCGTGGCGGCCGGGTCC
>NZ_JBIVJF010000057.1:0-13269 GCF_044750105.1 Kitasatospora sp. NPDC088861
GGGGGGCGGCGGTGGGGGGGGGGGGGGCGCGGGGGCGGGCCGGGGGGCCGGGGGGGGGGGGGGGTGGGGGGGGGGGGGCCCCGGGGGGGGGGGCGGGGGGGGGGGGGGGGGCCCCGGGGGGGGGGGCCCCCGCCCGCGCAACTGGTTGGGGAGAGCCAAACGCCCAGCGGCCCGGAGGTCAACGGGCCCGCCTCCGCACTGGCCGATTCTCGCCAACTAACCGAGGGGGAAGGGATATTGGGTGCTGCCGGGCGGTAGCGGAAGGTGCGGGGCCGGCGTGCCCGGCCCCGGCTCCCGGCCGGGGTTAGGGGCGGGTGGTCAGTTGACGGTCCAGACCTGGAGTTGCGAGCCGGTGTCGGGCTGTTGGGTGGTCCGGGCGCCGTCGGCGGTGGACGCGGTGGTGAGGAGCAGGCCGCTCTTCTGGGAGGTGATCCGGTAGCCGCCGGCGGCCGGGGTGAGCTGCCAGCGCTGGTTGCCGCCGCCGGTGCAGGCCCACTGGATCACCTTGGCGCCGGCGGAGGTGGAACCGCCGTCGACGTCCATGCACAGGTGCGACTCGCCGTTGGCGATCTGGTAGCTGCCGTCCGCCTGCCGGGTGAACATCCAGGTCTGGTTCGGGCCGCCGTTGGGGGCCCAGGTGACCAGTTGGGTGCCCTGGGCGGTGGAGTGGCCGGGGTCGTCGAGGGCCTTGCCGGCGGCGGTCAGGGTGTGGGTGCCGTCCAACGGGGGGTTGGGCGCGGTGCCGGTGGCGGTCAGGGTGAGGGTCTGCTCGCCGGGGCCGCGGGTGCCGCCGACGGGGTTGCCGGTGGTGTCGGCCCAGCTGCGGGTGGGGGTGGTCTCGGTGGACCGGCTGTTGGTGGAGGAGAGGCCGAGGACGAGTCCGCTGTAGCGGTTGACCAGCTTGAACGTGCCGGTGGCGGTTCCGTCGGCGGACTTCCCGGGGATGACGAACCACTGCTGGCCGACGGTGGGCCCGCCCGGGCCGGCGGCGGTGGCGGTGGGGCGGGCGCCCCAGGCGCGGCCGGCGGTGGCGGTGGAGTCGACGCCGAGCAGGCGGCCGGTGGCGGCGTTGGCGATCCGGTAGGAGCCGTCGCCGTTGGTGGTGAAGCTCCAGGCCTCCAGGTCGGAGCCGGTGCCGGCGGCCAGCGAGGTGGTGGCCGGGCCGCCGGCGACCTGGGCGAGGAGCCGGCCGTCGGCGTTGCCGATCCGGTAGTTCCTGCCGGGGTCGACGGGGGGAGCGGCGGGCGCGGAGCCGTTGATCGTCACGTCCACGTACTCGCCGGACGCGCCGTTGGAGCAGCCGAAGGCGCAGTACGAGCGGAAGGTCCTGCCGACGACGGTGCTGTTGGTGCGGTTGGCGCTGTCGAGGAACCAGCGGTACCAGGACGCGGTGTGGTAGCCGCCGGTGTCGCCGATCGGCACCCACTTCTGGCTGGCGAGGTCGGCGGTGGCGTAGTACTGCTGGGGCGCCGAGCCGCTCTGGTCGACGGCCTGCGGCTCGGCGATGTACAGCCCGAGGTAGGCGTTGTAGGTGATGTCCATGACGAACAGCGGTGAGGTGGGGGGCATCGTGCCGGCGGCGACCTGCTGGGCCACGGTGCCGGTGTTCGCCGGGTCGTACTCGTCGGCGACCGGGGTGTAGCCGGTGGGGTGCGCGGAGTCGGCGGGCACCAGGTTGCTCTCCTGGCCGCCGGTGCCGGGCTGCGACCACGCGCCGTCGTACCACTTCTGCCACGAGTCGGGTGCCATCTTGGCGGCGATCGGGGCCCGGGCCACGTGTTCGTGGAAGGCCTTCCAGCTGCCGCCCTTGTCGACGATCCGCGAGCCGTAGAAGACGTAGAAGTAGCCCGAGGCCGTGTCGACGAAGAGGCGTTGGTCGCCGTCCCCGTAGTCGAAGGTCTGGTTCGGGAAGGCCGCGGTGTCGCCCCGCTGGGTGCTGTAGGGCGAGGTGATGGCGTGGTCCTTGATGGTCCACGTCCGGCCCTGGTCGCTGGAGACGGCGTAGTCGATGGCGTCGAAGTGGAGGCCGTCGCCGAAGGGTTGCGGGGTGAACTCGTTGTGCACCAGCCCGTACCAGTCGCCGGTGTCCGGGTCGACCCAGATGCCGGAGAGGTCGCAGTAGTTCTTCTGGGCGTAGCCCGACCCGGCGGGCGCGGAGGTCGAGGTCAGGCCGGTGGGGCTGTTGTTGCAGCGCCAGGTGGTGTCGTTGTTGCGGTCCTGGGGGTTGGCGGGGTTGACGGCGTTGCTGAGCGCGCTCGACCGGGTGGCGGAGTCGAAGTCCGTGCCGGTGAAGAAGTCCCAGTACCGCGGGTCGTTCGCGCCGTAGAGCGCGGCGGACTGCTGGAAGTAGAAGGTGCCGTCCTTGTCGGTGTACGGGACGGCGGGGGTGTCGGTGGGGTGGGCGTAGCCGACCGGCTTGCCGACGCTCACGGTGTACGGGGCGGTTGACGGGGCGCCGGCCGGGGCGCCGGCCGGGGCGGCTGACGCGGACGGGGCGAGGCCCGCGCTCAGCGCCAGGAGCGCGGGGGCGAGGACGGCGGCGAGTGCTCTGCGGGGTGGGGCGGACACGAGGTCTCCTTCGGTGCTGCACCGTCGGGGCGGGGGTGGGCGGTGCTTCTCGGGCCCGCCGGTCGTCGTTGGGGGCGCGACCGCCGAGGCCGGCGATGGCATGCAGTATCCGGCCCTCTTGCGCGCAACTGTCAACACCTCTGAGCAACAAATTGCGCAGACGGGTTCCATGGAGTGCTTGAAGATGCTTGAATCTGGCCAGAAAGAAGCAGGTATCAGCAACTATTTCATGGAGGTGGCCGATGGCGACCCATGTCGAGGCCGAGATCGCCAGCCAGCCGGACTGCTGGCGCCGCGCTGCGGAAGTCGCCGCGGCGGAGTGCACGGCGCTGCCGGAAGCCGGTGAACGGGTCGCGGTGATCGGCTGCGGGACCTCGCTGTTCATGGGCCAGGCGTACGCCGCCATGCGGGAGTCGAGCGGACAGGGCGTCACGGACGCCTTCGCCGCCTCCGAGTTCCCGGGCGTCCGCTCGTACGACCGCGTGATCGCGCTGACCCGCTCCGGCACCACGACCGAGGTCCTGGCCCTGCTGGAGCGGGTGCGCGGAAAGGTCCGCACCGCGGCCGTCACCGCCGACCCGCGGACGCCGGTGATGACCGCGGCCGACGACATCGCCGTGCTGGACTTCGCCGACGAGCGGTCCGTGGTGCAGACCAGGTTCGCCACCACGGCGCTCACCCTGCTGCGGGCCCACCTGGGCCTGCACACCGAGGCGGTGGAGGCCGACGGCCGGGCGGCCCTGGCGGAGCCGCTGCCCGAAGGCCTGGTGGACTGCACCCAGTTCACCTTCCTCGGCACCGGCTGGACGGTCGGGCTGGCGAACGAGGCCGGCCTCAAGCTGCGCGAGGCCGCGCTCGCCTGGAGCGAGGCGTACCCGGCGATGGAGTACCGGCACGGCCCGATCAGCATCGCCGCGCCGTCCACCGCCACCTGGATGCTGGGCGCCGCACCGGCGGGCCTGGCCGAGCAGGTCCGGGGCACCGGCGCCCGCTGGATCGAGGGCCGGCTCGACCCGCTCGCGGAACTGGTGCGCGTCCACCGGCTGGCCGCCGCGCTGGCCGCCGCGAAGGGCCTGGACCCGGACCAGCCGCGCAACCTGACCCGGTCCGTGGTGCTCGCCGACTCATGACCGATCAGCCTCGGCTCACGACCGGCCGGCGTCAGCCCGTGCCCGACCGGCGTCTGGTCGTCGCCGTGGACGTCGGCGGCACCGGCATCAAGGCAGCCCTGCTGGACCGGGAGGCGGCCGTCCGGCACCAGGTGCGGCGCGCCACCGGGCGCGAACGGGGCCCGGAGGCCGTCGTGGCCACCGTCGTCGACCTGGTCGCGGACGTGCGGCGGGAGGCCGGGCGGCAGGGCGCGGAGGTCGACGCCGTCGGCCTGGCCGTTCCCGGCATCGTCGACGAGGCCACGGGGACGGGCGTGTACTCCGCCACGATCGGCTGGCGGGACGTCCCGTTCCGGGAGCTCGTCGCCGAGCGCACCGGCCTGCCCGTGGCCGTCACCCACGACGTGCGCGCCGGCGGCGTGGCCGAGGCCCGGCTCGGAGCCGGGCGCGGCGAGGAGCGCTTCCTGTTCGTCCCGGTCGGCACGAGCATCGCCGCCGCTGTCATGACCGGCGGCCGCGCCCTGCCCGGCGCGCACCACCGGGCCGGGGAGATCGGCCACCTCGTGGTGCGCCCGGGCGGGGAACCGTGCGCCTGCGGGGCCCGGGGCTGCGCCGAGACCTACGCCTCGGCGGCCGCCGTGGCGCGGCGCTACACCGAGGCCACCGGCCGGCCGGCCCCCGCACCGGAGGTGGCGCGGCTGGCCGCCGAGGGGGACCGGGCGGCCGGCGCCGTCTGGCAGGAGGCGGTCGACGCCCTGGCCGACGCCCTGCTGACGGTCGTCCTGGTGCTGGACCCGCCGCTGGTCGTCCTGGGCGGGGGCCTCGCCGAGTCCGGCGACCTGCTGCTCGCCCCGCTGGCCGCCGCGCTGGCCGCCCGCGCCCGGATCCAGGTCGCGCCGCGCCTGGTGCCCGCCGCGCTCGGGGACCGGGCCGGCTGCCTGGGCGCCGGACTGCGCGCCCTGGACGCGGCGGCCGGCCGCGCGGCCCCGGAAGGGAGCCCGGCGCCGTGATCGTCACCGTGACCCCGAACCCCGCCCTGGACATCACCTACGGCGTGCCGGCGCTGCGCCCGCACACCAGCCACCGGGTGGCCTCCGTCCACGAACAGGCCGGCGGCAAGGGCGTGAACGTGGCCCGGGTCCTGCACGGCCTCGGCCGGCCCACCACCGCCGTCCTGCCGCTCGGCGGGCCCACCGGCGCGGTGCTGCGGGCCGACCTCGACCGGGCCGGCATCGCCTGCCTGGGCGTTCCGCTCGCCGCCGGCACGTCGACCCGGCGCACTGTCGCCGTGGTCGACGCCGTCGACGCCACCGTGCTGAACGAGCCCGGACCGGAACTCTCCGCCGAGGACTGGACGGCCCTGCGCACCGCCGTCCGCAGCCTGCTCCCCACCGCCCGGGCCCTGGTGCTGTCCGGGAGCCTGCCGCCGGGCCTGCCGGGCGACGCCTACGCGGACCTGGTCCGCCTCGCCCACGCGCAGGGCGTGCCGGTCGTCCTGGACGCCGACGGCACCGCGCTCACCGGGGCACTGGCGGCCGGGCCCACGGCCGTCAAGCCGAACGCGGTCGAACTGCGCCGCGCCACCGGCATCGCCGACCCGCTCCGCGCGGCACACGCCCTCGTCGACGCCGGCGCCCGGGCGGTGGTCGCCTCGCTCGGCCCCGACGGACTCCTCGCCGTCACCCCGGACGGCAGCTGGTGGGCCCGCCTGCCCCCGGAGGCCGACGTGCGGGGGAACCCGACCGGCGCGGGGGACGCGGCGGTCGCGGCGCTGGCCGCGGCCCTCGCCGACCGTGCGCCGTGGCCGGCGGCGCTGGCCCACGCGGTGGCCCTGTCGGCCGCCGCCGTCCAGGCCCCGTACGCCGGCCGGTTCGACCCGCAGGCCTACCGCGGCCACCTCCCGCTGGTCCGGGTCACCCCGGCCGCACCCTCCGCGGGCTCAGCCCCTTCCGACTGAACAGCCCCACCCGACAGGAGAGTTCATGCCCCTGGCAGCCACCGGCGGCCTCGTCGCCCGGGCCGCGGCCCGGCACGGCGCCGTCGCCGCCTTCAACGTCATCACCCTGGAGCACGTCGAGGCCGTCGTCTCCGCCGCCGAGACCGCCGGCACCGCGGTGATCCTCCAGGTGAGCGAGAACGCGGTGCGGTTCCACGGCGGGCGGCTGGCCCCGCTCGCCGCGGCCGCCGTGCGCTGCGCCGAGCCGAGCACCGTCCCGGTGGCGCTGCACCTGGACCACGTGAAGACCGGCGTCCTGCTCCGCCAGGCCGCCGAATGCGGGTTCAGCTCGGTGATGTACGACGCCGCGCACCTGCCCTACGCGGAGAACGTCGCCGCCACCCGCGAGGCCGCCGTCTGGGCGCACGGCGCCGGGCTCTGGCTGGAGGCCGAACTCGGCGAGGTCGGCGGCAAGGACGGCCGGGGGCCGCTGGACGCCCACGCACCGGGAGCCCGCACCGACCCCAAAGAAGCGCGGCGCTTCGTCGAGGAGACCGGCGTGGACGCCCTCGCCGTCGCCGTCGGCAGCTCCCACGCGATGACCTCCCGCGACGCCAGGCTCGACCACGACCTGCTCGCCGCCCTGCACGCGGCCCTCGACGTCCCGCTCGTCCTGCACGGCTCCTCCGGGGTCCCCGACGACGAACTGCGCCGCGCCGTCCACGGCGGCATAGCCAAGGTCAACATCGGCACCGCCCTGAGCATCGCCATGACGACCGCCGTCCGGTCCCACCTGGCGGCGGACGAGCGGGGCGTCGACCCCCGCGCGTACCTGGCCGCGGGCCGCGGGGCGATCACCGAGGCCGTCGGCCGGCTCCTGCCCGTCGTCGCGGGAACCGCCGGATGACCGCGCCCCGGCCGACACCGTCCCCCGAACCACCCCCTCAAGGACCACTCATGCTCCAGATCGACCGGACCGGGTTCACGCTCGACGGGCGCCCCCTGCGCCTTCTCTCCGGCGCCCTGCACTACTTCCGCAGCCTGCCCGGGCAGTGGCCGCGCCACCTGCGGATGCTGCGGGCGATGGGGCTCAACACCGTGGAGACGTACGTCCCCTGGAACCTGCACGAGCCCCGTCCCGGCGCGTACGACTTCACCGGCATCGCCGACCTGGAGGCCTTCCTGCGGGCCGCCGCGGACGCCGGACTGCACGCGATCGTCCGCCCGAGTCCCTACATCTGCGCCGAGTGGGAGAACGGCGGCCTGCCCTGGTGGCTCCTGGCCGAACCGGGCGCGGCGGGCCGCGGCCTGCCGCTGCGCACCAGCGACCCGCGCTTCCTGGCCCACGTCGACCGCTGGTACGACACGCTGATCCCGATCCTGGCGGCGCACCAGACCACGCGCGGCGGAAACGTCCTGATGGTCCAGATCGAGAACGAGTACGGCTCCTACGGCACCGACCGGGCCTACCTCGCCCACCTCGCCGACGGCCTGCGCGCCCGCGGCATCGACGTCCCGCTCTGCACCTCCGACGGGCCGGAGGACTTCTTCCTCACCGGCGGCGCCCTGCCCGGTCACCTCGCCACCGTCAACTTCGGCAGCCGCGCCACCGAGGCCTTCGCCGAGCTGCGCGGCCACCGCCCCCAGGACCCGCCGATGTGCATGGAGTTCTGGAACGGCTGGTTCGACCACTGGGGGGAGCCGCACACCACCCGCCCGGCCGAGGACGCCGCCGCGGCCCTGCGCGAGATCCTGGCGGCCGGGGCCTCCGTCAACCTCTACATGGCCCACGGCGGCACCAACTTCGGCACCTGGGCCGGCGCCAACACCGCCGATCCGCGCACCGGCCGGGGCTACCAGCCGACCGTGACCTCCTACGACTACGACGCCCCGCTGGACGAACGAGGCGCCCCCACGGCCAAGTTCCGGGCCTTCCGCGAGGTCCTGGCGGCGTACGCGGACGGCCCGGTGCCGGAGCCCGAGGAGCTCCCGGCCACGCTGCCGGCGTGCCGGGTGGAGCTCGACCGGTCCCTGCCGCTGGCGGACGTGGTGGACCACCTGTCCACCGGCGAGGTCCGCTCCGCCGTCCCGCTCTCCTTCGAGGAACTCGGCCTCCCGCACGGCCTCGTCCGCTACCGGACCACCATCCCCGGCCCGCGCGCGGAATACCCGCTGACCGTCGAGGGGCTCGCCGACCGGGCCCACGTCCGCGTCGACGGCACCCACCTCGCCACCCTGGAACGCGACGTCGAGCACGAGCCCCTGCTCGTCCCGGTGCCCGGCGGCGGTGCCCGGCTGGAGCTGCTGGTCGAGTCGATGGGCCGGGTCAACTACGGCGCCGGGATCGGCGACCGCAAGGGGATCGCCGGGGCCCTGCACACCCAGCAGTACCTGCACGGGTGGACGGCCGACCCGATGCCGCTGGCCGACGGGACGCCGGACCGGCTCCCCTGGGGCACGGCCGGCGCCCCGGCCGCCGGCCCCGGCGCGGCCTTCCACCGCGGCGCCTTCGAGGTCGCGGAGCCCGCCGACGGCTACCTGGCGCTGCCGGGCTGGGGCAAGGGCTACGTCTGGGTCAACGGCTTCCTGCTGGGCCGCTACTGGGACCGCGGACCGCAGTGCACGCTCTACCTGCCCTGGCCGGTTCTGCGCAGCGGGACGAACGAGATCACCGTCCTCGAACTCGACCGGTCCGGCGAACCCGCCGTGCACCTGGTGGCCCGGCCCGACCTGGGCTGACACCCCGTGCACCCGGCCCGTCGCCCGGCTCTCCGCCCGGCTCTCCGCGCGACGGGCCGTGTCGAAACCGAGACCGCTTCGTGCTCCGAAGCTCTAGGAACCTGCTCGATATTGAGCAATACTCATCCGAACTGCGCACCATAGAGCAGGGGGTGGTCCGATGGGCACGCGACCACCGACACCCGGACCGGGCCAGGGCCAGGGCCAGGAGCCGGACCAGGATCCGGCCCCGGAGCCGGCCCGGTGAGGAGGCCGCCGACGCGCGGCGGCACTCCCGGCCGGCCCCAGAACCTCCGGAACCCGGACACCCCTGCCGACCCCCACCGCACCCCCACCTCCACCCCCACCGCACCGCACCCGCTCGCGCCAGCCGCCGTCCACCCGACGCCGTGCCGCGATGGCCGAGGGCCAGTACACGTAAAGGACGAGATCCTCATGGCGAAGACACGAATCCGCACCCGCCTGCTGGCCGCCGCCGCCACGCTGCCGCTGCTCACCGGCATCGCGGCCTGCGGATCGGGCGGTGACGGCGCCTCGGGCGGCGGAGGCTCCGCCGAGGTCACGTTCTGGGGCTGGGCGCCGGGCTACGAGGAGGCGGTGGCCCAGTACAACGCGGCCCACCCGGACGCCAAGGTCAAGTTCGAGAAGATCGTGTCGGGCAGCAAGGGCGGCTACGCCAAGATCTTCGCGGCCGTCAAGGCCGGCAACGCCCCCTGCCTGGCCCAGGTCGGCTACGAGTCGCTGCCCAGCTTCGTCGTGGAGGGCGCCGTCCAGGACGTCAGCGGCGAGGCCGGGCAGTACCAGTCGCAGTACGGGGACGGCGCCTGGAACGCGGTGAAGGTCGGCGGCCAGGTGTACGGCATCCCGGTCGACGTGGGCCCGATGGCGCTCTACTACCGCACCGACCTGTACGCCCAGTACGGTCTGAAGCCGCAGGCGACCTGGGAGGAGTTCGCCGCCGACGCCGCCAAGGTGCACGCCGCCAACCCCAACGGCTACCTGAGCGTGTTCAACCCGGACGACCCGTGGTGGTTCGCCGGCATGTCCGCCCAGGCCGGCGGCAGTTGGTTCGGCACCGACAGCAAGGGCTGGAAGGTCTCGCTCGCGAGCGACCCGGCCACCGCCAAGGTCGCGAAGTACTGGCAGGGCCTGATCGACCAGGGCCAGGTCAAGTCCGAGCAGGGCTTCAGCCCCGACCTCTACAAGGACCTCCAGGACGGCACGCTCGCCGCCTACCCCGGCCCGGTCTGGTTCTCCTCCATCCTCGAACAGAACGCGGCGCAGGCGTCCGGCAAGTGGGCGGTCGCACCGATGCCGCAGTGGCAGGGCGGCGCCAAGTCGGTCGGCAACGACGGCGGTTCGTCCACCGCGGTGGTCAAGGGCTGCAAGAACACCGCCGCTGCGCTGCGCTTCGCCAACTGGATGAGCACGGACGCCGCCGCCGTCGGCACCCTCGTGGACAAGGCCGGCATCTACCCCGCCTCCACCAGCGGCACGTCGGTGCCGGCACTGGCGAAGCCGAGCGCCTACTTCGGCAACCAGCCGATCTTCGACGTCTTCAAGCAGGCGACGGCGCAGGCCCCCAAGTGGAGCTGGGGCCCGACCATGACCCAGACCTCCAGCGACCTCACCGACGCCTTCGGCGCGGCCGTCGCCGCCCACGGCGACCTGACGGGGGCGCTGGGCACGGTGCAGAACAAGACCGTCGACGCGATGAAGTCCAAGGGGCTGACGGTCACCGCCGGCTGACCGGCTCGCCGGCGGACCCCGCGCGGTCCGCCGGCCCGGGCGCGTCCGACCCGTCCGACCCGTCCGACCCGTCCGACACGCCCGAGGGACCGACCACCGCCCGCACGAGAGAGAACCCCAGATGAGCGCAGCAACCCCGGCGGCGCCGGGCCGCACCGCCCCGAAGGCCGCCACCGCACGACGGACGCCGTCCCGCAACCGCGCGGCCCTCGGCTTCCTGGCCCCCTTCGGCCTGCTGTTCACCGTCCTGTTCCTGCTGCCCATCGGGTACGCGCTCTGGCAGAGCCTGTACCGCGTGGAGCGCTCCGGCCTCGGCTTCGGCCCGGCCAGAACGGTCTTCGCGGGGCTCGACAACTACACCGCGGCCCTGGGCGACGGTTCGTTCCTCGCGGGCGTCGGCCGGGTGCTGCTCTTCGGCGTGGTCCAGGTCCCGGTGATGCTCGGACTGGCCCTCGGCCTCGCCCTGCTGATCGACGCCAAGGGCACCCGGCTGCGGAAGTTCTTCCGGCTCGCCTACTTCCTCCCGTACGCGATCCCGGGCGTCGTGGCCACCATCCTCTGGGCGTTCCTCTACCTGCCCGGCACCAGCCCGCTCGTCGCCGGACTGAGGGACATCGGCATCGACGCCGACTTCCTCTCCTCCGGCACCGTCCTGTGGTCGATGGCCAACATCGTCACCTGGACCTGGACCGGCTACAACATGCTGGTCATCCTCTCCGCCCTGCAAGCCATCCCCAGCGAGCTCTACGAGGCCGCCGACCTCGACGGCGCCGGCCCCTGGCGGACCGCCTGGCACATCAAGATCCCGCTGGTGGCCCCCGCCCTGGTGCTGACCGGGATCTTCTCCATCATCGGCACCCTCCAGCTCTTCACCGAGCCGATGGTCCTGCATTCGCTGGCCTCGACCGTCTCCGCCGACTACACGCCCAACATGGCGGCGTACAACGCGGCGTTCGGCACCAACGACTACGGCAAGGCCGCGGCCATCGCCGTCCTGCTGGCCCTGGCCACCTGCGTCCTGTCCTTCACCTTCCTGCGCCTCTCGGTGCGCATCACCGGAAACCGGGTGACCGCATGAGCACCGCCGACCTCCGCCGCCGCCCCGAGACCGCGGGCCCGGCGCGCCGCCGCCCCGCCGGGCCCGCCCGACTGGGTGCCCCCGGCCGCCGTCCGCGCCCCAACGTCCTCGGCACGGCCGTCCTGTTCGTGCTCTCCGCCTACTTCCTGCTGCCCGCCTGGTGGCTGCTGGTGGCCTCCACCAAGAGCAGCAGCGACCTGTTCGGCAGCGGCGGTTTCTGGTTCTCCACCCTCCACCTCGGCGACAACCTGCACGACCTGGCCACCGCCAACGGCGGGCTCTACTTCCGCTGGCTCCTCAACACCGTGCTGTACGCGGGCGTCGGCGCCGCGGCCGCCACCCTGCTCGCGGCGATGGCCGGCTACGCGCTCACCAAGTACCGGTTCCGGGGCCGCGAGGCGGTGTTCAACACGATCCTCGCCGCGGTGCTCGTCCCCGCGCCGCTCCTCGCCCTGCCGGTCTACCTGCTGCTGTCCAAGGCCCATCTGGTCAACACCGTCTGGGCGGTCCTGCTGCCCAGCATGGTCAGCCCGTTCGGCGTCTACCTCAGCCGGATCTACGCCGCCGCGTCCGTCCCGGACGAGATCCTGGAGGCCGCCCGGATGGACGGCGCGGGGGAGTTCCGGATCTTCTTCACGGTGGTCCTGCGGATCTTCTCGCCGGCGCTGGTGACCATCTTCCTGTTCCAGTTCACCACCATCTGGAACAACTTCTTCCTGCCGCTGGTCACGCTCTCCGACCAGAAGCTCTGGCCGGTCAACCTCGGCCTCTACTACTGGAACGGCCTGCGGGACCACACCCCGTACAACCTGGTCGTCACGGGCTCGTTGGTCTCGGTCGTCCCGCTGGTCGTGGCCTTCCTGCTGTTGCAGCGGTTCTGGCGCACCGACCTGACGGCGGGCGGCGTCAAGGCCTGAACCGGGTCCCGGGGCGTGGCCGGTGGATCAGGCCACCCCCGGGGCCCGTCGGCGGTCAGGCCCGCCGGACCCGGACGCCGCAGCCGGTGACGGCCCGCTGCTGTGCCTCCGTCAGGCCGTCGTCCGTCACCAGGTCGTGGACGTCGGAGAGCGGGCAGATCCGGGCGAAGGTGACCTTGCCGACCTTGGTGCTGTCGGCCAGCACGACCGAGCGCGCGCTGCTGCGCAGGAACGCCCGGTCGGTCTGGGCCTCCATCTCGTCGTGCGTGGTGCAGCCCTCCTGCGCCGTCAGGCCGTCGACCCCGATGAAGGAGATGTCCAGGTGGTACTGCGAGAGCATCCGGTCGGCGGCCGGACCGACCAGCTCGTAGCTGGCCGTGCGGGCGATGCCGCCGATCACCACGAGGCGCACCTCGGGGCGGACGATCAGGTCGGCGGCGATGTTCACCGCGTTGGTCACGACGGTGATGCCGGTGCGCTCGGCGAGCACCCGGGCGAGCTCGCTGGTGGTGGTGCCGCCGCTGAGGCCCACCACCGCCCCCTCCGGCACGAGTTCGGCCGCGGCCAGGGCGATCCGGCGCTTCTCCTCCCGCTGCTTCTCGCCGCGGTGGCGCAGCGGCAGTTCGAGGTTGACCGAGCCGGTCACCGCGCCGCCCCGGGTGCGGTGCAGCAGCCCCTGCTCGTGGAGCTCCTGGAGATCGCGGCGCACGGTCGCGGTCGAGACGTCCAGGAGCTCGGCGAGCGCGTGCACATCGGCGCTCCCCGCTTCGGTGACGTGCGAGAGGATCCGGGTGGCGCGATCAGCTTTGAGCATGACGCGATTCTAGCCCGGTCCGGAGCCAAACCCCTGGGTGGCGCCGGGTCGGACTGATTTCGGCGAGCAGGTCGCAGGTCTGGTCGTCCGCTCGAAACTGACTATCATGGCGATGAAACAAGCAACTTCACTCAGTTCTACGGCTGCCCGGAGCAGCGCCGGAGGTGACCGCGTGACCACCGCGGACCGTGACCGTACCGCACTGGCCGGCGCCCGGCTGGTCCTGCCCGGCGGCGTCGTCGAGGGCGGCCACCTAGCCGTCGAGGGCGACCGGATCGCCGGCCTCGGAGGCGAGAGCGAGCCCGGCGACCTCGACCTGACCGGGTACACCGTCGTCCCCGGCTTCGTCGACCTGCACG
>NZ_JBIVJF010000058.1:0-10795 GCF_044750105.1 Kitasatospora sp. NPDC088861
GGCCGCCACGAGATCCTGAAAACGAGTCCGTGCCGCAAGAACCAAAGCCGGACAGTTGGGGGGAATCCCCTATCGAACACCCTCTCAGAGCGCGGGCACCGCCCGTACCGGCGCCGGACTGCCGGTGCCGGTACGGTGTTGTCCGTCCGGCGGGGAAGTCGGTTACTGGCATCGGGGTCTGTGTCCTGGTGTCTGTCGGCCCGTCAGGCCGATCCAGCCGGGGGGTGTCGGGGTGGCGCGGTGAGTGACGTGTAGTGCTCGGTTCCGAGGATCCGGTACCTGACGTCCTCGGGCAGGCGGGTCAGGATTCCGGGGAGCGGGCGCTCTCCCTCGACCTGGCTGCGGTGGGCCGTGATCGCGGCCCACTTCTGGTCCAGCCACTGGCGTACATCGCATGTCACGTCGGCCAGGGTGTCCGGGACGCTCAGCACGGATTTGCCGACCCGGCTCAGGAGCGGCCCGAGGTCGGCGATCGCCGAGTGGGGGTGGGTGGCCATGTGGACGGCGGCGGGCTGCCAGGGCTCCCCGGCGTCCGGGTAGAGGTGTTCGAGTCCGGAGGCGGCGATGGCCAGCAGGCTCGCCCGGTGGGTCTGCCGGTGGTCCGGGTGGCCGGTCAGTTGCCCGTAGGCGTCGTGGGTCAGCACGATGTCGGGCCGAACCGCGCGGATGTGCCGCACGATGTCCTCGACCACGTGGTCGACGGGCGCGTCGCACAGCCGCGGCCGACCGGGAGCGGATTGCGGGACGCGGGCGTCGGCGTAGCCGAGCATCCTCGGCGCGCCGGCGCCCAGGATGTCCAGGGCGTCGGCGAGTTCGGCGGCGCGGTGGCTGTCCTCGGCCCAGGTTGCGGTGACGACGGCCGTCCGGGCGCCGGACGCGGCGTGCTGGGTGAGGGTGCCGCCGACGAGGAGCGATTCGTCGTCCGGGTGTGCGAGCACGGCGAGCAGGGACGGCAGGGGTGGCATGGCAGGTCCTCCTTGTTCGGCGGGCGCAGGGTGAGTGGCTGGTGACGGCTGCCCGGGTCGGAGGCGGGCGGCGAGGGTGGCCATGTCGGTGGTGAAGCGGCCTGCGAGGTCGACGCCGGTCTCCTGGGCGATGACCATGAGCGAGAACAGGCAGTCGGACAGCTCGTGGCCGATGGCCCCGGTGCTCGCGGCCACGTCGGCGCGGTGGCCCTGGTGGGCCATGACCAGTTTCGCGAGGTCGCCGACGTCGCCGGTGAAACCGAGGACGAAGTCCGACAGGCCCCAGGTGCGACCCAGCTTCCGCCGGTTGATCTCGTCGTAGAGGTCGCGTACTTCGCCTGCGGCGGCGGACATCTCGTCCCAGGTGGTCATCGGCTGCTCCGTTTCGGGTGCGTGGTCGGGCGGGATCGGCGGCGGGTGCGGTCGTGTTCGGCGGGGTCGGGGGTGATGCGTTCGAGTTCCTTGTCGGTGAGGTGGCCGCCGTCGAAGGTGACGCCGATCTTCCAGGGCCGCGGTGGTTCCGGCGGGGTGAAGGAGAGCATCAGGGGGCGGGGGCGTCGTCAAGGGCGGCGGGGACGAAGCCGATCTCCTCGGCGGTCTCGCGCAGTGGCGCATGTCCACGGGTCCTCGTCGTTGTCGAGGAGGCCGCCGGGGTAGTGGTATTCGCCCGGGTGGTGGGCGGAGGTGAGCAGGAGCGGCCGGTCGTGGCGGTCGGTCAGGAAGACGCCGGCGTAGGAGATGCCGTGCGGCAGGGTGGGGACGAACCGCCCGGGCGGGACGAAGACCATGGTCAGGCTCCTTCCTGGTCGTGACGGCCGGGGTGGCCTAGCCGGGTGCGCAGGTCGGCGGCGAGGCGTTCGGCCCGGCCGGGGTCGTCGGGCAGGAGGCCCGCGCCCTCGGTCATCAGCGCGTGGAACTGCTGCTGCTCGTACGGGATGCCGGGCGGTAGGGCGGCGATGTGCCAGTGGACGTGGGCGTTGCCCTGCTGGCTGCCCAGGCTCAGCAGGTAGAGGCGTTCGGTGGGGACGGTCGCGGCGAGCGCGGTCGCCACGCGGTGCACGACCAGTTGCAGGGCGAGGTACTGGTCCTCGGTGAAGCCGCTGACGGTGTCCTCGACGTGGGCGCGCGGGGCGACGAGGAGCTTGCCCGGCAGGGTGGGGTAGCGGTCGAGGAAGGCGACGTGGACGCCGTCGTCCAGGACGATCCGGTGTTCGTACCCGGGCTCACCGGCGAGCATCGAGCAGATGAAGCAGGGGCCGTTGCGGGCCCGCTCGTTGTAGGCGTCGAGGTCGAAGGCGGTCACCGCGTCCAGCCTTCCGAGCCGGGGCGCAGCGCCATGTAGCCGTCGACGGGGTCGAATCCGAGGGTGCGGTAGAGCGGGGCTCCGGTTTCGGTGGCACGCAGCTCGATCGATCCGCAGCCGCTGTGCCGGAGTGCCTGGACCAGGGCGGTGGTGACGGCGCGTGCGTGCCCGCGGCGTCGGTGGGCCGGGTCGGTGGCCACGGTGTGGATCCGGGCCCACCGGCCGGTGGGGTGGGTGGGGCCCCGGTAGCCGCGGTAGACGATGCCGATGGCGCAGGAGGCCAGCGTGCCGTCGTCGGAGGGGACGACGTAGGCGAGCAGGTTCGGGTCGGTGCCGAGCCGTTCGCGCATGTCGTCGCGGAAGGTGGTGCGCCAGTCGTTGGTGAGCCGGGCGCCGTCGAGCACCGCGACGCGCAGGCGCAGCAGTTCGTCGGCGTCCTCGGGGCCGGCGGGGCGTACGGGGGATCCGGTCATGCGGGACTGCCTCCGGGGTTCGGTGGTCACTCGGGTGGTTGTCGGGGGTGGCCGGGGCGGACGAGGTGTCGGTCGGTGCCGCCGTCGGGCCGGTGCACGGCGCGGTAGGCGTACGGGATCCGGCTGGTGGGGAAGGCGGCGGTGCCTTCCTCAGTCCTGGACCAGGTCGCGGGGGTCGGCCCCCTCGGCCCAGCCGTGGGTGGAGAACCCGCGGCCACCGGACAGGTACGCGGACAGGGCGGCGTGGGAGGACGGGAACATCGGCAGCGGCAGCCCGCCCTCGGGCGACCACACCACGGCGAGGTGTTTACCGGGCTCGGTGTTCGTCAACTCGCCCTGCCAGGCGGTGGCGAGGAAGACCGACAGCAGGAAGGGGCCCTTGCCGTCCCAGCCCTGGCGGACCTGGATCGTGTGGACCAGTCGCAGGTCGCACGGGTCGACTTCCAGCCCCGTCTCCTCCGCCAGTTCACGGGCGGCGGCCTCGTCCAGGCGCTCGCCGACCTCGACCTTGCCGCCGGGGATCGTCCACACCGGCGTCGTGCTCCAGCTGTTCGTCGCGTAGTTGATCGTCGCGACCCGGCCGCCACTCCGGTCGTGGACGATGACGGCCACCGCCTGTCGCAGGCTTTCCACAGCACTACCTCCAAGGACGCTTGATCACTGACTTCGGCTCGTCAGGGTGATGTTGGGGTGTCGAGGGTCAGGCCGGTGCCGGCTATGAATCCGTCGGGTGTGTCGGGTCGGTACTGGAGTCGCTTGAGTCGGTTGCGGACGAGGGTTTCGAGTCGGTCGAGGGCGACCACGGCGAGGTTGGCGAGGCTGTGCTTGATGTGTGCCCAGACCCACTCCACGGGGTTGAGGTCGGGCGAGTGGGCGGGAAGGAGGAAGACCGTCAGCCGGTCGCGTTCGGCGATCAACTCGCCGATGGCGTGGGAGATGTGGGTGTTCAGGCGGTCCCGGACCAGCACGATCGGTGCTTTGACGAGGTGCTGGACGCCGCCGACCAGGGCGATGAAGTCGCGCTCGGCCACTCTGCGTGCGGGGACCTGCGGGCTGAAGCCGAGCCGGTGCATCAGCCTCGTGGCGCCCGAGAGGCTGTACGAAACGTGGAACTTGCGCCCGATCAGCGTGGCCACCCGCGCAGCCGTCCACACCTGGTCCTCCACCCAGCAGCACTTCTCGCTGATATCGGCGCGAAGCCCGGCCCCGCGCCCGCATGGGTCCGGGCTTCGCAGACTGGCGCTTGGCAGCCTCCTGGCGACGGCGGCTCGGATCATCCTCTCCGGGATCATCCTCTCCGGGCCGCTGATCACCGCGACTCTGATCTGGGCATCCGTCACGCAGCCCGGACGCGCTCGATGAGATCGGCGACGCCGTCAACCTGGCGGTACGGCTGGAACGCCGGCGCGAGCTCGCGGACCAGGCTGACACACCGCTCGGCGCCGATGCGGGTGGCCAGATCGAGGGATTCGGTGGTGACGGCGAGAGCCTGCTCGACGTCGTTGGATTGCAGGAAGCCCTTGGCCTGGTAGGTCAGGAAGATGCCACGCGTCTTGTCCCGGGCCTTGGGCAGGAGGGCCAGGCCCTCGGCCATCCTGACCTGCGCCTCGTCGGCCCGGCCGAGATCGAGCAGGCACTGGCCGGAGTCGACCGCGAGGTCCGCGGGGCGCATCCACGCGCACCAGCCCGGCGCGGGGTCGCTAGCCCGCGTCGACAGTGCGGTCTCGGCGTCGGACAGGTCGCGGTAGCACGCGGAGCGTTCGCCGAGCGCGGCGTGGGCCCTGGCCCGCCGGAGGAACAGCAGCGACCGGGCGGTGGGGTGCTTGGTACCGGACAGTGCGTGGCCGAGCTGGTCCACCGAGATGTTCGGTTGGCCGATCCAGTTCGACTGGTAGGCGAAGTCGGAGAGCACACCGGCGCTGAAGTCGCGGTCACCTGCGGCGTCGGCGGCTTGCAAGGCTCCTGCCCAGAGCTTTCCCGCGGCGAAGTGCTTGCCCTGGTCGAAGCGGTACCAGCCGCAGGTGGTGGCCAGTGACGCGGCCAGGAGGTGCAGCCGCTTGGCGACGGGCTCGGCGTGGCCGCCGCCCTCGATCAGGTCGGTGACGGTCGCGAGATGAGCGTCCGTCAGCTTGATCGTGTGCTGGCGCTGTTCGGTGGGCAGGGTCGTCAGCTTCGCGCTGGTTTGCTCCAGCCAGTCCACGAGCCCGGGGTCCACGGCTGTCCTGCCGTCGAGGGCGGAAGTCAGGCGATCGGGCTCGATCGTGGCCCACTGGGCGGCGAGGCCGGCCAGCGAGACGGCGCTGAAGGTCATGAAGCTGCGGCGGTCCATGGCGGCTCTCTGTGCATCTCGAAGTGCTTGGACGGTGTACGCCGATCCCAGTGGCAGCGGAACCTCGCGGCCGGGCAGCCAATCGGGCCACCCGAACAGCTCCATGTCGGCGATCGGAACGTCGAAGGCTTCCGCGATCAGGATCTGGGAGTGCAGGTTCGGCTGCTTGCGCCAGTTCTCCCACCGGCTGACGGCCGTCTTGTCCGCGCCGGAGCGGAGCCCGTGCTTGCGGGCGGCCCGGTCGAGGAACACGACGAGGTCGCTCTGTGACCACCCGCGCAGTTCACGGGCGTAGGCGAGGGGGTGCCGGATCGGGTCGTCCACGGGGCCAATTCCATCATCGACAGTGACGGACAGCCTACTGCGCGCGAGCGCGGGACAACCCCGGGACTACAGACAATGCCTGTCCAGGAAACCGGAGTTGGCGCTGTACTCGACACGCATCGACAAGTTCCCTCACGAAGCGGAAGGAGTCAGCCCATGAAACGACGCGCGGCGGTCATCGGCCTCGGACACCAGGCACTCGAAGACCACCTTCCCGGCCTGCTCGCCTCCAACCGGGCCGAGTTGGTCGCGCGGTCTGCGACAGCGACCCGGACGCCCTGCGGGCCCAGCAGGACACGCACCACGTCCCGGGCTTCACCCGGGCCGCCGACCTGCTGGACACCGTGGCGCTGGACTTCGTCATCGTCGCGGTCCCGCACCACGCCGGCCGGGCCGTGATCGAGGAGTGCGCCGTCCGAGGCGTGCACGTCCTCAAGGAGAAGCCGTTCGCGACCTCCCTGCCCAAGGCGCGCGAGTTCGCCTCGATCTGCCAGCAGGCCCAGGTGGAGCTGATGGTCACGCTCCAACGGCGCTTCAACCCGTTCCACGCGTCCGTGGTTCAGCTCCTGGACCAGATCGGCACCCCATTCTTCATCGACGGCCAGTACACCTTCCACACCGACGACCCCGGCGCGGGCTGGCGCGGAGACGTCAGCCAGGCCGGCGGCGGCTGCGTCATCGACATGGGCTACCACATCGTCGACCTGCTGCTGTGGTACTTCGGGATGCCCAACCGGATCATGGCCGACTTCTCGACCGCCGCGCTGCCCGACGGCGGGTACGACGCCGAGGACACCGCCGTCATCCAGCTCGGCTACGACAACGACCTGTACGGCACCGTGCGCGGAGAACGGCACCAGCACGCCGATGCTGCCGGCCCGCTCCCGGCACGCCTCTGTCCGCTCCCTGGAGCGGTGCGCCCGCCCCGGCGTGGACGCCGTCGCCCGGCACGTCACCGCCCAGGACCCGGCCGCCCGCGGCCGTTGACTGGGCGGGGGAGGGCAGGACCACCGCCGAAAAGCTGCTGCACACGCAGGGGTCTAGTATCGGCCCCATCGCTATAGTATTTTATTTGTCGCGACCCGATAGGTCGATGGAGAGGCCGTAACGGCCGGAGAGGTAGGACGGTCTTGGCCGGAGAGCCGACAGAGCCGACAGAGCCGACAGAGCCGACAGAGCCCATAGAGCCGACGGGGCCGGGAGCGCCGACAGAGGTGACGGACCGGGCAGCGCAGCACGCAGCTCCACTCCACGGGCGCGTCCTGGTGACCACGGGCTGGTTGCGACCGGGGGACGCCGTGCACCGCCACCTCGCCGCGGCCGGGCTCGACGTCGTGCACGGTTCGGTCGGGGACCGGGCCCGCGGCGGCGCGTCCTTGCCGGAGTTGGTGGGTTCCGTCGACGCGATCGTGGCCGGCACCGACCCCTTCGGCGCGGAGCTGTTCGAGGCGGCGCCCCGGTTGAAGGTGATCGGGCGTACCGGGGTCGGCTACGACAACATCGACCTGGCGGCGGCGACCGCACACGGTGTCGCCGTCTGCCCGACCCCGGGAGTCAACCGCCAGTCCGTGGCCGAGCACACCATGGGGCTGCTCCTCAGCCTGGCCCGCAGGATCCCGCAGAACGTCGCATCGGTCCGTGCGGGCGGGTGGGACCAGGCCGGCGGACGCGAGTTGGCCGGTGCCACGCTCGGCATCGTCGGTCTGGGCGCGATCGGCAGACTCGTGGCCCGCTTGGCGCAGAGCTTCGGCATGCGCGTCGTCGCCTACGACCCGGCCGTCGACCGGGACTACGCGACCGAGCACGGCATTCGCGTGCTCGACCTGGAGCAGTTGCTGGCCGAGTCCGACTTCGTCAGTCTGCACCTGTTCCTCAGCCGGCAGACCCACCACCTGCTGGACGCAAAGGCATTCGCCCGGATGAAACGGGGTGCCTTCGTGGTCAACACGGCGCGCGGCGGCGTCGTCGACGAGAGCGCCCTCGCGGACGCGCTCGCCTCCGGCAGGCTGGCCGGCGCCGCGCTGGACACCGTGGAGAAGGAGCCGCTGCCGTCCGACAGCCCGTTGCGCTCCTTCGACAACGTGCTGGTGACGGCACACATCGGAGCCGCCACGGTGGAGTCACGTGCCCGCTCCGGGATGATGGCCGCCCGGTCGGTCGTGACGGTGCTACGGGGTGGACGTTCCGAACACACCGTCAACCCGGGGTCGGCCGCTCACGCAGCGGCGCGCACGCGGCGGCCGGAGGCGGACGGAAGATGACGACGTTTCGTTTCGACGCCAACCTCAAGTGGCTTTTCACCGAGCTGGAGTTCGAGGCGCGCTTTGACGCGGCCGCAGCCGCCGGCTTCGCCGGAGTGGAGTTCCCCTCGCCCTACGGCTACGCCGCTCCCGTCCTTCGGCGTCGGCTGCGTGACGCGGGGCTGACCCAGGTGCTGATCAACACGCCCATGGGCGCGCCCGGAACGCCGACCCGGTCGGGACTGGCCTGCATCCCCGGCCTGGACGGCGAGTTCCGGGCCGGTGTCGAGCGCGGTCTGGAATACGCGACCGCGCTGGACTGCGAGCTGCTGCACGTCGTCGGTGGGATCGTGCCCGACGGGGTCGGTCGGGATCGGGCGTTCGCGCGCTACGTCGCCAACATCGCCTGGGCCGCGGAACAGGCCCGGGAGGCCGGAGTCCGGATCGTTCTGGAGGCGCAGAACAAGCGGGACTGCCCCGGCTTCGTTCTGCAGTCCCAGGAACAGGCGGCCGCGGTGGCGGAGGCGGTCGGCGGCGATCAGGTCGGGTTGTTGCTCGACTTCTACCATCTGCAGATCGACGAGGGCGATCTGATCCGCACCTACCGGCGTTTCCAGGAACGGGTGTGGCACCTTCAGGTCGCCGACCCGCCGGGCCGGCACGAGCCGGGGACGGGAGAGATCGGCTGGCGGGCCGTGCTGCGGGCCGTCGCCGAATCCGGATACCCGGGCTGGATCGGCTGCGAATACGCGCCGGCCGGTGAGACCGTGGCGGGGCTGGACTGGGTGCGGTGGTTCCGGGGAGCGGCGGCGTGACCGCGCCCCGGATCGCGCTGATCAGTGCCGTACCCACGGCGATGGCGCCGGCGGCCGAGGCGCTGCGTGAGGGCTTCCCCGAGGCCGAGGTCTGGCACCTGCTGGACGACCGGCTGCTGTCGGACGCCGACGAACAGGGCGGTCTGACCGCGGCGCTGCGGGCGCGGATGCACCGGCTCATCGAACACGCGGTGCGCGGGGGCGCCGACGCGGTTCTGCTGACCTGTTCGCTGTACGGGGTGGTGGCGCAGGAGGCCGCCGGCGGGGTCGCCGTGCCGGTGCTGGCACCGGACCAGGCGGCGTTCGAGCAGATCGCCGCCGGCGGGCTCCGGCACGTCCTGGTGGTGGCCTCGTTCGAGGCGGCGTTGCGGGACTCGGTGGACCGGCTTCGCACGGTACTGGCCTCGTCCGCACCGGCACCGGGGGTCGAGGTGTCGGGTCTGGTCGTGCCGGAGGCCAAGGCGGTGACGGCCGCGGGAGAGCGTGACCGGCTGGTGTCGGTGCTGGTGGAGGGCGTGTCCGCGGCGATCGCGGACGCCGACGCGGTCTTCCTCGCCCAGTACTCGCTCGCCCCCGCGGCCCGCGCTCTCGCGGCGGCCCTGGAGATGCCGGTGGTGTCCGGTCCGGCGAGTGCCGCGAGCGTCCTGCGCACGTTGCTGTCAGGCCCTTGAAACCCGCCTGCTAAATCCTGTAGTCAAGCCAGCACTGAGCGAGTTTCTGAGTGATTCATATAGGCGGAGCGCCGTGGCTGCACCCCCACCCGGGCAGCCCCCTCGACTGACGCCCCCTCGACTGACGCTCCCGCGATAGAAGCTCCCGCGATTGACGCCCCCCGCCCGCGCGAACAGAGAGGTTTGGCGTGGCCCCATCATCTGAGGTCGGCCTGCTGGTCACCGGCTTCGTCGGCATAGTCGTCGTCGTCCTGTTGATCACGACACGGTTGAAGGTTCATCCGTTCCTGGCGCTGGTGATCGGCGCTCTGGGTATCGGGCTCGTCGCCGGGGAGAAGCCCGCGGCGGTCGTCCAATCCGTCACCTCCGGGGCCGGCGGAACGCTCGGGCAGACCGGACTGATCTTGGTCCTGGGCGCCATCCTGGGCACCGTGCTCGCCGAATCCGGAGCCATCCGGCGGCTGGCCACCGTGCTCACCCGGGGCCGTTCCCTGCGCACCGTCCCCTGGACGGTGAGCCTGCTGGCCTTCGTCGTCGCCCTCCCGCTCTTCTTCGAGGTCGCCCTCGCGGTGCTGCTGCCGCTCCTGTTCAGCATCGCGCGGGAGGTCGAGACCACCATGCTCGACAGTGAGGGCCGCGACGCGAAGGGCAGGAGGACTTCGCCCTACCTGCTCGTGGGTGTCCCGGCACTGGGCACCGTCGCCTCGATCCACGCGCTGGTCCCGCCCCACCCCGGCCCCACCGCCGCCGCGACCGCCCTCCACACCGAGGTCGGGACGGTCATCGGCTACGGCCTGCCGGTCGCCGTCATCACCATGGTGGTCTCCGGCCAGTTCCTGGCCGGCCCGATCGCCCGCCGCGTCTTCCCGGTGCCTCCGCCCAGACTCGTCGAACAGTTCACGCTCAAGGCCGATGACCGGACCCCGCCCGGCATCGCCCTGTCGGTCATCCCGGTGGTGCTGCCGTTGATCCTGGTCGTGGGCCAGTCCGTGGTCACCGTCGCCCACCTGACCGGGGGTTGGGCGAGTGCGCTCGGCTTCGTCGGCCAGCCGGTGGTGGCGCTGCTGATCGCGGTGATCCTCGCGGTCATCGGCCTCGGCTGGGCGCGGGGAGTCAGCGGGCAGCAGCTGAAGGGCCAGGTCGACGACAGCATCGCGGCCATCGCCCCCATCCTGCTGATCATCGGGGGAGGCGGCGCCCTGAGCGGGGTCATGCTGGACTCCGGGATCGGCAAGGCGATCGCCCACCTCACGCACGGCCTGGGCGTCTCTCCGCTCATCCTGGCCTGGGTGATCGCGGCCCTCATCCGGCTGGCGGTCGGCTCGGCGACCGTCGCCATCATCACCGCCTCCGGGATCGTCGCCCCCATGGTGCCCGAGACTCCCGGGCTGCACCCGGCGTTGGTCGTCCTCGCACTCGGCTGCGGCTCCATCATCTTCCCGCACATCAACAACGCCGCCTCCTGGCAGGTCAAGGAGAGCTTCGGCATGTCACTGACGGACATGTTCAAGAGCTTCACCGTCATCGAGACCACCGTGTCGCTGCTCGGCTTCGGCTGTGTACTCGCCATATCCGCCCTGGCCTAGGGCCAATGCCGGTGACTTTAGGTTGCTCCTGGCTGGGTGATGGTGACTGTCGCCGGTTCTGGTTGCGGCCAGTTGCGGTGTTGGGAGCG
>NZ_JBIVJF010000059.1:0-9753 GCF_044750105.1 Kitasatospora sp. NPDC088861
CTGGACGGTCGTAACGCTTCGTTGGGGGACGGGGTGCGGCGGGCGTTGGGGCGTGAGCCGCGGGACTTCGCCGACTTCGCCCGCGAGGCCGCCGCTTCGGGCGTGTGGAACGTGTGATCCGGCTCGCCGGTGGCGGCCCGAACAGGCCGCCACCGGGCGGGCGTCGGTCGTGTATCCGGACATAACAGTGGAGGTTTGGCCATGTCGGACGGCAAGCAGGTCTGGTCGAGTGAGCAGGGCGTGGGCTCGCTGCCCGGGCACATCCGGGGCTTCGGGCTGATGCACGTGGCGATGCGCCGGGACGCCGCGCGGCTGAGCGCGGCCGCCGCCCGGGGTTCGTCCGCGGGCGGCTGGGGCCCCGCGGCGGCCCTGGCGGACTGGTTCGGCCGGCTGCGGGCCGTCATCGACTGGCACCACCACAGCGAGGACGAGATCCTCTGGCCCTTCCTGCGCGAGCGGCTGGCCGGCTTCGACGGCGGCGGCATCCTGGAGCAGGACCACGAAGCGCTCGACCGGACGATGCGCCGGGTCGCGGACGTGCTCTCCGCCCGCCGGATCGCCGAACTGCCCGAGGCCGCGGCGGGGTTCGAGAACCTGATCCGCGAGCACCTGGGGCACGAGGAGCCGGTGGTGTTCCCGGCGATCGCGGGCCTGCCGGTGGACGAGTACCTGCGGGTGGAGCGGCGGATCATCCAGAGCGCGCCGGGGCAGGTCATGACGTACCTGCAGCCGTGGATGTTCGACGGCGCGGACGCGGCGTCCGTGCGGGCCGTGTCGGCCACCATCCCGGGCCCGGTGCGGCTGATCGGCCGTACGGTGCTGGAGCGCCGGTACCGGCGCACCCTGAACCCGGTTCTGTGACCGCCGGCCCCTTTCCAACTCCCCTGGACTCCTCCCGGCACTCCTCCCGGCACTCGTCGCGGCACCCGGCACTCTCCGGTGCCGCAAGTGTCGTCGCGCGTAGCGGGGTTCCGGTTGTCGCGGTTCCGTTGCGGGCGGCACCGCACGGTGGGTGGTGTCGTTCGTTCCGCTGTTCGCCGGCGCCGCGTCCTGCGGGGCCGGGAGAGTGAAAAGGGGTCCTGTGATGCGTTCGGATCAGAGGTCGGCACCGGTGTCGTACGCGGTCCCGTCGGCCATCGGCGGTGTGCGGCCGGGGAGTTCACCGTACGGCGGAACCGCCGGGCAGGGCCGCGCCGCCGGGCCCGTCCTGGCGGGCGCCACCATCGCGATGGGCCTGATGGCGGGCCTGTTCTTCGCCTTCGACGTGTCGGTGATGCCCGGCCTCGCGGCCGGGGACGACCGGACGTACGTGACGGCGATGCAGCACATCAACTCGTCGATCGAGAACGGGATGTTCGGCCTGGTCTTCGTCGGAGCCTTCGCCGCCACCGGCGTGGCGGCCTGGCTCCAGCACAAGGCCGGCCGGCGCCAGGCGGCGCTGTGGGCGGCCGGGGCGACGGTGCTGTACGTGGTGGCGCTGATGGTCACGATGGGCGTCAACATCCCGCTCAACAACGAGCTGGCGGCGGCCGGCGACCCGTCCCAGATCCACGACTTCGCCGGCGTGCGCGCCAAGTTCGAGGGCACCTGGGTGGCCGCCAACATGCTCCGCACACTGCTCTGCACGGCGGGCCTGGCGGCCCTGAGCCGCTCGTTGGTCCTGCATGGCCGGTTCAGCCGCCTGGGCCGCTGAGCGGCCCGGCCGCGCGCCGCAGGGCTGCGCGGCCGCGGGGATGCCCGTCCGCCTCGTGCGGGCGGGCGTTCGTGCGTTTCGGGTGCGGCGGGCCTGCTGCCCCCGGGCTCGATGGCGGGGCGCCCGAGTGCGCCGGGGCGTGCGCCGGTGCGCCGGGCCAGTGCTGTCGGTCAAGTCACCTGGGACGTCCTGGACTTGGCGATCCGGGGGCTATGGGTGGAGCATGGGCGGGCCCGGTCGTTGCGGTGCGCTTGCGCCGTTGCCGGGCCGTACGGTGGTCGGCGTGTCCGGTGAGCTGGAGAGGGGGCGGGGTCTGTGGTGGCGGTGATACGTCCGTACCTGATCCGGGGGAGAGCGGTTCCCCTGGCCAGATATCTGGCGGAGGAGGACATCGAGGGTCTGGTGGCGTGTTCGTGCATCGGGAACGAGGTCACGATCGACCTCGTGGACACCCGGATCCTGGTGACCCTGGCCGACGTGGCGGGGGCGGTGCGGCTGAACTTCGACATGGTCCAGGACGGTCCGGCCAAGGCGCGTTCCTGGTCCCGGCGCCTGCCGGGCGACGCGGGGCCGGGCGAACTCGCGGCGCGGATAGCCGTGGACGTGCGGACGCTGGCCCGGGAACTGGCCCCGCTGCGGCGCAACCCCCCGCGCAGGCCGGGAGAGGGCGGGCGGTAGGCACGGACGACCGGCCCCGGGCCCGGCAGCGCCGCGCTGCCGGGCCCGGGGCCGTCGCCGTGGTGGACGCGCGTCAGAGCGTCACCAGCCAGGACAGGCTCCCGGTCAGGTGCTCGCGCAGCGCCGGGTCGGCCACCGCCGGGGTGGGGTCGGTGGCGACGGCCGTGAGCAGGTGCGGCCGGGAGCGGGGTCCGCCCGGGTGGAGGGCGGCGAGGTCGGGCGCGGTACGCCCGCGCTGTCCGGGCAGCTCGCGTCCGTCCAGGAACCAGCGCAGCCGGGTGCCCGGGACGGGCAGGTCGACGGTGAGGCGGCTGGCGGAGGTGAGCCGGGTGGCGGTGGAGACGGGACTCGTCAGCGGGGTCGCGTGACGGTAGAAGCCGGCGATCATCGCCTCCCGTCCGGGCAGGTTGAACTCCCGCCCGAGCGAGCGCATGATCGAGTTCTCGGTCGGCCGGTACAGCCCCGTCGGGTAGTAGCCGCCGCCCTCGTACGCGCCGACCGTCCCGCCGTCGGGTGACGTCCGGCCGAGCCAGCGGGACCACTTGGTGCCCTGGGCGCGCATCCGGTCGGCGGTCAGCGTACTGATGTTGGCCTCGGCCGGCTCCGCGCCCTGGTAGGTGCCCTGGCCGTCGTACGCGTACTCGTCGGCGAGCTTGCCCAGCGAGTGCCCGGTCTCGTGCACCGCGATCTGCCCGGACTTCGCGTTGCCGCCCGCCACGGTGGCGATGCCCTCGTAACCGAGCGGGGACTTCACGTCGTTGTAGCCCGCGCCGCCGTACTTGGTGCTGTTGGCCACCACGATCACCAGGTCCGCCTGCGGGGCCTTGGCCGCGTAGCGCTCGACCGCCTTCTCGTCCACGCAGAGCAGCCGCTCCACCCCGTCGCACCAGAAGTACGAGCCCAGCGCGGTGTGCCGGACGGTCGTCTGGTCCGGATCCCCGGAGACGCCCGACTCGGGCGAAACGGCCGACACCGCCCAGACGTTGAACAGGTTGCGGTAGGTGGCGTACGGCTCGACGGCGGTGATCTCGCGCCACTTCTCGGCAGCGTCGCTGCGGAACTTCTCCTGTTCCTGCGTCGCGTAGCCGTCGCCGATGACCACCACGTCGAGCTTGGCGGCCGGATCGCCGTTGCGCACCAGCGCGGTGACGTCGCCGTCGTCCTGGAGCGGGGCCACGCCCTGGGCGCGGGAGCCGGCCGTGTACGGGGAGCCGCCGGGGACGAGGGCCCGGGAGATGCCGCCGTCCTCGCCGAACACCTCGACCGGGTGCCGGCCGTCCGCCGGAGCGGCTATGGGGACGGCGCCCGTCGTGGGTCCGGGCGGGGCTCCGGGTGCGGCGAGCGCGGGAGCGCCGCCGAGGAGGGCCGCGGCCAGGGCGGCGGTGAGGAGGGTTGCGGCGGTTCTGGTCCTGCGGCTCCTGGTACTGCTGGGCATGGGTGGCCTCCCCGGTGGTGGCGTGAGCGGGAGGTGGCAGCCTATTTCCCATGTTGAGAACCTGACAACCTGTGAGGGGCATTCCGGATCCGCTCCGGGCCGCTACTCCGCGGACATCCCGCTGATGACGGAGACCGCGAGCAGCCAGGCCAGGACGGCCAGGGTCACGGTCACGGGCAGCGGCCAGTCCATCAGGAGGAGCATGGCGGCACCCACCAGCGTGGTGACCGCCACGGGTACGGACATCCCGGCCGAGATCCACCAGGAGCGCACGTTCGGCCCGAGCAGGCCGCCCGTGATCAGGGCCGTGCCCGCGCCGATCAGCAGCGCCAGCTTCAGGATGGCCAGCCACAGGGTGTGCGGATTGCGCGCCCGGTGCCCCTGGTGGTCGACCTCGACCACCTGGCCCCTCCAGACCGTCAGGTTCACGACCGTGTCGATCCGCACGTCGTCGTAGAACGCCTCCCCGACGTCGTAGGTGCCGGTCGGAGCCTTCTCGCGGGCCACGGTCAGGGTGTACGAGGTCGAGTCGCCGTCCCGCTCCACCGCCCTCTTCGTCACCCGCCCGCTCTCCCGTAGCGTGCAGTCCACCCCGGGCCCGATCGCCGGAGCGCCGCAGACCGGGGCGCCGCGGTACGCCCACCCCTCGTGGTACGCGCCGACGAACCGCGCGAACCCGAGGCCGACCGCGGACAGTCCGAGCAGCAGGAGCAGGGCCTGCGCCAGGACCCGCGGCGTCAGCGCGGTGGCCCGCCCGCGCGGCCGGGCGTCCTGCGGGCCCGGCGGCTTGCCGAACAGCGTCATCGGACTCCCCCTCGTCTGGACGTCGGTCGCCATGCGGGCCGACGCCCCGGCACGCCGTGGGCGGCTCCGGGGGCGGCACGGACTTGGATGATGCCAGGGGCGCGTGCGGGGCGGGAGGAACCCGGCACCGCTGTAACGGACTTGTGCCATGCCGGGGGTGCGGGAGGTACGCCGGTGACCGCGTGTTTTCGGTCGTTCCGGGCGCGGGCGGACAACCCCTCGGCCCCTCCGCCCGGGCGGGTCCCCCGATCCCGACCCGGACCCCGACCCTGGCCCCGACCTCTCCCGGGCCGGTTCCCGGTCACGCGTCCCAGGTGACCGGGAGGCTCTTCACCCCGTAGATGTCCGCGGCCTCCGGCCGCAGGCCGACCTCCTCCGCCGGTACGGCCAGGCGCAGCGTGGGGAAGCGCTTGACGAGCGCGGTGATCGCGACGCTCAGCTCGACGCGGGCCAACTGCTGCCCCAGGCACTGGTGGACGCCGTGGCCGAAGGCCAGGTGCCCGGCGTACTGCCGCCGGAAGTCGAGCACGTGGGGATCGGCGAAGCGCTCTGGGTCACGGTTGGCGGTGTTGTACGACAGGATGACCGTCGTGCCGGCCTTGATGGTCTGGCCTCCCAACTCGACGTCCTCCAGCGCCGTCCTCATGAACGACTTGGCGACGCTCAGGTACCGCAGCAGTTCCTCGACGGCCCGGCCGGTGAGCGTGGGATCGGCGCGCAGGTCGGCCAGCTGCGCCGGGTTCTGCAGCAGCGCGAAGGTGCCCAGCGCCAGCATGTTCGCGGTGGTGTCGAGCCCGGCCGCCAGCAGGATCAGGCTGACGCCCCTCAGCTCCTCATCCGTGAGGTCGCTGTCCATGAGGTCGCTGAGCACGTCGTCGGTGGGGTTCGCACGCTTGGCGGCCACCAGCTCCGCGAGGTACTGCTGGGTCGCCGTGTAGGCCGCGATCAGCTCCTCGTCGCTCGTCTCCCCGTTCACGAACGAGTCGATCTGCTCCTGGAAGGAGCCGCGGTCCTCGTACGGCACCCCCAGCAGCTCGCAGATCACGATGGCGGGGATGGGCTTGGCGAACGCGGTCACCAGGTCCGCCGACGGCCCGGCCGCCTCCATGGCGTCCAGGCACTCGGCGGTGATCTGCTCGACGCGCTCGGCGAGCAGCCGCATCCGCCGCACGGTGAACTTGCCCACCAGCGGCTTCCGGTAGCGCCCGTGCTGCGGGTCGTCCATGAGGAGGAACTCGCCGGGCGGAGCCGGAGGAATCTCGAAGTCGCCCACGTTGATGAGCTCCTTGCGCGAGCTGAACCGCGGGTCGGCCAGGACCGACCTGACCAGCTCGTACCCGGTGATCAGCCAGCCGGCCGCCCCGCCGGGGTGGGTGTAGCGGCTGAGGGGGCCGTGCCGTCGGGCGTCGGTCAGCTCGGCCGGCGGGTCGAAGGGGCAGCCGGGCGGGCGCGCCGTCGGCAGCGTGGTGACGGTGTGGACGGATTCACCCATGACCGTTCCTCATCTCGCGGAAATGCGTCTTCGGGACTCTTCGAAAGCTACGTTGCATTCAGCATGGTCGCAATTGGTCGAAGCAGTTATCCCAGGTGAACAGCGGTAAATTGATGCAATGACGCTGAGGTCGAATGCAATGCCGCATTGCAATGGATGAATGCGAAGGCAATACTGGCGGCATGCCAGGAGGACGACTGACCCAGCAGGACCGCCAGCGCATCGCGGCCGGACTCGCCGACGGGCTCTCCTACGCCGAGATCGCCAGGCGGCTCGCTCGGCCGACGTCGACGATCAGCCGGGAGATCGGGCGCAATGGCGGCCCCAGCGGCTACCGGCCCGAACAGGCGCACCGGGCGACGGTCCAGCGCGCGCGGCGCGGCACCCCGGCGCCGCCGCCCGCGGACGGGCCCTCGGACAGCCCGACGGGAGAGGAGATCATCGAGATGGCGGTCAGGACGGGGCTGCCGAGGATGACGGCGCGCGTGCACATCGACCTGCTGCTGTCCGAGGACGGCAGGCGCACCGCGGCCGAGCTGACCCGCAGGCTGAACGTCAGTGCGGCCTCCGTCTCCGTGGCCGTGAACTACCTGGTCCAGCACGGGTACGTCCGGCGCGAACGCGATCCGCAGCGGCGTCGCGACATCTACGTGGTCGACGACGAGGCCTGGTACCACTCGATCATGATCGGCTCGCGGGAGACGCTCGGGACGGCGCGGATCGCGATGACGGCCGCGGCGGAGTTCGGGCCCGACAGCCCCGTGGGGCAGCGGCTGGCCAGGGGCGGGACGTTCCTGGAACGCGTCATCCGGGACATGATGGAGTCCGCCGACCGCTGGCGTCACCTCCTGACGTGACCTCGTGGCGTTGCGTCAACTCGCTGTCCCCGCAGGCCAGGTGCCCGTCCGGCCCGGCCTGGTCCGGCGAGGGGGAGTGCCGGCCCGGCCGACTCGGCGCCGGGGTAGATTCCCGGGCATGACGACCACCGACCCGCTGAGCCCGGTCTCCCGTACCGCCCTGTCCGTCGCGCTGGTGCGCGCCTACGAGAGCTCCCGCCCCGAACCGCTCTTCACCGACCCCTACGCCGCCGCCTTCGTCACCGCCTCCGGCATGCCGATGCCCACCTCGGGACCGGCGAGCGGCCTCGCCAAAGGCCTGGTGGTCCACGGCATCCTGCGCACCCGCTTCTACGACGACCGCCTGCTCGCCGCCGGCGCGGACCAGGTCGTCCTGCTCGCGGCAGGCCTGGACGCCCGCGCCTACCGGCTCGACTGGCCGGCCGGCACCCGCCTCTTCGAACTCGACCTCGCGCCCGTCCTGACCTTCAAGCAGCAGGTCCTGGACGAACTCGGCGCCGACCCGGCCGGCGAACGCACCACGCTGCCCGGCGACCTGCTGGACCCGGACTGGCCGCGCCGCCTCGTCGAAGCCGGCCTCGACCCGGAGCGGCCCACCGTCTGGCTGGCCGAAGGACTGCTGGTCTACCTCACCGCCGACCAGGCGGCCGGCCTGCTCACCGCCGTCGGCACCCTCTCCGCCCCGGGCAGCCGACTGCTGCTCGAAAAGGGCCGGGACGTGACCAGTACCCCGCAGGACCCGGCCCTCGCCCACATCACCGACCTGTGGCAGGGCGGCCTCGGCCCCCACACCCACGAGTGGCTCGACGCCCACGGCTGGAACACCCGGCTCACCCTGCTCGACGAGGTCGCCGCCGCGTACGGCCGCCCCTTCCCGCCCGGCTCGGGCCCGAGCACCACCGGCTTCATCGAAGCGGTGCGCACCGGCGACAACGGCCTGGACAGACCTGCGCGTTGAGGACGAAGGCCCAGGTGGGGCAGACGGGGCAGACGGCGGCGTCGGCGATGAGCGTGAGCGTGTGGGCCAGTGCCATGGGCCGGGCTCCTTGCCGGTCGGGTGGTCCCTCTGACCGATCCGTCGACTGTCCCCTCGGTGCTGCGGTGCTGCGGTGCCGCGGTGCTGCGCGCTCAGCCGGTCGTGGTCCCGTGCGGGATGGTGAGGGCGGTGAGGAGGACGGCATCGGTGCTGGTCCAGCGGCCGTGGCAGCGGCCGGGCAGGTGGGGGTGGTGGGCGGTGAAGGTGCGGTCGGGGTGGAGGCGCACGGAGATGCCGGCCAGCCCGGTCCAGCGTCGGGTGAGCGGGTAGCAGGCCTTGTAGGTGGCCTCCTTGGCGCTGAAGAGCAGTCGGTCCCAAGGGACTTGGCCGTGAGGTAGCCGGCCGATCCGGTGACGCTCGTCCTCGGAGGCGGTGAGGGCGAGGACCCCGTCGGGGAGCGGCAGAGCAGGCTCGGCGTCGATGCCGAGCGAGATGACATCGGCCGCGTGCGCCGCAGCGCAAGCGGTGTAACCGTCGCAGTGGGTGATGCTCCCGACGGTCCCCGACGGCCACTCGGGGGCCCCGCCCGGCCCCGGGAGCAGCGGGACCGGAGGGTGGCCGAGCTGGGCGAGAGCACGACGGGCGAGCGTGCGGGCGGCGGTGAACTGCCGCTGCCTGCGGGGCGATCGGCCACCGATGTGGGCGCGCTCCGCAGGAAGGAGCGCGCCCTGGGGCGGCGGCCCGAAGGCCTCGGTGCAGTGGACAGTTGGCGGCAGGAGCCTGCCCAGCTCGGTGGTGAGGGAGGTGGTGGTCACCGCTGCGAAGTGAGTGTGAGCTGGTGGATCTGGCGGGCGATTTGGTGAGGGGCTTCGAGCGGGAGGATGTGGCCGGCGTCGGAGAGGGTGTCGACGGTGGTGTAGGGGAGGTGGGTTTGGAGGGTGCGGATGTGGGTCTGGCCGACAGAGGTGTCGTGGGTGCCACGAAGGATCGTGGTGGGGGTGGTGATGTTCCGGAGGTGGGGGGTGTGGTCCATGGTGCTGGTGGAGGCGAAGGTGGTGAGACGGGTGTGGGGGTTGGTGTTGGCGAAGAGACGGCGGTTGGTCTCCTGGGTGTGAGCGGGGGTGTTGGGGTGGAGGGTCTTCTTGAGGAGCTGGCGGCCGAGCCGGGGGCTCTTGAGGGCGCGCTGGAAGGCCTTCGTCTTCATGATGCGGAGTTCGCCCGGAGGGGTCTGCTGGTCGTCGGCGGCGCTGGCGGCGAGGAGGAGGCCGACGAGGCGCTGGGGCGCGGTGCGGGGGGCGTCGGCGTAGAGCTGGGTGGCGTAGGCGAGCGCGGCGTAACCGCCGCCTGAGTGGCCGGCGATGACGACGGGACGGTGAGGGGCGAGGGCGTCGGCGACGGTGGCGAGGTCGTGCCCGAGTTGCTGGATGGTGAGGGCCTTGTCGCCAAGGGTGCTGGTGCCGTGGCCGCGCTGGTCGTAGGCGACGACGGTGTGGCCCTGGGCGGCCAGCAGTCGGGCCGTGGCGTGCCAGACGGTGTGGGTGGCGCCCCAGCCGTGGGCGAGGACGATCAGGGGCGTGCTGGTGGGGGTGGTGTCGTGGGGGTCGATGTGGGCGGGGTGGTGGATGGCGACGGTGAGGCGGGCGCCGTCGGGGGTGGTGGTGGTGAGGTCGGTGATGGTGATGTCAGTGGTGGTGGTCACGAGGTGCTCCTGTCTGCGTCTGTGGTGTTTGTGTTGTGTGTGAGTTGGTGGTTGAGGTTGGTGAGGGCGTTGTGGGTGGCTTTGGTGTGTTGGTTGGGGATGGTGTGTTTGGGGAGGAG
>NZ_JBIVJF010000060.1:0-8621 GCF_044750105.1 Kitasatospora sp. NPDC088861
GCGCTCTCCCGGATCGCCGACGCCGACACCCTCCACCACACCCCGATCGGCGTCCTGCGCGACGTCCACCGACCCGTCTACGACGAGCTGATGGCAGGTCAACTTGCCATTGCTTCACAGCAGATGGGCACTGGCTGCCTCACCACGCTGCTCACCGGAACCGATTCCTGGACCGTCGCCTGAAGAGCAAGCACACCCGATCACCCCGGCACAGTACGAACAGACAGGACGAAGATCCATGGCAGTTCCCGGGACCCACGCCCCCATGGCCATCGCCGACATCCACCTCCCCGGTGATCCGCCGCTGGGGCGACGGGACGTAGCCGTCCTGGGATCCACCGGATCGATCGGCACCCAGGCCGTCGACGTGATCCGCCGCAATCCCGACCGCCTACGCGCCGTGGCACTGGCCGCGGGCACGCGCAACCTGCCACTGCTGGCCCAACAGGCCCTCGACCTCGGTGTCGAGACCGTGGCCACCTCCCGGCGCGAGGCCGCACCGGCCCTGCGCCTGGCCCTGAAGTCCCAGGCGAACGGACGGCGGCTGCCCCGCGTCCTGGCCGGACCTGAGGCCGCCACCCAGGTCGCGGCCATCGGCTGCCACCGCGTCCTGAACGGCATCAGCGGCTCGATCGGACTCGCCCCCACCCTGGCCGCCCTGGAATCCGGGGCACGACTCGTCCTGGCCAACAAGGAGTCCCTGATCGCCGGCGGCCCCCTCGTCCGAAGACTCGCCCGCCCCGGCCAGGTGATCCCCGTGGACTCCGAGCACTCCGCACTACTCCAGTGCCTGCGCGGCGGCCAGCGCCGCGAGGTGCGCCGGCTCATCCTGACCGCCAGTGGCGGTCCCTTCCGCGGCTACACCCGGAACCGACTCGACCGGGTGACGGTCGACCAGGCCCTCGCCCACCCCACCTGGAACATGGGTCCGCTGGTCACCGTCAACTCCGCGACCCTCATGAACAAGGGCCTCGAAGTCATCGAGGCCCACCTCCTCTTCGACGTGCCGCTGCCGCGCATCGCCGTCGTCGTCCACCCGCAGTCCGTCGTGCACTCCATGGTCGAGTACGCCGACGGCTCCACCCTGGCCCAGGCCAGCCCGCCCGACATGCGCATCCCGCTCGCGCTCGGCCTGGGCTGGCCCGACCGGATCCGCGACGCCGCACCCGCCTGCGACTGGTCCACCGCTGCCACCTGGGAGTTCTTCCCGCTGGACACCGAGACCTTCCCCGCCGTCTCCCTCGCCCGTCAGGCAGGCGACGAAGGCGGCCTCGCCCCGGCCGTCCTCAACGCCGCGAACGAGGAATGCGTCCGTCTCTTCCTGACCGGCCGCATCCCGTTCACCGCGATCGTGGACACCGTCCGCCGCGTCCTGCACGCCACCTCCCGCCCCGTCCCCAGCGCCGCCCTCACCCTGGCGGACGTCCGCAAGGCCGAATCCTGGGCCCGCACTCAGGCCAGGGAGCTGTCGACCACATGAACACGGCCACGCCTCCAACGCCCCGTAGCGTCACCGCGACGGCACCGGGAAAGATCAACGTCCAGCTCTCCGTAGGCGCCCACCGCCCCGACGGCTATCACGCACTCACCACCGTGTTCCTCGCCGTCGCACTCCACGACACCGTCACGGCCACACTCGCCGCCACCGGGCGAACCACCGTCACCGTCATTGGCACCGACGCACAACGGGTGCCGACGGACGCCACCAACCTCGCCGCACGCGCCGCACAGCTCCTCCGCGAACACCACGGGACCGACGCCGGAGTGGCCCTGCACATCACCAAGCGGATCCCCGTCGCCGGAGGCATGGCCGGCGGCAGTGCCGACGCCGCCGCCACCCTCCTCGCCTGCAACGCCCTGTGGAACACCCGGGCTACCCCTGCCCAACTCCACGCCCTCGCTGCCGAACTGGGCAGCGACGTACCCTTCGCCCTCCTGGGTCAGGCAGCTCTCGGCCAGGGCCGCGGCGAGATCCTCACCGACCTGCCCGTCACCGGCCCCCTCCACTGGGTCCTCGCCCTCGCCCACGGAGAACTCGCCACCCCGGCCGTCTACGCGGAACACGACCGCCTCCACACCCTGCGCACCGCCGACGCCCGCCTCAGGCCGCAACCTCCCGCCGATCCGGCCCTGCTCGCCGCGTTGAAGACCGGCGATGCCACCGCACTCGGCGCAGCGCTCGTCAACGACCTCCAACCAGCAGCCCTCTCCCTCCACCCCGCGCTGGCCGCCACCCTCCACACCGGAAGGACCGCAGGCGCCCTGGGTTCGATCGTCTCCGGCTCCGGCCCCACCTGTGCCTTCCTGACCGCGGACGCCCACACGGCAAAGTCCGTGGCCCGCGCCCTCGCCACCTCCAAGGCCGTCCGCCGCGTCCGCACCGTCAGCGGCCCCGCCCCGGGCGCGCACATCACCACCCGCTGAGCTGGGATTCAACAGCCTCGCGGCGAAGAAAGGTGCCATCGAGGCCACCCGCGAGATCTTCCGCGGCCGCCGGCCCGAGCGCTCGGACCTGCCCAACTGGACGCTCTACCAGCTCTGTAGCGAGCTCTTCGCCACCACGCCGGCAACCTGGCGCGACAGGTTCATCGAGCACAACGATCGCTGGCTCCGCAGCTACCTGTGGGAGACCGGCCTACCCGTCGAGGACCGCATCCCCGGCCTCGCGGAGTTCAAGGCCAACCGGCTGTGGGCCTCCGGCATGAGGCTGCCGGTCGACCGGACTCACGCCCAGTACCAGGCCGTGTGCCGGGACGCTCTCGCCGTCCAGCACCGGCTCCCGGCCATCATGGACGAACTCCAGCTGTCCCGGTCCGAGCAGGGCACCGCCTGGCGCTGGCTGGAAGCGGCGTACCACTGCATCGGCGGTGGCCTGGCCTGGCAACTGGAAACCAGACGCTACGACACCCCGACCGGCCCCGTCGACATCCCCGTCCCGGGGCTCAACCCCGTCCCGGAGCTCAACCCCGACCCTGCCGAAGCCTGACCAGGGAAGAAACTGGCCAGACTGACGACACGTCCATCATGCCAAGCCGTCCGGGAACCCATTCGACAGGTCGGCGGCCAATCCGATGGTGTTCCCCGACGCCGACCCGACTACGGCCTACCGCTCCCGGGAAAGGGGAACCCCCGGTGACATCCGCCGTCCCCGACATCGACCAACTGGACCCCACCCGGTCGCCTCCCTGAGCTCGCCCTGCCTCTCGGCAGATCCGGAGACGGAGATGCCTCAACCTGTTCTGTACACGGCTCTGCCCCGTCATCGGCGGTACCGAAGGCTGACTGACACGTCGGCCATCACGTGCGTGACGTCAACGGCCACCGTCATCCTTTCGAGTCCCTTTGGCGACGAACCGTGTTTCCTCGCCTGTTGCGAGGGTGAGACTCGCGAGGATCTCCACCTGGACGTGGTCGGTCGAATGCCAAGGAGACAGACATGCTCGGCGACCTCACCGGCGCCCTGATCGACGCCTGGTTGGCGGACCTCGCGGACCGGGCCCGGGACAAAAGGGAGTCGCACAGCCCCGCGGTCGTGACCCTCAAGAAGCTGATCGAGACCGACGCCGGCATCCAGCCGCTGGTGTCCGGGATGCTCGAACAGCTCCCGCGCGGCCTCCAGCCGGTCCACGGCGTCGAGCACCTGTTGCACTGTTGCAGTGCGTGGACCAGATCATCACCACCGCGCCCGAATACCGCGCCAAGCCCGAGGAACGGATCCTCTTCCCGCCGTCCGCGCTGTTCTCGAACATGTCGTTGACGAAGCCGGGCGAGATCCTCTTCCGCGCCCCGGCGTTCAACTCCGCCCGCCGGCAGATCCTCGCCGAGTGGTGCGTGTTCCTGGACGGCTCCGCGAGCCGCTACGTGCTGACCGAGGAGGACAACGACCGGCTGTCCCCGCACGCCGTCGAAAGCCACCGGCTCGACGATTACGCGATCCCCGACCGCAGCGCCGAGCACCGGGGCTTCGCGTCGTTCAACGACTTCTTCCACCGGAAGGCCAAGCCCGATCTCCACCGCCCCCACCGCCGTCCTCGCGCCGAGCAACTCCACCCTGATCCGCCACGAGCGGCAGGTCGAGAAGAACGCCGGTCTCACCCTCAAAGGGCCAGAGCTACTCCCTGGCGGATGCACTCGACAACAGCGCCTACACGGACCGGTTCGTCGGCGGCGACGTCCTCCATCTGCTGCTCCCCGCCACCGGCTACCATCGCTGGCACGCACCGGTCGACGGTGTGGTCCGGCACGTGGAGATCGTCCCCGGCCTGCTGTTCGGCACAGCCGGGCTCGACGGTTCGGGCCCCGCCGGCCAGGGGCCGTCGCTGGGCGGTGCGGCGGCGTCCAGCACCCGGGCCCTGGTGTTCATCGAGAGCACCGCTCCCCGCATCGGCATGGTCTGCCTCGCCGTCGTCGGCATCAGCGAGATCTCCTCCGTCACTCCCACCGTCCGCACGGACCAGGAAGTGAGGAAGGGCGACGAGCTCGGCCACTTCAGCTACGGCGGATCCTGCTGCTTCATGGCCTTCGAACCGGATGCCGACCTTGAGCCCGCGGCCGCACCCGCTGCCGACATCGCCCCGGAAGCCGCCCCCCGGTCGCCACCAACGCCCCCATCACCAACGTCAAGTAGCGGCCGGGGTCGCCGGGCCGCTCGTAGCCGCCTTCAGCCGGTTCCGGTGCTGGGGCACGACGACCCGGCCCCGGGCGGCAACGCCATCCGATGCCGGCCCGCGGGCCGGCACACGATCATGTGGACACGCACCGTGGCCCGCACGCACCGAGGAATCCCCCTTTGCAGCCTGCATCCCCCCATCACGGACGCCGTCGGCCCGCCCGGCTGGCCGCCGCCCTCGCACTCCTGACCACCCTGGCACTGACGGGCGCTCAGTCGACAGGAGCCGCCGCCCGCACACCCCCTGACACCTCGCAGACCCGAAGCGGCGCGCTGTCCCCGCAGGAACACGCCGAGCTCCTGAAGGAGGCCGCCCAGGCCGCCATCGCGACAGCGAAGGCGCTGAACCTGGACCCTCGCGAGAGCCTGCAGATCGACGACGCCACTCGTGACGCGGACGGCACGGTCCACTTCCGCTACAACCGCACCTTCGCCGCGTTGCCGGTCCTCGGCGGCGATCTGATCGTCCACCGCACCTCGCAGGGCGCCCTCACCGACACCCGCGCCCACCGGGCGCCGGTCAGTGTGCCGACCCTCACGCCCACGGTTCCGGCCGTCCAGGTGATGCAGTCGCTCCACACCACGGAGCTACCGCGCCTGGTCGTCTGGTCGGCCGCCCAAACCCCCGCGCTGGCCTGGGAATCCGTCCTGGACGGCACCCAGGAAGACGGCACCCCCAGCGAACGCCACATCGTGACCGACGCGACCTCGGGCACCCAGCTCTACACCTACGAGGCCGTGCACACCGGCATCGGCCAAGGCCAGTACAACGGCACGGTGCCCCTGGGCACCAAGCACAGCCTGTTCCGGTACGAGATGAACGACACCGCCCGCGGCGGCCACCGGACCTACAACCTGCACCACGCCTCCACCGGCCAGGGCGAACTGTTCACCGACCAGGACGACCGCTGGGGCAACGGCACCCAGAGCGACGACGAGACCGCGGGCGTCGACGCCCACTACGGCGCCGCCGCCACCTGGGACTACCTCCAGCAGGTACACGGGCGCACCGGAATCCGCGGCGACGGTGTCGGTGCCTACAGCCGTGTCCACGCCAGTGACAACTACACGAACGCCTACTGGGACAACGGCTGCTTCTGCATGACCTACGGCGACGGGCCCGGCAACGCCAAACCGCTGACCGAACTGGACGTGGCCGCACACGAGATGATCCACGGCCTGACCTCCGCCACCGCCGGCCTGGAATACCAGCGCGAATCCGGCGGACTCAACGAAGCCACCAGCGACATCCTCGCCACCGCCGTAGCCTTCCACACCGACAACCCCACCGACGTCCCCGGCTACCTCATGGGCAAACGCCTCAACCTCAACGGCAAGGGCACCCCGCTGCGCTACCTGGACCGACCCTCCCGGGACGGCCGCTCCCCCGACTACTGGTATGACGGCATCGCCGACATCGACGTCCACTACTCCTCCGGCCCCGCCAACCACTTCTTCTACCTGCTCGCCGAGGGCAGCGGCCCCAAGACCATCAACGGCATCGACTACGACAGCCCCACCATCGACGGCCGCACCATCACCGGCATCGGCCGCCTCGCCGCCGAACAGATCTGGTACCGGGCCCTGACCACCTACATGACCACCACCACCGACTACCACGACGCCCGCGCCGCCACCCTCCAAGCCGCCGCCGACCTCTACGGCCCCGGCAGCACCGCCTACGCAACCGTCGCCGACACCTGGTCAGCCGTCAACGTCAACAGCTGACACCAGCCCGCACACCGCACCCACGGCCAGCCGCTCAGGCGACACAGCGGTCCTGCCACAGCCCGGTCCGGGCAACGCGCCCCGGGAAGCAGCGCCGCCTCGCGCTTCCCCTGGAAACCGAGCCGTTCCACTGTGCCACGGGGCGGTTCACGCCGTGCCCCGCCCGGGCCTGGGGGGGTTGGCGGGGCACAGCGTGCGGTGCTCAGCGGTCGTCGCCGAGTTCCTGGTGCATCCGCGGCTGGTCGTCCTGCTCGTGGGTGGCATGGGGGAGCTCTACTGCCCTCGGTAGCCCGATCGGCTGACGCAACGTTGGGCCAGGGCTAGGAGCGTGGGTCTCTAACTGGGAGTGCGTGGGTGCGGATCTGGTGCCGTTTCGTGCTGCGGATCCGTAGTGCTGCAGCGCAGGCGGCGACGAAGATCATGGCGATGCCTGTGCCGGTCAGCACTTGGCGGGCCCCCAGGGCGGTGGTAAGGGGACGAGTTCCACGGCCACGGCCACGGCCGCGGGACGGGCCGCTGCCGGGTCGCCGCCGACGGCCCGGCAGGCCAGGAGGGTGAGGGCGGGGCGCAGGGCCTTGCCGTCGCCCTGGTGGTCGAGGTGGGTTCGGTCGTCGGTCCACCAGCCGAAGTGCAGTCCGGCGAGGTGACGGATGTGCGCGGGCAGGCGGTTGACCTGGGTGCGGATCAACGGCCTGACGGTGTCCGCGCTGTGTGCCAGGATGCGTTCGCAGTCGCGGGGTTCGTCGGACACCGGGCCTCGCCTTCGGGTGGCAGTGCGTCAGGATCGGGCGGGAGGTGGCGGGTCCGGCCGGGCACGACGGGTCCTTGCCGACCGCTTTCGTAAACGTTCAGCGCGATGGTCTCTATGCCAACAGATCCACAGCTGTCCCGGTACGGCGTGCGGCCCGGACATCGGAGCACGGCCGGCTCCGGCTCGCGCCCTCGTCCCGGCCTCCACTCCTACACCCGTCGCACCGCAGGTCGGTGGCCGCCGGAACCATGCGACGGGCCATCCCCTCCATGAACATCCCTGATGGGGAAGGCATTTGGGGCCGACGGCGCGCGCCTGGGTCCGGCACGGTCCCCGTGTCGACCGTCGCGCGGCCGACCCGGCGGCCCCGTTCCCGTCTTCGCGCTACCACCCGATCCCGCGGACTTCCCGCGGGTGTCGGGGCGGCGGGAAACGGTCACGGCCGGGGCAGCGGGCGCGTGTACGGCGCGCGCGGCACCGGCGGCCGGAACTCGTTGCCTCCCGAGCCCCCCGCACGCGGGGTTGCCACCGAGGTGCGTACTGGCGTGCACTCAGAGAACTGAACGCTTTCCGTCCGAACCTTCGGCCACCGACCCGGAGGATCGCGGGCGATCAGGCCTTCTCGCGTGCTCACACCCCAGCAGTGAGGAACACCCCCTCATGAGTGAGTCCCGGCCGCGACGCGGCATCATCCAGTCCCTGCGCACCATCGTCGACGACGCCAAAGAGATCGCCGACGAACTCATCGAGCGCGCGGCGGAGCTGGAGTGCAACCTCCGTGACGCCATCATCGACCTGCTGGAGGAGAACGACCCGTTGAAGGAGAACACGGGGGGCAAGCCCTCCGATGACACCCCTCGTCGCCCTGCGGGTGGCGGGGGCGAGAGAGACGAAGGGGCGGAGCTGGCGGGCCTGCGGGCGGAACTGGCCGCCCTGCGGGAAGAGCTCGCCCGCCTGTCCAAGGCTTCGCCGACACATGACTGACCCGAAGAACCACAACGGGGTCGGCAGTGCCGGTGTGTCCAGCCCGCCGACCGACGCGGAGGTGGAACGCCAGCTGGTCCGGGCAGAGAACGGGCTGCTGGTGGACGCGCTCACCTACCGGCCGGTCTCCCTGGCCGAGCTGGCCGACGACGTGCGCAGCGGTCTCCGGTTCCGGGCCCGGGACAGCAGCGGCGGCGAGTGCACCTACCAGGTCCTCGTCCAGGCACTCCTCGCCACACTCGTGCCCGGGCCGACAGCGGGCGCAGCGGAACTGTTGTCCGCCGCCGTCCGCGACGGCCTCCCGACCGGCCGGACCACGTAGGACACCGGACAAGAGACAGACGAAACGGCACCGGGCAACCGGGGGGAAAGCCGGGGCAACGCGGCTCTCTCCTTGCTCGACGCGCTGTTCCCGGTATCGGCCCGTGCGTGGCCGCCCTGTCTCTGGAGGCTGTGTGTCCGCTCGTGCGCTCTACGTCTCGGGGGTCC
>NZ_JBIVJF010000061.1:0-7996 GCF_044750105.1 Kitasatospora sp. NPDC088861
GGTCCGATATCCGCTCACTCGCAGGCGCCTTGACCTGCCCCACCCTCGCCACACCACAACCAACGAGACACCGACCACAAAGTCACCGGCATTGGTCCTAGGTCCGGGCGGCGTCGGAGGACCGGACCACGACGGCGTTGGTGCGGACGTCCACGGACCAGAACGGCGTGGCGGTGGGTGTGGCGGCCCGGGCCGCCCGGTCGAGCGCGGCCTTCGCCCGGTCGAGGGCGGCCAGGGCGTTGCGGACGACGGTGGCCCGGCCGCCGTGCGCGGTGATCGTCCGGGCGACGGAGGCGTCCGTGGTGGCGACCACCAGGGCGGCGTCCGGCCCCTCGACCCAGGCCCCGGCCCAGCGGGAGCCCAGGGCGGCGGCGAGCGCGGTCCGAACCCGGGCGGCCCGGCTCTCCCCGGCCAGCCGGTCGGCGGCGGCTTGCGGGGAGAGTCCGAGGTCGCGCTGGAGCGCGGGGAGCAGCGCGGACGGGGCCGGGGCGGTCCGGGCCGCGGGGGAAGCGAGGGCGGCGACTGTGGACGGGTCGTCAGCGGGCGCGCTGACGGCGGGGGCGGCGGTCAGGGCGACGCCCGCGAGCGCGGTGGCGACCGCGAGCACACGGATGCGGAGCATGGGGGATCTCCTCGTTCGGCGTGGGGGTTGCCGGAACGGTAGCGATCCGCTGGCCATGTCAGGAACATGCCGAATTCCCCTGCGCTCCGGCGCTATACCCCTGTTGGGGCGGTCGGCGGTTCGGCGCAGCGTGACGGCGGACCGGAGGGCGGCGACGCTCGGTAGCCGGCAGATCTCGATCTGCCAACGAGTGGGAGATCCGTGCGCGGATCGTGTGCGAGCTCTGCTTGAATCGCACACCTCATCCAAACGGAACGGAGCGTTCTCCACCCATGCCTTCACGCATACGCGGGCGTCGGTGCGCCGGCCTGGCCGGCTTCGCCGGACTCGTCCTCACCGTCGGTCTGGCGCTGACCGGTTGCGACCCGTCGGCCGCCGACGGCGGAGCCAAGGCCTCGCCCCCGGTGACCGCCCCGGCGGGCGCCACCACCCAGTCGACCCCGCCGGCCGCACCGCCTGCGGCGCCGCCCGCCGCGTCCCCGGCTGGCACGCCGCCGTCGGCGTCGGACCCCGCGCCGAGCACGCCGACCGCCCCCGCAGCGGCGGCCCCCAGCACCCACGCGCCGTCGCCCACCCCGAAGGCGCCGCAGCCGAAGACCACCACGGCCCAGCCGCCGACCGCCCCGGAGCCGCAGCACACCGCGGCGGCCGGCGGTGCGGAGTGCGAGCTCCGCTCGAACGCGGGGAACTGCTACGCGGCCGGGCAGTTCTGCCGCAACGCCGATCTCGGCAAGAGCACCCATGACGCCAACGGGGGAATGATCTACTGCCGGATGGTCAGCGGCAAGCCGCACTGGCAGGCCTGAGCGAGGCCGATCGGGTGCGGGGGATGAACGCCTCGGCCCCCCCCGCGCCCGGTCGGCCCGTCGGCGTGACCCGGGAGACCCCGGACCCTAGTCGAGCTGTCCGAGAGTGTCCCAGAACAGGTGCTCGTACGCCTGGAGCAGTCGGCCGTACTCGCGGGCCACGGCCAGGGTCGGCCCGTCCAGCGGATCCGGCCCGAGGGCGTCGGCGGCCTGCTGTTCGAGCGCGGGAGCTGGCTGGGCGAAGAAGTACCCCAGTGACCACCCCCGCCCGCGCCCCCTGGATACCCGGAGGCGGCAGCGCCCTGGGGTGGGGTCTGCGTAACCCCTGCCCGGTCGGCGTCGGGCCGCCGGCACCGACCGGGTGCAGTGGTGGGTGGTCTGGTGCCTTCAGTGCGGTGACCGGTACGCCGGGCGCCCCGCCCAGGTCGGCGACGACCACGGCCACCGTGACGACGCCCGCCACGCCGCCCGCCTCCATGCCGACGACCACGAAGCCGACTTCAGCCGGGTCGTCGCCGCCGAGCGCACCCGGGGCCCGCGAGCAGTCCGGGTGGACCAGCAGGGTGTACAGCCTCGTCGCGGCGGCCACCCTGCACCCCAGCGAAGGCGGCGTGTGGTGGGACGGCACCGGCTACCGCCTCGTCCCCGCCGGGGCCCGGCTCGACGCCAAGGGCCGCCGGGTACGGCGGAAGGTGGTCGAGCTGGTCATCGCCGCCGGGTTTCTCCAGCAGGAGGAGAACGGCGACGTCGTCGCCACAGCGGACGGCCGCGCCATGCTCACCATCTGGCGGCACCACCGCACCGACCTCGCCGAGCCCTGGCCAGCCCGCGCGGAGCCCCAGGCCCTACCCCCGCTGCCCGGCGGCCACGAAGCCGCCCGCCGTCGGGAAGCCGCCCGCCAGCGCCTCGCGGAGCTGGAACGCCAGGCCGCCCAGAGCCGGGCCGAGTTCCTGCGGCGTCGTGAGGAGGCCGAGCAGCAGCACCAGGCCGAGCTGGAGGCCGCCCGCCATCGCAGCGCCGACGAGCAGGCCGAGCGCGAGCGCGCGGAGCGGGCCCGCACCGGAGCAGACATCCACCTGACGTGGTCCGCGGTGGCCGCCGGCCGCTGGAGCGTCACCGGGGCCGGCCACGACCGCCGCCTGGACGTCAGCCTCAACACCACCGACTTCGCGGCCGACATGTACGAGATCCGGGAGAACGGGCACTACATCTCCCGCCACCCCTACGAGCACCAGGCCGACGCTACCGTCCGGCAGCTGCTCGCCGACGGCGTCGAGATCGGGGAGCGGACACCAGAGCCCACCCCCGCCTCGCCCACCCAACGGGCCGTCGACACCCCCGCCGGCCGATGGCACCAGGCCCCACCCCCACCCACCCGAACGGAAGGCACTACCCCTGAGCATTCACCCCGACAACGTCCTGCCCGACGGCCGATGGAATCCGCGGTGCTTCGAACTCGACTACGAGGGCCGCAGAGGCCACTACCGGGTCGTACGGGGCCTCGGCGAACAGATCGGCACCGTGGAAAAGCACGGAGGCGTCTGGATGCCCAAGGACGCATCCGGGGCGTGGGTGGCAGCCGCCGCCGGCCGACGGGGCTACCTCACCCGCCGGGTCGCGGCCATCGAGCTGTCCATCGCCGTCCCGCTCCCGCCGCCGGAGGAAGAGGAGAAGTATCGGGTGGGGCCAGGGCCCACCCTCTCTCACCCGAACGGAAGGACGTGACCATGCTCGAACAGGGGGAATCCGCCCCTTCTCTGTGTCACATGATCGGGCGAAGCATGGAGTCATAGCGGGGCGAGTCTGGGTAGGGCTGCATCGTGCCCATCCAGGTGTAGCCCCATCGTTCGTAGAGTGCTCGGACCTTCGGGTGGTCCTCCTCGACCAAGAGGTGGGAGCGATCCTCCGGCCTGTGCGACAGCAGTTCCTCGTGCAAGGTGCGTGCAACGCCCGTGCCACGCCACTCCTTACGGACCATCACCTCGCACAAGGCAAAAGTCCTGTTATCGGTCTCCTCCAGCAGGTCGGCTGGCACCGGAGTGATCAGTCCGCCCCACCGGTACGCCGCCGTGCGTCCAAAACCGTAGGCGTACCCGACCACCGAGCCATCGACCTCTCCTAGCGCGCAGCCCCAGCGCGGCCCGGCAGCATGGCGGTGAAGGCGTTCGGTGAAGCGTTCGACACGGAAGAACGGATCAGAGGCTGCCTCCTCCGCGTACACCTCGGCGTACACCTCGATCAGTTGCCCCTCGATGACGGGCAAGTCGTCGGCGGTGTAGTAGCTGACGGTCAGGGTGGCGGCCACGCGGGTGCTCCTCACAAGGTGATCAGGACGTCGTAGCGTTCCACGAAGGACTTCGTCGTCGGTAGACCGAGGTCGGCCACCTTTCCTCGGAACTTGCCGAGACGCGTGGCCCAACGGGGGCAGTTCACTGAGGGATAGAGGGCGAGGGCCCCATCCGCCATGTCGATCGCCCGCTCCGGTTCGTCAGCGGCAAGGTAGCACTCGGCAAGGTGCACGCTCTTCGCGAACCTGTTACGCCTGAAGGCAGGGTCCAACAACCGCATGCCCTGCTCCTCCTGGTCGGCCGCCTTGTCGGCCTGACCCAGGTCCATGTGTGCCATGGCCGCAGCGCCAAGTAGCTCACCCGGGCCGACAAAGGCCAGCCACGCTGGCGGCGTCGTGCCGGTGGCCCTGTCCAGCGAAGTCTCGGCCCGTGCGAGAGCGCCTGCGCACCGGGTGCTCTCTCCGGAAGCCGCGTAACCGAGGGCGAGCCGGCCATGCAGCAGGGCGCTGAGGCGGTGGTTGCGGCTGTTACGCGTGGCATCCAGGGCCGCTCGGGCGATGGTGATGGTCTCCGTCGCCCGGCCAAGCTCCCAGCTCTGGCGGGACATGTAGGCCCAGATGCGGGCCTGGAGCATGCGGTCGCCGGCCAACAGGGAGGCGCGCAACCCAGAGTCAAAATTCTGGCCCGCGCGGCTCTGGTCGCCAGTGTCGAAGGCGAACCATCCCGCGCTGGCATGTAGCTCGCCGATCACCTGGTAGAGCGCTGCTTCCACTCGGGGCCCGTAGACGCACCGGCCCATGGCGTCCTCGATCTGTTTGACGGCCTCTTCGGCGATGTCGGCGAGCTGCTCACCCCCGTAGGCGTCGTCCACGGCATGGAGTTCGTCGATGCTCCCCCGGATGCGCTCGACATCGGCCATCCCTATGCGCCCCGAGGTCGGCAGAGGTGCGAATGCAAAACCGATGAGGTTCCCAGTGGCGGCGATCATGAACTGACGACGGAGCACGTGATTCTCCTGAGGCTCGGCGGGCGTCTCTCCCAGCAGCGTAGATCGGGGCTGGACGGCCGCAAGCTGGCGGGCCCTCGCACCCGAAAGAGTGAACCCGAGCTGATCCGCAGGCAGGTCGAAAACATCCGTGAGTGCCACAAGGTAGTGCATCTGCGGTAGTCCCGTCTCGCCAGAGAGCCACCGCCGCACGTGTCGGTCCGTCGCACTCCCCGGCTGACCGAAACGCCGCTCCTCAGCGGCGTTAACGGCTCGCGCCAGGTCACTCGCGGACAACGTGTTCGTGAGCATGAGACCCCGAAGGACTTGGTTCGGGCGGGCGGCTGCCATAGGGGCTCCTCGGTCCGGTGAGGCGACGCTACCCCCCGGCACCCCGCCGTCAACCCTCAGAAATGTCCGGGGGCCGTGAAGACGACCACGCTGGAACGTCCTATCCGAAGTTGTGTGACCGACGGTTGACTGAATGTCAGCGGCCGACAGGCGAAGTGAGGACATTGGGGCCTCATGAACCCTGCGGCAGCTCGATCACACACCGACGCTGCCGGTCTTCGGCAGCTACTCAGAAGGGACGCCTTGATGAGCGACGGCAACAACAACCACGGTGACGACAGCGGCAACCAGCACGGGAACGACAACGAGAACGGCGGCGACGAGTAGCACGCCATCACCGTCTAGCCCTCGGGTAGCTCCTGGCCGGCACTCGCGTACCGGCCAGGAGGCAGCCCGATGCGGTCTCCGTGCACGCAGGCCGGGACTCCCTCCCGGTTGTACCGGAAGCCGTCGGCCGGGTTGAACGGGTACTCCCCGCTGGGGCGTTCGAGCACGTCGAACGCCCCAGCGGGGAGCCGAAGGCTTGGACAGATCCAGCAGGCGTCGTGGTCGTCGTCGTTGATGAACGGCTCGGCGGACATGAACGCAAAGTAACCCCCCACCGCCACGGCGAAGGAGGACAGACCGATGGCGAGACGCAACCCCAAGCGTGAGTACCGCGAGGTCGACGTGGGTCGGAGCAAGAGTGAGTCGAACCGACTTCCCCCCGGCTGGAGCCCGCTGGACGACTACAGGACGGCCAACGCCGCCAGCCGCCCCCTGTCCGGGGCTGGCGAGCTTCAGATCGCCGCCGTGCGGTCCTGGTGCACCTGCCCCGCCTGCGTCGCCCGCAGGAACGCCGCATGAGCACCGATGGAGAGGCGCAACTGTGAAAGTCAGTGTGATCCAGGGCGACCCGGTCCGGCACCGCAAAGACGGATGGACGGGCACCGTCGCGGAGACCCCGAGCAGGCTCGCCAACCACGCCTGGGTGAACCGGGACAGCTCCAGCGACCCCTACCCGGAGATGGTCCTGCTGGTGGACTTGGAGGCCGCGGATTGAACACGCTGCCGCCCTCCTGGCCTCCGGGCGAGGGGCGCGTCGTGGACCGGCCCGACGGCTACCGCGAGGGGACCTGCTGGGCCTGCTCCCGGGAGACGCTGGTCTGCGCGGGCACCTCGCTCCAGGCCCCCGGTGACCCCCAGAGCACCTGCCACCCGATCTGCAACGACTGCATCATCCGCGCCCGGACGCCCCACCGCCGTGCCGCGCTGCGGGCCGCGCTCGACAAGCGCCCGGCGTAGGTCCCGTGTCGAGCCGCCCGGAGGAGAGCGCCGAGGACGACGGACAGGCGGTGGCCGACCTGCCTGCCCTACCCGAGGCAGCCGACGAGTCCGAAAAGTCGGCAGCCCTTGTGCCTGCCGAGTCAGACAGCATGCGCCTCCTTCGGGAGCGCACACGGGAGTTGCAGCACCGCCACGCCACGTGGCACTGGATCTTCGAGTGAGGAACACCATGGCTGACACCTCTGCGGGCCCGTCGCTCGCGCACACGTCCTGTCCCCCGGCGAGGCAGGACGCGGCCGACCTGCCCACCCCGCGCGAGGCCGCCCCGGCCCCCCGCCTGCGCACGGTCTTCCCGTTCACGGACTGGACGCTGAGCCAGGCTGCCGACGAGCCCGACATGCCACCGGTCCTGCACCAGTTCCGGTGCCGTGCGGAGGACGAGGACGGCACCGTGTGCGGGGCCGAGGGCCCCGAGTTGCAGTCGTTCAACCTCGCCCAGAGCTGGCCGTTCGTCCACGTCAAGGAGGACCCGGAGCACCGGTCCTACGAACACCTGGCGCGGGTGCCGTGGACGATCGGTCCGAAGGTCGAGCCCGGCACGGTGATCTCGTGATGGGGTACGTCCTGATCCTCGCCGCCATGGCCTTGCTGGTCGTCGGCGGTCTCGACTTCGACAGGGAGGAACGGGAGCCGGGCTGCCTGTGGTGGGTGCGTGTGCTGCCCCACCGCACGATTGAGATCCGGCGACGCGGACGCTTCGGCCTGGACGTCGGGATCTACGACCAGCGCTAGCCACAAGCTCCCGCCAGAGGCCCTGGAAATGGGTCTTCGGCCTCTGACGGGCCGGTGGTCCTGTCTTTGGGGTTTGGCAGGATCACCGGGCGCCCCGGCACCGGATCCGTCGGGGATCGGGCCGGGGCGACCCTAAGACCCCCGGCGGGTGCCTGATCTGCCGCCGGGGAAGCACAACCCCCGCCCTGGTGACCGCCAGGGACGGACCGGGACGACCGGGGCGGGGCCCACCATCCACCCCCTACGGAGTACACATGTCTGATCCGCCGGTGCCGCGTGAAGTCAACGTGAGCGTCGTGCCGGCCGAGGGCTATCAGCTGGAAATCGCGGGGGCACTGTCCGACCCGTACGTCGCGGCGGACGACATCGACAGGCACTTCGAACAGGTCCTCGCCGACGCGGTTCGCCGGGAACTGTTCATCCCCGACGACGTACCGCTCGTCCTGATCATCACGGACTCCGACGGGGAGAACATCCGGGCCGAACAGCCGTCGAACCCCAAGTAGCACCCACAGACCCCCGTCCCGGCCACCCTGGGGAAGAACGGCCGGGACGGGCAGCACCACCCGGCGGGCATCCGTCCGCCGGACACGACGAGCACGGAGGTAGCGGCATGGGCAAGCGCGGAGGCGGCACCGGTTCCGGTAACGGCGGCAAGCAGCAGGACGACAGCAACAAGGGCTCCGGGCACGGCGGTGGCGGCTCGGACGAGGGCGGCAACACCTCGGACGGCCAGAACCCGGCGGGCGGTAAGTAGCCAGTGACCGGCGAGACGCACAGGGAGGCGGGCCCTCAGAGGGTGTTCGATACCGATTTAGGCTGCTGCGAGAGGTTTCGGGCGGAGGTATTGCCCGATTTTGTCGGGACTGGCGGTCAGGCGGTTGGT
>NZ_JBIVJF010000062.1:0-7673 GCF_044750105.1 Kitasatospora sp. NPDC088861
GTCCGATATCCGCTCACTCGCAGGCGCCTTGACCTGCCCCACCCTCGCCACACCACAACCAACGAGACACCGACCACAAAGTCACCGGCATTGGGCCTAGGGCCTCTCCTCCCACGACCGAGCCAGACGGAAAGGAAACACCATGATCGGTGTGATCGCCGACGACGTCACCGGTGGCACCGACGTCGCAGCCGCGCTACGACGTCAGGGCCTGCGCACCCTGCTCTGCTTCGGCACCCCCGACGAACTCCCGGCGCAGCAGCCCGTCGACGCCGCCGTCATCTCGCTGAAGACCCGAACCGCCCCGGTGGCAACGGCAGTTGAGCAGAGTCAGGCCGCCGCGCTGAGGCTGTCCCGAGCCGGAGCCAACCGGCTCTACTTCAAGTACTGCTCCACTTTCGACTCCACCGCCCAGGGCAACATCGGCCCGGTGCTGGACGCACTCGGCCAGGCGACCGGCGGCGACCCGGTCGTCACCACACCGAGCTCGCCCGAGCACGGCCGCACCCAGTACCAGGGGTACCTGTTCGTCGACGGCACGCTGCTGGCCGAGTCCCCGATGCGGCACCACCCCCTGACACCCATGCGGGACTCCTTCCTCCCCAGGCTGCTCGATGCCCAGTCGGCCCACCCCGGCTGTGCTGTGCTGGACCACACCGTCGTCTCCGGCGGCGCCGACCGGATCCGCTCCACCATCCGTCAACACGCCGGGCACACCCGCTACCTCCTCGCGGACGCGCTGACCGACGACGACCTGTACGCGATCGCCCAGGCCTGCGAGGACCTGCCGCTGGTCGCCGGCGCCGCGGGGTTGGCCGGCGCGCTCGCCAGAGTGCACGCCGAGCGCTCCGCCTCCGCACCCGGCGACCGGGCAGGTCGGCCCGTGCGACCGGACGGTCCCGCGGTCGCCCTGGCCGGAAGCTGTTCCAGGCGCACCCTGGAGCAGATCGATGCCATGCGCGCGGCGGGCCGCCCCGTCCACCGCCTCGACCCGCTGACCGACCGGGAACCGGCCTCCCTCGCCGACCGGGCACTCGCCTGGTACGACGATCTCGGCAGCCGGGCGACCGAAGCGGGGCCGCTGATCCACTCCTCGATGCCGCCGCACGCACTGCGGGACGTTCAGCACGCCCTCGGCCTGGAGCGGTCCGCGTCGATCCTGGAGGCCGCACTCGGTCGCATCGCCCGGGGACTGGCCGAACGCGGGGTGACCCGACTCGTCATCGCCGGAGGAGAGACGTCCGGCGCGGTCGTCAGCGCGCTCGGCGTCGACGGAGGCCAGGTCGGCGCCGAGGCGGCGCGCGGGGTCCCGTGGATCCACACCGCCGCCGGTCTGGACATCCTGCTCAAGTCCGGGAACTTCGGCGAGCGGGACCTGCTGCTCACCGCCACCGCCGCAGGGGGTGCCCGATGACCTCGCGCTCCCCGGACCGCCGCAGGGGGCGCCGCGCGACCGGGCCCTCTCGGACCGCGGCAGGCGAGGAACTGGTCCGCACGGCACGCTCATTGTTCTCCCGCGGCCTCACCCACGGCAGTACCGGCAACCTGTCCGTCCGCACCCCGGAAGGGATTCTGGTGACCCCCACCGGCTCCAGTCTGGGCACGGTCACCGTCGACCAGCTGTCCCTGGCCGACGAGTACGGGCGGCACGTCGACGGACCCCCGCCCTCCAAGGAGGCCTTCCTGCACGCGGCAGTGCTCCGCGCCCGGCCCGACGCCCAGGCCGTCGTCCACACCCACTCCACGCACGCGGCCGCGGTCTCCTGCCTCACCGGCCTCGACCCCGAGGACGCGTTGCCGCCGCTGACCGCGTACTTCGCGATGCGCATCGGACAGCTGCCGGTCCTGCCGTACCACGCCCCGGGCGATCGCGGCCTGGAGGAGGTGGTGGAGGAGACCGCCGGGCGCAGGCACGCCATGCTGCTGAGCAATCACGGCCCCGTCGTCGCGGGCGCAGCCCTGGCCACGGCGATGGACGCGCTGGAGGAACTGGAGGAGACGGCCCGGCTCTTCCTCCTGCTGCGCGGCCTGCCGACGCGGCCGCTGACCGGGGCCGAACGCGCCGCGCTCACCGCGTCCGCGTAGTCCCGACGCCGAGCCCCGCACCCCCGCCGCGGCACCGATCGAACCGGTGCCCGGCCGAGAAGGAAAGAGTGAAGACATCGTGTCCGACAGCAACAGTGCCGACACCACCGCCCGGCACTCCCTCACCCTGTTCAGCGCCCTGGCCGTCCGCAAGGCGCTGGACGAGGTCGTCCTGCCCGCCTTCACCCGGGACAGCGGGGTGAGCGTCATTCCCGTGTTCGACCCCACGGTCCAGCTCGTCCGCCAGATCGACGCGGGCACACCCTTCGACGTGATGATCGGTGTCACCGACTCCTTCTTCCCGCTCGCCGAACGGGGTCTGGTCGACCTCGACACGCGTACCGCGATAGCCCGTACGGGAGTGGGACTCGCCGTACCGCCCGGCACCGCGCACCCGGACATCAGCACCCGCGACGCCCTCGTCACGACCCTGTGCGCCGCTCGCAGCGTCGCCTACTCGCGGACCGGGGCGAGCGGCCTGTACTTCGCCGGGCTGCTGCGTGACCTGGGCATCGCCGACGAGATCAATGCCAGGGCGACCGTCATCGAGAAGGGCTTCATCGCCGAGGCCGTCGTCGACGGCCGCGCCGACATCGCCATCCAGCAGTTGAGCGAACTCCTCTTCGTGCCCCGGGCCGACATCGTCGGCCCGCTCCCCGAAGAGGTGCAGCACTACAGCCAGTTCTCGGCGATCGTCAGCACCCGCACCGCCCGCTCGGCCGGAGCCGCCGCGGCCCGCTCGCTGCTCGCCCACCTGCGCGGGCCGCTCGCCGCCGAGGCCTACACGCGCACCCTGCTCGACCCGGTCACCACGTACTGATCCGGTAACCGGGTCGGTGTTCTCCGGCCCGGTACTCAGTGCTCGCCGGGGGCAGCCGTCTGGATCCGGTCCTTCGCGCTCGCGAGGTGGCGTCGCATCAGTTCGGCCGCCCCTTCCGCATCCCGGCGTCGCAGGGCCTCATAGACCATCCGGTGTTCTCCGGCCGCGTGGGCGGCACTCGTCTGCCCGCGCTTGCTGAACAGCCGGAAACGCTGCACATGCCCGCCGAGCGCGAGCAGCGCCTGTTCGAGGAAGGGGTTGCCGCTCTGCGCGGCGATCAGCCGGTGGAAGGTGTCGTCGGCCGTCCAGTAGTGCTGGAACCCCTCGGTACGGGTGTCCGCGCTGGACGCCGAGTGGTCCAGGTCGTCGACGGCGGCGCGCAGGGTGTCCAGGAACTCCGGCGTGGTCCGCAGTCCGGCCTCCAGGGTGAGCGCGGGTTCGAGCACCAGCCGTGCCTCGAACAGCTTCCCGATCTCCCGCTCGCTCAGCGCGTCGGCGACCCGGTACCCCTTGAGGGCCTCGCGCCGGACCAGACCGGTGTGCTCAAGCCGTGCCAGCGCCTCGCGTAGGGGCGTCTGACTGACGTCGAGCTCACGCGAGAGCGCGCCGATGTTCAACGGCGAACCCGCGACCCGTTCGCCGGCGATGAACTGATCGAGCAGCACCCGGTACATGCGATCGGCAATGGGCTCACGCGTGGAACCAGACCTGGTCGACACAATCCTCCTCGCGGGAATCAGACAGGATGAGGCACGGTGATGTGCAAAGGACACAGATCATATACCGGTATCCCTCCCGGCCGACGGCCTGATCGGCTCGTCCTGGTCGAAGTGCAGGCCCAGCTCGGCGTCCGAGGCGTCGTTCGGGTCCTCCTGGAGCCGGCGCAGCGGGTAGACCTCCTGCGAGGTCTCGCCCTTCGCCACCAGCGCGTCGAGCGACTCCACGGACGGCGTCTCGACCGAGCAGGAGCCGTACCGCTCGAAACCCGCGCGGATGACGTCGAGCCAATGCTGCTCGACGAGCCGCACTTCAGGAAGCCGCTCGGGTCTTGGCTGTCATCGCCGCACCCGTCTTGAGGGGCCCGCCTTGTGAGAGGTGGGGCGTTGCGGTCGTTTTCCGGAGAGGAGTTGACGCACCAACTGGTGCAGCGAAACCACCCCGGTGATCGGTGGCAGGCCTGCGACGATCACATCGGGGATGGTCGGTGAGGCGTCGGCCACGCACAGGCCGGCCGCCGTGGCGGAGAAGGCGACCACCACGACCCACGAGTGCACGGGCCGACGTCCGTCCAGCGCGGCGTGCAGTACCGACAGGCAGCCCACCAGCCACGGCCCGTAGATGACCAGCGGCCACAGGTGAGGAAGTCCGCTCGGCGCTCGATTGAGCGCCAGGTTGCGCAGCGGGTCGTAGGCGAGTAACCAGCCCAGCACGCACACCGCGATGACGGTCATGGTGCTGAGTGCCACGAACAGCGAGCCGAGGACCTGTGACCAGGTGGCCTCAGCGGGGGGCGTGCGCCGTCGGTGTCGGGAGATCGGGCGTCTGGGGTCGGCGCCGGACAGGCCTGGATCGCTGACGGGAGCGCGGGGGTGCGGGACGAAGGGACTCTCCGGGTCCCAGGTGCCCAAGGCTTCGATGGTCGGGTACGTGGGCGAGTCCTCCGGTTCGAACTGGGTGGCGCCACCCTGCGGGGGGAGGAAAGCGGCTCTCGGGTCATACACGGCGCCCTCCATGTCCTTGCCGTCTCCGCCGGGCGACGGTTGCCCGTCCGGCGCGCATCTCGGTCGTCATGCGCCGGTCGGGACCGGCTCCGCGCCACAGCGTCTGGCGAAGTCCTCCTCGAGCTGACGGAGCGTCCGCAGGAAGTCGGCCAGGTAGCTGGAGCAGTGCTGCAGGACGACCCGTTCGCCGTTGCATGACAAGTAGCCGATCCGTACGTCACCCGCCGGGTTCCGCCGATCCGGGACGAAGAACCACTCGCCGAGCCTGGTTGCCGGCTCCTTCGGCAGACGGTGCGGCAGAGTCATTGGTTGGCACATTGAACTCATGCCCCATCAACGAAATGGCTGCCGGGATGCGTATCCGGCATCCGGGCGTCGTTCCATATTCAGCATTCCGGCGCTCTCCGAAAATACCCGGACTGGTTCAGGCCCGGCTGCGTTCCGGGGCCCGCCCGGGCTGTCGCAAATTCCTGTGTTGGTGCAGACGGGCCCCTGGGGGATGTCCAGGCGGTCGAGCGGGCGCGTGAAGGGCCAGTGGGAGGTGTGCCGGCACCAGTGGTGAAGGCGGTGTCGTGGTCGGAGTGGACCCGGTTCTCGATGTTCGACTGGAGCTTTGCCGCGTTCGTGACGGCCTGACCCGCGCCCTTGGTACCGCCGCTACCTGCGGACTCACATGACCGGCCCTTTACTTTCGGCGCCGGAAAATGGATTTCCGGTGAATCCTGATTTCCACCTGCCTCCCGGGTGGCAAATGGTCGGTTCAGTGAGCCGTTGCCCGCCGGCCGATTACCGTGGAATATGGGCGTCGTCCCATATGAGTTTCCGGTGCGGCTCGTCAAACCTCCCCGGAGATGCGGGCCGTGGCGTAATTCATCTCGATGGCGGCGCTCCCTGAAATTCCCCAGGGCGCACGCCCGGCGCTCGATCCTCCCTCTATTCGTTCGGAGTGGTCGTGTAGCATTTGCGGCCGTACGGGGATCGCTCAAATTCGGGCCCCGCCTGCGAGTGAAGTCCAGGTTGTGAGGAGCAGCGGATGCTCACCAAGGAGGAATACGAGAATGTGCGGGACCTGCACCTGCAGGGATGGTCCATCTCGGCCATCGCCCGGCACCTGGGGCATGACCGCAAGACGGTAAGGCTCTACCTCCGCGGGGAGCGGACCGTGGGGATCCGCAGCTCGGCCCAGGACCAGCTCTCCGCTTTCCTCCCGTACTGCCGGCAGCGACTCGCGGACGATCCGCACCTGCCGGCATCCACGCTGTTCGACGAGGTCTCGGCGCTGGGCTATCCGGGTGGATATTCGACCTTCACCCGGGCCGTACGCAAGCACCGGGTCCGGCCGGCCTGCGAGTTCTGCGGCTCAGCCGGGTTCGGTGACGGCGGTGTTGCCCCGCGTCCGGCGGACGAGAAGGTCCGGTTCGAGTGGCTGGAGCTTCCCGGGCCACCGGCGGAGTGGGACGGCAGGAGCCCGGCCCGTCTGCTACTGGGCTCGGTCGCCCGGCCGGATCGTTGGCGCGCCGTGATCGTCGAAGGCGGAGAACTCCCGCAGCTCGTCGAGGGGATCGACCAAGTGCTGCGGCGGCTGGACGGTACCACCGGATGCTGGCGGTTCCGCCGGTCGCCGACCGTGTGGTGCGTGGACACCGGTCGGGTGACGCCGGCCTTCGCGCGGGTGGCCAAGTACTACGGCGTGACGGTCAAGGTCTGCCGGTCCGACCGGGTCAGTGCCATGGACGCGGCCCATCGCGCCACCGTCCAGAACTGGTGGCTCACCGTTCCGGACGGTCGCTCCCTCTGGAGTGCCCAGGAGAGCCTCGACCGGTACGCGTCCGCCCTGGACGGCCGCGGCCGCACGGTCGGCGACCCGGACCAGTCGGCTCCGGCGACGGCTCTGCTGGACCTGCCGGGCACCCCGTACCCGCTCCAGAGCTGCGTCGACCGCACTGTCATGCCGCAGGGCTTGGTGCCCTATCGCGGGAACTTCTACGCGGTCTCGGCCGATCTGGCCGGCGCGGAAGTGCACGTCCGGCGACGCCTCGGGGAATCGTTCCTGTCGATCACCGCCGCGAGCGGAGCGGTCATCGCCTGCTACGCACTGGCGCCGCAGGGTGCTGGGCTGAGGCTGGTCGACCGCGACAGGGCCATCGTGTTGGAACGCCCGGTCCGCCCGCCCCGTGTCGAGGCCCCGCCCTGCCCGCGTGGCAAGGACCACCTCCCGCTCTCCCCGGCGGCTCGGGCCGAGGCCGAGGCCCTGTACAGGAATGGCTTGGCGCCAAGGCCCCAAAGGTCCTGACAAAGCCAGGTCGACCACGCCCCGGAAGCCCGCCCCGGTACCGATCGGCAGCTGCAGGACCAGCGGCACGGCGCGGAAGCGGTCCACGACCTGGTCGACGCTGCGGTGGAAGTCGGTCTCGCCGTGGTCGAGTTCATCCGGCCGGGAGTGGATCTCGTTCCCTATCAGCAGGTGGTCGAAGGAGGACCGCGGGACAGATGCCCGCCGGTTGGCGTTGCACCTGCACCCCCGCTGCCTCGCCCGGCCGCGTGACCGTGCCGGAAGTGACCTCCTCGGACCGCAAGCCGGTCTGGCCGGCTCCGGGAGGCGAGCCTCCCGGGCGGCGCCCCGGATCGAGAAGCGGCGGCCGGGCGCTACCCGGCTTGCCCTGGAACCGCGCGGGATCGTCAGGATTCCGGCGTACGACACCTGCGCAGCGGCGAGAGCGCCGTCGTCCCACTGGCGGCGCTTCCGTGTTCGGTCGTGCGGCAGAGCCGGTGACGGTGGAGGTCTGGCCGGGGTCGTGCTCCGCATCCGGACGTGTCGGAGGTGCCGTGGTCGGGAGCGGGGTCATCTTCTGTGCCTGGCGGCCCAGATGATGGCGGCGGCGAGGATGAGCGCCGCACGGGTGTGGTTCGGGCCGGCTGCCGTTCGGTTGCGGCCTGGCCCATCCGTCGGGGTGGTGATGCTCAGGGTGAGGTCGTTGTCGGCGAGGTTGCGCAGGATGTTGCGGCTCTGCTGGAGGGTGCCGGGGGCGGCGATGATGAGTTCGAGG
>NZ_JBIVJF010000063.1:0-5005 GCF_044750105.1 Kitasatospora sp. NPDC088861
GACCCGGCCGCCACGAGATCCTGAAAACGAGTCCGTGCCGCAAGAACCAAAGCCGGACAGTTGGGGGGAATCCCCTATCGAACACCCTCTGACAGGCCGCCCGGGGCCGTGGGAGAGTGAGGCGCCGGCCGGTGACTCGGGTTCTTCCCGGCCGCGGTCCCGACGGGGAACTTGAGAATGATCAGTGCCCGATCGGGGCGCGGGGATTGGGCTGGCCGGCCCGGCGGGACTGTCTTTGCGTGATGCGCCTGGTCATGAGGGTGATCGCGGCCCAAGTGATCAACGACTCGGAGTGCTGGATCAGCCGTTCGTAGTCCCTGGCGTGCCGGCGGGCGTGCGTGATCCAGGCGATCGACCGCTCCACCACCCAACGGCGCTTGATCACGACGAAGCCCTTCACGCCCTTCGGCCGGCCGACGGTCTTGAGGGTCAGGTTCAGGTACTTCTTCGCCCAGCCGCCCAGCTTCGGGCCCGCGTAGCCGGAGTCGGCCCAGACGATCGTGATCTCCGGATGCATCAGCCGCAGCCGGAACAGCACTTCCTTCGCCGCGTCGCGGTCGGTCATGTCGGCCGGGGTGACCATGACGAACAGCGGCAGGCCGTGGGTGTCCACGACCAGGTGGCGCTTGCGGCCGTTATCTTGAGCCAGCACTTCCGTGTTCTTCATGTGTGTGAAGTTCGCTGAATACCTGTTTCTGAGGGTGTGCGAAGCGTTCGGCTGGGCCGGGAATCGAACGGGTGGTGTCTCGGGCGTGGGTCCGCGCGCTCGCGCTGCTGGCCGGGGAGGCTGGGCCGGGTGAGCGTCGAGAGCGAGTTCCCGGTGAGCGCCGAGCAGGTCTATGCGGCCCTGGTCGCGCTGGGGGACGAGCCCGTACTCGATCCTGAACTGTGGCCGCAGGGTCCGGAGGAGGGAAACCGCCGGCGGCTGCTCGGCGTGCTGCTGGCCAGGGTCGAACTGGAGGTCACCGCCGCGACGAGGCTGGGGGTCGACCAGGACCAGGCCGAGGTGCTGCTCGGGTGGATGGACCAGGCCGGCCCCGGCTCTGCGGTGTCGACCAACGCGCTGATCAACCGGTTGCAGCGCACTGGCGTGCAGCTCATGGGCCTTGACCAGGACGAGACGCCCCCGGGCCGGATGGCGTCGGCGATGGCGATCGCCGTCGCGGTGGACGCGCTCGGCGCCCACCTCCACTTCGAGGCCGGCGACGTGGACGGGGTCCGCCGGGGTCTCGGCCGGACGGAGGCGGCCCTCATCGAGATCCTGCGGAGCATCCACGACCTGCGGGCGGAGATCAGCGACGCGGAAGAGGAACCCGACTGAACCGAGACGGTCAGGTGCCGGCCGCGGGCCGGACCGGCGTGGTGAGGAGCAGAAGGCGGCCGGCCGCGGCGACGGGCCGGAAATCGAAGACGCTGGTGAACGGGCCGGAGATCAGCAGCAGCGCGCCGTGGACGTGGACGCGGTTTCGCCACTCCCGGGTGGCGGCGATCTCGCCGTCGAACCAGGTCAGGCCGCACGGGCGACGAACGGTCAGCCGGTAGCCGTCCAGGACGGTGGACCAGGCGCACTGCTGACCGGTGGTGAGGGCGGGGACGTCGTCGTGCGGGGCCCAGCCGTCTTCGGCGAGCAGGGGACGACCGGGGGCTGCGGGGACCACCAGGGCCGGACGGCGGTCGGGCATCAGCTCGGGCCAGGGCCGGCCTAAGCCGGTGCTGCTGATGATCTCCATGCGTGGCCCTTCCCCCAAGTCCGCCCGTTCACCCTGCTCGTCGGATGGATCACATCATCGGGCAGGAAGCGGCCCCGGTGTCGGCGAACCGGCTGACCGGCGCCGGGAGGTCGTGGGAGAGTAGGGGTCGGCCGGTTCTTCCGGCGGCTCCGGGTGGCGATCGGTTGGCCGACTCCGAGAACGATCAGTCCCGCTGGGCCTCGCGGGACGCCGGCTGGCCCGAGCGCCTGGACTGCCGCTTGGTGATGCGCCTGGTCATCAGGGTGATCGCGGCCCAGGTGATCAGCGACTCGGAGTGCTGGACGAGGCGTTCGTAGTCGCGGGCGTGCCGGCGGGCGTGCATCACCCAGGCGTGCGAGCGTTCGACCACCCAACGGCGCGGCAGGACCACGAACCCCTTCGCGTCCTTGGGCCGGCTCACCGTCTTGATGGTGAGGTTCAGGTACTTCTTCGCCCAGCCGACCAGCTGCCCGGCGTAGGCGGAGTCGGCCCAGACGATCGTGATCTCCGGGTGCATCAGCCGCAGCCGGAACAGCACCTCCTTCGCGGCGTCGCGGTCGGTCATGTCGGCGGGGGTGACCATCACGAACAGCGGCAGGCCCTTCGTGTCCACCACCAGGTGCCGCTTCCTGCCGTTGATCTTCTTCGCCGCGTCGTAGCCCCGGCTGTCCTTGCCGACCGTCTCGGCGGCCTTCACCGACTGCGAGTCGATGATCGTGGCGACCGCGCCCGGCGCCCGGCCCATGTCCCGGCGGACCCGGGCGCGGAGCTGGTCACGGATCTGGCCGATCACCCCGGCCGCCGCCCAGCGCGCCATGAAGCCGAAAACCGTGCGCCAGGGCGGGAAGTCCTTCGGCAGCGCGCGCCACTTGCAGCCCGTGTCCACGACGTACCGAATCGCGTCCACGATCTCCCGACGCGGGTGCTTCTCCGGCCGCCCGCCGGCCTTCGTCTCGCAGGCCGGAACCGGCAGAAGCGCCTCGATCAGCGCCCACTCGTCGTCGAAGGTGTCCGACGGGTAGCAGCGACGCCGGGCCAACCTCGTTCCCTCCCCTCAAGACGAAGGCCCTGGTCCGGCCGGCTCCGCCGGCCGGACCAGGACGGTCAGGCATCGCTGTAGTCCGCGATCATTTCGAGCGTGGACTCCACCGAGCTGATCTGGGTGTTCAGGTGCTTCACCCACCGGCCCTTGGGCTGGAGGGCGAAGTGCGGGGCGACAACACCGGTGATGAACCGGCGGAACTCGGTGAGCTTCTCGCGGATCACCGCGGCCTCGTATGCCTGCAACTCGACCGGGTCGGAGCAGAACCGGTAGCCGTCCGCCCTCGTCCAGATCAGCGGCGGCCAGCCCCGTTCGGCGATGGTGTCGCGCAGGCAGGCCAGCCCCGCCCGGGCCTGACCCGCGCTGAGCGAGGAGGCCCGGCCGAGCTGGTCGAAGGTCAGCCCGGCGGGACGGGCCTCGAAGAGGACCTTGCGAACGGTGTCGGCGTGCCGCTCGGCCGCCGCCGACCTGCGCCGGGAGGCGCGGGGCATCGCCTACTCACCCTGGAGCAGGCGGGCCAGCTCGCCGTCCATGTCGACCTTCCCGGTGTCGACCGCCGTCTCGATCCAGTCCAGCGTCGCCCTCACGCGCGCGCAGTTCTCCCGGATCACCGACTGCTCGTCGTCGCCGAGCTGCCGGTCGCGCAGGCCCGGGACGACCCGCCCGGCCGCGGCGACGAACGCGTGGCAGGCCGTCACCAGGTCCAGGAACTCCACCGACCGGTCGATCTTGCGGATCACCGGCGCGATCGGGCTGTTCTCCTCGAAGTGCTCGCGGGCCTGCCGCCCCCGCTCGACCTGGGCGTGGTTGACCTGGTGGCGGGTGGTGTCGTCGGCCATCGCCCGGGCCGCGACGTCCGGGCGCCGCAGCAGCCCGGTGGTCACCTCCGCCGCGACGTGGTCCTCGCGGGTCAGCTCCTCGACCACCCTCACCTTCTCCGCCGGGGCGACCCGGGCGACCACCGCCGGCCGGTGCAGGAACTTGGGGGCGACCGCCGCGGCGACCTCGTCGTCGCGGGTCAGCTCCTCCACCACCCGGACCTTGTCCTCCGGCTTGACCTGCGCGACCACGCCCGGACGCCGCAGCAGGTCGCCGGTCACCACCGCGGCGACCTCCTCGTCCTGGGCGAGGGTGTGGATCGCGCTGACCTTCTCCTGCGGGGTCACCGGAACATCGACCTGCCGGCCGACCCTGCGCTTGGCGTCGTCCGCCGTCCACCTTCCCTGGGGCTGCGGTGGGTTGAGGATCGCCTCGAACCGCTCCCGCTCGTCCGCGATCCCCGCCAGGACCTCGTGGACCGTGAAGGAGACGCCGGCCTGCCGGCGGTCCTTGGGCCACCGCGAAGAGGTCCACCTCGCCCGTCTGACCTGCGAGTAGGTCAGGCCGACGTCGTCGGCCACCCGGGCCAGCGACTTCTTGACGGAGAACATCTCGTCGCTGTGCTCCTGGCCGCCGACCTCGCGCATCGGCTCGATCTCCAGCGCGTAGTCGCCGATCGTGAACTGCGCGCGGGTGGTCGTCTCGACCAGCTTCCGCAGCTCGGCGACGATCTCCTGGTATCGGTCGGCGCTGACGCAGCCGACCTTCTCCGCTATCTCCTGAGCCATGTGGAATCTCACCACCAACTCGCGGACCAGGCACGGCAGTTGGCCGTGACGGGACCGGTCCGCTTCCGTGCAGCAGAGTCCGGCCCGGAATGTGGTGATCACAACAACTAGCCTGCGGATGAACGAAGTTGAGCGAATCGTGACCGTTTCGGCGTTCGCTCAACGGTCACTGTGACCGTTCGCCGAACGGTTCGTTCCGAGACCGCCAGGCCCTCATCACGCACCGCCGCGAGCAGTACCGGGCGTTCGAACGCCGATCCACCCCGGCCACCCACCACGCGTCGCACTCCGGGCACTCCACCCGGCCGGCCCCGCTCAGCTCGGCCGCCACCCGCTTCCGCAGCCGCTGGTCCACCCGCCACTGCCTGGCACGACACGCCGTCGAGCAGAAACGCGTACCGGGCCGCGACTCCGGCCTCAGCCGTACGTCGCAGCCCTCGCACCACCGCTCACCAACCGGCCCGCTGTCCTCGGACACCAGCCCAGGCTAGGGCTCCAGGCTACCCGGATCGGGGGTTCAGACACAGGTACTCAGCCGGGCGGCCCGCTCGGCCGGGATGGTGGCGCGTCGTAGGCGGCTGTTGGCGATGAACAGGCCCAGGCTCACCTCGACCACGGTCCCGTCG
>NZ_JBIVJF010000064.1:0-4710 GCF_044750105.1 Kitasatospora sp. NPDC088861
CAACCGCCTGACCGCCAGTCCCGACAAAATCGGGCAATACCTCCGCCCGAAACCTCTCGCAGCAGCCTAAATCGGTATCGAACACCCTCTCAGAGAAGCGCACCGCACTCACCGCCGACCTCAACCTCGCCCGCAGCACCCTCGAACTGCGCCGCGGCCTGCGGCGGCACACCCTCTACCTGGAGGGGCTCACCACCGCCTTGCCGCCGACTGGCTGACCTACCGCCACCAGCGCTGGCCCACCAGCGTCAATCCCCACCTGCTGGTCACTCAGAAGACCGCCCTCGATCCGGACCACCCGGCCGTGCACCGGATCACCATGCAGGGGGTCCTGCCCAAGGGGCAGACCCTCGACAGGCTCCGGCAGGACCGGATCCTCGACGAAGCCTTCGCCACCGGCGACCCGCTCAAGCTCATGCGGCTCTTCGGCATCACCGAAGACACCGCCATGCGCTACGTCGGAACCGCTTACCCGGAGCGCACCGCGAAGCTGCCCCGGTAGCTGGCCAGGCCCTCCACCCGCTTCGTCGGCTTCCGTCTCAAGTCCACCACGGTGGACTTGAGACGGCGTGGAGGACCAGATCGGGGCCCTGGGCCTGATCTGGTCCTCCACGCCCTTGTGCTGTTCAACGCCCGACGGCCTCTGCGCGACCCGTACGACACTGGCGAGTGACAGCCCGCCCTCTAGGAGCTGTCAGGCCGATCATTGATGGCGTGCTCTGGCTGCTGCTTGGGGCGCCTGTGGCGGCGGCCTGAAGCCGATTGCCAGAGATCTGCTGCTGCGCGACCATCGTCGGATGGATACGGATGAGGTTCGGAAGCTGATTCGGGTTGTGCAGACGTGTTCTGTGGCTTTGTACGTGAGTACCGAGTTTTGAGAGCACTCGGGTGCTTGCCTCGGGGCCATGGTTGTGCTCTGCACGACGAGGGGTCCCTGGTGCTGCCGAAGTCCAAGGTCGATCTGTACGCGGCGATCCGCCGTGATGCTCGCGCGGGCCTGTCCGGCCGCGCGTTGCAGCGCAAGTACCGCGTCGGGTTCCTGGGTACGCCGCCCCCAGCGGCGGCGGGCCGGGAGACGGCCGGTGGCCGACTCGCACATGGCCTGTTCTTCCCTTCCTGAAGGGCGGGAGGGAGGGCCTAGGGTCAGGTGACGGTTCTGAGCGAGGAGAGAGGTCCGTGTGACCACCCAACGCTACGGTGATCTAGAACTGCGCTTCACTCCGGACATCCGCCGGGTCTGGCCCAACGTCATGCCTGGCGTCCGGCACGACTCCGCGATCTACGCCGCGAACGAGCCCATGCGCGACGGCTGGGGTCGCGCTGCGCACCACTTCGGGCCGCCCCTCACCGCCGGCGGCCTCCCCCGGGACGGTGCCGCACTGCTCCTGCGGGACCTTTCGGCGGACCGGAGCATGCTCCGGCCACCCGTGCGCTACGACCGGATCGGCGACCTGCCCCAGGATGTCTCCGTCGGGATCTGGCGGCCCGTCCCCCCGGACGGCTACATCGCCCTCGGCGACATCGTCGCCACCAACGCTCCACATCCCGATTTTGGTTCTTTCCCGGTGGTGTGCGTCAAACGGGAGCACAACGGGCGCTTGTACGTCCGACGGGGCGAGTTCGGCGACAGGTTGCTGGAGAGCGGGAACATGCGGCTGTGGTCGGTCGTGGCGCCACAGCAGTCGAACCAGGACACCGAGGAGCGGCTGTTGGTGCCGGCTGGGGGATTCACGGCGGTGTTCACGGCCGACCGGCCGTCGTCGACGCCGACCGGTTGGGTGCTGGACCTGCCGGCGGTCGTGGAGAGGCGTCCCGGGCCGGGTGTGCCACGCCTGACCTCGTTCGACCGGCCGCCCGCGCAGACGACGGTGACCGACCGCACGGTCACCGTGCCGTACTTCATGGTCGAGGACCCGGTCCGCGACGCGCACTGGCAGATCCGCAACTCGCCGTTCTACCGGATCCGCCGCCTCCGGCGCTTCGACGTCGCCCTGTTCCGCGACAACCGCAACGGGACGGTGCAGCAGGAGCAGTCGGAGGCCGTCACCACCGGTGTCAGCCGGGAGGACAGCACCGCCTTCAACGTCACCACCGGCATCAGCGTTGGCGTGGCGGTCGGCATCGAGGTGTCCGCGAAGCCCTTCGGCATGGGCGTCTCCGGAACCACCACGTACTCGGTGTCGGCGACCGTCGAACTGGGCTACGAGAGGCGCCGGAGCGTGACCGTGATGAACGAGGTGACCAGGACGTACGGGCTGGCCGTGCCGCCGCGCAGTTCCGGTTGCCTGTGGATGGAGCACCACCAACTCGTCCCGGTCCGCGCGGACGGCACCGAACTCGGCCCCCGGGCCTCGCTCGGCTTCCGCACCGACCACTACGTGACCGGCGAGTTCCCCGGCGGGGCCGGCGTGCGCGCCTTCACCGAGGAGGACGGAGGCGAACGGACACCACTGCCCGACAGCATCCCGCCCACCGTCATCACCACGGCCACGGAGGACGATCCGTCCTGACTGGGGTGCCGCGCCACCCGTCGGGGTGGCGCGGCACGTTGGGACATTCTCGCGCCCCCGACGCGCCAGAACCGCTGCCACTTCTCATCGACACTCGGGGCTCCAACCATCGCCTTGTGCTGCCATCTCGCACCAACAGGTGCTCTCGGTCCGCAACTACGCAGCCATGTTCTGCCTACCCGTTGCAGTGGGATGCCTGGACGGCAGACGGCCAGTACCTGTATCTCCGATACCGGCATGGTGAGGGCTGCGTCGAGTGGCATCGTGGGCCTGAGGATGATGCCGACACGCCGGACTCTTGGAACGAGGGCCTCTCGGGGCTCCTCGTCGAATGGGACGACGGCACCGACGGCGGTGTCATCAGCCTTGAGGACTTCCTCGCGGCAGCGGGTTTGGTGCTGGCGCCGGGTGGCTTACCGGTGGTTTGTTAAACCCGTAAGTAGAGATCAAGGGCTCGGCCGGTGGCCAACGAGGTGATGAGGGCTTGGAGTTCGGGTGGCGGGGGCGTTTGCGACCAGGCGTGCCAGTAGCGTTGGAGGGTGTGCCAGGGGTCGAGCCAGGCCCGGATTGCTCGGATGGCCCGGGGCCAACTGGGTTGCTGGGGCTGGTGGGACACGGGTGTGCCCCCTCTCTGGCCAGTCTGCGGTTTCGGCTGGCTGGGCCTGGTCCTGTGCTGTGGTTTCTTCGGCGAACCAGGCGTCCCAGCAGAAGGAGAATGCGCAGTTCACGAGGGTCTGGTGGCGGCGGATCGCTGTGTCGGAGCGGACCTGGAAGTCGGCCCGGCCTAGTTCGTCCTTGACCTGCTTGTGGCTTTGCTCGATCCAGTGCCGCAGGCCGTAGAGCCGGACGAGCTCGGCCAGGCCGGCGGGCGGGTGGGGACTGTCGGCGGTGCGGGGTGAGCCGGGTCGGGGCAGGTCGGTGGCCAGATACCAGGTGGCTTTGTCCGGCAGGGTGCCTGGGTCTGCGGTGGCCACCACCAGGCGGGTCCACCCGTCGGGTCCCCATGCTCCGAGGCGGGCGTCGGCGGCCCACCAGGTCTCGGTGTGCCCGTCGCGGAAGGTGCGGACAACCGGCGTCCACTCGCCTGGGTGCTCGGGATCTGTCCAGGTCAGGGCGTGTGCCGCTTCGACCGGGGTGTGCGCTTGGTCCCTGTAGGCCCAGGTACCGCGGCGGGGCTTGAGGGCCATGACGAACGGCAGGCCGGCCTCGCGCAGGGTGTGTCGGAACTCGTCGTGGTCGCCGTAGCCGCAGTCCGCCACCACCGCCCGGAACGTGACCCCGGCCCGCTGGGCCTGGCCGGCAAGGTCGGTGGCGAGCTGCGGCTTGGTGTGAAAGTCGGGGTCGTTGCGCTTCCTCGGGAAGTGGTGGGCCGGGGTGTAGGGCACCGCGTGTAGCGGATAGTAGAGGCGCTCATCCGCCCAGAGCGTGGTTACCGTGACGACGGCGTTGTGCGTCTTCCCGAGCCGGCCCGGCCACTGCCGCCCGACATGGGCGGTGGCCGTGCCGTCCTTGCGGTTTCCGGAGTCGTCGATCACCAACACGCCCTGGCCGTGTGGCGCGGTGGCCGGATCGGCCAGCAACAGCTCGAGCCGACGGGCGTTGACCTGCTCGAACTTCCACGTCGATTCCGACAGGAAGAACTGAAGCCGCTGCACCGCCGGATGCTGAGCCCCGGCCACCGGCTCGGCCCCGGCCAGGGCCGTGAGCGTCTTGTTCCGGTCCCGCGGCAGTAGCAGACCGGTCAGGTACTCGCGGAATCCTCGCCGCTGGGCGAGTGAGCTGAAGAGGTCGTCGAACCTGGCCGCGTACCCCTCGAGGGGCCCGGGAGCCGGTGGACAAGGTACGCGCGCGGTCATGGCAGCACCCCCGAAAGACTCTCCTCACCGATACTGCCGACCTGACCCCATGTCAACAAACCATCAGTAAAATCGCTCTCCCGCTGCGCACTTCGCAGGATGGCATGTGTTCGGACCGGGCTGACCGGGCCGACGCCCGCACCGGGGCCCTCGGGTGCGCGCGCGGCCGCCGCGGCGGGAACCGCCCGGGTGCGGCTCGCGGTGACGAACCGGCCCTCTGGCAGCGGGGTTCACGGCGGGCCTCGCCTGCTCAGAGGGTGTTCGATACCGATTTAGGCTGCTGCGAGAGGTTTCGGGCGGAGGTATTGCCCGATTTTGTCGGGACTGGCGGTCAGGCGGTTGGT
>NZ_JBIVJF010000065.1:0-3040 GCF_044750105.1 Kitasatospora sp. NPDC088861
GAAATGCAGTTCCTCCTCGCAACCTGGGCCGGCGCCTGCCCCACCTGCCACCGCGACATACCCACATCCATACAAACCTGACCAAGCCCTACTAGTACAGGTCCGAGCTGCGGATCGTCGCCCAGCTGATGCTCCGGCCGCCGCTGGGGTTGACGAAGACGACCTTGAGGCCGCCGAGGGCGGAGACCTGAAGGCTGGCCTTCTGCAAGGAGCTGGACTTGAAGGTGTTGGCGGACCAGCAGAGGCGGCTGTTGGCGTCGTAGACGACGAAGTTCCCGTCGCCTTGCATGATCGCCTTGTAGCCGCAGCCCCAGGTGTTGGCCTGCCACACGGGGTGGACGAGACTTGCCTCCTGGTAGGCCCGGTAGAGGACGAGGTTGCCGTCGTTCTGCAGGATCAGCTGGGTGTCTCCCGCTTCGATGTGGCCGCCGCGGTAGAGGATGCCGGGCTCGTCCATGTCCGCGGTCGGCAGGTCGTAGGCTTGCGCGGTCCCTGCCGACGCCACCGTCCCGACCAGTGCCAGCATGCCGGCCGCCATCCCGAGGGCCATGTGCCGCAGCGTCTTCGTTGTCTTCATTTCCCCGTGTGCCTCTCTCGTCTGTTCGCGCCCGTGAACGCGTGGGGCGCCCTGTGCAGGAAGGATCATGCGCGAAGGCGGTAAACAAACGATCAACGCCCACGTGGACCGGCGTCAGCCGAGGCCGGCCACCGAGCGCGTCGAGCCGGCGTCAGGCGGGGTGTGCGACGGCCGGTAGGGAGTCCGAGCGGCTCGCCGACCTGGGGTGCGAACGCGGCACAACTGTCCGACCGCCGCGTACGACCGGGTGCCGACCAGGGCTTCCGGCGCAGCGATCCGCACCACGTGAAGCACGGCTGGCACCTTCCACGACGGTGCCGCATCAGCCAGGCCCGCAGGCTCCGTCCGTTCGATCGCCGTACCAGGCTGATGAACGGGTGACTTGACGACAGACAGCGACGGGACGGCCCGCTGTTCGTGCTCCCGCACCGGATGGTGGGGTCCGCCCCGTCGGCGCCACGTGGACGACCAGCGTACGGCTACCAACGGGAGGGCGTTCACAGCGCGCCACTGCTTCCCCGATGAGAACAGGAAAGACGTATACGACGGTTGGGGCGGGTGGTTCGCGAACCTGGACTCGGCTGAGGTCAGCCACCGGAACACCACGGTCGACGTGGCGCTCGTGAAGGCCGGCAACACCGACTTCTTCAAGCCGACTGTGTGGCGGGGCGCCAGTACAAACAGTAGCGGCTCCCAAGGACAGACGAAGTCCGCGGTGGTCGGCGCCGACAGTCCGGTGGTGGGCAACATCGTGATCACCTCCGGGGCCAGTTCCGGCGAGCTGGGGGGATCCAGGTCAAGCGCAAGGTTCTCCAGTACGAGGCCCAGGACGGCAATGGCAACAGCAAGCTGTTCGGGCCTGCGTGGAGCGCGAAGCAGCAGTCGAACGGCCCGGCGGCCGGAAGGGGAGACAGCGGCGGGCCGGTGTTCGTCCCCGCGCCTGAGGGCGTCACGGCGGTCGGGATCATTTCGGCAGGTGACCAGCCGGTCTCCTGCCCCGAAGGGGGCGGCCGGTTCTGCGGGAGCGTCCTGAAGTTCGTCGACATCGCGGACGCGTCGGGCCTGCTCGAGGCACCCATTGAGTACCAGACGTCCGGCGGGGAGGCCGCAGTCCAATTCTCGCCCTCGGTCCGGGATTCCGGCAGCGAGTTGCCGTCCAGCGGCGTCCATGAGGAACTCATGTCGGCGAACAACGGATTCGAAGCCGATCTCGAAGGCGGCAGCACCGCCCCGGGTCCCGAGGTCCAGGCCGCCCGGGGCGAAGCGGAGAATCCCAACAACGAATGGGTCTTCTGGGACAAGGGCAACGGGATGTGGCAGATCGAGACGGCCTACGGTGGCGGCATGGTCATCGACCACAACCCGGATACGCACCGGACCCATCTCGCCCACGCCCAGGACGGCAACAACAACCAGCTCTGGTCGTTCCAGGGTGTGGGCGACGGCTGGAACCAGCTCGTGAACGCGGCAGGCGGCTGCCTCACCGCTGACCGGGAGGGCGACGGGCTGGGCGTGTGGGCCTGCAACTCCAACAACGCCGGCCAGAAATGGCGAGTCGGCTGACAGCGTTCGTAGCAGTACGGCTTCAGGGGTGGCGGGCCCGAGATGCCTGCCACCCCAGTGGTGCCTCTCGCGGCCTCGGGTAGGCCCCGGGGCGCCGATCGAGCGGATCTCGGCCCGGCGTACGAGGCAGCGGTCCGCCGCGCCGGGCGCAAGGCTGGTGAGCCTGTCGGCAGGATGCGGTCCCGTGCGGCGGAGGCTGAGGCCGCGAGGCTGAAGTACGAGCGGAAGCGCATGGAACCGCCCGTCCTCGCCTGGCTACAATCCCAACTCGGCACCACTCGGCACCGCCACCCCCGCCGACGACCTCACCAACCGGTACAACCGTCTCGGCGCTGCCCGCGCCGTCGCGACCGAAGTCCTGGCCGAACGCAGCGCTGGGCTGCTCGCCGACCCGCTGCGCCGCGTCGTGGACGGCGTCGTCACCGTGGATCGCGCGGCCAGCTTGACCGGCGTCGAACGTCAACTCGCCCAGCTCCAGACCACCCTGGGACCGGACGAGGCCGCGCCCAGCGACGACACCACCCCCCCACCTGGACACCGGCACCCTCGTACCTGCGCGCCGCAGCCGATGAAGCGCCCCACCGACACCACCACGGACGAGCCGGACGATGCGGACGTTACTGGCGAACTCGACACCGCGTGGCAGCAGTTGGCCGCCGCCCAGGCCGCCGTCCTCGCCGCGCTCACCTCAAAGGGCTGGCGTTAACGCACCACGCGTCGGTGCGGGCCCTGGATGAAGGCCGGCGCGGTCTCGTTCGCCGCTCTCGCGTGAGGCGCGCCGTAGTGGTGTCGCCCATCTCCGGGGCGGCCAGAGCGTGCAGCGCGAGGCCGTCCCCCTGTCCGGCCTCTGCGGCGGGCGGCAGTACGGCTGGAAGGAGCTGTGGGCCGGGTTGCCGGTCC
>NZ_JBIVJF010000066.1:0-2929 GCF_044750105.1 Kitasatospora sp. NPDC088861
AACACCACCGAACAAACCCTCTGCACACTCTTCGCCGACGTCCTCGGACTCACCACCGTCACCATCGACGACCGCTTCTTCGACCTCGGCGGCCATTCGCTGCTCGCCACCAGGCTGGTCAGCCGCATCCGCACCGCCCTCGGGACGGAGCTGCCGATCCGCACCCTGTTCGACGCTCCCACGGTCGCCGCCCTGGCCGCCGTCCTGCCCGGGCGCGAGCAGACAGCCGCGCCGAAGAAGGCCCGCCCGGCCCTGCGGCCGATGCGCCGCCCGGGCGGCCCGGCCTGACCTGCCGCCCACCTCGCGGCCCCGTCCACCACAGGATGCGCGCCCGCCGCCGGCCCGGCCGGCGGCGCGGCCCGCCGCGTCCCGCGACCGCCGAACCCCACCAGCCCTACCAGCCCCAGCAGCCACAGCAGCCACAGCAGCCGTAAGTCGCCAGTCGGAGGCAGACCTTGATCCCGTTGTCGTTCGCCCAGCAGCGGCTCTGGTTCATCGAGCAGTTCGAGGGCCCGAGCGCCCTCTACAACACGCCGTTCGCCCTCCGGCTGACCGGCGAGCTCGACGCCGCCGCCCTCGAAGGCGCGCTGTGGGACGTGGTGGCCCGGCACGAGGTGCTGCGCACCGTCTTCCCGACCACCGACGGCCAGCCCCACCAGCACATCCTCGACCAGGGGCGCCCGCCGCTGCACCGGGTGCCGGTGGCCGACGAGGCCGAACTGTCCGAGCGGCTGCGCGAGGACGCCGGGCAGGTCTTCGACCTCGCCGCCGACCTCCCCGTCCGCGCCTGGCTGTACGCCCTCCCCTCGCCGGGCGAGCACGTCCTGCTGCTGCTGACGCACCACATCGCCAGCGACGGCTGGTCCGTCGCCCCGCTCCTGCACGACCTCGCCACCGCCTACGAAGCCCGCCTCGCCGGCACCGCACCGCAGTGGGAGCCGCTGCCGGTGCAGTACGCCGACTACACCCTCTGGCAGCGCGAGCTGCTCGGCGAGGAGGACGACCCCGAGAGCGTCGTCTCCCTTCAACTCGCCTACTGGCAGCACGCGTTGTCCGGCCTCCCGGAGGAGCTGGCGCTCCCGTACGACCGGCCGCGCCCGGCCGCGCCCACCCGCCGGGGCGGCGCCGCCGAGTTGGAACTCGACGTCGAACTGCACACCGCCCTGGCCGAGTTGGCCGGCACGCAGAACGCCAGCCTCTTCATGGCCCTGCAAGCCGCCGTCGCCACCCTCTACACCCGCCTCGGTACGGGCACCGACCTGCCGATCGGCACCGTCGTCGCCGGACGCACCGACGAAGCCCTCGACGACCTGGTCGGCTTCTTCGTCAACACCCTGCTGCTGCGCACCGACACGTCCGGCGACCCGAGCTTCCGCGAGTTGCTGGACCGCGTCCGCCGCACCGACCTCGACGCCTACGACCACCAGGACATCCCCTTCGAGCGCCTGGTCGAACACCTCAACCCCACCCGCACCGCCGGCCACCCCCTCTTCCAGTCGCTCGTCACCCTGAACACCGAGCGGGCCGGCGACCTCGCCTTCGGCCCGGCCTCGGCCCGGCCGGTCGAGGCCGGCGAGGCCCAGGCCCAGTTCGACCTGAACTTCAACTTCGTCGAGCACCTCACGGAGGACGGCGACTGCCTCGGTGTCCGCGGCGCCGTCGACTACGCGGCCGACCTCTTCGACCACGCCACCGCCACCGCCCTCGCCGAGCGGCTGCTGCGCGTCCTGCGCGCCGTCGCGGCCGACCCGGACACCCCGCTCGGCAGCATCGAGATCCTCGACCCCGCCGAACGCGAGCACCTGCTCACCGGCTGGAACGGACCGACCGCACCGGTGCCCGACACCAGCCTGCCCCGGCTGTTCGAGGCCCAGGCCGCCGCCACCCCCGACGCCCCCGCCCTGATCACCGACGCCGAACAGCTCAGCTACGCCGAACTGAACGGCCGCGCCAACCGCCTCGCCGCCCTGCTGCTGGCTCGCGGCCTGACCGCCGAACAGCCGGTGGCGGTGCTGATGGAGCGCTCCGCCGGGCTGCTCACGGCCGTCCTCGCGATCGCCAAGGCGGGCGGCACGTACGTCCCGCTGGACGACCGCTACCCGCTGGACCGGCTCCAGCACATCCTCACCGACACCCGCACCGGCCTGCTGCTCACCGACCCGGCCCACCACGGGCATCCGGTCCTCGCCACCGGCGGCTTCGCCACCGTCGAGGTCACCGACGCCCTGCTCGCCACGGCCCCCGAGGCGGGCGACCCGGCCGTGCCCGTGCACCCCGGCCAGCTGGTCTACGTGATGTACACCTCGGGCTCGACCGGCCTGCCCAAGGGCGTCGCCGTCACCCACCGCAACGTGGTGGACCTGCTGGGCAACCAGCACTTCCGCGCGGGCCACCACCAGCGTGTCCTGCTGCACTCGCCCACCGCCTTCGACGCCTCCACCACCGAGATCTGGGCGCCGCTCGTCACCGGCGGGGCGATCGTGCTGGCCGAGCCCGGCGAGCTGGACATCCGGCGCCTCGCCGAGACCATCACCACCCACCGGGTGACCCTGGTCCAGGCGCCCTCGGGCCTGCTGCGGCTGATGGCCGAGGAGACGCCGGAGGCCTTCCGGGCCGTCCGGCAGGTGTGGACCGGCGGCGACGTCGTCCCGCCCGAGGCCGTCCGCCGGCTCTTCCAGGCGTGCCCGGACACCTCCGTCGTCGCGGTCTACGCGCCCACCGAGACGACGGCCATCAAGACCACCTTCACCATGACCCCCGCCTCGGCGGTCCCGAACGTGGTGCCGATCGGCCGCCCGCTGGCCAACACCCGGACGTACGTCCTCGACACCGCACTACAGCCCGTACCCGCCGGCGTGGCAGGCGAGCTCTACATCGCCGGCGCCGGACTCGCCCGCGGCTACACCGGCCGCCCCTCCCTCACCGCCGA
>NZ_JBIVJF010000067.1:0-1873 GCF_044750105.1 Kitasatospora sp. NPDC088861
CGCCGACTGGACCGGGTGATCATCCGTTTCGCCGGTGACTCGGGTGACGGCATGCAGCTCACCGGTGACCGGTTCACCTCGGAGACGGCGTCGTTCGGCAACGACCTCTCCACGCTGCCGAACTTCCCGGCCGAGATCCGGGCGCCCGCCGGGACGCTGCCGGGCGTGTCGTCCTTCCAACTGCACTTCGCGGACCACGACATCCTCACCCCGGGGGACGCGCCGAACGTGCTGGTGGCGATGAACCCGGCGGCGCTGAAGGCGAACCTGGAGGACCTGCCGCGCGGCGCGCAGATCATCGTCAACACGGACGAGTTCACCAAGCGCGCGCTGGCGAAGGTCGGTTACGCGGCGGACCCGCTGGCCGACGGCTCGCTGGAGGGCTACCACCTGCACAAGGTGCCGCTGACGACGCTGACTCTGGAGGCGTTGAAGGACAGCGGGCTGGCGCGCAAGGACGCCGAGCGGGCCAAGAACATGTTCGCGCTGGGGCTGCTGTCCTGGATGTACCACCGCCCCACCCGAGGGACGGAGAGCTTCCTGCGCGGCAAGTTCGCGAAGAAGCCGCAGATCGCCGAGGCGAACATCAGCGCCTTCAAGGCGGGCTGGAACTTCGGTGAGACCACGGAGACCTTCGCGGTCTCCTACGAGGTGCCGCCGGCCAGGCTCCCGGCCGGGCGCTACCGCAACATCTCGGGGAACCTGGCGCTCTCCTACGGCCTGATCGCCGCCGCGCAGCGCTGCGGGCTGCCGCTGTACCTGGGTTCGTACCCGATCACGCCGGCGTCGGACATCCTGCACGAGCTGAGCCGGCACAAGAACTTCGGGGTCCGTACCTTCCAGGCCGAGGACGAGATCGCCGGGATCGGTGCGGCGCTCGGCGCGTCCTTCGGTGGCGCGCTGGGGGTGACGACGACCTCGGGCCCCGGGGTGGCGTTGAAGAGTGAGACGATCGGTCTGGCGGTGTCGCTGGAGCTGCCGTTGCTGGTGGTGGACATCCAGCGCGGTGGGCCCTCCACCGGTCTGCCGACCAAGACGGAGCAGGCGGATCTGCTGCAGGCGATGTTCGGGCGCAACGGTGAGGCGCCGGTGCCGATCGTCGCTCCGGCGACGCCGGCGGAGTGCTTCGACGCGGCGCTGGAGGCGGCGCGGATCGCGGTGACGTACCGGACGCCGGTGTTCCTGCTCTCGGACGGCTACCTGGCGAACGGCTCGGAGCCGTGGCGGATCCCGGAGGTGGAGGAACTCCCGCTGGTCAGTGCGGACTTCGCGACCGGGCCGAACCGCGAGGACGGCTCGTTCTGGCCCTATCTGCGGGATCCGAGGACCTTGGCCAGGCCGTGGGCGCTGCCCGGTACGCCGGGGCTGGAGCACCGGATCGGCGGGATCGAGAAGCAGGACGGGACGGGGAACATCTCCTACGATCCGGCGAACCACGACTTCATGGTCCGTACCCGGCAGGCGAAGGTCGACGGGGTCGCCGTCCCCGATGTGGAGGTCGACGACCCGAGTGGCGAGGCGCGGGTGCTGGTGCTGGGGTGGGGTTCGACGTACGGGCCGATCACCGCGGCCGTGCGGCGGGTGCGGGCGGACGGCGGGGAGGTCGCTCAGGCGCACCTGCGTCACCTGAATCCCTTCCCGGCCAACCTGGGCGCGGTGCTCAGGAGTTACGAGAAGGTCGTCGTGCCGGAGATGAATCTGGGCCAGCTCGCGCTGCTGCTGCGGGCGAAGTACCTGGTGGACGCGGAGTCCTACAACCAGGTGCGTGGGCTGCCGTTCAAGGCGGCGCAGTTGGCGGACGTGCTGTCGGCGGCGATCGGCGCCCTGGACGAGGAGGACCACCGATGAGTGAGAACGGCTTCCCGTCCCTGAA
>NZ_JBIVJF010000069.1:0-1438 GCF_044750105.1 Kitasatospora sp. NPDC088861
CAATGCCGGTGACTTTGTGGTCGGTGTCTCGTTGGTTGTGGTGTGGCGAGGGTGGGGCAGGTCAAGGCGCCTGCGAGTGAGCGGATATCGGACCGGATCGCGATCGGGGTACTGACCCGGGCGTTCCCGCCGGGGCTGGTCGATGAGGTGATCGCCGAGACCGGGCGGGGTGAGAAACGCAGTCGTCTGCTGCCGGCGCGGGTGGTTGTGTACTTCGTGCTGGCGATGTGCCTGTTCTTCGGGCAGGGCTACGAGGAGGTCGCCCGGCTGCTGGGTGAGGGGCTCGGGGACGGGCGGCGGTCGTGGCGGGTGCCCACGACCGCCGCGATCGGCCGGGCCCGCCGACGGCTGGGGGTCGAGCCGTTGAAGGTGCTGTTCGCGCGGGTCTGCCGCCCGCTGGCCGTGCCCGAAACGACGGGCGCCTGGTACCGGCGGTGGCGTGTGGTGGCAGTGGACGGCACCTGCCTGGACCTGGCGGACACCGACGCCAACACCGAGTTCTTCGGCCGGCACGTGTCCGGCCGTGGGGCGAGTGCGTTTCCGCAGGCCAGGGTGGTGGGGCTGGCCGAGTGCGGCACTCATGCGATGTTCGGCGCGGCCATTGGCCCGCTGTCGGTCAGTGAGCAGTCTTTGTCCCGGCGGCTGTTCCCCCTTCTGCGGGAGGGGATGCTGCTGCTGGCCGACCGGGGCTTCTACGGCTTCGAGCTGTGGCAGGCCGCACGGGCGAGCGGCGCGGACCTGCTGTGGCGGGTCCGCACCAACGCCGCCCTGCCCGTGCTGCGGGTCCTTTCCGACGGCTCCTACCTCAGCACTGTCCACGCCGAACCGGACCGAAAGAGCCGCCGCAACCCGGTGACCGTGCGGGTCGTCGAGTACACCCTGACCACGACCGGCGACCAGAGCGTCTACCGGCTGGTCACCACCGTCCTCGACCCCGAAGCGGCACCGGCAGCCGAGCTGGCCGCGCTCTACGTCCAGCGGTGGGAGATCGAGACCACGCTGGACGAGATCAAGACCCACCAGCGCGGCCCCAAACTCGTCCTGCGCTCGAAGTACCCGTGGGGCGTCGAGCAGGAGGTGTACGGACTCCTCCTGGTCCACCACGCCATCCGGCAGCTGATGCACCAGGCCGCCCTCAGCGAGGGCCTGGACCCCGACCGCCTGTCCTTCACCCGCAGCCTGCGGGTCGTACGCCGCCAGGTCCCCGCCCAGGCGGCGCTTTCCCCCCGGCACACTCGCCAGCGCGCTGACCCGCACCCTGGCTGAGATCACCGACCGCCTGCTACCCGAACGCCGCAGGCGGACCTGCCCCCGCGTCATCAAACGCAAGATGTCCAACTGGCCCCTCAAACGCTCCCAACACCGCAACTGGCCGCAACCAGAACCGGCGACAGTCACCATCACCCAGCCAGGAGCAACCTAAAGTCACCGGCATTGG
>NZ_JBIVJF010000070.1:0-1328 GCF_044750105.1 Kitasatospora sp. NPDC088861
GGAGATGTTCGAGGCGTTTACGCGCGCGGATCAGCATCGCTGGGGGCAGGCGTATGTGCGGGGACTGCTGTTGGACGGGCGGCGCAAGTCGGTGGAGCCGATGGCCGCGCGGCTCGGTGAGGACGGCAACCGGCAGGCGCTGGCACACTTCGTGACCACCAGCCCGTGGGACCCGGCGCATGTGCGGGCCCGGCTGGCCTGGAGGATGCAAGCCGAGCTGAAGCCGACGGCGCTGATCATCGACGACACGGGGTTCCTCAAGGACGGGGACGCCTCCGCGTGCGTGTCGAGGCAGTACACCGCAACCGCGGGCAAGGTGACCAACTGCCAGGTGGGCGTCTCGCTGCACCTGGCCACCGACCAAGCCTCCTCCGCCGTCGACTGGCGGCTGTTCCTCCCCAGGTCCTGGGATCCTGCCTCCGACAAGGCCGATCCGCTCAAGGTGGCCCGCCGCCAGCAGTGCGGCATCCCGGTGGACCTGGGGCATGTGGAGAAGTGGCAGCTCGCCCTGGACATGATCGACGAGACCCGTTCCTGGGGCGTGGATGTCCCGCTGGCCGTCGCGGACGCCGGCTACGGCGACACGGCCGCGTTCCGGCTGGGCGTGAACGAGCGCGGGATGAACTACGTCGTGGGCATCTCCACCACCCTCAGCGCCCAGCCGGGCTCCGCCCGGCCCCTCACCCCGCCCTACAGCGGGACCGGACGGCCGCCGGTGGCCCGGTATCCCGATCCGGCGAAGAGCGTGAAGGCGCTGGTGATCGAGGCGGGACGCGGTGCGGCCAGGCCGGTGTCCTGGCGCGAGGGCTCACGCCCGGGCAGGGGCCGCACGGGGTGCAAGCGCATGTACTCGCGGTTCGTCGCGCTGCGGGTGCGACCCGCCGGACGGGAGATCCGCGACCGGGCCGACGGTGCGGAACTGCCCGAGTGCCGGCTGCTGGCCGAGTGGCCCGCCAAGGAGCCCGAGCCGGTGCAGTTCTGGCTCTGCGACCTGCCCGCCGACACCCCGCTGACCACCCTGGTCCGCCTGGCCAAACTCCGCTGGCGCATCGAGCACGACTACCGGGAGATGAAACAGGCCCTGGGACTCGCCCACTTCGAGGGCCGCACCTTCAACGGCTGGCACCACCATGTCACCCTCGTCGCCCTCGCCCACGCCTTCTGCACCCTGCGGAGGCTGGCCCGTGCCCCAAAAGAAACGGCACCGGCCTGAGTCTCTACCAGGTCGTCCGCGAAATGCAGTTCCTCCTCGCAACCTGGGCCGGCGCCTGCCCCACCTGCCACCGCGACATACCCACATCCATACAAACCTGACCAAGCCCTACTAG
>NZ_JBIVJF010000071.1:0-1323 GCF_044750105.1 Kitasatospora sp. NPDC088861
GTGACTGGTCGTTGTTTGAGAACTGCACAGTGGACGCGAGCATCTGTGGCCAAGTTTTTAAGGGCGCACGGTGGATGCCTTGGCACCAGGAACCGATGAAGGACGTGGGAGGCCACGATAGTCCCCGGGGAGCCGTCAACCAGGCTTTGATCCGGGGGTTTCCGAATGGGGAAACCCGGCAGTCGTCATGGGCTGTCACCCGCTGCTGAACACATAGGCAGTGTGGAGGGAACGCGGGGAAGTGAAACATCTCAGTACCCGCAGGAAGAGAAAACAACCGTGATTCCGGGAGTAGTGGCGAGCGAAACCGGATGAGGCTAAACCGTGATGGTGTGAGACCCGGCAGGGGTTGCCATCGCGGGGTCGTGGGATTTTTCTTGATCGGTCTGCCGGCCGGTCGGCGAGTCAGAAACCGTATGGGTAGTCGAAGGACATGCGAAAGGTCCGGCGTAGAGGGTAAGACCCCCGTAGACGAAATCTGTACGGCTCGTTTGAGAAACTCCCAAGTAGCACGGGGCCCGAGAAATCCCGTGTGAATCTGGCGGGACCACCCGCTAAGCCTAAATATTCCCTGGTGACCGATAGCGGATAGTACCGTGAGGGAATGGTGAAAAGTACCGCGGGAGCGGAGTGAAATAGTACCTGAAACCGTGTGCCTACAAGCCGTGGGAGCGTCGTTCATCAGCTTGCTGGTGGGCCGTGACTGCGTGCCTTTTGAAGAATGAGCCTGCGAGTTTGCGGTGTGTAGCGAGGTTAACCCGTGTGGGGTAGCCGTAGCGAAAGCGAGTCCGAATAGGGCGTCTGAGTTGCATGCCCAAGACCCGAAGCGGAGTGATCTAGCCATGGGCAGGTTGAAGCGCGGGTAAGACCGTGTGGAGGACCGAACCCACCAGGGTTGAAAACCTGGGGGATGACCTGTGGTTAGGGGTGAAAGGCCAATCAAACTCCGTTATAGCTGGTTCTCCCCGAAATGCATTTAGGTGCAGCGTCACGTGTTTCTTGCCGGAGGTAGAGCACTGGATAGGCGATGGGCCTTACCGGGTTACTGACCTTAGCCAAACTCCGAATGCCGGTAAGTGAGAGCGTGGCAGTGAGACTGTGGGGGATAAGCTCCATGGTCGAGAGGGAAACAGCCCAGAACACCGACTAAGGTCCCTAAGCGTGTGCTAAGTGGGAAAGGATGTGGAGTCGCAGAGACAACCAGGAGGTTGGCTTAGAAGCAGCCACCCTTGAAAGAGTGCGTAATAGCTCACTGGTCAAGTGATTCCGCGCCGACAATGTAGCGGGGCTCAAGCACATCACCGAAGTCGTGTCATTGCAGCA
>NZ_JBIVJF010000072.1:0-1299 GCF_044750105.1 Kitasatospora sp. NPDC088861
GTTTCTAGGGGTCGTTGCAACACGTGGTCGGTTTGATCAGGCCGCGATGAGTTTATGCAGGCGCTCGGCTGGGGTTTCCCAGCCGAGCGTTTTGCGTGGGCGGCTGTTGAGTTCGGCGGCGACGTGGGTCAGGTGTTCCGGGGTGTGGGCGGACAGGTCGGTGCCCTTGGGGAAGTACTGCCGCAGGAGGCCGTTGGTGTTCTCGTTGGAGCCGCGCTGCCAGGGGCTGGCCGGGTCGCAGAAGTAGACCGGGACGCCGGTGGCGACGGTGAACGAGCCGTGGGAGGCCATCTCGGAGCCCTGGTCCCAGGTCAGCGACCGCACCAGATGCGTCGGCAGGGTCCGCACGGTCTCCACCAGGGCGTCGCGCACGCGCTCGGCGGTGCGGCCGTGGGGCAGGTGCAGGAGCATGACGTAGCGGGTGGCGCGTTCGACCAGGGTGCCGATCGCGGAGGCGCCGTCCTTGCCGAGGATCAGGTCGCCCTCCCAGTGCCCGGGCACCGCCCGGTCCTCGACCTCGGCGGGGCGTTCGCTGATCATGACCATCGGGTCGATGAAGCGAGGCCTGCGGCAGTCGGCCTGGCGCTGGGGGACGCGGCGGGCGCGGCCGCTGCGCAGGGCACCGGCCAGCTCGCGCCGCAGTTCGCCCCGTCCTTGGATGTAGAGGGCCTGGTAGACGGTCTCGTGGGCCACGTGCATCTCCGGCCGCTCGGGGAAGGTGTCCCGCAGAGCCTGGCAGATCTGCTCCGGACTCCATTTCCGGTCCAGTTGGCGCTGGATGAAGTCCCGTAGCTGCGGGCTCTGGCTGATCTTGCCGGGTTTGGGCCGGGGCCGGCGGGCGTCGGCGCGGGCCTGCGCGGCGTGGGGCCGGTAACTGCCGCTGCCTGGATGGCGGTTGCGGCGAATCTCCCGGCTGACCGTGGAGGGGCTGCGGCCCAGTTCGGCGGCGATCGCGCGGACGGTGGCCTTCTCCCGCAGCCGGTCGGCGATGTGGATGCGTTCGTCCTCGCGCAGGTACCGGGACGGCCCGGACGGTGAGGGGACGGCCGCCCGCGCGGGCGGCCTCGGCCTCTTCACACGCCCCTCGGGCCGGCCGTGGCGCCACTCACGACCGGTCCGCTCGTGGATACCCACGAGCCGGGACGCCTCTCTGTTGCTGTAGCCCTGCTGCACGAGCCGGAAGTATTCCTCCCGCTCGCCGCGGAGCTTCCTGGGCCCCTGCGGCTTCCGGTCCCCTCGGATCTCGAAGTCCATCGCACACCTTGAGCTCGGGTGTTGCGACGACCGCTAGAACCCAAG
>NZ_JBIVJF010000073.1:0-1263 GCF_044750105.1 Kitasatospora sp. NPDC088861
TGGCAGTCGAACGGGTAACGGACGGGCCACTGCCGGGAGCCACCGAGGCGTCGGCCGAGCCGGCGCCGGAGGGCGCAGCGGAGGGCGCAGCGGAGGGCACAGCGGAGGGCACAGCGGAGGGCTCGCCGTGGGCCGTGGGGGTGGGCGTGGAGGTGCTGGTTGCGGCGGTGGCTATTCCTCCTGCGGTCGCGATGGCTACGGCGGTGGCGGCGATGAGTGTGATCGGGCGGATACGCATGAATCCGTGTCCTTTTCTGCCGGGCGTCCGGTTGACGCCTGCGCCCCTGTAGGTCTCCCGACGCTCGGCAGGTCGCACCCCGCGCACGTGATCCAGGTCATAGGCCGCGGGCGCAACCCTGGGGTGGTGCTCGTGCGTACAGGACGGGACGCTCCGTCCAGGACGCACGGCTCCACAGCCGCAGCCGAGGAGTGCTTCCTCGCGAGCCGCCTGTGCCGCAAGCTGACGGACAGCCCGGAAGAAAGGCCCTTGATGACGCCACAGGAGTTCGACGCGTTCTACGCGGCGTCCTTCTCCCGCCTGACCGGGCAGCTCTACGCGCTGACCGGCAGCTGGTCCGAAGCACAGGACGTGGTCCAGGAGGCGTTCATCCGCGCGTGGGACCGAAGGCACACCTTCGACCCGGACAACGCCCCGGAGGCATGGATCCGGACCACGGCCCGGCGGCTGGCCATCTCCCGCTGGCGACGTGTGGCCCGGGGCCTGCACTTAGCCGGACGCCACCACCGCCAAGAACCGCCCACCATCGAGCCGCCCACCGAGGAGCACCTGATGCTGGTCGCCGCGCTACGCGACCTGCCCGAGGCGCAGCGGAGCGCCCTGGTCCTGCACCACATGTGCGACCTCTCCGTCGAGCAGGTCGCGGCCGAGACTGGCGCCAGTGTCAGCGCCGTCAAGAGTCGCCTCGCCCGCGGCCGGGCCGCGCTCGCGGGCAGACTCGCCGACCAAGCCCCGACCAGCGAGGAAGGAAAGCTTCGTGTCTGACCCCATCCACGACACCCTCGGCGACAGGCTGCGGCTGCTCGGCACGCAGATGCCCGCGCCGACACTGCCCGCAGCGGAGATCCGCCGACGCGCCGACCGGCGCCGGCACCGCCGGCGTGCCCTCGCTGCGACCGCGGCCTGCACCGCGGCAGCCTTGTGCCTGGCTCTCCCGTCCGTGCTGCACTCACCGGGACCACAGAAGGGAGCAGGCACCGCAGACGTCTCCTCCGCGTCTGCTTCCGTTCCGGCTTCCCCGCGTC
>NZ_JBIVJF010000074.1:0-1209 GCF_044750105.1 Kitasatospora sp. NPDC088861
TCGCAAAATCTGTGTGCGCCGGAGTAGACATTGCTCGTGGGTGGGTCTAACGTTTCTCTCGTAGACAGCAGTCGGCGATACCGGCCAGACACGAACTGGCCGGGGTTGTTTGACAGAAGTTCGCAGTTCGGTCCGGCAGTGGAGTTCCGAAGCCAGGCAGGTGCAGGACGGCGACGGGGCTGGCTTCCGGACCGGGCGGCCCGCAGGTATCAGGGGCCGCCACCAGCGGTACCAGTAGGACGCAGTTCAGTGAGTGCAGTACCGGCAGTCGCGAGACAGGCACGGCCTCGGCAAAGGCGCCCAGACTGCGGGCGCGCGTGCCGAGGGGTCCGGGCAGTGGGGTTCCAGGGTCACCGCAGACGCGGGACGGCCGACGGGGCCGGGCTGCCGGACCGGGTGGGCCCTCACGGCCACCGACCAGCAGTACGCAGTCCAGCAGGTGCAGTACCAGCAGTACCAGCGGTACCAGCGGTACCAGCAGTACGAAAGTGACAGTTCAGTACAGAGGATGAACGGAGGGCGCAAGCGCCATCAGGATCGCCCGGCCCGTGAACACTCGCCCGGGCGGACACCGCAGACCCCAACGCGAGGACGGTGGTTTCCGGTCACGCATACGCGATCCCCGCACGACCCTCCCCAGGGGCAGCGCGGAAGCAACAGGACCGGCCCAGGCCGGTAGATGGTGTTGTTCCCCTTCGGGGCCCCGGAGCCGATACGGCCCCGGGGCCCCTCGACGCGTTCTCCCCGAGAACCAGAGAGGTGCAGTGACTACAACGACCAGCCCCGACACACCCGACAAGCTCGACGACGACGACTACCCCGCCTACACCATGGGCCGCGCCGCCGAAATGACCGCCACCACCCCCGGCTTCCTACGCGCCCTCGGCGAACACCGCCTCATCACCCCCCTGCGCTCCGAAGGCGGCCACCGCCGCTACTCCCGCTACCAACTGCGCATCGCCATGCGCGCCCGCGACCTCGTCAACCAGGGCACCCCCATCGAAGCCGCCTGCCGCATCATCATCCTCGAAGACCAACTCGAAGAAGCCCTGCGCCTCAACGAACAACTCCGCCGCACCCAACACCGCCAGGAGCCCACCGCGGACACCTGACCGGACCGGCAACCCGGCCCACAGCTCCTTCCAGCCGTACTGCCGCCCGCCGCAGAGGCCGGACAGGGGGACGGCCTCGCGCTGCACGCTCTGGCCG